>JACVJC010000001.1 GCA_015711795.1 Candidatus Geothermocultor quzhuomuensis
TAATAGTGCTCAAGCCCCAATTCTTGAACTGCTTTTTGAAATAAGCCTTGAAATTCAGAACCATTATCTGTTTGGAGATTCTCAATTTTGCCATCAAAAAGGTAATAAAGTCTTCTGAGAAAATCTTGAGCATTTAAAGAAGATTTAGATTTGTACATTATGGCAAAAGGAATCTTTGAGTAGTGATCAATGGGAGTAAAGATGTATCTTTTAAGGTTATTCCAATAGATAACAATAACATCAAGACAAACAAGAAATCCTGTTTTTTCTCTTTTAACTAATTCTGTTATTCTTTTCTTTTTAAGAGCCTTTTTCTTTTTCTAGCTATTCTAGCTGTTTTTAAAGGATGAGCATAGAGCTTGTATTTCTCAATGACCTTTTAAATTTTCCAGCTTGAAATCTTTTCTTGGTAGAGTTCTTGGTAAATTAAGGCTAATTTCTCTTTACCATATCTCAAATACTTCTTCCTTAAGCCAACAATTCTTATTTCTTGTTCTGGATTTATTTCTCTTTCTCTTCTTCTTTTAGGTGCTTTATCAAGAGATTCTAGGGTATAAAGGTTGTTTGGATCATATCTCCTTTTCCAATAATAGAATATTTGTCTTGAGATACCAAAATGTCGACAGGTTAAAGAAACATTGTTTGTTTTTCGGTAATAATCCATCCACTGAAGTCTCCTTTTAGCCTGAGAAGAGAGTGGTTTACTTTTTAACTTGGTTGCCATCTGATAAAGAGGAACTAAATCCTCTACTAGATGAAAACCAGAGGGCAAAATTACCTTTTTGCCCCAAAAGGTAAAATAGATTCTTTTGAGCATAGAGATGAGATACATTGATGGTTAAAAATTAGTCTTTTTTGACTTTTTACACCCTTAATTATATCAATTTTTGGCATTTTTGGGGTGTCAAAAATGTATCTCATCTTCTTCAAGTAGTTCCCATTCTGGAATACTATTCTCGCATAACCAACGATATACGCTTTCAAGATTTTCTTTCGAGATAGTAGCAGAATAAAGAACAGTAACCGCTCTCGTTTTTATTCCTGCCGCAACACACTTTTTCATCGCGACCATCGACGCAAAGTTATATCCGCGAGGACGGAAAGCATTCTCTGCTTCTGGTAAATTATCCAGTGTAAACTCTACTACGCTAACTTTCTTTAAGAGCTCAAGTTTCGCGTCAGTGATCTTGCTACCTGTCATACTAACACCAATTTTTCAGCCGGCAACCAGCGAGTAGCTTGTTCAACTACTCGAAAATCCTCATCATAATACAAGGGGTCGCCACCAGAAAAATCAATCTCGAAATCTTTGTCGGCTAAGATTTTAAGCACGGTTAGTTTTTCAGCTAAGGTAAGTTCCTTGCCCTTTTCTTTCTGTGCCGATTGAATAATGTGTTCGGTCGTATTGCAAACATGAAATCCGGAAACACAACAAATTGCACAATCCCACGGACATGCTCTCGTTAAGTTCCATATTACATCCATTTTCTTTACCTCCTTTTTTGGTTGGTTTTTTTAAAGAACTTTCAGTTCTACTTTCGAACTGAATAATTTATCGTATACTAAAATGTAAATTATGTGCACGACCTAATGATATACTTCACACTAGAAGAGGGTAAAAATGATTAAAAAAAGGCTTAAAAGAGATATACTGTATAGAGTAATTTGTAACTCTATACAGCTTAGGCAAACAAAAGCAGAAAATTTATTAAATCCATACCGCTATTATTTATCTCCAGAAGCTAAAAAGCGATTAAGATGGTTATACATCCTCTATCAAGAATGTGGAAACAATGTTACCAGGGCAACTCGTAAAATAGGAATTTCCAGAGAGTGGCTTTCAAAGATCAAATCTAAGTTTGAAAACAATCATCGCGACCCACGTAGCCTGGAGCCAGAATCTCGAACCCCTTATCATCATTCAGGTGGTAAAAAAAGAATTAGCAAAGAGGTAGAAGATAAAATTATTGAGATAAGAGATAAATATGGTTGGGGCGAAAAGAAAATATCAAGAATGCTCTGGAGAGATTACAAACTAAAAGCCTCTCCGCCAACAGTAAATCGCTATCTTCATAAACACAAAAGAATAGATCCAAAGTTATCGGTTCAAATTAGAGAAGCTTGGCAAAAGAAAAAAGAAAGAGAAAAGGAGAAAGAAATCAATTTAAGGATTAAATATCGGCCACCAAAACAAATTAAGGATTATCTACCCGGAGTATTAATAGAGAAAGATATGAAATTAGTGCTTAAAATAGGCGATTTTAGCCCAATCAATGATGGAAAATATCATTTAAAAGATTGTTTCTATTTCCAGCACAGTTTTCTTGATTCATTTACCAGAATAAGAGCCCTGGAATTAGTTAAAGAACCAGATTCTCAAGAAAGTAAATTAGCTTATCAAAAAGTTAAATCAAGAATACCTTTTGAGTTTGCCTGTTTTAATACTGACAATGGAGGTGAGAATGAAAAAGAATTTTCTTCTCAACTCCAAAAAGACGAAATTATCCATTTTTGGTCCAATAACGCCACACCAACTGATAATCCAAGAGTAGAAAGATCTCACTTAACTGATGAAAAAGAATTTTATCAAAGAGGAAATATTTACAAAACATTTGAAGAACAACAAAAGGCGTTAAAAGAATGGGAACATATTTACAACTATATCAGACCGCATCAAGCCCTGGGTTATTTGACCCCAATGGAGTTCTATCATCTCTAGAAAAAAAATCCGGATGAGGCATATAAACTTGTTGAAAAATGGCAAAACTATCTTAAAAAACAAAGGCAGAGATTAGCTAACTCCAGAAGACTAAAAAGAAGAGAACAAATTGAAAAACTAATGCAATTCATTGATGCTAAATTAAACAAAAAGGTCAACTTAAGGGTCTACAAATTAGACCTAGTGAAGTGTGAATTATGTCAATGAGGCTTGACATTATGTCAAATCAAATTTCTACTTTTGAAAAAAATAAAACCAAAAGGCGAGGGCTCAAAAAATTTTAAGGGGGCGTGGGGGAAGAAAAATTTTTGCGCCCGAGCCGACGGCTTTTCCTGCCCGCCCCGCAGAGCGGGGCGGGCACTGGCTTTTTTCAGGAATTTTTGATAAAATGAGTTCGAGCGGAATTGTATAAATACACCACGGAAAAAATCAAAGTTTTTAATTTATTTCTGGTAAACCATTAAGTGTGCTTAGCTACTTGGTTAAACAATTGCAGATGAGATAGAAGAGCTAGAAAAATGAGCTAAGAAAGCAAATCATGGAAAAAGAAAAGGAAACTAGCCAACTGGGATTTTTAAGTTGTTTCTCCCGATATAAAAAAGCATAAAAGTGAAAAAAGTGAAGGTAGATAAAGTAAAACAAAGGTTAATTGGAAAGAGAATGTTAAGGAGAAAAGACTAAACTAAAAAGAGATAAAATTTATCCATAAAAACTTTCATAAGCAGTTAAAATTTGGTATGCTGGAGTAACAATTATGATAAGCATTGAGGAAGTTAAGAAACATTATTTTTTTACCGAAAAAGATGAAAAAAATCTGAGAAGACTAGGAAAAATTATTTCTCCTTATGCTGATCAGTTTGCTCTCGATTTTTCTGATTATTTAGTTAATTATCCTGAAACCGCTCCTTTTTTTCGGACTAAAGAAGGCATCGAAAAGCGTCAAAAAACAATTAAAGAATGGCTGCTTAGACTTTTTGAAGGAGGATACAATAGGCACTACATAAATGAATTGTATCGGATTGGGTCAACTCATGTAAAAAGAAACATCCCTATCCATTTTGTTGTTGCCTCAATGAATTTTAAGCGTGATTACCTAATTGATATTTTAGAGAAAGAGATAGGAAATAAAACTGAGCTTAGGGACCTGATTAGATCTCTGGAAAAAATTTTAGATATTAACTTGGATATTATTACTTCCTCTTATCATGAGGAGGAATTAAAAAGAATTTTTTTGACTAAAAGGATGGATAGTGCTCTTATAACCTTTGGAGAGAGGTTTACTTACGGATTAAACCTTATTTTGATTTTGGCTTTGATGGGTCTTTCGCTGGGGGTAATCTTTCTTTTTGCAAAAGACATTTATACTTTAGTTTTTTTGGGAAATTTAGAAAGAGGGATTCTTTCTTCTCTCGGCACACTTCTAATTATTTGGGTAATGGTTGAATTGATGGGAACTGAAATAAAGTATTTGAAGGGTGAGCGATTCCATCTTGAAATTTTTATCTCGGTGGCTTTGGTAGCAACAATTCGTGAACTCCTCATATCAATTTTGGCTCATGAGTCTTTGCCAAAATTAGGGGTCTTTTTGTTTGCTGTTTTGGTTTTAGGAGTCATTTACCATTTAATATCGAAGACGGAGTTTCCTCGTTAAAAAGCCCATAGTTTATTTAATCTTTTATTCGAGGAATTACACTAAATTTCAAAGACTTTTTCCCAAAGCTTTTAGTGCCCCAACATATTCTTAAAGTTTAACAGTTAGTTAAGAATCACTTTACAATTTAATGATCCTCCCAAGTTATTTAAAAGCAGAGCAATTTTCTTTTTGCTTGCTTGTTTGTTGACTTATTTTAAAAATTTGATATAATAACAAAAAATCCTTTAAGGCTGGTCCAGAGAGGCCAGGAAGGAGAGTGAGAAAAAATTGAGATGTGATGTCTTCTTGCTTAAAAGGCAGGAAGACATTTTTTTATCTCCCAGTTTTTAAAAACCTTTTCAAGAAGGGGATTTGATGGGTAACGAAGAAAGGAAAAGCAAGTTTAAGGAGAAAAATGAGGTCTTGGACGCAGCAACCATTCAGAGGGCACTTACTCGGATTGCTCATGAAATTCTTGAGCGAAACAAAGGAGCAAGTAATTTATGTTTGGTTGGGATTAGGACAAGAGGAATTTTTTTAGCTCATCGAATTGCCCAAAAAATTAAGGAAATTGAGGGGATTGAGATTCCAGTTGGTGAGCTTGACATCACTTTTTATCGGGACGATTTATCCAATCTTTTACAACCTGAAGTTTATAAAACGGAGATACCTTTTGATATTAATCAGAAAGATATTGTTTTAGTTGATGATGTTTTGTTTACGGGGAGAACAACTCGAGCAGCTATGGATGCACTTATTGACTTTGGCCGACCTGCAACAATTCAACTCGCAGTTTTAATCGATCGTGGACACCGCGAGTTACCTCTTCGCCCAGACTATGTAGGCAAGAACATTCCAACATCAAAAAAGGAAGAGATAAAAGTGTATTTAAAAGAAGTTGATGAGAAAGATTCTGTTGTTATTGGAGAAGTGAATTTAAAATGAAAATTGATTTAAAGTAAGACTTTAAAATAGAGGTAAATTAATGTTTCTCAAGCGAAAAGACCTATTAACCATTAGAGACTTGGATGTCGAGGAAATTAAGCTAATTCTTGAGACTGCTTCTTCCTTTGAGGAGATTCTCACCCGCCCTATCAAAAAAGTTCCAACTTTGCGGGGCAAAACAATAGTTAATTTTTTCTTAGAGCCAAGCACCAGAACTCGTTCTTCCTTTGAGCTTGCAGCCAAAATGCTTTCGGCTGAGTTAATAAATATTTCTGCTAAAACGAGTGCTGTCGCTAAGGGTGAATCATTAAAAGATACCGCTAAAACCTTTGAAGCAATGAAAATAGATGCTTTAGTCATTAGACATTCTTCCTCTGGAGCCCCCCACTTACTCGCAAAGTTTGCCAATTTTTCAGTAATTAACGCTGGTGATGGAACCCATGAGCATCCAACTCAAGCTCTTCTCGATCTCTTTACCATAAAAAAGAAGTTAGGTAAAATCTCGGGATTAAAAATTGCTATTGTCGGTGATATTCTTCACTCCCGAGTCGCTCGCTCTAACATTCTAGCTTTTAATAAAATGGGGGTAAAAGTGACTTTGGTTGCTCCACCTACCTTAATTCCTCTTGACATTGAAGCCCTCGACGTTGAGGTTCGATACAACTTAAATGAAGTCATTAAAGAGGTAGATGTCGTTTATCTTTTGAGAATCCAACTCGAGCGTCAGGCTGAAGCACTTTTTCCTTCGATTAGAGAATATTCTTCTCTTTTTGGATTGAATCTTGAAAGGATAAGAGAAATCAAGCCCAATACCTTAATAATGCATCCAGGCCCAATTAACCGTGGTATTGAAATTTCAGCTGAAGTAGCTGAACTTCCCAATGCTATCATTGCTGACCAGGTTGAAAGTGGTATTTCTGTCAGGATGGCACTCCTTTACCTTCTCTTAGGAGGGAAGACTGGGGGTGGGGGATGAAATATTTAATTAAAAAAGGAAGATTAGTGGATCCGGCAAATAGAATTGATAAGATCCTAGACATTTTAATTGAGGATGGCAAGATTAAAGCAATTGATCAAGAAATCGAGATAGAAAAAGCTATTATAATTGACGCCAGTAATAAAATTGTTACTCCAGGGCTTATTGATATGCATGTTCATTTAAGAGAACCAGGAAGAGAAGATGAAGAAACAATAGAAAGTGGCAGCCGAGCAGCGATTAAAGGAGGTTTTACTGCTATTACTTCTATGCCTAATACTGATCCCCCAGTTGACAACGCTTCAATTGTTGAAATGATTTTAGAGAAAGCTTCAAGGGTTGGCCTTGCCAGGGTTTTTCCGGTTGGAGCTATAACAAAAGGCCTAAAAGGGGAAGAGATTTCAGAAATGGCAGATTTAATTCAAGCAGGGGTTGTTGCTTTTTCTGATGATGGAAATTCTGTGATGAATGCCCTTGTTATGCGGCGAGCAATGGAATACGCCAAAATGTTTAATGTCCCTTTGATTCTTCACGAGGAAGATAAAAATCTTTCCCGACACGGTCAAGCTAATGAAGGTTTCTATTCTACCTTATTAGGGCTTAAGGGCATCCCAGCTGTAGCAGAAGAAGTAATGGTAGCTAGGGATTTGTTGTTAGCAAAGTTTACCGGTGCCAAAATTCATATTGCTCATGTTTCAACTAAGGGTTCGGTTGCTCTCATAGCTCAAGCCAAAAATGAAGGGGTTAAGGTAACTTGCGAGGTTACCCCTCATCATCTCATTTTAACTCATGATAATTTAATGGATTTTGATACTAATTTAAAGATTAATCCTCCTTTAAGAAGTCGAGAGGATGTCGAATCTTTAAGGGAAGGGCTAAAAGATGGAACTATTGATGCTATTGCTTCTGATCATGCACCTCATGCAAGGCAAGAAAAAGAAGTTGAATTTGATTTAGCTTCCTTTGGAATGGTTGGTTTGGAGACAAGCCTTCCTTTACTAATTACTGAGCTTGTTGATAAAGGAGTGATTTCGTTTCCTTGTCTTATAGAGAAGCTTAGTGCTAATCCAGCCAAAATTTTAGGAGTACCTGGAGGGAAGTTATCTCCAGGCAGTAGTGTTGATTTAGTCATTATTGACCCAGAAGAGAAGTTTGAAGTAAAAGTGGAAAAATTTGAATCTAAGAGTCACAACTCACCATTTAATGGATGGAAGCTTAAAGGACTTGTTAAACATGTTTTTTCTCAAGGGAAGTTGGCTTTCTTTGAGGGTGCTTTTTTGGAGCTGAAAGAAGAACAAGTCTTTAGAGAAGGAGCAAAAAAGAAGGTTACTCTATAAATGAAAAAAGAAATACCTGCTCTCTTAGCTTTAGAAGATGGAACAATTTTTTGGGGGAAGAGTTTTGGTGCTGAAGGTGAAGCTTTTGGTGAAGTTGTTTTTAATACTTCAATGACAGGTTATCAAGAAATTTTAACTGATCCTTCCTACGCTGGCCAAATAGTTACGATGACTTATCCTGAAATTGGAAATTACGGAGTAAATTCGGAAGATTTTGAGTCGAGAAAGCCTTTTGTGGAAGGATTTATTGTTTGGGAAAACTCAAGGCGTTTTTCTAATCGACGGGCAAAAGAATCGCTTGAAGATTTTTTAAAGAAATACCAAATTATTGGAGTTGAAAAAATTGATACCCGAGCTTTAACTAAACATATTCGCTTAGAAGGAGCAATGAAGGGAGCAATTTCAACTGTTGACTTAAACCCGTCAAGTTTGATTGAGCGAATTAAAGCTTATCCTTCAATTGTTGGGCAAGATTTAGTTAAAGGTGTAACCACTGAAAAAAAATACTGGTGGGATGGGAATAAAAAAGGGAAATTTAAGGTTGTTGTTTTAGATGGAGGAGTTAAGTTCAATATTTTAAGAGAGCTTTCTAAATTAGATTGCGCTCTTTTTGTTGTGCCAGCATCTACTTCGGCTAAAGAGATTTTAGACTTTAAACCTGATGGTGTTTTTCTTTCCAATGGCCCTGGAGATCCAGCGGGTGTCCCTTACCTATTTAAAACAGTTAACCAATTAATTGGAAAGGTTCCCATCTTTGGAATTTGCCTTGGTCATCAAATGTTAGGGCTAGCCTTAGGAGGTAAAACTTTCAAGCTTAAATTTGGTCATCGAGGTGCTAATCATCCAGTTAAAAACTTGATAAATGGGAAAGTAGAAATTACCTGTCAAAATCACGGTTTTGCAATTGATCCCCAATCTTTAAAGATAAAAATGAAAGAGTGGCAGGTTGGTTCACATATTGAAACGGGCAAAGGATGGTTAGGTGAGTCTGCTTTTGGAAAAATTGAATTAACCCATTTAAATTTAAATGATGGAACTGTTGAGGGGTTTCGCTGTCTTGATGTCCCAGCTTTTTCTGTTCAATATCATCCCGAAGCTTCTCCAGGCCCGCATGATTCCAAATACCTATTTCAAGAATTTTTAAATTTGATGGAAAGGGGTAATTAACTTTTAGAAGGAAAGATGTTTAAAAAGATTTTGGTTCCGGTAGAGCTTTCTCAACTTGATAAAAAGATTCTTCAATTTACTTTAGGGCTTAAATCAATTGGAGTTGAGCAAGTTATCTTAATTCATGTGATTGATGACAGAGGAATGAGTCAACCCTTTCCCCCTGATGTTGTGAGAAAGCTTTTCCCTCTTTTGGAAGAAAGAGCGGAGTTTTTAAGAAAGGATGGTTTTAAGTGTAAGTATTTTTTAAAGGAAGGAGTTCCTCATGAAAAAATTTTGGAAGCTTCCGAAAAGACCAGGGTTTCAATGATTGTGAGTGGTTCTAGAGGTAAGCGACTGATAGATGAAGTTTTACATGGAAGCACCTCAGAGATCGTGGGAAGAAAATCAAGTGTTCCTGTCCTTTTAATCCGTTATCACATTCTTGACCCTTTAAGTGAGAGTGAGATTCAAAATTTAGGGAAAAACATTTTTAGGAAAATTTTTCATCCAACGGATTTTTCTGACTGCTCTAAACGAGCGCTTAAGTTTATAAAAAGTTTAAAACCAAATGGAGAGACAGAACTGGTAGTAGTTCATGTTGTTGAGGAAGAGGAAGCCAAAGCTGAAGAAAAGAGAAAAGAAATTCGTCAAAGTGAAGCCATTTTAAATGGGATGAAAGGAGAATTAGAGAAACTTAATTTTAGAAAAGTTAAGACAAAAGTTCTATCTGGTTCAATCCTTGATGAGCTTCTCAAATTTGCAGCTAAAGTTAATCCTTCGTCGATAGTTATTGGCTCGCATGGTAAGGGAATTACTCAAGAAATCCTAGTGGGAAGTGTTTCTCAGGATGTGATAAGAATGGCAAAACAACCCGTAATTATAATTCATTAAGAGGGTGAAATGCCAAAGCGTCAAGATATTAAAAAGATAATGATTATCGGCTCAGGACCAATTGTTATTGGGCAAGCTTGTGAATTTGATTATTCTGGAACCCAAGCCTGCAAGGTTTTGCGACAAGATGGTTTTGAAGTTATTTTAGTAAATTCTAACCCTGCAACAATTATGACCGACCCAGAATTTGCAGATCGCACTTATATTGAACCAATTACTCCAGAAATTGTCGCTAAAATTATTGAACGCGAAAAACCTGATGCTTTACTTCCTACTCTTGGTGGTCAAACAGCTCTTAATACCGCTGTGAGCTTAGCTGAATCAAGAGTTCTTCACCAGCATGGGGTTGAGCTTATTGGGGCAAAGCTAGAGGTTATTAAGAAGGCTGAAGACAGAAATTTATTTAAGAAAGCGATGCTAAGAATTGGCCTTGAAGTACCCAAAAGTGATTTTGCCTATAGCCTCGAAGAAGCTCTAAAAATAGTTGAGAAAATTGATTTTCCTGTCATTATTAGACCTAGTTTTACCCTTGGTGGAACTGGTGGTGGGGTTGCTTTTAACAAAGAAGAATTTCGTGAGATTGTCACTCAAGGGCTTTTACTTTCTCCCATTAATGAAGTCTTAATTGAAGAATCTGTTTTAGGGTGGAAAGAGTATGAACTCGAGGTAATGAGGGATTTAAATGATAATGTGGTAATTGTTTGTCCGATTGAAAATTTTGACCCAATGGGAATTCACACGGGCGATTCAATTACAGTTGCTCCAGCTCAAACCCTTTCTGACAAAGAGTATCAAATGTTGCGAGATGCTGCAATTGCTATTATGAGAGAAATTGGAGTTGAAACTGGTGGCTCTAATATTCAGTTTGCTATTCATCCAGAAAATGGTCGCATGGTCGTAATTGAAATGAATCCTCGGGTTTCTCGTTCTTCTGCTCTAGCATCAAAAGCGACCGGCTTTCCTATTGCAAAATTTGCTGCTAAATTAGCTGTTGGTTATACCTTAGACGAAATTCCTAATGATATCACTAAAAAAACACCTGCCTCCTTTGAGCCAACTATTGATTATGTCGTTGTTAAAATTCCCCGTTTTACTTTTGAGAAGTTTCCTGAAGCTGAACCAAGGTTAACAACCCAAATGAAATCGGTTGGTGAGGTGATGTCAATTGGTCGAACTTTTAAAGAAGCTTTACAAAAAGCAATTCGTTCCCTTGAAATTGACCGATATGGGTTGGGGGCAGATGGGAAAGACGAAATCGTCAAAGAGCTAGTTCATCAAAGATTAGCTGTTCCCAATCATGAGAGGATTTTTTATCTTAAATATGCTTTATCTCAGGGAATGTCGGTGGAGGAAGCTTTTGAACTTTCTCGAATTGACCCTTGGTTTCTCGATAATATTAAGGAGATTTCCGAATTTGAAAAGGAGCTGGTAGGTAAGTCAATTGAGGATTTGAATAAGGAAACTCTTTTAAAAGCAAAACAATTTGGTTTTTCCGATTATCAGCTTGCTTTTCTTCTTGGTTCAAACGAAAAGGAAGTAAGAAAGCGAAGAAAATCACTTGGGGTTATTCCTTGCTATAAGATGGTTGATACTTGTGCTGGTGAGTTTGAGGCATATACCCCTTATTATTACTCTACCTATGGAACGGAGAGTGAAATAAAACCTTCAAGAAAACCTAAGATAATGATCTTAGGAAGTGGTCCTAATCGAATTGGTCAAGGAATTGAGTTTGATTATTGCTGTGTTCACGCTGCTTTTGCTTTGAGGGAAGAAGGCTTTGAGACTATTATGGTTAATTGTAATCCAGAAACTGTTTCAACTGACTATGATACCTCAGATCGACTTTATTTTGAACCGCTTACTTTTGAAGATGTAATGAACATTATTGAAGCTGAAAGCCCCCTTGGAGTAATTGTTCAGTTTGGCGGTCAAACTCCCCTTAAATTAGCTATTCCCTTGGAAAAAGAAGGCATAAATATTCTTGGAACATCTCCCTCTTCCATTGATTTAGCTGAAGACCGAGAACTTTTTGGTAATCTTCTTAAAAGTTTAGGGATTAAGCAACCACCTCACGGAACAGCCAAGTCCTTTGAGGAAGCATTAGTGGTAGCTCGAGAGATTGGCTATCCTCTTCTTGTTAGACCTTCTTATGTTTTAGGTGGCCGAGCTATGGAGATAGTTTATTCTGAAGAGATGTTAGAAAAATATATTGCTTCAGCTGTCAAGGCTTCACCTGAACATCCTATTTTAATTGATAAATTTTTAGAAGAAGCTATTGAAGTTGATGTTGATGCGGTTAGTGATGGAGATGATGTTTTTATTGGAGGAATAATGGCTCATATTGAAGAAGCTGGAATTCACTCTGGAGATAGTGCTTGTGTTCTTCCTCCAATTACTTTACCGAGAGAAATCATTGAAAGGGTTAAAGAGATAACGATTAAATTAGCTAAAGTCCTTAAAGTAAAAGGCTTGATTAATATTCAAATGGCAGTTAAGGATGTGGAACTTTATGTCTTGGAAGTTAACCCTAGAGCTTCAAGAACTGTTCCTTTTGTAAGCAAATCGGTGGGGGTTCCTTTGGCTAAGATTGCTGCAAAGGTTATGGTTGGTCGAAAATTAAAGGAATTTGGTCTTGTTGATACTCATGAAATTGAACATATTTCGGTTAAGGAGGTTGTCCTTCCCTTTAGGAGATTTCCCGGGGTTGATATTGTTTTAGGACCTGAGATGAAATCAACTGGTGAGGTAATGGGGATTGATACTTCCTTTGGCAAATCTTTTGCCAAAGCTCAAGATGCTGCTGGTTCAAGACTTCCTCTTCAAGGGACAATTTTTCTCAGCGTTTCAGATAAGGATAAACAAAGCATAATTCCAATTGCTAAGAAATTATCGAGACTTGGTTTTGAGCTTATTGCTACTAAAGGAACTGGAGAAACCTTAAAGAAATTTGGGATAAAGGTTAAAGGGATTCTCAAAGTTCATGAGGGGAGACCAAATGTAATCGATTTAATTAAAAGCCGAAAGATTGATTTAGTTATAAATACTCCTTTAGGTAAAGAAACAAGAACCGATGGATATTTCATTAGAACAGCCGCTTCTAATTATGGTATTCCTTGTATTACAACTATTTCTGGTGCTAAGGCAGCAGTTCAAGGCATTGAGGCAATGAGAGAAGGAGAAATTACTGTTAGAAGCTTGCAAGAATTTTTGGCGAAAAAAGGAAGAGAAAGGGTAGTTGAAGAAAGGAGATAATTTAATCTTTAATTTATCGGTAGAAGTAATTTCTAATCAGATGATTGCTTCTGAAGTTTTTAAAATAAAGTTTTTTTCTAAAGAAATTGCTTCGGTTGCAAAGCCTGGTCAATTTATCCACTTAAAATTGGACTATGAAGATATTTTATTGAGGCGCCCTTTTAGTTTTTATCGAGCTGAAAAAGAGACCTTTGAACTTCTTTTTCAAATTGTTGGTAAAGGAACGGCATTTTTATCGAAGTTAAAACCAAAAGAAAAGGTAGATGTCTTGGGCCCTTTGGGCAATTGTTTTTCCTTGCCTAATAATATCTCAAGGATTCTTTTAGTTGCTGGGGGGATTGGTATTGCTCCTCTCCGTTTTTTAGCTGAAGTAGCTAAGAAAAAGGGGATAGAGTCATACCTTCTTTACGGAACTTGCTCAAGTAATAAGATAGTTGATTTAGCTGATTTTAAAGCTTTAACTAAAGAAGCTTTTATCCTGACTGAAGATGGCAGTTTTGGAGAAAAGGCAATGGTTACTGACCTTCTTCAAAAATTTGCTCACGAAGTGGCACCTGATTATGCTTATGCTTGTGGTCCTCGCTTAATGCTTAAAGAGGTTGTTAAAATTCTTATCAGTTTAAACATAAAAGTGGAGATTGCTTTAGAAGAGGTCCTTGGGTGTGGTCTTGGGGTTTGCCACGGGTGCGTATGTCAAACAACTAAAGGTTATCAAACTGTTTGTCGAGACGGTCCGGTTTTTGAAGGGAAATCTATTATTTGGGAATAACTAAAAGAGCTTGGAGTTTATTTTGGGGGATTGATAGAGGTGAAGAGGGGAAAGATTACAGTTAAGCTGAAAAAGCCAAAAATAAGACGGGTTTGGGGAATTAACCCCAGAACAAGAATTCATGGATCTAAAGGTTATCAAAGACAAGAGGAAAAGAAAAAGTTGATCGAGGTGCTAAGGAAGGAAGGATTTTAATAAATGGAACCTGATTTATCTGTCGAGATTTCTGGAATTAAGATGAAAAATCCAGTAATGACTGCTTCTGGCACTTTTGGCCCAAAGGAATATCTTCCCTTTGTTGAGTTAAATAGACTGGGAGCTCTTGTTGTTAAAACAGTTACACTTAAGTCAAGGCCAGGGAATCCTCCACCACGCTTAAGAGAAACACCTTGTGGAGTTTTAAATTCTATCGGTTTACAAAATCCTGGTGTAAAAGTCTTTATTAAAGAAGATTTACCCTGGCTAAGCCAGTTTGATGTTCCCATTATTGTTAGCGTTGGAGGAGAAACAGTTGAGGAGTATCTTAAGATTATTGAATTTTTAAATGAGACAAAGGAGATTAGTGCAGTTGAACTCAATATTTCTTGCCCAAATGTAAAGAAAGGAGGAATTTTTTTTGGGGTTGATCCAGATGAAGCAGCAAACTTAACAGTGAAAGCGAAAAAAATTTCCCGCTTTCCTCTTTGGGTTAAACTTAGCCCTAATGTTACCGATATTTCTTTAATTGCTAAGGTTGTTGAAGAAAGCGGTGCTGATGCAGTTTCTTTAATTAATACCATTGTTGGGATGGCTGTCGATGTTAAGACTTTTAAACCATACTTAGGTGGTATAACAGGGGGCTTGTCAGGTCCAGCTATTAAACCAATTGCTGTTCGCATGGTTTGGGAAGTTGCAAAGAGAGTTAAAATTCCAGTCATTGGTATGGGGGGGATAATGAACGCTCACGATGCTTTGGAATTTTTTCTCGTTGGAGCTAAAGCTGTAGCAGTGGGAACTGCTAATCTTGTTAACCCAAAGGCAGTTTTAGAGATTATTTCAGGAATTAAAAAATATATGAAAGAGAAGGGCTTTAAACGAATGGGTGAGATAGTGGGAAAAATTATTATTTAGTAAAAGAAAATGAAGGAAAAAATAATTATTGCTCTTGATTTTGAAGGAAAAGATAAGGTTAGGAAAATTTGCTCTTTACTCCAAGATAAAGTCAAGATATATAAGGTAGGCTTAAAACTTTTTCTTTCAGAAGGGGTGGAAGTTATTAAGTTAATTCAGGATTTTGGCTGTGACGTTTTTTTAGATTTAAAGTTTTTCGACATTCCTTATCAAATTGGTTTAGCTGTTGAGGAAGTAATCAAAATGAAAGTCAAAATGTTTACCCTCCATACTCTAGGTGGGTTTGAGATGATGAGGCAAGCAGTCGAAGTTCTTGAAGAGAAGTCTCAAAAGTTTGGTTTGCCAAGGCCCATGGCACTTGGGGTAACTGTTTTAACTAGTCTTGAAAAATCTGACATTCCTTTTAACCAGGAGGTTAGAGAGGTTTGTTTAAAGCTTACCGAAACTGCTTTAAGAGCTGGCTTAGATGGGGTGGTTACTTCACCTCTCGAGACCTCTATTTTACGGGAGAATTTTGGGAATGACTTTATAATTATTAACCCAGGAATTAGGTTGCCTAGTTTACCCCCAGATGACCAGAAGAGAACTCTTACTCCCTTAGAGGCTGTGAAAGCAGGTGCCTCATATCTCGTAATTGGTCGCCCTATAATACAAGCTCCTGACCCAGATAAGGTAGTTAACGAGATATTGAAGGAAGTTGAAAGAGTGAATGGTGAACAGTAAGCAGTGAAGTAGTTTCTTTCTCCTGAGTGGAAGGAGATAAAAAGGAAAAACCAAAATAACAACGGGAAAAGAGAGTTAAAAGTGAAGAAAAAAGATATTGTTAAAGTGTTTGAAGATGTTGGAGCAATCAAGAAAGGTCATTTTAAACTTTCTTCTGGTTTACATTCTGATACTTATGTTCAGTGTTCTTTGATTTTTCAATATCCCGAGTTGACTGAAAAACTCGCTTTTGAGCTAGCTAAACCTTTTATCGGAAAAAAAATTGATGTTGTTGTAGCACCAGCAATTGGAGGGATTATCTTAGCTTTTGCGTTGGCAAAAGTTTTGAGATGCCGAGCTATTTTTACCGAACGCGAAAAAGGGAAGATGACTTTCAGGCGCGGTTTTTCTATCAAGAAAGGCGAAAGGGTGCTCGTGGCTGAAGATGTTATAACTACTGGTGGTTCAGTTAATGAAGTCGTCAAAGCTATCAAGAAGTTTGAAGGGGAAGTTGTTGGAGTTGCTTCCTTAGTAGATAGGGGTGAAGAAAAGGTGTTTTCTCAAAAGCTCACCTCTCTCTTGAAATTAAAATTTTTTTCTTACTCTCCAGACAAATGTCCTCTCTGTTTTGAGCAGGTTAAAGTCATTTCTCCTGGTAGCAGGTATTTTAAAAGATAAATTTGGGAAATAAAGGTGAATACAATTAACATTATTTTTTTAAAGAAATCTGTTGCCAAGTTGCTTCTTTATTAGTATAATGACTTCAAATTAGCAAAGCCAAAGCAAAGGAGGTATGGTTATGGCATTACCAAAACTGTCAGATGCCCAAAGAAAAGCTGCTTTAAAAAAGGCACTGGAGGTGCGTAAATCAAGAGCAAAATTACGTGCCGATTTAAAGAAGGGCAAGATGAAATTAGGGGATGTCTTAAAGAAAGCTTCTGACCCTGTAGTTGGGAGGATGAAAGTTTCATCTTTACTTGAGTCGCTTCCCGGCCTAGGAAAGGTTAGAGCAAAGAAGGTTATGGAAAAAGTTGGGGTTAGCCCTTCTCGTCGTGTACAAGGTCTAGGGGCAAAACAAAAGGAGGCTCTTTTAAAAGAGTTATCCTAATTCGAGAGGATTAATGGGGACCAAAAACAAACTATTTATTATTTCAGGTCCCTCAGGGGCAGGAAAAAGCACATTAGTAAATAAATTAACAAAAAGATTAAAAAATATAGTTTTATCTGTATCAGTAACAACAAGAAAGCGAAGACTAGGTGAAAGAGAAGGGAAAGATTACTACTTTGTAAGCGAAGAAGAATTTAAAGAAAAAATAAGAAGAGGGGAGTTCCTAGAGTGGGCTGTTGTTCATGGACACTATTATGGAACCCTCTCTTCTCTTGTCAATAAAGCTTTAAGTCAAAATAAAGATGTAATACTTGAAATTGATGTCCAAGGAGCAATTCAAGTTAAAAAGAAGATGCCTGAAAGTATTCTTATTTTCATTTTGCCCCCAACTATTGAGGTTCTTAAAGAGAGATTAAAGAAGAGAAAAACTGAGGACAAAAAAGCTTTTCGCTTAAGAATAGAAAACGCTTTAAAAGAAGTTAAAGAAAAATATCGCTACGAATACGCAATAATTAATGATGATTTAGGAAAAGCTACAGATGAATTAGTAAAAGTATTTAAATCGGTAAGGAAGGGAAAAAATTGCTAGTGCGTCCAAATTATAACAAGTTAATTAAAAATACTGGTAGCAAGTATGATTTAGTAATCGTAGCAGCGAAGAGAGCAAGTCAAATAGTTGAGAGTTTAAGTATGGCTCGGAAGGGAGAAACTCCACCTTATAAGCCGCCAATGGTTGATTTTATTGGGAAAAAACCATTAACAATTGCTCTTGAAGAAATTGCTGAAAATAAAATTAGTTTCGAAAGAACCTCAAATAATAAGATTAAATAGCTCCTTCTTTAAAGGAAGATACTAATGTTAAAAGGAAAAACAATTGTTTTGGGTGTTACTGGGAGTATTGCTGCTTACAAGGGGGCAGAACTTGCTAGTCGATTAATTCAAGCTGGAGCTACTGTTAAGGTAATAATGACTGAAGCAGCTACTCATTTTATTTCTCCTCTTACTTTTAAAACCCTCACTGGTCATCCTGTTTTAACTTCCTTCTTTGAAGAACCGGGAGAAAAAATTTACCATTTAAGCTTAAGCAAAGAAGCCACCCTTTTTTTAATTGCTCCGGCCACGGCCAATATTATTGCTAAAATTGTTCAGGGGATTGCTGATGACCCTTTAACTACAGCTGTTTTAGCTACTGAAGCTCCTATTTTAATTGCCCCAGCAATGAATGAAAGAATGTATTTAAATCCTACTACTCAACACAATTTGAATCTTTTGCGTTCTCGTGGAGTTATTATTATTAAGCCTGAAGAGGGATTTCTTGCTTGCGGAGAAGTTGGTAAAGGTCGTTTGGCATCAGTTGAAAAAATAATCTATTACGTAGAGGAGGAAATTAAGGTCTCAAAAGCATTAAAAGAAAAAACAATTTTGATTACAGCTGGTCCAACTAGGGAGCCAATTGATTCTGTGAGATTTATTTCCAATCGCTCTAGTGGGAAAATGGGTTATGCTTTAGCTGAAGAGGCAAAGAGGCAAGGTGCTCAAGTTATCTTAATTACTGGTTCCACTCATCTTCTTTCTCCACAGGGCATAGAGGTTGTGAGAGTGGAGACAGCTAAGGAAATGCACGATGCTTGCTTGAATTATTTTTCAAAGGTTGATGCGGTAGTAATGGCAGCAGCGGTGGCGGATTACCGTCCTGAAAAAACCATAGAGGGGAAGATTAAAAAAGCTGAAGATAGCTTGAGCTTGAAGCTAGTGAAGAGCGAAGATATTTTAATGGAAATGGGAAAGAGGAAGAAAAATCAGATGTTAGTGGGTTTTGCTCTCGAAACAGAAAATCTGGTAGAGAGGGCAAAAGAGAAGCTGAAAGCAAAAAATCTCGACTTAATTGTTGCCAATGAACCTACTCAAGCCTTTGGGGAAGAAACCAATCAGGTTACTTTAATTGATAAAAGTGGAAAAACTGAAAAATTACCCCTTCTTTCAAAAAGAGAAATCGCCCGCCACATCCTCGCAAAACTAGCTAAAATGTTGGGGACTGAAGACTGAAGTCTAAATCTTGTCTACAGGTAAAATATATTATCTTTATTCTTCAGTCTCTGCTCTTCAGTCTGTTTATATGTTATATGTGGCTTGACTGATGGAGAAAATTTTGTTAACTTTACCTTACATCTTTCAGTAGGGAAATTAAAATGTCAAAGCGAAGATACTTATTTACCTCAGAATCGGTGACTGAAGGTCATCCTGATAAATTAGCTGATCAAATTTCTGATGCTGTTCTTGATGCCATTTACAAAGATGACCCAATGGGGCGGGTTGCTTGTGAAACTCTTGTTACTACTGGCTTGGTAGTTGTTGCCGGCGAGATAACAACCACAACTTATGTTGATATTCCAGGGTTGGTTAGAAGTATCATCAATGAGGTTGGCTATACAAGAGCTAAGTACGGGTTTGATGGTGACACTTGCGGAGTTATTACTTCAATTCAAGAACAGTCTCCTGATATTGCCCAAGGCGTTGACCACGCTCTTGAAGAAAGAACCGGCGAAGCAAAAGATTTTGAATTTGATAGAATTGGAGCAGGGGACCAAGGGATGATGGTTGGGTTTGCTTGCACAGAAACACCAGAATTAATGCCTTTGCCAATCATGCTGGCTCATAAACTAGCTCACCGATTAGCTGAAGTTAGAAAAGCTGGTGTCTTGCCTTATTTGCGACCGGATGGAAAAACTCAAGTAACAGTGGAATATGAAAATGGCAAGCCAATTAGAGTTGAGACAGTTTTAATCGCTGCTCAGCACCGTCCAGGAATTGATGTTGAAAATTTACTTAAGCCTGATTTAATTGAACATGTAATAAAGCCTATCATTCCAGAGGAGTTTGCTGATTATAAGAGATTAAAGATATTGGTTAACGCTGGGGGCAAGTTTGAGATTGGTGGCCCTAAAGCTGATACTGGTCTTACGGGGAGGAAAATCATGGTCGATACTTACGGAGGAGCAGCTCGGCACGGGGGAGGTTGCTTTTCCGGTAAAGACCCAACTAAAGTTGACCGTTCAGGAGCCTATATGGCAAGATATGCAGCTAAAAATATTGTTGCTGCTGGTTTAGCTGAAAGGTGTGAGATTCAAGTTTCATACGCTTTAGGAAAAGCTCACCCAGTTTCAATCATGGTTGAAACTTTTGGGACAGAAAAAATTGAACCTTATAAAATAGAAGAGCTAGTTAAAGAACATTTTGATTTTCGCCCAGCAGCTATTCTCAAAAATTTAGATTTAAGAAGGCCAATTTACAAAAAGACTGCTTGCTATGGCCACTTTGGTCGAGCTGACAAAGATTTTACCTGGGAGAGAACGGACAAGGCAAAAATTTTACGAAAAGAAGCTGAACTTGGAGAGGAACCCTCAGGGCTAAAAGCCCTTTAAAAATTTATATGCCTTCCTTTTAGTCATTTATTTCTTTTCTCCTAATCCTTTAATCCTTTTTATTTTGATCATTTATGGTTGCCTGTCTCTCACTTACCTGAAATGACTTTGTCATAGATAATAGGAGAGAGGTATTTTGAATTTTTATGTCTATGTCATTGATTATAATCTTTCTAAGGAGGTTCTTAATGTCTTTTCAATTTGCTGATGTTATTATTGATTTGCCCACTCGGGAACTCAATTCTACTTTTGAGTATAAAATTCCTCACCACTTAGCTGACTCTCTTACTTTAGGGGCGGCGGTTTCTGTTCCTTTTAAAGGTTTTTATCGAATAGGATATGTTGTTGGTTTAAAAGAAAAACCTTTAATTGAAAAACACTCTTTAATTGAAAATATCATTAAAGAACCACCATTCTTGACAAAAGAAAAGATAGAATTGGCTTTTTGGATTGCTAATTATTATTTTTCAAGTTTAAGTGAAGCCTTTAAACTTTTCCTCCCTCCAGGTCATTCCAGCAAGGTAATTCAAGAAATAAAACTTTCAGACAATGGAGCTAAGGTTAAATTAAAGGAAAATCTTGAGGAAAGACTCATTCTCTTGCTGAAAAAAAAGAAGAAAGTTACACGGAATTTTCTAGAAAAAGAATTTGGTTCAAAAATCAATTTAATTTTAAGAAAACTTTCTCGGGAAAAGATTATTGAACTGAGTTATAAGATTAAACCACCTCAAATAAAGCAAAAGGTAGAAAAGTGGCTTTTTTTGTCCACTTTTACAAACAAAGAAGATTTAATGGGTTCTATTAAGTCAATTAAGAAACAAAAAGTTCTCGAAATTCTTTTAAATAAACCAAAAATTGCTTGGTCGGAATTGAGAAAGAACTCTGAGGCTTCGTGGGAAGACATTAAATGGTTAGCTAAAAAAGAATTGATTAAGATTGAAGAGAAGCCACTGGTTTCTCAAGTCCAGATCGATTTTCCCATTTATCAAGGAAAGATTACTTTAAATGAGGAACAAAAGAAGGCAATAAGAGAAATTGAAGAATCAATTAAAAAGGAAAAAAATCATACCTTTTTACTTCAGGGAGTTACTGGGAGTGGCAAAACGGAAATTTACATTCAATCAATCTCCACCGCTTTAACTTTACAGAAAACGGCACTTGTTATTGTTCCTGAAATTGCTTTAACCCCTCAGTTAGTTCAACGTTTTAAATTTAAATTTGGTGACCTTGTAGCCACTTTACATAGTAGTCTTTCACTAAGGGAAAGATATGAGCAGTGGGCTGGTATTAGAGATGGCAAATATAAAGTAGTAGTTGGGGCAAGGTCTGCTCTCTTTTCCCCTTTAAAAAATCTGGGTGTCATTGTTGTTGATGAGGAACACGAAACAACTTATAAGCAAAACCGAAACCCTCGTTATCATGCTCGAGAAGTGGCAATTCAGTTAGGCAAGTTAAGTAAAGCTGTGGTAATTTTAGGCAGTGCTACCCCTTCACTTGAAAGTTACTTTCTAGCAAAGCAAAAGGTTTTTCAACACCTTGTTTTGACCAAGCGAGCTGGGCAAATGCGCTACCCTCAAGTCGAAGTTGTAGATATGAAAAGAGAGTTTAAGGAAGGGAACAAAGGTGTTTTTAGTCGTTTACTTAAACAAGAAATTGAAAGATGTTTAGAGGGAGAAAAGAAGATAATTCTCTTTTTAAATCGTAGGGGCTATTCCACTTCAATAACTTGTTGTGATTGTGGTCAAGCTATTACTTGTAAAAGGTGTGCAGTTACTCTTGTTTATCATCAAGACAAGAAAGTTCTTCTGTGTCATCATTGTGGCTATGCAATTAAAGTTCCTCAAACATGTCCTTTTTGCGGGGGGTATTTTTTAACTTTTTATGGTTTTGGTACCCAGCGGGTTGAGAGCGAGCTTTTAAATTTATTTCCTGAAGTTAGGGTAGTCCGAATGGACATTGACACTACTCGTGGAAGAGATGCTCATCGAAAGAGATTAATTGAGTTCTTAAATAGTAAAAAAACAATTTTGCTGGGAACTCAGATGATTGCTAAGGGTCTTGATTTTCCTCAAGTTTCTCTGGTTGGTGTAATTAATGCCGATACCTTGCTTCACCTTCCAGATTTTCGTTCTGGAGAAAGAACTTTTCAACTTTTAATGCAAGTTGGGGGAAGAGCTGGTCGGAGCGAAAAACCAGGAAAGGTTATTATTCAAACTTTCTTACCGGAAAGTTATCCTATTAAAAGCGTCATAAATTCCAGTTATGATTCTTTTTACCAAAGAGAAATTAGCTTTCGAAGAGAGTTAGGTTATCCCCCTTTTTTTAATTTAACCAATTTTATTGTTTCAGGAAAAGACGAGGAAAAAGTTAATCAAGGAGCATTTGAAATGGAAAAAGAGATTAAAAAGTTGTTTAAAGAGGGAAAGATAAAAATTTTAGGTCCAGCTCCTTGCCCAATACCAAAAATTAAAGGTATGTTTAGATGGCATATAACTGTTAAAAATTTGAGCATTAGTGAAAGAGAAAGAAGTTTGCTAGAAAGGGTGATCAAAAAGCTTTCTTCAAAAGGCTTGCGAATAATTGTGGATGTTAATCCTGTTTGGATGTTATAATAAAAAACCAGCAGTGGGGGCTGGAAGATACTTTTTATAAAATTGAGGAGAAGGATGGCTGTTTTTAAGATAAGAACCTTTGGCGACCCTGTCCTTAAAGAAAAAGCGGAAAAAATAAAAATTATCGACGAGGATGTAAAAGCCTTAATTAAGAACTTGAGTGACACCCTTCGTGAGGCAAAGGGAATTGGCTTAGCTGCTTCTCAGATTGGAGTTTTGAAAAGTGTTGCGGTTATTAGTCTTGAAAAGGGAACAAGAGTGATAATTAATCCTGAGGTTGTTTGGAGAAGTAAAGATACAGAAGAATTTGAAGAAGGGTGTTTAAGCCTTCCAGGGGTTACTATCAACATCCGTCGCTCTTCAAAGATAAAATTAAAAGCGCTTGATAAGAAAGGGAAAGAAATTGAAATTGAAGCTGAAGGGATGTTAGCTCGAGTAATCCAACATGAAATTGACCACTTAAATGGTATTTTAATTCTCGATCGAGCTAATAAAGAAGAAAAAAGGAAAGCTTTAACTTTTTTAAGCCAGAGCTTACTTCAAGATGGAATAAAGACTTATTCTAAAGCAGAGCTTTGAGAAGTAAAATGAAAATTTTTTTTATGGGAACGCCTCAATTTGCTCTTCCTCCTTTAGAAGCTCTTTGCTCATATCATCAAGTCATTGGAGTTATTACCCAACCTGACAAGCCAAAGGGAAGAAACTTAAAACTTCTCCCTTCACCTGTAAAAAAATATGCATTGGAAAGAGGTTTAACTCTTTTTCAACCTGATAATTTAAATGACCAAGGTTTTCTTGAGGAAGTTAAAAAGTTGAGTCCTGAGGTTATTGTGGTTGCTGCTTATGGAAAAATTATTCCTAAAGCTTTAATTGAACTCCCTAAAATTGCCTGTTTTAATATTCATCCTTCACTTTTACCTAAATATCGAGGAGCGGCACCAATTCAAAGAGCAATTATGGGTGGGGAAAAAGAAACTGGTGTTACTATTATGAAAATGGAGGAAGGTTTAGATTCTGGCCCCATCTTATTGCAAGAGAAAGTGAAGATTGAGCTTAATGACACGAGTGGAACTCTTGAAAGAAAGCTCTCTCAATTAGGAGCAAGATTAATATTGGAAGCTCTGGAGCGAATTAAAAAAGGTGATTTTGTTTTTGTTCCTCAGGATGAATCAAAAGCTACCTTTGCTCCTAAAATTGAGAAAGGGGAAGCATTAATTAACTGGAGTGTTCCAGCTAAAAAGATAGTTAACTTGGTGCGAGCATTAAATCCATATCCTGGAGCCTTCACTTTTTATCAAGGGAAAAGACTGAAAATTTGGAAAGTCGAAATAATTAATCAAAAATCTCTGGTTAAACCAGGTGTTATAATTTCTGCTAATAAAAATGATGGCTTAGTAATAACTACTAGCGATTTTGGGGTAAGGTTGTTGGAAGTTCAACCTGAAAACAAAAATAAAATGTCTGATCTTGAATTTATCTGTGGCTATCCTGTCAAGCTAGGTGAAACCCTCATGGGTGGTACCTAGGAAAAATAAGGCGTTAAAACAATTAGTTAAGTTCTAATGTAATGTTATACTTAATAATTTTTTAATTGCTATAAAAACCTTCCGTTATCTTTTAGAAAGCTACCTTGTTTAATAACCTTTTGAGGAATAAGCTATAAGCTAAAACTTCACCTTTACACTGAAACAATCTATTCCAATATTCTTAAGAATTTGAGAATAATTGGGGAGGTTAAGCGTGCTTAATTTTTTTAAAATATGAAGAGCCATCGCAAATGGTTGTGTTTAATTCAGGAAAACCTTCGCGGCAAGTGGAGAATTCGAGATCATTTTTTAAGGCAGCAATTTTAACTCTTTCCATTAATTGATGTCGCAATCCTTTAGGCAAGTAATAATACCAGCCAATTTTTTCTCCTTTTTTCAAATAAAGTTCTTGCCACAAAGAAGTACATTGGGGAAAAACTTTTATCATTCTTTTAAAGCTATCAGCTTTTGCTTTAAAGGTTGAAGTTATAATTTGCTTTGCTCCAGCCTCTTTTATTGCTATAACTAATTCTTCCATTTCATCAGTGTTGAGGGGATATATCAAAGGGTCAAAGCGACAAACGACAGGAAGATAGCGGGAAAGTTCGAAAATAGCTTTAAGCCTTTTTTGAGGAGAGGGCGCTTTAGGCTCAAGTTTTTTAGTTAATTTTTTATTTAAGGTTGTTAAGGTTATGGCAATTACTAAATTAAACTGTTTTTGAAGTAAAGCTAAGTCTCTTAAAACCAAATTAGATTTGGTTACAATCATAATTCGCAAGTTAAAATTAGAAAGGATTTCAAGAAGTGCTTGAGTAATTTTTAGTTTCCTCTCTAATGGTTGGTAAGGGTCAGAGGAGTTGGAAATGGTTAGATAAGTATTTGATGTTAATTTTCCTAATTCATTTTTAATTTTTTTAAGAAACTCTTTTTTTGGTCTTGGCTGATAGAAGTAGGGAATATAAGAGGAAGCGTAACAGTAAAGGCAACCATGGCCACAACCAGTATAGCTTGAAAGAGTATATTTGTTTGGACAAGCGCACCATTTTCCTTTCCACGGGTCGAATGGAGAAATTAAGGACATAAAAATCACCATTAAAAAGCTTAATAAAATTTAACTCAAAATTAAATTATAGTCACTCTTTTTGCCAAACCAGTGATAGTTTAAAGAGTTTTTTTGACAGTATTGTGACTCATAAGTCATAATTAAATCGGTCCTTAAAAAATTTATTAAGTTTTTACTTTCAACTTTTATTATAAAATTGGCAATAGCTAGTGAGTGAAGGGTGAGTTAAATTGCCTAAAAGTACCCTTTTTAATCTCCCTGAAAAGAAAAGAAAAAGGATAACAAAAACATTGGTCAAACACTTTGCACACAAGCCTTATAGCGAAGTAGATATTGAAGATATTGCGCAGGAAAGTAATGTCTCCAAGGGAAGTATGTATCAGTATTTTGAGAACAAAAGAGATATGTATTTTTATGCGATTACTGAAACTTTAAACAAGTATTTAAAAGTCATTGAAAAAATTGACTTTAAAAGCATGAGTTTCTTTGATTATATCAAAAGAGGTTTTGAGTTCTATTGGAAATTCCTTCTAAATGATAGAGATGCTTACCTCTTAATGGAAAAGACTGCTTTATATAATGATTCACCTTATCGAAAAGAAGTTGAAAAGATATATCACTCAAAATCTCAGGAGATCCTTAAGAAAATCATTATTGAGAATCAAAAAGCTGGTTTTATAAGGGGTGATGTAAATCCAGAAACAATTATGATATTTATTGATGGTGCCAGCTGGAATCTTAAAAAAGCAATACTTAAAATTGCTCAAGAAAAAGGAGTTCCCATTCATAAACTTCCTAAAGAAGTGATTGAAAGTGCTCAGAACGAGTTTCTTAAACTTTTAGAAAATGGAATTGCAACTAAAAAATAACTTGACTAATATGACTAATTAGTCATAATTAATCTTAGTGATAAGAGTTTGGGGGTCTGATAAGTGTTTATTGAAATTAGGGCTCTTTCTAAAAGTTACCAAGTAGGAGCAACAAAAATTTATGCTTTAAGAGGTCTCTCCTTCGATTTAGATGAGGGTAAATTTTATGTTGTTTTAGGCCCATCGGGTTCAGGAAAGACAACTTTACTTAACATCCTTGGTGGAATAGATAAACCTGATTTGGGAAGAGTTATAGTAGGAGGAGAGAATGTTACAGCTTTAAATTCCAAAGCTCTTACTAATTACCGTCGAAGGAAGCTAGGTTTTGTCTTTCAGTTTTATAATTTAGTCAACTCTCTAACAGTTTTAGAGAATGTCCTTTCTACTAAATATCTTGCTCAAGATGGATTAGAGCCGAGAGAAGTGCTAGAAACGGTGGGAATGTGGGAACATAAGGATAAGTTTCCTTTTGAGCTTTCTGGAGGCGAGCAACAAAGAGTGGCAATTGCCAGGGCTGTCGTTAAAAATCCTGCTTTAATGCTTTGTGATGAGCCTACTGGTGCTTTAGATTACGAAAACGCTAAAGTAGTTTTAAAACTTTTGGAAAATGTGAACAAAAAATATGAAACTACCATTATCCTTGCCACTCATAATACTGCCATTTCTCGAATGTCTCATAAGATTCTAAGGCTCCGAAGTGGTGAACTGGTAGAGTATGCTGATAATCCTCTGCCTATTCCAGCTGAAGAGGTTATCTGGTGATGTTGAAGAAAATTCCTTTAAGGATTATCTGGAGAAACAAATCTCAGTTTTTTGGGATTATTCTTCTTACTTTTTTAGCTGCTTTGGCTTATGTTCTCTTTAATCTTCTAGTAACTGAGGTCAACATTAACTATCGCAGTTTTATAAAGCGAACAAATCAAGAGGATTTTCACTTCATTACAACAAAACCTGTGGATATTGACCAAGTTGAACATCAATACGGGATTCAATTAGAAGAAAGAAGGTCTTGGGACTATGTATTTGATGATAAAACTATAAGATTTTTTGAGATTTCCTCTAAGATTAACAAGCCTGACATCACAAAGGGGAAATTGCCTAGTTTAGGGGAAATAGCTATTGACTTCAATTTTGCTCAAGCAAACAAACTTGAAGTAGGTGATCCTATCAAAATTCGCAACAAACACTTTAAAATTTCGGGCATTGTTTATTTACCTGATTATGTTTATGCCATCAAAAACGAGCAGGACATCTTACCAGATCCTAGACGTTTTGGCTTTGGCGTAATGAATTTAAGTGACCTTAAAAGGTTCCAACTAGCCTCTCCCTATTATTTCTACATGGCTAAAGGAAAGCTCAAAGATGTTGAAGTTTTTAAAGAGGACATTAATTCTAAATATGGCATTCTTACTTATTTAGAGAGAGACGAAAATTTAAGAATTATAACTACCGAAATAAAGATGAAAAACGCTGAACCAATGACTTATGTGCTCTCAGGAGTTATCTTAGTTATTTCGACCATTCTTCTTTTTGTTGTTCTGAGAAGACTTATTGCTTCCATGCATGCTGAGATAGGCACGCTTTATGCCTTAGGGTATGATGGGGTTAATATTATCAAGACTTATCTGCAGTTTCCTTTAATTATCTGGTTTGTTGGTTCTTTGCCTGGAGCAATTACTGGTTACTACCTGTCAGAGCCATATGTCAAGTTTTATGCTTCCTTTTTTAGTATTCCTATGACCCAAAAAATCTTGCCTTTACAGGGAATTATTGTTGGTATTCTTACCCCTGCTGTCTTTATGTTTGCTGCTTGTTATCTTGCCTTGAGAGACCTTTTAAGAAGAAGCGTAGTTGAAGTTATTAGAGGAGAAGCTGAGAAGGAGTTTGGCAAAAAGTTTCGGATGGCTTTTCTTGACCACTTTTCCTTTAAAACGCGGTTGATGCTCAAGCAAGGTTTACTTCATCCTTCACGAGAGCTGGTCTTAATTTTAGGAGTTATTTTTTCCACTTTTCTCCTCTTTTACGCTGTTACTGGTTATACGGGTTTCTCTGGCTTGGTAGATAAAACTTACAAGGAAACTTTACGGTATAACTACATGTATTTGCTTCAAGGTTATCAGGCTGATAATAAATATTTTAAAGGTGAACCTTTTACTATTATGACTTTTGAGTATGGCAAAGAAAAAACTAAGGTTTCAATTTTTGGTTTGAAGAAAAATTCTCAAATGATTTTTCTCGAGGACGAAAAGGGTAAAAGAATTGAGCCCAAAGGAATGGTGGTGGCTAAATCGCTAGCTGATAAGCTAGATCTAAAAGTCGGGGATGAAATTGAGTTAAAGAGTATAACTACAGGTAAAGAAGAAACATTTAAGGTGGAAAGAATTGCTGACCTTTATGTAGGAAACAATGGCTATATGAATCTCGAGGATTTCAACCGAAAGATGGGTTTGCCAGAAAATTCTTACCTCGGCCTCTTTTCTAAAAAATCGCTTCCCATCCCCGAGGAGAAAATCTTACTCAAAATAACCAAACAAGATTTAATTAAAGCTTTTAAAAACAGTTCAGAGACTATTAATGAAATGATTCAAATTATGGGCTTTATATCTTTTTTCCTCTCGCTTACTATTATTTATGTTCTTTCTTCCCTCACCATTACCGAAAATAAAAAGCCTTTGGCTCTTTTCAAAATCCTAGGTTATTACGAACCAGAGCTTTCAACTACTTTTCTCGGTTTTAGTAATATTTCTTTTATTATTGGGTTTTTCCTAGGTATTCAGGTGTATAATAGATTTGTCAGATATGTCTTTAAAGAGCTCCTTAAAAATTATGACTTTTCTTTAAAGATGGATGTGGGACTTAAAGAAGGGCTCATAGTTTTTCTTTTTCTCACATTAGCTTTTGCAATTTCTAAGTACCTCGGTCGGAGAAAAATTTATGCAATTTCGCCAGCTGTTATTCTTAAAGAGCAGATGGAATAAAAGAGTCAAACTTAATGATATCTTTTTTTCGGTCGAAAGTTAAATTTGACCTGCATTGATAGGAAAATTACAACTTTAAAGGTTAAAGAGAAATATTAAAAAAGATGCTATCAGAAAGAATTAAGATTGCTCCGTCAATTTTATCAGCGGATTTTTCCAATTTAAAAAGCCAAATTAAGATGGTGGAAGAAGCTGGAGCTGATTTAATCCATATTGATGTTATGGATGGTCACTTTGTCCCCAATATTACAGTCGGCCCAATGATTGTAAAAGCTGTAAATGATATTACTGACCTTCCTTTGGATGTCCATTTAATGATTTCCAACCCAGATTTTTTTCTTAGTGAATTTGTTAATTCAGGGGCTGATTACATCTCAGTACACTTTGAAACCTGTTCCCATCTTCACCAAACAGTTAAGAAAATTAAATCTTTTAAGAAAGTAAAGGCAGGGGTAGCAATAAATCCTAATACTTCAATTACTAATTTAGAAGATATCTTACCTGAACTTGATTTTGTTTTGGTAATGTCAGTTAATCCAGGGTTTAGCGGTCAGCTATTTATCACCAATACACTTGAGAAAATTTCCTCAATGAAGAAAATGATTAATGAAAGAAAGCTTTTAGTTGAGATTGAAGTTGATGGGGGCATAAACCCTAAAAACGCCAAGGAGGTTATTAAGGCTGGAGCAACTATTCTTGTAGCAGGTAATTCTATCTTTAAGCAAAAGGATATTCAAAGTGCGGTAAGAGCTTTTAAAAGATTAGAAGTTTGAAATCTTAGTTGTTATTTGTTAAAATTTTAAAAATTGAATATGCGCCTTCGGGGCAGGGTGACCCCTGACTGGGGGAGTCCCGACCGGCGGTGAATCTTAAGCAAGTGGAAGGCAAAAGTCATTTGAACTTGCAAAGATAAGCCCGCGACCCTCTGATTAAAGCGGAGGCTGATTCGGTGAAATTCCGAAGCCGACAGTATAGTCTGGATGGGAGAAGGCAAGAGATATTTATTGGCTCAAGGTCTTCTCCTTGAGCTTTTTCTATTTTTGATTTAATCATTGAATCCAAATGATTAGAAGTTGAGTGCTAAAAGATGCATCACAATTATATGTGGAGGGCAGTTCAATTAGCTGAACAAGGAAGGGGAAAGACTAGCCCTAATCCCCTAGTTGGAGCAGTGGTGGTAAAGGATGGAGAAATCATTGGTGAGGGGTTTCATGAAAGGGCTGGAAAGCCTCATGCAGAAGTAATTGCCTTGAAAAAAGCAGGCAAAAAAGCTAAGGGAGCTGATTTATTTGTTACCCTTGAACCTTGTTGCCATTATGGTCGAACCCCTCCTTGTGTTAATGCCATTATTAAATCAAGGATTGCGCGAGTTTATGTTGGCTTGGTTGACCCTAATCCTCAAGTGAGAGGTAGAGGTATCGAGATTTTAAGGGAAGCAGGAATTAAGGTTGAAGTTGGCTTGTTATCAAAAGAGATAAGTCAGCAAAATGAAGTTTTTATTAAATATATTCTTTCCGGAATGCCATTTGTAACTTTAAAAATGGGTTTAAGTTTAGATGGAAAAACGGCCACTCGACTTGGTGAATCTAAGTGGATAACAAGCGAAGATTCTCGATTAGAGGTTCAAAGACTTAGAAGTTTAAATGATTCAATTATGGTTGGGATTGGAACAGTTTTGAAGGATAATCCGAGCTTAACTGTGAGACTAACGGAAAAAAACAAAGCTCCTTTAAGGATTATCCTCGATAGTCAAGCAAAACTTCCTTTAAGCTCAAAGATTGTCAAAACAGCAAAAGAAGTCAGAACTTTTTTAGCGGTCACTAAAAAAGCGGCAAGTGAGAGAATTAAACTTTTAAAAAGTTTTGGATTAGAAGTAAAGATTTTCCCTTCAAAGAAAGGAAAAGTCGACTTAAAAAAACTCCTAAAATATTTAGGGAAAATTGAGATTTCTAGTGTTCTCCTTGAGGGAGGGCCGACTTTAAATGCTGCTTTTCTTGAAGAGAAGTTAATTGACAAATTTGTTTTTTTCATTTCTCCAAAAATTATTGGGGGAAAAGACTCATTAGGAGTGTTTGGAGGAATTGGAGTTAGCAAGCTTTCTGAGAGCTTAAGAGTGAAGCTGGCAGGAACAAAATTTATTGGTGAAGATATTATGGTGACAGCTTATCCAGTTTATTAGTATCCAATTTATTAAAATAGAGTATTAAGATGAGGTAGAAGGTGTTTACGGGAATAATAGAAGATTTAGGTGAAGTTAAAAGTTTGCGAAGATTGAGAGGCGATATTGAAATAGAAATTTTTTCACCTAAGCTTACACCTTTATTAAAAGGTGGTGACTCGGTTTCAGTAAATGGTGTATGTTTAACTATTATTGCTTTAGGGAAGTCATCTTTTAAAGCGTATATTTCTCCAGAAACCGCAAAAAAAACAACTTTTGGTGAGTGCAGGAAGGGTGATCGTGTTAACCTTGAGCTCCCCTTAACTTTTTCGAAATTTCTTGGAGGGCATATAGTTACTGGACATGTTGATGGAGTTGGAACCATCATTACAAAACGCAAAACTGGAAAAAGCTTCGAAGTAAAATTTAAAGTCTCTAAAGAGATAAGTCGCTATTTAATTCCCAAAGGCTCAGTAGCGGTTGACGGTGTCAGTTTAACTGTAGTTGATGTCACCAATGGGACTTTTACTGTTTCTTTAATTCCTCATACCCTTAATTCAACTACACTGGGCTTTAAAGGTGCTGGTGCCAAGGTAAATATTGAAGCTGACTTTATTGGAAAGTATGTTGAAAAGTTTATGGCTCAATCCAAGAATTCACAAAATTCATTAGCTAAATTTATTGAAGGGGGTTAAAATGGCTTTTTCATCAATACCTGAAGCTCTTGGCGATATAAAAGAGGGAAAGATGGTAATTGTTGTTGATGATGAAGACCGCGAAAATGAAGGTGATTTAATTATAGCAGCTGAAAAGGTTACTCCTGAAGTAATAAACTTTATGAGTAAATATGGTAGAGGCTTGATTTGTATGCCCTGTATAGCTGAGCGCCTTGACGAGCTCAAGATACCACCAATGGTTTCAGCTGCTAATAATACTTCTTTATTCGAGACTGCTTTTACAGTTTCAGTGGGGGTTAAGGGGAAAATAACAACGGGTATTTCAGCCCATGATCGAGCAGCAACTATCAAAGCTTTAATAGATTCTCAAACTAAACCAGAAGATATATTGATGCCAGGGCATGTTTTCCCTCTACGAGCGAGGAGAGGAGGTGTTTTAGAAAGAGCAGGACATACTGAAGCAGCAGTTGATTTAGCAAGGTTGGCCGGCCTTTACCCAGCAGGTGTCATTTGCGAGATTATGAACGATGATGGAACAATGGCACGAGTGCCTCAATTGGAAGTTTTTGCCCAAAAATTTAAGTTAAAAATAATAACCATTGCTGATTTAATTAAGTATCGGAGGAAAACAGAAAAACTTGTTAAACGCATTGTTGAAGTAAATCTTCCCACTGAGTTTGGGAATTTTAAAGCTTTTGGGTATGAGTATATCCTCGATGGCAGCGAACACCTCGCATTAGTTAAGGGCGAAGTAAGAGGAGAGAAAAATGTTTTAGTTAGGGTTCATTCTGAGTGCTTAACAGGTGATGTATTTCACTCAATTAGATGCGATTGTGGTAAGCAGGTGGTGAAAGCTCTTGAAATAATCAACAAGGAAGGGAAGGGAGTTTTTCTCTATATGACTGGACATGAAGGAAGGGGAATAGGCCTTCTCAATAAGTTAAAGGCATATAAATTGCAGGAAGAAGGAAAAGACACGGTTGAAGCAAATGAGGTTTTGGGCTTTCCTCCTGACTTACGGGATTATGGTGTGGGAGCTCAAATCCTTGTTGATTTAGGGATTACCTCAATGCGTTTAATGACTAATAATCCAAGAAAAATTGTTGGTTTAGAAGGTTATGGCTTAAAGGTTGTGGAGCGTGTTCCTTTATTAATAGAAGTTCATCCCGAAGCAAAGAGATACCTTAAAACAAAGAAGGAAAAACTAAAACATTTAATGGATTAACAAATAAGATTAAAAAGGGGGTGGTTTTAAATGAAGGTTTATGAAGGAAGTTTAATTGCTAAGGAACTCAAATTTTGCTTAGTAGTCAGCCGTTTTAATGAGTTTTTAAGTAACCGTTTGATGGAAGGAGCATTAGATTGCCTTAAACGTCATGGGGCTGAAGAAAAGAATGTTGAAATTGTCTGGGTCCCTGGTTCTTTTGAAATGCCCTTAATAACTTTGAAAATGGCTCGTTCTAAAAAGTATGATGGGATTGTTTGTTTAGGAGTGATAATTCGTGGTGATACACCACATTTTGAGTATATTGCTTCTGAGGTTGCTAAGGGGCTTGCCAAAGTTAATTTTGAAACGGGTATTCCTGTTTCTTTTGGGATAATTACTGCTGAGACAATTGAGCAAGCAATTGAGCGGGCTGGAACAAAATCAGGCAACAAAGGTTGGCAAGCTGCTCTCTCGACAATTGAAATGGCTAATCTTCTTAAAGAGCTAAGCTAAAAGCAGACTAATAACAAGGACCTAGCATATCATCCCTTCTTTAGGGTTGCTAGGTGAATTCTTTTTTGTTATGATTTTATGTGTTGAAATGCTTTTATGAGAGAAGGATAGCTGGTGTTGGTCAAAAAACCTTGGGGTTATTTTAAGCAACTCTCTTTTAATCAAAATTGCTCGGTAAAATTAATTACTATCTTCCCTCATCAGCAAACAAGTCTTCACTATCACAATCTGAGAGATGATATGTGGGTAATTTTAGATGATGGTCTTAAAGTCCAAATTGGGAACAAAATTTCCACTGCCCATGCGGGTGATGAATTTATTATCCCCGCTGAGGAGAGCCACCGGATAATAGCTCAAGGTAAAGAAGGCAGAGTTTTAGAAATTGCCTTTGGATATACTGATGAAGACGATATATATCGGTTGGAAGATAATTACGGAAGAAAAATCTCTCCCCAAGGCAAAGAGGGAAAATAGTGCCTATAATAACCTTTCTTTCCGATTTTGGCTTGACTGATGAATATGTCTCTGTATGTAAAGGCGTAATTAAAAAAATCGCTCCTGAAGTTGAGATTATTGATATTACTCATCAAGTTCCTAGTTTTGACATTCGAAAAGGTGCTTTTTTTTTAAGTGTTGTTCTTCCCTTTATGCCAGCTGGTGTTCACTTAGCAGTTGTTGATCCAGGTGTTGGAACAGATAGGCGAGGAATTATTCTCCAAGTTAAACGTGGGGATTTTCTTATCGGTCCTGATAATGGTTTGCTTATCCCAGCTGCTCAAAAACTCTATGGAATTATTAAGGCAATTGAGATTACCAATGAAAAGTTTTTTCTGGGTTCTCCCTCGCCAACTTTTCATACTCGGGATATTTTTGCTCCAGTCGCGGCTTATCTCTCTCAATCTGTCTCACCGGAAGAATTTGGAAAAGCCATTAATCCAGCTTCTTTAGTTAAGCCACCATGGGGTAGGCCTAGAAAGGCAAAAAGACAAGTTGAACTTGAAGTTATAAATGTTGATAAATTTGGTTCAATTCGCTTTAATCTTGAGGCTAAAGATTTAATTAAATTTGGATTGAATCAAAATAAGCTCATTTTAAATAAAGGTGGGAGAGAAATTGAGATTCCAATTCTCAATACCTTTGGAAAGATTGAAAAAGGTAAACCCTTGTTTTACCTTGATTCTTCTAATTTACTTGCTTTAGCGGTTAATCAAGGGGATGCTTCTAGCTTCTTTGGCTTAAAAGAAGGAGATAGGGTTAGAATTTCTCTAACTAAAAAGGAGTGATTTAAGTGGAAAAAGTTAGAGTTCGCTTTGCACCATCGCCAACTGGTTTTTTACACCTTGGTGGAGCTAGGACAGCTTTATATAATTATCTTTTTTCTAAAAAGAGTAATGGGACTTTCATCTTAAGAATTGAGGATACTGACCAGACTCGTTCTACTGAAAAGGCAATTAAGCAAATAATCGAGGACTTAAGATGGCTTGGTTTAAATTGGGATGAGGGTCCTGACGTTGGTGGTTCATATGGTCCTTATCGACAAACTGAAAGAATCGAATTGTACCAAAAGTATGCTCAGGAATTATTGAAAAAAAAATCAGCTTACTATTGCTATTGCACTTCTTTTGAGTTAACTGATTTGAGAGAAAAAGCAAGAAAAGAAAAGATATCTTTTAGGTATAATCGCCGTTGCCGTTTTCTCTCAGAGGAAGAAAAGAGAAAGTGTCAAAAAGAGAACCCTAAGCCAGCTATTAGATTTGCTGCTCCCCTAGAAGGAGTAACTATTGTCAAAGATTTAATTAGAGGTGGAATTAGGTTTTTTAACCGAGAACTAGATGACTTTATCATTATTCGCTCTGATGGAACTCCAACTTATAATTTTGCTGCAACCATAGATGATTATTTAATGAAAATTACTCACATCATTCGGGGAGATGACCATCTTTCTAATACTCCTAAACAAATTCAAATTTACAAAGCTTTAAATTTACCTTTACCTCAATTTGCTCATTTATCAATGATTTTAGGTCCTGATAAGAAGCCATTAAGTAAACGTCATGGAGCTACTGCTCTTTTTGAGTATCGAGAAAGTGGCTATCTTCCAGAGGCAATGGTTAATTATCTTGCTCTCCTGGGGTGGGCTTATGATGATCGGACAACTTTTTTTACTAAAGACGAATTAATTGAAAAGTTTTCCTTAGAAAAGGTTTCTAAAAACCCAGCTGTTTTTGATATCAATAAACTGGATTGGATGAACGGTCATTACTTAAGAAAACTTTCAGTTTCTGAATTTACTAAACTTGGCAAGGATTACTTATTGAAAAGGGGTTATTTGACTCAAAGCCAAAAAGGTGATTTGGTTTGGCTTGAAAAGTTAATGGCTTTGATTCAAGAAAGGGTTAAAATCTTGAAGGAAATTCCAGAATGGGTTGATTTCTTATTTAATTCAGATGTTAAGTTTGAACTGCAAGCACTTGAAAAAGTTTTAAAAAAAGCTGAGGCTCGAGAGCTATTTTCTAAAGCCTATCAAAAATTAGAGGTCTTATCACATTGGGGAAAAGATGAGATTGAAAAAAACTTAAGAGGACTTTGCCAAGAGATGAATCTTTCACCTAAAAAAGTTTTTCAACCTATTCGACTAGTGATAACGGGAAAAACTGTTAGCCCACCTCTTTTTGAAAGCCTTGAACTTTTAGGAAAAGAAAAAACTCTTGAGAGAATTAGGCAAGCATTAGAAGAAATAAGTTGATTAGCTCATTTCCAAATTATCTTTTATCTTAATCTTTTTTAGCAATTAGTAGATGGCTGGGGGAGGAGGGGTCGAACCTCCGCACTGGGATCCAGAGTCCCATGTCCTACCACTAGACGATCCCCCAAATTTTATCCCTCTTTTTAAAACGATTTTATCTTATCACGCTGAATGAAAATGATACAACTTAGTATCTTCTTTATTAGCAGAAAAAAGGCAGTGAATTTGCCTTTTTGTGGGCAGGAAGGGAGAGCTGGCAGAGGGGATTAGTGATAGAAAGGTAAAGGAATAATGAGGCTTGAATGATAAAGCTAATAATTCAAGAGATTAAAGAGTTTTTAAAGATTGTTGAATGAGGCATTAACATTTTCATGAATGGCTAGCTTTGAGGAGGTAAAATAGCTTTTAAATTTGACAAAATAAAACTATTACATTAAAATTACTTCTGTTTTTAAAAACGTTAATGGTAGCACTAGTCAAACTAGTATTTGGTGTAACTAAATGAGTAATTGGACGAGCTTAAGGAAAAAAAGCTTGTTAATTATTTTTATATTTCTCTTACTCATAATCATTCCTCTTGGATATTCTTTAATCCCTTCTGGTTTAGCTAAAAATCCTTTTAATGATTCCTCTAAAAAGTATGTTCCTGGACAGGTCATTGTTAAATTTAAACCGGGAACAAAAGGGAAAGATTTTGCAAGATTTTTTACATCTAAAGATGCAACCCTCCTGAGAAACTTAGGATTTGGCTATAAGTTATTAAAAATCCCTGAAGGCATGAGTGTTGAGGAAGCAGTCTTAAGGTGGTCTCTTGACAACCGTGTTCTCTTAGTTTCTCCTGATTATCCTAGGTATTTATCAGAAAAACCAAATGATCCTATGTTAGATGGGACAACCCATGAGAGTATTTGGTATCGCCAATGGGGACTTGGCAAGATTATAGCACCTAAAGCTTGGGACATAACAACTGGCTCCCCTTCAATAATTGTGGCCGTCATTGATACTGGTGTTTTTTGGCGTCACCCACTAAAAGAGCAAAACTCCGACTTAACAACTGACTTAGAAAATAAAATTGCAATTAATTCAACAGAAACTATTGATGGTCTTGATAATGATGGAAATGGCTATATTGACGATAGATATGGCTGGAATTTTAATTGACAACAATAACAATACAACTGATACTGAAGGCCATGGAGCCCATGTGGCTGGAATAATCGGGGCAGAAACTAATAATGGATTATTTATAGCTGGGGTTAGCTGGAACGCAAAAATTTTACCTGTTAAAGCAATAACTGAAACAACAGGAAGTGTCAGTATAATAGCTCAAGCAATTAAATACGCAGTTGACCGGGGAGCGAAAATAATTAATTTAAGCTTAGGGGGAACTGAATATTCAGAGTTAGAACATGAAGCCATAAACTATGCACTTAGAAAAAGATGTGTTGTTGTAGCTGCTACTGGTAATGATTCTGCCCCCGAAGCCCAATATCCAGCAGTTTTACCAGGTGTTATTGGGGTTGGTGCTAGTGATGATGGTGATGCTTTAGGCTGGTTTTCCAATTATGGCAAAGGACTTGATGTTGTTGCCCCTGGAGTTGATGTTGTAAGTACTTATATTGAGCCTCCTTTGCGTATTCCATCAGCTACTTACTCGACAGGGCCCAGTAATCATGCTAATCAAGATATTTGAGGCGATAAAATTGTTTGGCAGGATTACCGTAATGGCAATTGGGATATTTATATGTTTAATATAAAGACAAAGGAGGAAACGGCTGTTTGTATAGCGCTTGGGGACCAGACAAATTCTGCTATCTCTGAGGAAGCTGAAGGGGGTTACTAAGTTGTTTGACGGGATAAACGCACCGGGACTTGGCAAATTCACCATAAATATCTTTCAACGGGCATTGAAACAAACACTTAATCCAAGTGTAAATGACCAGTTTGATCCAGAAATTTACGGTGACCAAGTTGTTTGGCACGAATTTAATGGGACTGATTGGGATATTTATCAGTATGACCCTTCAACTGGAACTGGTTTCTGGCATAAAAACTACTTTCTTGGGGCACTTTCTGCGATGGATCAGATAAACTCTAATATTTTAGGTCACTGGGTTGCTTATGAAACCTATACAACCAAGACGGTTACTCTTGGTTCAACCACTCAAACTGCTGAAGCAACTTATACTTCAATATTTTTTCAAAACTACATTACTGGAGATTCTACTGATTTAGTTACTTCTGATGAGTATGATTCTTTTTTCCCTGGGACAACCTTAACAGCTAAATTGCCTATTTCGGAGACAACTCCTTCAGTATATGGAAGTGCAGTTGTTTTTACTCATTTTAAAAATGTAACTGAAGTCGCTAGTGACCAAAAAGCTCAGATAGAATTTGCTTTAAACCTTGGAACTAATCTTTATTACCGAGCCTACATTGACACCAGTAGTGAAAAGGAGTTTTATCCTTCCATCTATAACAAATATGTAGTTTGGGAGGACCGGCGAGAAGAGTGGCCAAGGGGAAAATTTCCCTGTCGAATTTGTTTAGCTGAAATAAACTATTACCCTTTAACGCTTGTCAGAACGCCTGATGAGTTAATCAAAACAGACCTAAATTGGTCTCAAGAGAGACCAAAAATTTGGGGCAATTGGGTTGTTTGGGAAGAGCGGGGAATTCTTTTCTACACCCAAATTGACCATCACGAATTTTGGCCTACAGTTCGGTATAAAAGTGGAACATCAATGGCTGCTCCTTATGTAGCTGGTCAGGCTGCCTTAATTCTGACTCGATATCCTACAATGACTTACCCAGAGGTTGAAAACTTAATTGAACAAACAGCTGATACAACAAAAGATATGACTTTTGAAAGGTTTGGTTTTGGGAGGATAAATTTATTCCGCTCTTTATCTGAAACAGCCACTTATATTGGAGTAAACGAACCCAATGATATATTAAGTCAAGCCACATCCATTACTGCACCTTCAGCTTCAACGACTCAAGTAACTAACAATGTTTACATTTGTCCTAACAGTGATACTGACTATTTCAGCTTTACAGCAACACCATCAGGAAGTATGACAGCGATACTTGAGAATATCCCTTCAGGTTGTAACTATGACCTTCATTTCTATGTTAATCCAAGCACTGGTTTTTGGACGCAAATTAACGCTTCTTCAACTAAATTGGCATCAACAACGGAGACAATCGGTCCTTATCAGTTAGAAAGTGGGAATAAGTATGTTTTTGAGGTTAGGGGAGTTGGAGGATATAGCACTACTCAACCTGCAACTTTAAAAATTTCTTTTGACCCTTTGGGAGCTGCTCCGGCACCACCTTCTCCACCTACTACACCAACCTTACCTGGTGCTCTTCCATCAGTGCCAACTATCCAAGCTGAGGTTAATCGAATTTTAGGAACTGATCGATATCAAACAGCTGTTGAAATTAGTAAAAAAGGATGGTCAAGTGCCTCCACAGTAATTATTGCTACAGGTGAAAACTTCCCTGATGCTTTAACAATTGCTTCTTACGCTGCTAATAAAGGAATTCCTATTTTCCTCACTCAACAGTTAGTTTTACCTGAAGTTACTTTATCAACATTAAACTCGCTTGGTATTGACAAAACTATTGTCGTTGGAGGTTCAGGGGTTGTTTCCGATAGTCTTTTAAGCTCTTTACCTAATCCCACTCGAACTTGGGGTTATAACCGTTATGAAACAGCCAAAGAAGTAGCTATTTATGCTATTAAAGATAATTTTAGCTGGTCAACTATTCTTATCGCTAAAGGGACTGATTTTTCTGATGCTTTAGCTGGTAGTCCTTATGGTGCTAAAATTAAATCACCAATGCTCCTTGTTCACCCAACTGACTTAAGTAATTCATTAGCCACAAAAGCTGCTCTTACTCAAAATAAAAGTCAAATTACTGAACTTTATCTTCTTGGGGGTACGGGAGCAATTTCTGATGAGGTTAAAACTCAACTTGAAAATGCTTTGAAATAACCATGGTGACTTTGATCTTTACTGTTTTTGGCAGGAGATTTTTTTTAAGAAAAATTTTTTTTCATTTTCTTTTTTTATCCTTACTTTCTTTTTTGTTTCTTTTTCCCTCTTTAACTCTTTCTCATCCAACACCTGACTATGCTCCTTCTCAAGATGCTCAAAGAGTTATGGACTTGGTTAATTTTGAACGCCAAAAGGCAACCTTAAGCGATGGAATTTATCGACCTAACTTAATTTGGGACAATATGCTTTCTCAGGCAGCTCTTTATCATAGCCAGGATATGCTGAGACAACAATATTTTGAACACGAGGTTCCTCTAGATAAAGACCCAGGAATTGGGCGAACTCCTTCGGAGCGAGCAATTTATTATGGTTACATCTCGAGTTCTGTTGGTTGGGCGGAAAATCTTTTTTACAAAAGCTTTAGCGGGAAATACCAAAGTTTTTCACCCGAAGAGGCAGTTAATGCTTGGATGGGAAGCCCTGGCCACCGAGCCAATATTTTAAATCCTAAGATGAGAGAGATGGGATTGGGTATTGCTTACGGAGTTTTCCAGGGGTTGAATACATGGATGGTTACTCAAATGTTTGGTTATTATGGAGATGTTACTTATCCTAGTACTACTGATACCTTTTCCGATAAGGTTGAGAGAGTTTATGGCTTAAACCGCTACCAAACTTCAGTTGAGATTTCAAAAAAAGGCTGGACAAATTCAGACTATGTAGTTTTAGCAACTGGGGCTAACTTTCCCGATGCTTTAGCTTCTATTCCTTTATCTTATGCTTATTCAGCTCCCATTCTTTTAACTTACAAAGATAAATTACCCCAAGATGTTGAAGATGAAATTAAAAGGCTTCAATCTAAATCAGCTTTGATTATAGGAGGAACCAGTGCTATATCAGAATGTGTTGCTTATAAACTTTCTTCTCTTGGTTTAACTGTGACTAGAATTTGGGGCTTAAATCGTTATGAGACAGCGGCAAATATTGCTCGTAAGCTCAAAGAAAAAATTGGTAATCTCAGTGGAAAAGCTCTTGTTGCTAGCGGGGAGAATTATCCTGACGCTTTAGCTTCTTCAGCCTTTGCTGCTTACTTAAAGATGCCAATCTTACTGGTAAGTAAGGATTCAATTCCTTTCTCTACTTTACAAGTCTTATCCGAGCTTAAAATAAATGAAACAATAGTTATAGGTGGGGAAGGAGTTATTTCTTCGTCAGTTCTTTCTTCTTTACCCTTTGCTCAAAGAATTTATGGAACAAATCGATATGAAACAGCTAAAAAGGTTGCAGAAATTTCACTCGCCAGTGGGATGAGTCAAAGTTATATTCTAATGGCCGCAGGCTCCAGTTACCCTGATGCTTTAGCTGGTGGAGCCTATGCAGCTAAATTAAGAGCTATTATCCTTTTAGTTTACCCTTCAAATCTTGATTATTCTCCTCCAGTCAAAGATTACCTTCTTTCAAATAAAGAAAAAATCAGTAAAGTTTATATCCTTGGAGGGCAAGGGGCTATTCCAGACTCCACTATGCACCAAATTGACCAGACTATCCAGTAATCTCTTTAGAGTTCTTGGCGGTTAAAGATTAAACATCCCAGAAAAATTAATCCAATGCTAATTATGAGGGAAGTAATAATGGGCCAAATACTTTGAGAAAGACTGTTTTCTCCTTTCATTATTTCCATAACAGAAGTAGTTAAGCCTGATAGGATATATTTTTCAAGCTTATTGCTCAAATAAGGAATGAAATAAAGAATGATCAGCGAAAGAAGTGTTAAGCCTCCTGCACCAATTTGGTTGTTGAGGATACTGCTGAAGAAAAGACTTATAGAGATGATGAGAAAATAGTAAACAAGGATGAGAAGAAAAGCCTGGCTAAACTCTAAAAGCTTACCTTTGTGGAAAAGCAAAACAGTGTAGAAATAACAAGCAAAAGCACCCATGATTGTTGAGCCAAGAATAATGACGTTTTGAGCAATGAGCTTGGAAAAGACAACAGCACTTCGGGAAACAGGTTTGGTGATGACCATTTGAAGCGTGCCTTTAACTTTTTCCTCTGAAACAAGACCCATTGAAAAAAGAACGACTGCTAAAAATCCCAGCTGGAGAAGGTTTTTGAAAAATTGTCCATAGGCGTCAAGAACAGTGGGTGGAGGAATCTCAATTTTTATCTTTTGGAGAGCAGTTTGAGATTTAATTAACTGAGGTGCCAGTTTAGCGGTAATCAGACTTAAAAATCCAAAGAAGAGAAAAATAGCTGGAATAACTCAGATTTTATAGGTACGGAAAATTTCCTTAAACTCTTTTTTTAGAAATGTCAGATTGCTTTTCATCTTCCACCATTTTGACAAATATTTCTTCAAGGCTTGGCTCGAAAACTTCAAATTTCCGAAGAAGGACAGATGACTGGGAAATTAATCGGGTGAGTTCAATTTGTCCTGTCCTCAAGTCTTTAACTCGCACCTTCAGGTTTCTTTTATTCATTTCCAACTCGATAACCCAGGGAAGATTTTTAAGCAATTTTTCCAAAGCGGTTGGTTCGGTGTCGAATTCCATTTCAATAAGGGGCTGAAAGTATTTGGCTTTAAGAGTTTCAAGATTGGATTTGGTCATAAGCTTGCCTTTATTTAAAATGGCAACTGTATCACAGACCCTTTCAACATCCGATAAGATATGGGTTGAAAAAAAGACAGTTGTTTTGCCAGCTAAAGATTCAATCATTTCAAGGACTTCTTTTCTTCCTATTGGGTCTAAAGCTGAAGTTGGTTCGTCGAGAAAAAGCACTTCTGGCTGGTTGACAAGGGCTTGAGCAATTCCTAAACGCTGCTTCATTCCTCTTGAATAGCTTGAAATTTTTAACTTGATGTCGGAAAGAGCTGCCAGCTCAAGGAGGTAGTCAGTACGTTTTTTAAGTTCATCAGATGGTATTTGAAAGATTTCACCGACAAAATAAAGGTATTCCTTGCTAGTCATCCAGCTGTAGAAAGATGGAACTTCAGGGAGATAACCTACCTTGTAGCGCGTTTTTTTAAGATTAAAAGAGATATCTTCTCCCAGGATGCGGGCTGTTCCAGTGCTGGGTCGAGCTAGACCGTTGAGGATTCTTAAGGTTGTGGTCTTTCCTGCTCCATTGGGGCCGAGGAAACCAAAAATAGACCCTTTTTCAACAGAGAGGTGGAGATTATCCAGAGCAACAGTGGTGCCAAATATTTTTGTTAAGCCCTCAATTTCAATAGCCTTCATTCTTCTCGACCAAAGACAAAGTAAACGATAGGTCCAATGATATTAATGAAGATAATAAGCAATGCCCAGAGTAATTTATTTCCCCCTTTGACTTTTTCTCTTTTTAATAAGTCAATTAGGGCGAAAATCAATAAGAGCAAGCTGAATTAAAATTAAAGGTAAAAGCATCAAAACATTTGAAAGTTTCATCCTTGCTCCTTTGGAAAGTTTGGCAATTTAAAGATAAGAGAAGATGAAAGAAATAGCAAGCCCACTTTTTAGTAAACAGTGAGCAGACCTCCCTGCTTGGGGCAGGCAGTGAATTGTGAATGGGAAATTGTAAATAGGATAAAGGCTAAAAAAGAAGTTTTAAGATTGGTGTCTGACACTCCTCGAAGCTTTGAAGCTCAGAGACAAGCACTCAAATCATAAAGTTTTTAAACTAAGTAAGAAATGACAAGTAATGAGTAAGAAATAACAGTCCACAATTGACTAGCTATAAAATAAAAGTTAACACCACTTTTAACTTCTCGACAACCTATTCCAATGTTCTTAAGAATATTGGAATAGTGAAGAGGGTAAACAAGCAGAGGTCTTAAATTTTGAGCTTTTATTTGTAGATTTATTGTAAGACCTTTATAGTTAGAGCAACGCTCTCGAAAAAATTGATTTGAAGGGGTAATAAAAAGTGATAAAGAAAGCTCAAAGTTATTTTCCCATTTTTAAATCTTAGTCTCCTTATGTAAGCAAGGCGCAGTTGCAGTGGAATGTGGAGACAGTTTCTTTTTTAAGAGGGAGCATTCCCGAATAAATCTTCAAGTTGCCTCCGTTGTTAACCATAAATTCTTCAGCCAAGTTATCGAAAAGGGATTGATAAAAATAACAGTAAAGGTCATTTCCTTCAAGTTTGCCAGTTGAGTAGTATTTATATGAAAGACACCCACCACCACAATAAAACTTAATTTTGCAGTTTCTGCACTGTTCATTAGCTAAAAGTGATAACTGGCGAATTTGTGTTAAAATCGGACTTTCATTCCAAATATCTTTCAAGTTTTTTTCTTTAATTGACCCACAAATAAATCTTTTGTCGCCAACAAAAGCTGCACAAGGATAAACTTGACCATCGGGATCGATTGCTATTGTTTCGTATCCGGCTTGACAAAGGTCAAATTTATATCCAGCCGGCTTACACATTCTAACCTCGAAACCTTGAAAGTTATCCACTACGACTCCTGTTTCTTTTGAGGTTTTTCTCAATTGTTTCATCACTTTTACTATTTCTTTAGGGCTGAGAAAAAGAGCATGATTTAAGCGGGCTCGGCCGCGAGGGTGAAGCAAATGAATGTGTTGAGAGCATATACCAATCTTGCGTAAAAACTGGTTAATTTGAGAGAAAAATGGAGCATTAACTTTAGTCAGTGTTGTTGCGATTGTCAAAGGAAACCCAGCGCCTAGCAGCTTATTTATTCCTTCAATTGTTTTACTAAAAGTACCTTTTCCTCTGATAACATCATTTACTTGAGCTTCGTGCCCCTCCAAGCTAATTTGGAAAAAAAGATTATCTTTGGGCAACTTATTTAAAGAATCATTAAATAAGCTGCCATTACTAAAAAGAACCAAGCGTCCATAATCGAGGGTCAATTTAATTAAATCGATGATATCTTTTCTCAAAAAAGGTTCTCCTCCAGTAAAGAGGAATTGGTGTGTTCCCATTGAGTTACTTTCTTTTAAAACCTTTTTAATTGATTCCTTTGATAATAAATAAGAGTCTTTTTTTCTCGCATTGACCAAACAATGTTTGCATTGAAAGTTGCACGAATTATTAAGGTGAAACCAAACTTCTTTGAGCTCTGGCTGGATAAGACTAAATCGGCCTTTATAACTGCTGTTTTCACTAGAAATGATTTTCATAAGTTGCAATTGAGAAGTAAAGTCAATTATTTGGTTGTTACTGAGAGAGAATTTTTTCTTGACTTGTGAGACAAATTTAGATAAAGGCTCACCTCTGCGGAATTCCTTAATAATTTTTGAACCCAAGCTATTGGTTACAAACCAGGCGGGCATATTTGGCTCAACTATTACTGTTTTCTTACCTTTCTTTTTTAAAGTTAACAAGGGCATATTGTAAGATGAAGATGGGTCAGGTTTTAATGCCTTTAAAGTTACACTAAAAAGAGTAATGCCTTGAGTCTCGATTTTTTGACGGGAAACAATGAGAGTTCCGGAAAAACCTACTTTTTTTATCAAGTTAAGATAGTCTTGTTCAAGGATTGCACCTCCAATACAGGAAGCCCATAGTTCGGGGTCATCTTTGATTTTCTTGGGAATTTCCTTTTCCGAGACAATGTCGGAAATAACAAGTTCTCCACCAGGTTTTAAGAGCCGGTATATTTCTTGAAAGGCCTTTTCTTTATTTGAGACGAGGTTTAAAACACAATTAGTGATAACTAAATCAACCGATTCATTAGAAAAAGGAAGCGACTCGATTTCTCCCAGAACAAAATGGGCGTTTTTCAACTTAGTTGACTGAAGATTATTACTTGCTTTTTGAAGCATTTTTTCAGTAAAATCAAGCCCAATAACCTTACCGTTAGTGCCGAGACTTAGGGCAGCTACAATTACTTCAAGACCAGCGCCACACCCAAGGTCAAGGATTGTTTGGCCTGACTTAATGGAAGTAAACATCAAAGGGTAACCACACCCGAAGGAAGTTCCTTCAAGTTCAATAGGTAGACCTTGAAGCATTTGAGCATAGGTGCTTATGTTAGTTGTGCAGCAGCTAGAATCAGGCAAGTTACCACTGGTGCAGCAAGAAGTCTTTTTTGAAGCTTTTTCTATTGCTTCTTGATAAATCTTTTTAACAAATTTCTTCATTATCTAACCTCATCATAGAACCTCTTTAATTTTTCTGGTGGGATTCCAAGTAAATAGCTAAGTCGAATAAACCACATCAAAATGATGGTTTTCAAGACGCCTTTCTTTTCCCACCGTCGGGCTGAGGAAGTAACTTTTAAAGGGATTCTTACTACTTTTCCGAAGCGCTTGAGGCGGCGGGCAAAGTCAAGGTCTTCCATTATAGGAAAATCTTTGAATCCTCCCATCTCTTCAAATACTTTTTTTCGGACAAAAATGGCTTGGTCACCCGTAAAACCGGAAGTAATTCTGTCTCGAAAATTTATTCCCAAGGCAATAATTTTGTATATCAACCTTTTATTATCGAGAAAAATTTTAAATCTTCCTCCAATGATATTTTGATTAGAAAGTGCTTTTTCAATTGCTTCAATCGCTCTAGAAGGTAAAAAAGTATCAGCGTGAAGAAAAAGAAAAATATCACCTTTAGCAACTTTAGCTCCTTGATTCATTTGGTTTGCCCGACCAGTGTTAGTGCAAATAACTTTAGCAAAACTAGAAACAGCTTGGACTGTTTGGTCAGTACTTCCACCGTCAACAACGATAACTTCGAAGTTACCCGAAAGTAATGAAAGCTGTTTTAAAAAATCCTTTATAATTTGCTCTTCGTTAAGAACGGGAACGATAATCGAAATCACTTTTTAGCTCCTTGCTTGAAAAGGAATTTAAAAAGCAAAATACGAGCCTTAATATTCCTAGTGTGAAAAAAATTAAGATTGACCAAGAAATGATAGGCAAGTTTATTTTAGGAAGTTTTAATCCATCACGGACAAGAATTGGTAAAACGACAAAAGGCCCGTCAAGGTTTGAGAAAAGACTACCCGCAGTCAAAATTGTTAAGGCCCAAAAGGATAACTTAAAGAAAGAAGAAATTGAATTTGGAAATAACTTTTGATGGTGACGAAAACTTTGAATTATAAAGAAAAGAAAGCTGGTTATTATTCCGATTGGAAGAAAGATTGTTGTATTTATTCTCATATCGAGGTAGGTAATTTTCATCAAAAACCAGCTAATATCTAAGCCAGTGAAGAAACCAAAGAATAAATGGAGGAAAAGGTAGTCAAGTTTTTTTATTATAGAATTTTTCATAAATCACCCCTAACTTAGAATTAATTTTACTGTTTCTCCCGCAGTTTCAGAAACTATTTTTTGGCAAATTCCCTTTGTTTTTTTATCGTGAAAAGAGCCACCTTGTCGAATCACTTGGCATAAATGACTCCCGAAAGATTTTTGAAAAAATTTTTGGAGATGGTTTGAACGACGCCAAATTTCTTTCTTTTTACTTTTCCCAAGAGCAATACCAATCAAAGTAACCCCTCCAATTAAAGCTCCACAGACATTTCCTGAAAAACCAATTCCACCTGAAAATCCTAATGTCCCGTCGATAAATTTAGGCGGTAATTCAATCTCAAGAGCTTTGGAACCACTCAAGAGCACTGATTGGGCGCAATTATAACCTTCAGCAAAATAGTTGGCTCCTTTCTCTTTAGCAAAGCGAATTTGATTTTCTTTCTTTTTATTTTTGAAAAGCAAAGATTAATCCCCCAATCAGGCTGACCAGTGTAACAGTAAAGAAAAAAGTTAGAGAGACACTAAGAGAGTAAGCTAAAGGTAAGCCAAGTTTTGAAAAGAAGAAGACATAACTTCCCTCTCTTACTCCTAAGCCATTTATGGATACTGGAAGCATTGAGAGAGCGCTGATAATTGGAATGAAGAGAAAGCAATAAACAGGGGAAACACTGAATCCAAAGGCTTTAAAGATAAGGATATTAATTAAAACAATCGTTATTTGAAAAGCAAGTGAGAGTAAGAGAATATAATATAAAAGCTTTTTGTTGTTAATAGAGGCTTTTAATGTCAGGCTCATTTCCTTGATGTTTTCCCAAAACTTTTCCATTTTTTTAAGTCTTTTATTGGGGATAAATTTTTCAAGTTGATATAGATTAGCGCTTAAGAAAAGAAGGGTCAAACAGAGAAAAGCAAAGGTAAAAATTAATCTTAAAAATGGTTTTGATGCTTCAAGGGAAAGAAAGACACCAATTATAGCTGTCAATCCTAAGGCAGCTGAGCCAAGAAGTCTTTCAGTAATGACCGATAAGACTGCTTGAGTTGGTTTCTCGGCTACTTTAGAGAGGTGATAAACCCTGACAACATCTCCTCCAATACTGGTTGGAAAAAAGTTGTTAAAGAAAAGGCCTACAAAATAAAGGGGTATAAGTTTTAATAAGGGGATATTTTGCCCTTGAGCCTTAAGAATAATCTGCCAGCGCCAGGTGCTAATAATGACAGCTAAAAAAGTTAGAGATAGAGCAATGAAAAAAAGCGAAAGATTAATTTTCTTAAAAATGGTTATTAACTCAAGCAAGTTAATTTGATAAAAAACGATGACCAGAAGAAAAAAGCTAAATAGAATTCTAAGTGATTTAAAAATGAAGTTTTTATTGGCAATCTTAAAGTTAAACCAAGATTTAATCATTTTAGCTTTCCTCATTTTTTTGAAGCGCATTTTTTTCAAAGCGCATTTTTAAGGCGCTTCCAAGGACAAGAAAAACAATAACAATGACAAAAGCCCAAAAGAGAATCTTAACTGTCCCCGTCATGCTCTGACCTAAATAAGAATAAACAATGGTGGCTGGAAGTTGACCAACACCAGTTGCTAACCAGAACCCCCAGAATCCCATAGCTGTTAAGCCACTGCCATAACTAATAACATCAAAAGAGACTAAAGGGATTAACCTTGCTATTAAAACTGTATGTTTTCCATAGCGTTTAAAAAATTTATCAGTCATTTCGAGATTTTTTCCTCCCACTATTTTTTCAACAACTGGGCGTCCAAAAATACGGCTAATAAAAAAGCAAAGAGCTGCTCCAACCATAGCGCTGCTCCAAGAGAGAATAGTTCCCCAAAATGCTCCGAAGAGTAAACCATTAGTGAAGGTGATAACAAAAGCAGGCAGTGGAGCAATGACTGATTGAAAGACCATCAAGAGAGCAGAAATAATCGGTGCCCAAATGCCAAATGAAAGAAGATATGTTTTTAAAGCTTTTACATCAGCCTTGATTAGGATACCTGAAGCACGATTAAAAAAAGTTTTAACCTCAGGAACAAAAAAATATAAACCTAAGACAATTACCAATATAAATATAGCAAAATAAAGTTGATTTTTTTTATTCATTGGCTTTTCACTTCATTTTGATAGGAAGGAGGGAGATTCCAATGAACTCCCTCCTTAATAAGAAATATCACTTTAAAGAAAAAGTGACTACAACTCCTGTCCCATCAGGTGGTAGTATCTCTTTGTTACCAAAAAACTTGACTTTTCCTTCATCAAAAGATTTCCATCCCCACTTAGCGTTACTAGTAATGCCAGCGGCACAACTATCCAAACAGAGAATACATCCGGTATTAAGTGTCTTTTGCCTCTCATAGTTTCCACCAAATCTTATCTCCCAGCCCTTATCTGGTTCCGCTATAATGATGTCACTCCAATTATATTCTTTATTGCCCCAGCTAACTTTTACATTTAGGACGTCGCCTTGAACAATTGTTCCTGGAGGAGACTCTTTAGTTACATTATTCCCAGGTTTGGCTCCTATCTTAATAAGAGCATCATGAAAATCAAGAGCTTTAGCATAGGCTTTTAATATTGCCTTGGGTCCATTGGTGCCATCTTTAAAGACAATCCCGTGGCGGGTCGGTTCAGAAAAATATTTGGCGTTAACTTCAGCATAGACATAAACTTTCTTATTTTCAGTATCAACTTTGAGAGGATTATCAATTGTTACGGGCATTTCTTTTTTAGTTTCTTTAGGAGTAACCTTCTCTTTAGGTGTTACTTCTTCAGTTTTTTTTGCAGCTTGCTGACACCCAAAAACTAAAGTTAACAAGAAAAGAGAACTGAGAAAAAAAATGAGTAGTTTTTTGTTCACCCTTATCCCCCCTTTCTAGTTAAATTAGAAAAACTTATTAAAAATTAAAACAATATTTATGATTTATGTCAATAAAAAATTTAAAAATGATTATAAAATAATCTTATTATAAGAGTTAAAAGCTAAGATTAAAGAATGGAAAAATGTTTGTAGTTAGCTATTTAAGGAGACGACCAAGAAATGAGCGGTCTTTGTTTGCCTTAATTAAGTCAATAAAGAGTGAAACCAAGTCGGGGTCAAGTTGAGTTCCTGCTACTCTTTTCATTTCCATTATTGCTTCTTCAAAAGAGTAGGTGCGACGGTAAGGCCGTTCTGAAGTTAAAGCATCAAAGGTGTCAGCAATTGCAATGATTCGCGAACCAAGGGGAATTTGGTTGTCTTTAATTCCATCAGGATAACCAGTTCCATCAAACCGCTCGTGGTGATGGCGGATTAAAGGGACAACCTCCTTTAAGAAATTAATTTTATTAACGATGTTAGCCCCAATGGTTGGGTGTTTTTTTATTTGTTCAAATTCCTTTCGAGTGAGGACGCCCCTTTTAAGTAAGATTTTATCTTTAACACCAATTTTTCCGACATCATGAAGGGTAGCACCATATTTTATAATGTTTATTTCTCTCGGTGAAAGTTCAAGACTGTCAGGGAAGAGAAGGGAAAATTGGATAACTCGGTAAGAATGTCCATAAGTGTAAGGGTCTTTAGCATCAATGGCGGTAGCTATGGCTGAAATTGTATCATCGTAGGCTTGAGTAATCTCCCGGTAAAGTTTGAAATTGTTAATAACGGTAGCTACTTGAGAAGAAATAAGGGTAAGAAGAGTCAAATCTTGTTGAGAAAATGAAAGCTGACTTTTTTTGTTTAAAACTTCAATTGCGCCAATTACCTTTCCTTTAGCAACTAAAGGGTGACAAATAATCGATTTTGTCTTGAAACCTGAAATAGCATCGACTTTTTTATAAAATCGTGGGTCGTGATAGGGGTCATTAACAATGAGTGATTTCTTAGTTTTAATTGCCCAACCTGCAATACCTGAATCAGCTGGAATCTTTAGATGGGTAATAATATCTTTTTTTTCTCCTTTAGCAACAATAAACTCAAGCTCGTCTCCAGCTTCGTTAAGGAGAAGGATTGAGCCAGCTTCAGCTTCTAAAACTTCAGTTAATACTTCAATCACTTCTTTAAGCATATCTTCAAGGCTTACGGTAAAATTAATTGTTTCACTAATTTTGTAAAGAAATTCGAAAAACTTTAAATTTTTAAAAGGTTTAATTGGAAATTCCATGGGACTTCTTTAAAATCTTTTTAAATTTAAAATACTCTTCTTTTTATTTTATCGGCATTATTTTAAATAAATTAAGAGGAAAAGAACATAAGGGGCGAGTATTGATTTTGACATAGATAAAAGCGAGAGCTTAAAATAACATTATTCTTTTGAACCTTTTATCTTTATCAAGAAAGAGATTATTGGATAAGTTAGGTAATGCAAAGAAGACAAAAACTTATAAAAGCATAAGAAATGCGGAATAAGGTTAGTGATTTACTTATGGCGCATTCGTCTAGTGGCCTAGGACACAGCCCTCTCAAGGCTGCGACACGGGTTCAACTCCCGTATGCGCCACCATTAGACTTGCTTGCCTTTGCTTATGGTAACCCAACTCAAGAAGTGAGGCGAATACTCTGAGTTTGTTAAAGGACAGAAACTATAAAAATGTAATCTCTTTTCAAAGTCACAGAGCAATTAGGCTAATTCATTTTTACTCTCGCCAATTGGAGCTTACCAACAAGTCTTTTTAATTACTACATTTTAAAAAACTTTCTAAATATTTTATTGTTTTCTCTTTTTTTGGTTTATAATTATTGTAGGATGTTTTTTAAAAGGGGCCTTTTTAGTTTTTTAAAAAAAGAGATTACTTTTTCTATTCCTTCAAGTTTAATGAAAAGTGTCGAAATGACCGTTGATTTTGCTTTAGAGCACCAGTTTACTGGAATTGAATGGGATTGCGAGCAAAATCCAATTTCTTTGGATGAGAAGGAGTTAAATTTTATAAGTACCTTAATTTCAGAGGCTCCATTAGCTTTTCGCTTTCACTTGCCTTATCGAGAAATTGAGATTGCTCATTATGATCCTTTTATTCGCGAAACTTCAATAAACTTTTTAAAAATTTATATTGACCGAATTAGAAAGGTAGGAGGGAAGTACTTCATTTTACATTCTGGCTACTTAAATGAGGAAAGCTCTTTTGAAAATGCAGTTAGTTCAATTCTTGAAATTCGTGCGTATGCTGGTGGAAGAGGGTTTACTATTTTAATTGAGAATTTAACAAAAGGGATTACCTCAAATCCTAAAAGCTTTCTTAACTTAATAAAAATGACTAATGCTGAGGTAGTCTTTGATGTTGGCCATGCTAATGTTTGTGCTTGGGCAAAGGATAACAGAAAAAATGCCCTTGACTTTTTAAACGAGATTAGTGTTCCTGTCTTCCATGCTCACCTCTATTGGTACGAAAACGAAGAGGAAAAACACATTGCTCCGGAAAAAATTGAAGATATATTGCCCATTATCAAGAAATTGGTTCAAAATGGATGTTACTGGTGGACCATTGAGCTGTTTAACCCCAGTGAAGTTTTGATGGTAAAAGAAATGCTCGAAACAGTCACAATAAGAAAAGCAAATTAAAATTAAATTTCTAGCAATATGAAAAGAAAACGCTTTGAAGAGTTAGTAGTTAAAGTTATAGAAAGTTTTCCTTCTGAAATTCGAGAGAAGATTATTAATTTAGAAATAGTGATAGAAGATTTCCCTAGTCGTGATACTTTGTCTTCTCTTGGTTTAAACCAGTCCGTGCCCCTTTTGGGTCTGTACCAAGGAGTTCCCTTAACTTGCCGAGGACACTATTACGGTAATGTTTTACCAGATAAAATTATAATTTTTCAAAAAGCAGTTGAGACAATCTGTCAAGGTAAAAATGATATGGAAGTTGAGCGTCTGGTAGAACAGGTAATTAAACATGAGGTCGGCCATTATTTTGGCTTAAGCGAAAGCCAATTAAGAAAGAAAACATAAAAACGATAAGCAACTTTAATCTAGTTTCTCATAAGGCAAGTAGCAGTGAAAAACAGCTCGATGAATATCTCCCTGGGAAATGATTCCGACTAGTTTTTCGTCTTCGGAGACAATTGGTACCCTTCTTATTTTTTTAAGAATCATAAGAGAGCCTATCTTAAGAAGAGGAGTTTCAAGGGTTGCCGTAATAGCTGGGGAGCTCATAATCTCCTTGACCTTTAAATTATTCACCTCTTGGTAATTTTGCTCCATTTCTTCGAAATCCATAGCTTGGAGAGGATTGATGTAAAATTCTTCATAGGTTGGATACATTGCTTTTAAAATATCTTTCTCTGAAACAACTCCCACTACTTTATTTTCCTCGTTGACAACAGGTAAACCAGCAAATTTATAGCGACAGATATAATAAACTGCATTACCTACTTTCTCTTCTGGCTTTACAGTATATACAAGTTTTGTCATTACATCTTTTGCTTTCATTTTATTTACCTCCTTAATTTGATAACTTTAAAAATATTAAAATAATAACATAGAAAATTGCTTAACTAAAGTCAGTTTATTTTTTTAGTATAGTCTTTTTTGCTGCTTATTTCTCACTGCTCTTTGCTTGCAAGCTTTGTTTGCCTTGACATCATTTAAATCGCTGGTTATAATGGCAAAAATTAAGATTCCCAAGAAATTCTTTAATTCAGCTGCGGTTCCATCTAGTAGCATTAGGAGGAAGCAATGGTTCTAAGGAGTAACCAGGTTAAAAAGGGCATAGCGAAAGCTCCTCATCGAGCCCTATTTAAAGCCTGTGGCTTAACTGATGACGAAATAAATCGTCCCATTGTTGGGATAGTAAATTCTTTTAATGAAATTGTCCCAGGCCATATTGGACTAAATAAAATTTCTGAGGCTGTTAAAGCTGGAGTAAGGATGGCTGGGGGGACACCTCTTGAATTTTCAACTATTGGAATTTGTGATGGGATTTCAATGAATCACGAGGGAATGAAATACTCTTTAGCCTCAAGAGAAGTTATCTCAGATTCAATTGAACTGATGGCTCAAGCTCACCAGTTTGATGCCTTAGTTATGATTCCCAATTGTGACAAGATTATTCCAGGTATGTTAATGGCAGCAGCAAGGATTAATATCCCAACCATATTTATTAGTGGCGGTCCAATGTTAACTGGAAGGTATAAAGAAAAAAAGCTTGACTTAATTTCGGTTTTTGAAGCAGTTGGAAAAGTTGAAAAAGGAGAGATAAGTGAGGAAGAACTAAAAATAATTGAAGAGTATGCTTGCCCAGGTTGTGGTTCCTGTGCCGGACTCTTTACTGCCAATTCGATGAATTGCTTAACTGAAGCAATTGGTCTTGCTCTACCAGGCAATGGCACAATCCCAGCTGTTTATGCAGAAAGAATTAGATTAGCAAAAAAAACTGGAATTAAGATTATGGAACTTTTAGAGAAGGATATTAAACCTTCTGATATTTTAACAGAGGAAGCTTTTTCTAACGCTTTAGTTGTTGATATGGCTTTTGGTGGGTCCACCAACTCGGTCCTTCATTTAGCTGCTTTAGCTTATGAATTGGGTAGAGATTTTGACTTGAACTTAATCAATCAGTTAAATAAGAAAACGCCAACCCTTTGCAAAATTAGTCCAGCTGGAGAAGATAGAGTTCTTGACTTATACGAAGCGGGTGGTGTGGAAGCAATTATGAAAGAACTAGCCAAGAAAAATCTTTTAAATTTAAATTGCTTAACAGTAACAGGAGAGATGGTTAGTAAAAACATTGAAAAAGCTGAAAATTTAAATCCCAGGGTAATAAGACCCATTGAAAATCCTTATTCGGAAACTGGAGGTTTAGCTATCCTTTGGGGTAACTTAGCTCCTGGTGGTGCTATTGTTAAAGAATCAGCAGTAGCTTCTGAAATGCTGAAACATACTGGTCCGGCGAGGGTTTTTAATTCTGAAGATGAAGCTTTCAAAACCATAATCAATGGGAAAATAAACACAGGGGAAGTAATTGTTATTCGTTATGAAGGTCCTAAAGGTGGACCTGGGATGAGGGAAATGCTTTCACCAACTTCAGCTTTAGTTGGGATGGGGCTTGATAAAGAAGTAGCTTTAATCACTGATGGACGGTTTTCTGGAGGAACAAGGGGAGCTGCTATTGGTCACCTTTCTCCAGAAGCTCAAGAAGGTGGACCTATTGCTGCCCTGAAAGATGGTGATTTGATTGAAATTGATATACCAAATAAAAAACTTAATGTAAAATTAGACCAAAGTGAATTAAAAAAAAGATTGGAGAATTGGGTTCCACCTTCACCCAAAGTTAGTAAAGGTTATTTGGCTCTTTATGCTCGTCTTGTTTCCTCAGCTGACAAAGGAGCCGTGATTAAAAGGTAATTTAGGGGAAGAAATTGAAACTGACTGGTGCTGCAGCTTTAGTTAAAACATTAGAAAAAGAAGGAGTTGAAGTTATTTTTGGCATTCCAGGTGGAGCAACCCTTCCTTTTTATGATGCTCTTAAAGATTCGGAGAAAATTCACCATATTTTAATGAGGCATGAACAGTGTGCCGCTCACGCTGCTGATGGATATGCTCGAGCAAGCGGAAAAGTGGGAACATGCTCAGCTACATCTGGACCTGGAGCAACAAACTTAGTAACTGGAATTGTTAATGCCTATATGGATTCAATTCCCATTCTAGCTATTACTGGCCAAGTTCCATCAAAAGTTATTGGAACAGATGCTTTTCAGGAAGCTGACACAACTGGTATTACTTTACCCGCGGTTAAGCATAGCTACTTAGTTACTGATGCTAAGGAAATTCCCCGAATTGTTAAAGAGGCATTTTATATTGCTTTAAATGGAAGACCAGGACCAGTTGTTATTGACATTCCTCGAGATGTTCTTCAAACTGAGATTGATTATTATTATCCTGATGAGGTTGATTTGCCAGGTTTTAAACCAACCTTAAAAGGTCATGCTAAGCAAATAAAATTAGCCCTAAAGGAAATGCTCAATGCTAAACGCCCCGTTATATTTGCAGGCGGGGGAATTATCACTTCTGGTGCTTCTAAGGAACTTCTTGAATTTGCAGAATTAATGAACATTCCAGTGGCATATACCTTAATGGGGAAGGGGGCTTTTCCTGAAATCCACAAGTTATCTTTAGGTATGATTGGAATGCACGGAACTAAGTGTGGAAACTATGCAGTTACTGAATCTGATCTTTTAATTGGAATTGGGGTTCGTTTTGATGATCGAGCAACTGGCCGACTTGACCGTTTTGCCCCCCACGCCAAAATCATTCATATTGATATTGACCCAGCTGAAATTGGGAAAAATGTGCCAATTGATATTCCTATTGTTGGAGATGCAAAAACTATCCTTAAGCAATTCTTAGAGGCAGCCAAGAAGATGATTACTAAAGAAAGTATTAACCAAAAGGAAGAGTGGCATAAAAAAATAAAAGATTGGAAAAAGAAGTATCCTTTAACTTACCCTCAAGATAATGCTTTGAGACCTCAATATGTGGTGGAGCAAATTTATGAATTAACTAAAGATAAAAAAACTATTATTACCACAGGTGTTGGCCAAAATCAAATGTGGGCAGCTCAATATTATAAAGTTACTAAACCACGAACTTTTATATCTTCTGGGGGTTTAGGAACTATGGGTTTTGGGCTTCCAGCTGCCATTGGGGCTCAAGTTGCTTCTCCAGACTCTTTAGTTATTGATATTGATGGTGACGGAAGTATTCAAATGGTTTCACAAGACCTTGCCACTGCTGTCTATAATAATTTGCCAATTAAGATTGTTATTTTGAATAATGGTTATTTAGGGATGGTTCGGCAATGGCAGCAACTTTTTTATAAAAAAAGATATATGGCAGTAGATTTAGCTGTTGGCACTCCTGATTTTGTTAAACTGGCAGACGCATATGGAGCAGTTGGAATAAGAGTGACAAAGAAAAAAGAGGTTAAGTCAGCACTAGAAGAAGCTTTTAAAACTCCAAAAACTGTTCTCATTGATGTTTGGATTGAACGAGAAGAAAATGTTTTCCCAATGGTTCCAGCTGGAGCAGCTCTTGATGAAATAATAGGTGGTTTAGAAAAGTGAAGCATACCTTATCAGTTTTAGTTGAAAATAAACCAGGTGTATTAGCCAGAATTGCAGGTCTTTTTAGAAGGCGAGGTTTCAATATTGATAGTTTAGCTGTAGCCCCAACTGAAGATACTCGCTATTCTAGAATGACTATTGTTGTTGATTTAGAAGGAAAACCCCTTGAGCAAGTAACAAAACAACTTCACAAGTTGGTTAATGTAATTAAGGTTAGCGATTTAAAACCATCTGAGGCCTTAGAAAGGGAGCTAGCTTTAATAAAAGTTGGAGCAACCACTCCAAATCGAGCTCAAATAATTGAGATTGTTGACATCTTTCGAGCAAAGATTATTGATGTTAGCAGAACAACTTTAACAGTTGAGGTAACAGGAACAGCTGATAAAATCGATGCAATTACTAACCTTTTAAAACCATTTGGAATTAAAGAGATTGCTCGAACCGGAAAAGTTGCTCTTACTAGAGGAAGCAAGGAACAGTAAGGATATACTCTCTCTGCAAGCGAGCCTCTGGGGAGGGTATAATCACAAAATTTCACAAACTACACTTTAAGGAGGAGGGAGTTATGGCCAAAATTTATTATGATTCCGACGCTAATCTCGAAATTTTAAAAGATAAAAGAATTGCAATTATTGGTTTTGGGGCCCAAGGACATGCTCATGCTCAAAATCTTCATGATAGCGGGCTTAAAGTAGTTGTAGGATTAAGAGAAGAGAGTAAAACAGCTGAAAAGGTTAAAGAAGCTGGAATTGAAGTTTTATCAATTGCTGAAGCAACTAAAGCTTCTGATTTGATTGCCATTTTAATACCTGATGAAGCACAAAGAGGTGTTTATTATGAAACCATTCTTCCTAATTTACAGCCAGGCAAAGCTTTGCTTTTTGCTCATGGATTTAATATTCACTTTACCCAAATTATTCCTCCTCCCTTTGTCGATGTAATTATGGTTGCTCCTAAAGGCCCTGGTCGCTTAGTAAGGGAAATGTTTAAAAAGGGAATTGGAGTACCAGCTCTAGTTGCGGTTGAGCAAGATTACACTAAACAAGCTCTTCAAGTTGCACTAGCCTATGCAAAAGGGCTAGGGGCGACCAAAGCTGGTGTTATTGAAACAACTTTTAAAGAGGAAACAGAAACTGACCTCTTTGGTGAACAGTGCGTTCTTTGTGGAGGCACAACAGAACTAATTCGGGCTGGTTTTGATACCTTAGTCGAAGCTGGTTACCAACCAGAAATAGCTTATTTTGAATGTCTTCATGAGCTTAAACTTATTGTTGATTTAATTTATGAGCGAGGTATTACGGGAATGCGTGAGGCAATTAGTAATACTGCTGAATATGGTGACCTCACAAGGGGAAGAGTAATTATTAATCAAGATACCCGTCAAAGAATGAAAAAGATTTTAGCTGATATTCAATCTGGCTCTTTTGCAAAGGAATGGATTTTAGAAAATCATGCCGGTCGACCTATCTTTAACGCATTAGCAAAAAAAGATAAAGAACACCTCATTGAACAAATAGGGCCTAAGCTTCGCTCCATGTTTTCCTGGTTATCAAAGTAGATTGCCAATTAGAGAATGAGGAACTAATCAAGAAATATTTTGCTTGTTAGTTTGTAATTTTTTTCACAAAAATCCTAAAACTTGCCATTTTAAAAAGAAATGAGGTAAACTTATATTTTAATAAATTTTTAAGGAGGTTCCAATTATGAACAAGTATTACTTAATGACCCCAGGCCCAACTCCAGTTCCATCTGAAGCTTTATTGGCACAGGCAAGGCCAATGATTCATCATCGAGCACCAATTTATACTCAAATTCTCCTTGGTGTATTAGAAGATTTAAAATATGTTTTTCAGACGAAGAATGATATTTTCATTTTTGCTTCTTCAGGGACTGGTGCCATGGAATCAGCAGTTGCCAATCTTTTTTCTACTGGTGATAAAGTAATCGTTGTTTCAACAGGTAATTTTGGAGAAAGATGGGCTCAAATCAGTCAAGCTTTTGGGCTAAAGGTAATTAAGTTAGAATATGAATGGGGAACTAGAGCAAACCCTGATGATATAGCAAAAGCATTAGAGGAAAACCCTGATACTAAAGGTGTTTTAGCAACTCACGCTGAAACTTCAACAGGCGTTGTTAATGATGTTAAGGCAATGGCGCAAATTACTAAAGGATTTCCCGAAGTTATTTTAATTGTTGATGCAGTAAGCGGGCTTGGTGCTTGCGAATTAAGACAGGATGAATGGGAAATTGATGTTGTTGTTTCAGGCTCTCAAAAAGCTTTAATGGCACCTCCAGGGCTTGCTTTCGCTAGTGTGGGAGAGAAAGCTTGGGGTCATGTTGAGCAATCAAACTTACCTAAATTTTACTTTAGCTATAAGAAATATCGAGATGCTTTAAATAAGCCCTCGCCTCAAAGCCCATTTACGCCTGCAGTTTCAACCATTATGGCATTAGGAGAAGCACTAAAGTTAATTAAGAAAGAGGGCTTGGAAAATGTTTGGGAAAGACATCGAGTTTTGGCTAAAGCTACTCGAGAAGGTGTTAAAGCTCTTGGTTTAGAATTATTTGCTCCAGAAGATGAAAGAGCAAATTCAGTAACGGCGATTAAATCACCAAATGGCATTGATAGCACTCAAATTGTTAAAATAATGAGAGAAAAATACAATATCACGATTGCAGGAGGGCAAAGTAAGGTTAAAGGAAAAATTTTCCGCATTGGTCATTGTGGTTATTATGATAAGTTTGACATCTTAACTACTTTAGCTGCTTTAGAGAGAACTCTTAATGAACTAGGGATAAATGTTAAATTAGGAACGGGAGTAAGCGCTGCTGAAAAAGTGTTTGCTGAAGCAAACCTTTAAGTTCAAGTACTACTTGAAGCTAAGGAGGTTCGCTAATGAAGGTTTTGGTGAAAGAAAAAATTGCTGATTCGGGTATTGAAAAGATGAGAAAAGCTGGTCTTCAAGTTGACTTAAGTTATGAGATGAGCAGAGAAGAATTACTGGAAAAAATTAAGGATTACGATGGGCTAATTGTTCGGAGTGGTACTCAGGTTGATAAAGAGCTAATCTCTCGAGCTAAAAAGCTTAAAATAATTGGACGAGCAGGAATTGGAGTTGATAATATTGATGTTGAGGCTGCAACTAGGAGAGGGGTTATTGTCGCTAATGCTCCTCAAAGCAATATCGTTTCAGCAGCAGAGCATACTATTGCTTTGCTTCTTGCTCTGGCTCGAAAGATTCCTCAAGCTCAAGCTTCTCTCAAAAGTAGAAAGTGGGAACGGTCAAAGTTTGAAGGGGTAGAAATTTGCGATAAAATTCTAGGTATTTTGGGGTTAGGAAGAGTAGGAACATTGGTTGCTCAATTAGCCCATGGTTTAAAGATGAAAGTAATCGCATATGACCCCTATGTTTCTAAAGAAAAGTTTCAACAACTTGGGGTTGAACCAGCTTCAACCTTAAAGGATTTACTTCAAAAATCTGACTTTATCTCAATAAATTTGCCAAAAACGAAGGAAACAATTGGTCTTTTAGGAGAAAAGGAATTTGAAATGATGAAAGATGGAGTTAGAATTATAAATACTGCTCGAGGTGGAATTTTCAAAGAAGAAGTCTTAGTTAAGTATTTAAAAAAGGGTAAAGTAGCTGGAGCTGCCATTGATGTTTACGAAAAGGAGCCTTGTACTGAAAGTCCGCTTTTTGATTTTGATAATGTTGTTGTCACTCCTCATCTTGGAGCTTCCACTTTAGAGGCTCAAGATAAAGCTGGAATAATGATTGCTGAGCAAATAATTGCTGGTTTAAAGGGAGACGTTGTGACTAATGCTGTTAATGTTCCAACGGTTCCCCCTGAAGTTCTTGAAATACTCAAACCCTACCTGCTACTAGCTGAAATTTTAGGAAAACTTTATTTTCGGTTATCTGAAAAACCTTCCAATCAAATTGAGGTTACTTATTCTGGTGAATTAGCTTCTAAAGAAACGCGCACTTTAACAATTGCTATTTTGAAAGGTATTTTTGAGTCGATTGTGGCTGAACCAGTTACTTATGTTAATGCTCCATATTTAGCTCAAGAGCGGGGAATTGAAGTTAAAGAAAGTAAAACCACAACTTCAAGAGAATATGTCAATTTAATTACTTTAAAGGGTAGCGGAGATGAGTTATGTTTAGCTGGTACTATTTTTGGTAAGGGGAATCAACCCCGAATTGTCAGAATTTATGACTATGAAGTTGATATAATACCATCAAAGTATATGCTTATTGTTCACAATGAAGATAAACCTGGAATGATTGGTCGTTTAGGGACAGTTTTGGGTAATAACAATATCAACATTGGGAGAATGCAATTTGGTCGAAAAAAAGTAAGAGGGGATGCTGTTTCAATATTATCAGTTGATGACCCTATCCCTGATAAAGTTCTAGATGAAATTAAATCTCTTGATGGAGTGTCTAAAGCTAAGTTTATCACTCTATAAATTTGGTCTTAAAGAGAAGGTCTAAACAATGAGTCAAGTTTTTATTTTTGATACAACTTTAAGAGATGGTGAGCAGTCCCCTGGCATTAGCCTTAATGCTCGGCAAAAGCTAGAAATAGCTGAACAGCTAGCTCGTCTTGGGGTTGATGTTATTGAAGCAGGTTTTCCCATAACTTCCAAGGGTGATTTTGAAGCTGTTAAGACCATTGCTGAGAAGGTTAAGCGACCATCGATTGCTGCTTTAGCTAGAGCAGTTGATGTTGACATTGACCGGGCATGGGAAGCAATAAAAAATGCGGAAAAACCTCGGATTCACACTTTTATTGCTACTTCTGATATTCATATTGAACGCAAGCTAAAAAAGACAAGAGACGAAGTCTTAAAGATGACTGAAGCTGCTGTTAAAAGGGCTAAAAAATATACATTTGATGTGGAATTTTCACCTGAAGATGCAACTCGAAGCGAATTTGAATTCTTATGTAAAGTCATAAGAGTAGCTATTGAAAATGGCGCTACAGTAATTAATATCCCTGACACTGTCGGCTATGCTTTACCTGATGAATTTGGCAAGTTAATTAAAGATTTAAAAGAGAAGATGCCTGAATTAAATGAAGTCATTTTAAGTGTTCATTGTCACAATGACCTAGGATTGGCTGTAGCTAATTCACTTGAAGCAATAATTAATGGTGCTAATCAAGTTGAATGTACCATCAATGGTTTGGGGGAGCGAGCTGGCAACGCTTCTTTAGAAGAAATTGTTATGATTCTTGATACTCGCTATAGGTCGTTAGGTAAAAAAACTAATATTAAAACGGAAGAAATTATGAGAACAAGCAAATTAGTTAGCTCTTTAACTGGTTATCATGTTCAGTTTAATAAAGCAATTGTTGGAGCCAACGCTTTTGCTCATTCTTCAGGTATTCATACTGATGGAATGTTAAAAGATAGGACTACTTATGAGATTATCGATCCAGTTAAAATTGGTTTAACATCAAGTAAATTAGTTCTTGGTAAAACTTCTGGTCGACATGGATTTCGTCGACGGCTTGAAGATTTAGGTTACGTGTTATCAGAAAAAGAATTTGAGCGTGCTTTTAAGCGTTTTAAAGATTTAGCGGATAAAAAAGCACAAATAACCGATGATGATATAGAAGCAATTGTGGCTGATGAAATTTATACTCTAGAAGAAATTTTTAAGCTTGTTCATTTCGAAGTTGTTTGTGGAAGTGATATCAAGCCAAAAGCTACAGTTAAAATAGAAAAAAATGGCGAAATCTTTAAAGAACAAGCAACCGGTGATGGTCCCGTTGATGCTGCTTTTAATGCAGTTAATAAAATTGTCGGCTTAAAAATAAAACTTTTAAGTTTCTCAATTTCTGCAGTTACTGGAGGTACGGAGGCTTTGGGAGAATCTAATCTTCAGCTTGAAGTTGAGGGTTTAACTGTTTCGGGACATGGTGTCAGCACCGATATTATTGAAGCGAGCTTAAGAGCTTATCTTAGTGCTCTTAATAAAGTAATTGATAAGATTAAGAAGTGAGGCTTAACTTTATTATGGGGCTTACAATTACTGAAAAAATCTTAGCTTCTCATGCAGGGACAGACAAGGTTAAACCAGGTCAAATAATCAATGTTAAAGTTGATTTAGTTTTAGCTAATGATATTACAGCTCCAGGCGCTATTAAAGAATTTCAAAAAATTGGGATTAAGAAAGTTTTTAATTCTGAGAAGATTGTTATTGTTCCTGATCATTTTACACCCAACAAAGATATTGCTTCAGCTATTCAAAGTAAAATCTTAAGAGATTTTGCTTGGGAGCAAAATTTAAAGTATTACTATGAGGTAGGGCGAATGGGCATTGAACATGTTCTTTTGCCTGAGGAAGGTTTAGTTCTCCCAGGCGATTTAGTAATTGGTGCTGATTCTCACACCTGCACTTATGGCGCCTTAGGAGCTTTTTCTACTGGGGTTGGCTCAACTGACCTAGCTGCAGCTATGGCTACTGGGGAAATTTGGCTTAAAGTTCCTTCTAGTCTCCTCTTTATTTATAAAGGAAAATTAGCTCCATGGGTAACAGGAAAAGATATTATCTTATATACAATTGGTAAAATTGGTGTTGATGGAGCAAATTATAAAGCTATGGAATTTACTGGACCAGCTATGAGTGAAATCTCAATGGACAGCCGATTTACTATCTGTAACATGGCAATTGAAGCAGGAGCCAAAAATGGCATTATCCAATTTGACCAAGTAACCAAAGGGTTTGTTGAACCTAGGGCTAAGAGAATTTTTTCTCTTTATCAAAGCGATAAAGATGCAGAATATGAAGAAGTATTTGAAATTAATCTTTCTCAAATTGAACCTCAAGTTGCTCTTCCTCATCTTCCATCAAATGTCCGAGGAATATCAGAATTGCCTGAAATACCAATTGACCAGGTTGTTATTGGTTCTTGTACTAATGGAAGGCTTGAAGATTTACGAATTGCAGCTTTAATTCTTAAGGAAAACAAGGTTCATCCAAAAGTAAGATTAATTATTATCCCAGCTACTCAGGGAGTTTATCTTCAGTCTTTAAAAGAAGGCTTAATTGAAACTTTCATTAAGGCAGGCGCTGCAGTTAGTACACCAACTTGTGGGCCTTGCTTAGGGGGACATATGGGTATTTTAGGTCCTGGAGAAAAGGCTGTAGCTACTACAAATCGAAATTTTATTGGACGAATGGGGCACAAAACTAGTGAAGTTTACTTAGCTGGTTCTGCAATTGCAGCTGCTTCAGCGATAACAGGTAAAATTTCTAGCCCTGAAGAAATCATAAAATCATCTGATTTACCTACTCAAAGAATTACTAGTTCCTAATTTTGATGAAGGGAAGTTTAAAGTGTTAGTTGAAGGTAAAGCTTGGAAATTGGGCAAAAACATCAATACTGATGTAATTATTTCTGCTCGTTATTTAAATACTTTTGACCTAACTGAACTTGGAAAGCATTGCCTTGAAGATTTAAATGAAGAATTTATAAAAAAAGTTAAACCTGGAGACATAATTGTAGCTGAAGAAAATTTTGGATGTGGCTCTTCAAGAGAACACGCAGCCTTAGCAATTAAGGGGGCAGGAATATCATGTGTAATTGCGAAATCCTTTGCTCGAATTTTTTTCCGAAATGCAATTAATGTTGGGCTTCCTATTCTTGAATCTTCTGAAGCGGTTGATTATATCTCAAATGGAGATAAAATCAAAATTGATTTAAGCAATGGTAAAATAATTAACTTAACCAATAAAAAAAGTTTTCAAGCTCAACCATTTCCCGATTTTATTAAAGAGATTATTAATCAAGGAGGTTTAATAAAGTGCCTGAAAAACAAATTTAAAGCTCAAGAGGGTGAAAAGTGTATCGAATAGGAGTTATTCCAGGTGATGGAACAGGTCCAGAAGTTATTAGAGAGGGGTTAAAGGTTTTAAGAGCGGTGGCAGAAAAGGTTGGCTTTGAATTCGAGACCATTAATTATGACTTAGGCGGAGAAAGGTATCTTAAAACGGGTGAAACACTTCCTAATCAGATTTTAGAAGAGATGAAAAAATTAGATTCAATATACTTAGGGGCAATTGGCCATCCTAATGTTAAGCCTGGCATTTTAGAGAGAGAAATCCTTTTAAAAATAAGATTTAAATTAGACCAATATATAAATTTGAGACCAGTTAAGCTTTATCCAGGGGTTGATTGTCCTTTAAAAGATAAAAAACCTGAGGACATTGACTTTGTCGTTGTTAGAGAAAATACAGAAGGTCTTTATGTTGGAGTGGGAGGTTTTTTAAAGAAAGGAACACCTGACGAAATTGCTATTCAAGAAAGTGTTAATACTAGGAGGGGCGTTGAGAGATGCATTCGATTTGCTTTTGATTACTGTCGGCGTCGGAACAAAAAGAAAAAGTTAACTCTTTGTGGGAAAACTAATGTTTTAACTTATGCTCATGACTTATGGGAACGAACATTTAATGAGGTCGCAAAGGAATATCCTGATATTGAAACTGATTATGCTCATGTTGACGCTATTTGTATGTGGATGGTTAAAAATCCAGAAAGGTTTGATGTCATTGTAACTGATAATATGTTTGGGGATATCATTACTGATTTAGGTGCCATAATTCAAGGTGGAATGGGTATTGCTGCTGGAGCTAATATCAATCCTGATGGTACATCAATGTTTGAACCAATTGGCGGCTCAGCTCCAAAATATACAGGCAAAAATGTAATTAACCCCTTAGCAGCTATTTCAGCAGCCCAAATGATGCTAGAATTTCTTGGGGAAGCTGAAGCAGCCAAGCAAATTGAAAGTGCAATAATTAAAATAACTAGCGAAAAGTTAAAAAGTTTGCAAGCTGGGGAAATGGGTTATTCTACCAGTGAAGTTGGGGATATGATTGTAAATTATATTAAGGAGCAAGCCTTATCTTAATTAAACTAGTCTTAAGAAAAGGGGGAGGGAGATGCCAATACCTAAAGTTGATAAGATTTGGCTTAATGGAAATTATGTAAACTGGGATGAAGCAAAAGTTCATGTTTTAACTCACGCTTTACATTATGGTTCAGGAGTTTTTGAAGGAATTAGGGCTTACGAAACATTAAAAGGAACTGCTGTTTTTCGCTTGACAGACCATATTAAGCGCCTTTTTAAATCAGCCAAAATTTATTTAATGGAAATTCCTTATTCACCAGAAGTCCTTATTGATGTCACTAAAGAACTTATTAAAATAAATAATTTGAAGAGTTGTTATATTCGACCCATTGTTTTTAGGGGTTATGGGGAAATGGGTTTAAATCCTCTCAATTGTCCAGTTGATGTTGCCATTGCAGTTTGGCCTTGGGGTGCTTATTTAGGAGAGGAAAGCTTTAAACATGGAATTAGGGCAATGATTTCATCATTTCATCGAATTGACCCAAATTCCTTACCCCCAGTTGCTAAAGCTACAGGTCAATATATTAATTCTATTTTAGCAAAGCTTGAAGCAGTTTACAGTGAGTATGAGGAAGCAATTCTCTTAGATTATCGGGGATTTGTCTCTGAAGGCTCAGGTGAGAATATTTTTATAGTTAAAGATGGAGTTATTTATACTCCCTCTACAACCTCAAGTATCCTTGAAGGAATTACCCGAGATACAGTAATAAAAATTGCCAGAGATTTAGGGATTGAGGTAGTTGAGCGAGATTTAGTCCGTAGCGACCTTTTCTTAGCAGATGAAGTATTTTGCACTGGAACAGCCGCTGAAGTAGTACCAATTAGGGAAATTGATAAGAGAATAATTGAAGAGCCTTGGCCAATTACGAGAAAGCTTCAGGAAAAATTTTTCCAAATTGTGAGAGGAGAAGATGAAAAATATCAAGACTGGTTAGAGTTGGTTTAAGGTTAATTTTAAAAATATTTCTTTATATTGTAAATTTCTTTATATTGTAAAGAAGTGAGAAAAATGGAACAAGTTAAGCTTTACGATACAACCTTAAGAGATGGGGCTCAGCGTGAGGGGATTACTTTTACTGTTGAAGATAAGCTTAAGATTACCCAAGAGCTTGATAAGTTGGGGATTCATTACATTGAAGGAGGTTGGCCTGCTTCTAATCCAAAAGATGTTGAATACTTTAAAAGAGTAAAAAGTTTACCTTTAAAAAAAATAAAGGTAGTTGCTTTTGGAAGCACGAGAAAGAAAGAGACAAATCCCAAAAAAGATGAGAACTTAATCTCACTATTGGAGAGTCAAGCTCAAGCTATTTGTATTTTTGGAAAGAGCTGGGATCTCCATGTTCGCTTTGCTCTTAAGACTTCACTTGATGAAAATTTGAAAATGATTTATGATTCCCTATCTTTTTTCAAAAAGAGGGGGCTAGAGGTAATTTATGATGCTGAACACTTTTTTGATGGATACAAAAAAAATTCCAGTTATGCCCTAAAAACTCTAAAAGTGGCTGAAGAAGCTGGAGCTGATTGGATTGTTCTTTGTGACACCAATGGAGGTACATTACCAACAGAAGTAGGAAAAATTATGCAAGTCGTTAGAGAAACTCTCGTTACTCCTCTGGGAATTCATGCTCATAATGATAGTGAGTGCGCAGTTGCCAATACCTTGATTGCGGTGGAGAAGGGTGCAACTCAAGTTCAAGGAACAATTAATGGTTACGGGGAGCGCTGTGGGAATGCTAACCTTTGCTCTGTCATTCCTAATTTAGTCTTAAAGATGGGAATTCCTGTTATCACTAAAGAACAATTAAAACTTCTAACAGAAGCCTCTCATTATGTCGCTGAAATTGCTAATATTGCACCTGATACGCACCAACCCTATGTGGGGCAAAGCTCCTTTACTCACAAAGGAGGAGTTCATATAAGTGCTTTAACCAAAAGGAAGGAAACTTATGAGCACATTGACCCTGCTTTAATCGGTAACATTAGAAGAATTGTTGTCTCTGAGCTAGCTGGGAAGAGCACCATTGTTTTAAAGGCAAAAGAACTTGGGATTGACCTTTCTAAAGAGCCAGTTAAAGTCATGGAAATTTTAAAGAAAATTAAGGAACTAGAACATATTGGATATCATTTTGAAGCAGCTGATGGCTCTTTTGAAATTCTTATTAAGAAAGTAACCGGTAGCTATCAGCCCTTTTTTAAACTGGAAAGCTTCCGAGTTTTAGTTGAAAAAATGGAAGATGGGAGGCTTTTAACTGAAGCAACCATTAAGCTTTATGTTAACAATAAAAGAGTAATTGCAACAGCTGAGGGGAATGGCCCAGTTAATGCTCTTGATAATGCATTAAGATTAGCTATGGAAAAAGCTTATCCAGCCCTTTCTAATATTCAATTAACAGATTATAAGGTAAGGGTTCTTAACGCTAAAAAGGGAACAGCAGCGGTGGTTCGAGTTCTTATTGAAACTAGCGATGGTGAACAAACCTGGGGGACAGTTGGTGTTTCAGAAAACATAATTGAAGCAAGCTGGCAAGCCTTGGTTGACAGTATCGAGTATGGTTTAACTCATGCCAAGAAAAAAGGAAAAAACTAAAACTTGTTCCAATTTCTTCAATTTCATTAAACTTTAAGGCTCAAAATTGTCTACTTAACTAAGCTCGGATTTAGAGAAAGATGAAATTAGCCCGTTTTGCTTATCAAAATAAAATATATTATGGTGTTGTTGAAGGTGAAACAATTTTCCCCATCGAAACAGATTCAGAAGAAAAACCATCTTCTACAAATGTCACTTATCCACTAAAAGAAGTAACTCTTCTTGTTCCTTGTATGCCTTCAAAAATAGTTGCTGTTGGGTTAAATTATAAAGACCATGCTAAAGAACTTAAAATGAGTATTCCTGACGAGCCTGTTATCTTTATCAAGCCAGCTTCTTCGGTAATTGGACCTTATGATAAGATAGTTTACCCTAAAATGAGCAAACAAGTTGATTATGAAGCTGAACTTGGAGTTGTTATTGGAAAACAAGCTAAAGATGTTTCACTTGAAAAAGCATACCAATATATCCTTGGTTACCTATGTGCTAATGATGTCACCGCGAGGGACTTACAAAGAAAGGATATTCAATGGACGCGAGCGAAAAGTTTTGATACTTTTTCGCCTATTGGTCCTTGGATAGAAACAGACCTTAATCCCTTAAATTTAAAAATTGAGCTCAAGTTAAATGGTGAAGTGCGTCAGTCTTCTTCTACCTCTGAAATGATTTTTAATCCCTTTGAACTTATTAGCTTTATTTCCAAGGTAATGACTTTAAATGTAGGTGACATTATTATGACGGGAACTCCACATGGAGTTGGTTCAATGGAGCCTGGTGATATTGTTGAGGTTGAGATTGAAGGAATTGGCACACTTAAAAATCAAGTTATTAAACAAAGCAACGAAAATAAATTAACTTGAGAGATGAATGAAGAAAGAATTTAAAATTAATATTAAAATAACTAAAATTTTAGGAAATGGCATTTGCCCAATGGGGCACAAGGTTGACCAAACTTTTTTAGTTGATGACTTTAAAAAGCCTGAAGGGCTATGCTCTTGGGCTTTTAATTCAATTTATCCCTTTTTAACAGTCTTGCGCTTTGGAGGTACTTTCCCTTGGTCCCAAAAGCCTGACCAAGTTGAAATTTGCTGTCCAGACCCTGCTAATCCTGTTGTTTTTGAGCTAAAAAGAATTAAATAGTTTTATTTAGTTGGGCTTGTTTTAGTTACTCCAGCTTGAGGGGTCATTCCAGGAATTGGTGGATGGCCTGGCGGAAGCGTTGTAACATTAGCTGGTATTGGTGGAGCAATACCTTGAAAAGAGGAACTTTCAGGTATTGGTGTTTCTTGAGAAGGAGAGGCAAATAATCCTCTGACAAAAAAACCAGCAATAAAGGCAACCAAAACCAAGATAGCGACCCAAGTAATATCCATCATTATTTTTTCTTCCTCGCCAGCTTTCTCTTTCCTTTCTCTAGCTTTTTCTTGAACAGCTTGGGAAACTTCCTTCTTTGGTAGCTTAGTTTCTCTTTTCACTTTTCTTGCTTTAGGCAACCTTTTCATCCTCCTTTAAATTTTTTCTAATTTTCCTAATTATACATTAATTTCAAAAAATAAAAAATAAAAAAATTTTTAGCACTGCTTTCACGATTTGTCACTTAAGAATGATAAAATCATTTTGTACTATTTTCTCTTGAGAGGTTTTAAATGTCAAAAAAATTTGTTCATCTTCATACTCACTCAGAGTATTCACTTTTAGATGGGGCAGCTAGAATCAAAGATTTAATCTATAAAGCTAAAGAGTTTGAAATGCCTGCTTTAGCCTTAACTGACCACGGAGTAATGTATGGGGTTATTGATTTTTATGAACAAGCTTTAAGAGAAGGAATTAAACCAATTATCGGGTGTGAATTTTATCTTGCCCCGAGAAGTCGCTTTGAAAAGACTTACCAAAAAGATGAGTCACCTTTTCATCTTGTCCTTTTAGCTGAGAATAATGAAGGCTATAAAAATCTTATGCGTTTAGTAACTCAAAGTTTTTTTGAAGGTTATTATTATAAACCTCGAATTGACAAGGAACTTTTAAAAGATAATACTAAGGGAATCATAGCTTTAAGTGCATGTTTAGCTGGAGAAATTCCTAAAGCCATTTTAGAGGGGAATTTGAAGAAAGCAAAAGAGGTTGCTTTTGAATATAGGGAAATCTTTGGAAAAGACCATTTTTTTCTAGAAGTTCAAGACCATAATCTTGATGAACAAATCACTATTAATAAAGGATTAATTTCCATTTCCAAAGAGACAGGTATCCCTTTAGTTGCCACTAATGACATTCATTACATTAATAGCTTTGATAAGGATGCTCACGAAGTTCTTCTTTGCATTCAAACAAGCTCAACTTTAAATGATAAAGACCGCCTTGTTTTTAAAAGTGGAGAATTCTATATGAAATCCCCAGAAGAAATGCTAGAGATTTTTTCAGAACTCCCTGAATCTTTAAACAATACTTTAGCCATCGCTGAAAGGTGCAATCTAAAAATAAACTTAGACCAAATTTACCTTCCAGATTATAAAGTTCCAGAAGGCTATGAACTTTCATCCTATCTTGAGAGTTTATGTTTTCAAGGAGCTAAGGAGAGATATGGAGAAGTGACTAAAGAGGTGGAAAAAAGACTTAAATATGAATTAGATGTCATTAAGAAAATGGGTTTTTCTGGCTACTTTTTAATTATCTGGGATGTTGTAAAAGCGGCAAAGGAAATGGGCATTAGAGTCGGGCCGGGAAGAGGTTCAGCAGCTGGGAGCATCGTTTCTTATGTTTTAGGAATTACTGATATTGACCCACTTCGCCATGGATTATTATTTGAAAGATTTTTAAATCCTGAAAGAAGAACTTTGCCCGATATTGATATAGATTTCAGTGAAGACAGAAGGGATGAAGTTATTAATTATGTTAGGAAAAAGTATGGAAAAGAAAGGGTAGCTCAAATTATTACCTTTTCTACAATGAAGGCTCGAGCAGCTACTCGAGATGCTGGAAGAGTTCTTGGTTATCCATACAGTCGTGTTGATAAAATTGCTAAGCTAATTTTAAAAGATTCAATTGAAGCTTCAATCCAAGAAATACCCGAATTAAGAGAGATTTACCAAACTGAGCCCGATGCTCAAAGAATATTAGACACTGCAAAGACCTTAGAAGGGTTAGTTCGACAGGATTCAATTCACGCAGCTGGCGTTGTTATTTCCCAAGATAAACTGACCAACTTTGTTCCTCTACAAAGAAAAGGCGAAGGTGAAATAGTTACTCAATATGAAATGCATTCAATAGGGAAAATTGGTCTCTTAAAGATGGATTTTTTAGGCTTGAGGACTTTAACCGTCATTGATAATGCTTTAAAGTTAATTGAGAAGTTGCATGGGGTAAAGCTTGACCTCAATAATCTTCTTCTTGATGACAAAAAAGTTTTTGAGATGATACAAAAAGGAGAAACAGTAGGCATTTTTCAATTAGAAAAATTGGGAATGAGAGCCCTTCTTAAAGAGCTTAAGCCAACAAGCTTTGAAGATATTGTAGCTGCTAATGCCTTAAATCGGCCTGGCCCTTTAAAAAGTGGAATGGTTCAAGACTTCATTGACCGCAAGCACGGGCGAAAAAGAGTTACTTACCCCCACCCATTGTTAGAGGAAATTCTTAAAGAGACATACGGGACGATTGTCTACCAAGAACAAGTTATGGGTATTGCTAATAAGCTAGCAAACTTTTCACTAGCTGAAGCTGATATTTTGCGTAAAGCAATCAGTAAAAAAGAGAAAGATGTCTGGAAAGAACAAAAAGAAAAATTCATTAAAGGAGCAATTAAGAATGGAATTGATGCAAAAACAGCTGAATTTATTCTTGATATGGTTGCTCCCTTTATTGAGTATGCCTTTAATAAAAGTCACAGCGCAGCATACGCTTTGTTAGCATACCAAACAGCTTATTTAAAGGCCCATTACCCTTTAGAATTTATGACTTCGCTATTAACCAGCGTTAAAGAGGACAAGGATAGAATTGCCTTATATGTAATGGAGGCTAAAAGATTAGGGATAGAGATTTTTCCGCCTGACATTAATAAGAGTTTTAAAGATTTTACTATTGAAAGAAATGGCATTCGCTTTGGCCTTTCTGCTATTCGGAATGTAGGTGATAGCGTAATTGATGAAATTATTAAAGTGAGAGACCACAATTTTAATTCAATTTTTGACTTTTGTGAAAGAGTTGATGTTGGAATAGTTAACAAAAGAGCAATTGAAAGCTTAATTAAAGCAGGTGCTTTTGATTCACTTGGAACGAGGAAATTTCTCTTAAATGTTTATGAAGAAGCAATAGAAAATGGTTTGAGGAAAAAGAGAGACCTTGAAAAAGGGCAATTTTCCTTATTTGACCTTTCAGATGAAGAGACTTTCAAAATTAAAGAAACTGTTTTTTCTCCAGAAAAGGAAGAGTTCCCCAAAGAAACTCTTTTAGCAATGGAGAAAGAAATGCTTGGAGTATATCTAAGTGACCATCCTTTAGCTGGGCTAGAAGACCTTTTGAGAGACAACTCAACTGTTCCTACCAGCGAAGTAGCTGATAAGCTGGATGGTAGCATCATTAAGGTAGGAGGAATAATAACCAAAATCAAAAGATCCTTTACTAAAAAGGGTGAGTTAATGGTTACTCTTACCCTTGATGACCTGGAGGGTTCTATTGAAATTATTGTTTTTCCAGCTCTTTTAGAGAAATATAAGGAGCTAGTAACTGAAGACCGAATTGTTTTTATTAAAGGTCGAGTTGATATTAGAGAAGAAGGAGAGAAAATTCAAAGCGATAAAGTCAAGCTAATTGCCCTGGAGATTGAGCCATTGGAAGAAATTACAGGAAATAAAAAAACAAGAAAAGCCAAAAGAGTTACTTCTCTTCACCTTTCCTTGGATTATTCCAAGATGACACTGGGGGTAAAAGAAGAGCTTAAGAGGATTTTATCTTCTTTCCCCGGTGACAATCTAGTCTATCTCCACTTAAAAGAAAATAATAAGGAAACCCTTTTCAAGCTGGGGAAAAATTATCGAGTCAAAATTGTTAATGGACTTATAGGAGAGCTTAAATCTTTCTTAGGTGAATCTGCTGTCCGTGTAAAGATTAAGGAAAATTAACAATTTTTCTTTTCTTACTCCTTTGTTTTTAAATAAAAATCTTCTATACTTAATTAAACTTTAGTATTTCAGGAGTTTAAAGACAGTGCTCAAAAAAGTTAAATTAAAACTAGGCTTTAGTGAAAGTGAAGTGATAAAAGAATTACCCCAAAGGGGTTTAACTAATCCCAAGATTTTAGAAGAAGTTAATAAAATTATTGAATCAGTCAAAGAAAAAGGAGATGAAGCTTTATTTAAATACACCTTAAAACTTGATGGAGTTGATTTAAGAAAAACTGGCCTTAAGGTGAAAGATAGTGAAATTTCTCAAGCCTATAAACTAGTTTCTCGTGACTTTCTAAAGGCACTCGCGGTGGCGAGAAATCGAATTTATGCTTTCCATTCTCGACAGATTGAAAATTCTTGGTTTCAATTTAATGAAAATAATTTTCTTGGCCAGATTGTTTCTCCTCTCGAGCGCGTAGGAATTTATGTGCCTGGGGGGAGGACAGTTTATCCCTCATCAGTTTTAATGAATGCTATTCCAGCAATTATAGCTGGGGTCAATCAAATTGCTATGTGTACTCCTCCTGATAAAAAAGGTCACATTAATCCCCACCTCTTAGTTGCAGCAGCAGAAGTTGGTATTTGCGAAATTTACAAAATTGGTGGTGCTCAAGCAATCGCTGCTTTAGCCTTTGGTACTGCTTCCATCCCTAAAGTAGACAAGATAACCGGTCCAGGAAATATTTACGTTACCTTAGCTAAAAAGCTAGTTACTGGTAATGTTGGTATCGATATGTTGGCAGGGCCAAGTGAAATAGCTATTGTTGCAGATGAAACTGCTCATCCAGATTTCATTGCCGCTGATCTTTTATCTCAAGCCGAACACGATATTGAAGCAATGGCAATTTTAATTTTTTATCAAGATACAATTGGAGAGAAGGTCTTAAGGGCAATTGATAAACAACTTAAAAAAATTAAAACTCATAAAATTGCTGAAGAGTCTCTAAAGAAAAATGCTCGTTTCTTTGAGGTCGATTCACTTGAAGAAGCAATGCGCTTAGTCAACATCATTGCCCCTGAGCATCTTGAATTACTTATCAAAAACCCCTTTCTTTATTTGTCAAAGGTTAAAAGGGCTGGTGCGATTTTTATTGGAAATTATACCCCTGAAGTAATTGGTGATTATCTTGCTGGACCAAATCATATCTTGCCAACCAATGGAACGGCTCGCTTTGCTTCACCTCTAAATGTTTCAGACTTTCTTAAAAAAACTAGTATCCTCTTTTTTGAAGAGGATGGGATAAAAAAGCTAGTTCCATACATTAAAGTTTTAGCTGAAGTTGAAGGTTTAGATGCCCATGCACGTTCAGCCGAAATTCGAGTAAGGAGAAAAAAATAAAAATTTTATTGAAAATTTAAATGAGGTAACAAAAAAAGTTGAGTCATCAAAAGATAGGTCAAGCTTGGTTGAAAAGAGAAGACTATTACCAAATTAAAGATATTGATACCTTAATTCTTGATATTGATGGAATTATTCTCGATGTTTACTCCTCTTTTCGTAAGGTCATTTCTCAAACAGTTCAATATTTCTTTAAGAATCACATAAAACTTGAAGGAAAAGTTACTTTGCTTTCTCCTGCTGAAACTCAACTTTTTAAACTTGCTGGTGGGTTTAATAATGACTGGGAACTTACTGAAGCTGCTATTTTATTTTTCTTAAGCAAGATGGTTTCCCTTTCAATTAAAAATCTAGATGAACTAAAAAGGATAGAACCTTTAGCTTACTTTACAGAAAAAGTTAAATTTTATGGTGGTGGTTTAAAAGGAGCCAAAAAGGCAATTTTCGAAAAATTAAAAGTTGAAGAAAGAGAAAAAGTTAAAAAGGAATGGAAAAGAAAGTTAATCAGACAAGTTTTCCAAGAAATTTATGGTGGAATTGATTGGTGTGAAAAGCTATACGGCTTTAAACCAAAAAAAATCTTTAAAAAAGGTTTAGTTAATAAAGAAAGGGTCATTATTGATTTAAAAATGATTAAAAAATTTCCTAAATTAGGCATTTTAACTGGAAGAACCCGAGAAGAAACTGAATTAGCTCTTAAAAAAGCCAATCTTGAAAAATTAATTCCCTTTGACTTTATCCTATATGATGATGGAAAATATAAAAAGCCCAATCCTCTTACTCTTGAAAAGTTAGGAAGTCTTCTTGGAACTAAAAAGGGACTTTACTTGGGAGACGCTTATGATGACTGGTTAACTGTAAAAAACTTCTCCCAAAAAGAACAGAAATTTTCTTTCTTTTCGGGCATAGTTTTTCGTAGCTTAAAAGAATTTAAAATTTATAGGGCTGAGGGAGTAACTATTTTAGCTCGCTCTCCAAATGATATTCTTAAAGCAGTCGTTTCTTTAAAGGAGTAGTCCATTGAGAAGTTCTAAGATTGAAAGAAAAACAAAGGAAACTCAAATTTATGTCTCTTTAAACTTAGATGGTTGCGGAGAGAGCAAAATAAAAACAGGTTTGCCTTTCCTTAACCACATGTTAGAGATCTTAGCTAAACATAGTTCTTTTGATTTAAAAATAGAAGCTAAAGGTGACCTTGAAGTCGATTCTCATCATACCATTGAAGATATTGGAATTTGCTTGGGGCAAGCTTTAAGAAAGGCTTTAGGTAATAAAGAAGGAATACAAAGGTTTGGCTACTCGATTGTTCCAATGGATGAAGCACTAGCTTTAGTTGCAGTAGACATCAGTGGTCGCCCCCACCTATCTTATGAAGTTAAATTACCCCAAGAAGTGGTGGGAAGTTTTGAAACTACTCTCCTTGTTGAGTTTCTTCATTCCTTTGTTAATCACTCGGGAGCAACTCTCCATATCCGACTTCTAGCTGGTATTAATACGCACCATATGATAGAATCCATTTTTAAAGGTTTAGCTAAAGCTCTTGAGATGGCAGTTCAAAAAAGGGGAAACCAAAACAAGATTCCTTCAACCAAAGGACTTATTGAGTAAAACAAAGAGAGATTAAAAATGATTGCTATTATTGACTACGGGATGGGGAACTTAAGAAGTGTTGAGAAAGGCTTAGAAAAGGTGGGAGTTCAAGTTAAAGTCACCTCTGAGCCTGAAATAATTAGCAAGGCGAGAGGAATTGTCCTTCCAGGAGTAGGTGCTTTTGCTAAATGTTTGAATAACCTTAAAAAAAGGGGCTTAATCTCTTTATTAAAAAATTTAATTTTTTCCAATAAGCCTTTTTTGGGAATTTGCTTAGGCTTTCAGCTTTTGTTTGAAGAAAGTGAAGAAAATGGTTTGACTAAAGGGCTAGGAATAATTAAAGGGAAGGTTGTTAGACTTCCTTCTTTTGTTAAAGTTCCTCATATGGGTTGGAATCAAATAAAAGTAATTAAAAAAATTCCAATTTTTACCGATATACCTAATAGTTCTTTTTTTTATTTTGCCCATTCTTATTATGGAAAGACTCAATCTGATAAAGTTGTTGCTGCAAAAACTCAATATGGGATTGAATTTCCTTCAAGTGTCTGTCAAGATAATCTTATAGGTGTTCAATTTCACCCTGAAAAAAGTAGTTATTTTGGTTTAAAATTGCTGGAAAATTTTGGGAGGATGTGTCGATGATTATATTACCCGCTATTGATTTAATGGAAGGGAAATGCGTTCGTCTTTACCAAGGCAGATTGGAATCGGTTAAAATTTATTATGAAAACCCTGAAGATGCCGCTAGAAAGTGGGAAAGCGAAGGAGCTCAATATCTCCATGTTGTTGATTTAAATGGAGCAGTTGCTGGAAAACCACAAAATCTAGAAACAGTTGAGAAGATTGTTAAAACTGTTAAAATCCCAATTCAATTTGGTGGTGGAATAAGAGATATATCAACACTGGAAAAAGTATTAGATTTAGGGGTAGAGAGAATAGTTTTAGGAACTACTATAATTACTTCTCCGGAATTCGTAGCAGAAGCTTGCTATAACTTTGGTTCAAAAATTGTTGCAGCTGTTGACGCCAGTGGAGGTCGAGTCCATATTAGTGGATGGCGAGATGGCACTGATTATTCTGCCATTGAGATAATTAAAGAGTTAAAAATTCTTGGGGTCAAAAGACTTGTTTATACCGATATATTTACTGACGGAACCTTAAGAGGGGTTAATATTGATGCAATTAAACAAATACTCGAGAAAATAGATTTACCAGTAATTGTTTCAGGTGGAGTCTCAAGTCTTGATGATATAAAAAAGTTAAAAGCACTAGAACCAAGGGGAATTGAAGGAATTATTATTGGGACAGCTCTTTATCAAGGTGCTATCAATTTAAAAGAGGCAATCGAGGCTGCAAAATAGTGCTAGCTAAAAGAATAATCCCTTGTCTCGATGTTGATAAGGGAAGAGTTGTAAAGGGTGTTAAATTTGTTGAACTAAAAGATGCAGGTGACCCAGTAGGGCTAGCCTTTTTTTACGACCAAGAAGGTGCAGATGAAATTGTTTTTCTTGATATTACCGCTTCAGCTGAAAAGCGTGGCACAATGGTAGAGGTCGCATGGAAGACTGCAGAAAAAGTATTTATTCCTTACACAGTTGGTGGTGGAATTAGAACCATTCAGGATATAAGAAAATTATTGAAAGCTGGAGCAGACAAAATTTCTTTAAATACAGCTGCGGTTAAAAATCCACTCTTGGTTAAAAAAGCAGCTCAAAGATTTGGGAGGCAAAGTATTGTTGTGGCAATTGATGCTAAAAAAAGAGGATTTCAAAAATGGGAAGTCTATATCAATGGAGGAAGAACGCCAACAGGTATTGATGCAGTTGAATGGGCAAAAAAAGTTGAATCTCTTGGGGCTGGTGAGATTTTATTAACTAGCATGGATAGAGATGGAACAAGAGATGGTTATGACATTCCTTTAACTCGAGCAGTAACAAAGGAAATTAATTTACCAGTAATTGCTTCAGGTGGAGCGGGGAAGTTAGAGCATTTTTTAGAAGTTATTATTGAGGCTGCTGCTGACGCTCTTTTAGCTGCTTCCCTTTTTCACTACGGAGAGCTTAAAATAAAAGATGTTAAAGATTACTTAAAAAAAGAAAACATTCCAGTCAGAGATTAATTTTAAGTAAATTATAAAGAAAGGAGTAAGAAATGGAGAAGACTGATTTAAAGTTTGATAAAGAAGGGTTACTCCCAGCTATAATCCAAGACTTAACTACTGGTGAAGTCTTAATGTTAGCTTACATGAACGAAGAAGCCTTTAATAAGACAATTGAAACGGGAAGAACTTGGTTTTGGAGTCGAAGCCGCCAAGAACTTTGGTGCAAAGGAGAAAAGTCTGGAAACAAACAATTTGTTAAAGAAATTAGATATGACTGTGACAATGACGCTCTTCTGGTTCTAGTTGAACAAATTGGTGTAGCTTGTCACACTGGCAATCGAACTTGTTTTTATCGAGCAATTGGTCCAAAACTGAAAAAAAAGTTTTACTCAACTATTGAAATTGGAAAAACTACTCTTTTAGAAGAGCTTTACCAAGTTATTTTGTCAAGAAAGATGAAAAAACCGGAAGGTTCTTATACTGCCTCTCTTTTCAAAGAAGGAACAAGCAAGATTTTAGATAAGGTATCCGAAGAAGCTCAGGAAGTTATTTCAGCTACTAAAGCAAATGATAAAGGAAAAATTATTTCAGAAATCTCTGACCTTTTCTACCATTTATTAGTCTTATTAGTTCAATGTAACATTACCCTTGAGGACATCGAAACAGAACTTGCTAAAAGAAAAAGGTAATTGCTAAGTTAACTAAGATAAGGTAAGATTATATTGGCTAGCTGCTGGAGGAATTATATTTGGATAAAGTTGAAATTGAAGAAATTGAACTAGGTGGAAAAAGATTTAGTATTGAAACGGGAAAGTTTGCTAAGCAAGCAAATGGTTCTGTTCTCGTAATTTGTGAAGAAACTCAAGTTTTAGTGACTGCTGTTTTTTCCCCAACCCCAAAAGAAGAAATTGATTTTTTCCCTTTAACAGTAGATGTTGAAGAACGAATGTATGCTGCTGGGAAGATACCTGGTGGCTTTTTTAAACGTGAAGGAAAACCAAGTGAAAAATCAATTTTAACCGCTAGACTAATTGACCGTCCTCTTAGACCATGTTTTCCTGAAGGAATGAGAAATGAAGTTCAAATTATAGCAACCATTCTTTCGGTTGACCAAATAAATCCACCTGACATCTTAGCTCTTAATGGAGCCTCTTGCGCTTTGACTATTTCTGATATTCCCTTTAATGGCCCTATTGGTGCCGTTCGAATTGGAAGAGTCCATAACCAGTGGATTATCAATCCTACTTATCAAGAGATTGAATACGGTGACTTTGACATCGTTGTTGCTGGTAATCGAGAGGGAATTTTAATGGTAGAAGCTGGAGCAAAGGAGGTTACCGAAGAAGATGTTATCATTGCCTTAAAAGAGGCCCATTCTTATATCTTACATTTAATTGAGTTACAAGAATCACTAAGAAAAAAAGTTGGCAAACCTAAGCAAGAAGTTAATTTGGCTAAAGATAACCCCGAACTAGAAAAAAGTCTTAAAGAGCTTGCAGCTAAAAAGATTGCCGAAGCAATCAAAATACCAGAAAAGTTAGAAAGAGAGGAAGCTCTTGAAAAGATAAAGTCAGAAACTATTTCTTTTCTAGCGACCAAATTTACTGAGGAAGTTAATGTTCAAAATGAAAAAGGGGAAACTATTGGAAAAGCTGTTTTCCCTTCTGAAAAATTTGAAAGAGAAGCCATTAAAATTTTTGAAAAAGTGTTAAAAGAAGAAGTAAGAAAAATGGTTTTAGATAAAGGGATAAGAGTTGATGGGAGAAAAACTGATGAAATTCGACCAATTAATTGTGAAGTTACTGTTCTCCCCCGACCTCACGGATCTGCTCTTTTTAGTCGTGGTCAAACTCAAGTTCTTTCTATTGTTACTCTTGGAACAGCAAGTGAAGAGCAAATTTTAGATGGAATTGAGGTAGAAGAGTCAAAAAAGTTTTTACACCATTACAACTTTCCACCTTTCTGCACTGGAGAAGTTGGACCAATGAGAGGACCCCGAAGGAGAGAAATTGGCCACGGTGCTTTGGTTGAGAGAGCTTTAATCTCTGTTATTCCTCCCGAATCTGAATTTCCCTATACCATCCGTATTGTTTCTGAAGTTTTAGAGTCAAATGGCTCAACTTCAATGGCTAGTGTCTGTAGTAGCACTTTGGCTTTAATGGATGCTGGTGTCCCAATTAAAGCTCCTATTGGCGGTATTGCCATGGGATTAATTAAAGAAAATGATAAAATAGCTATTTTAACTGATATTTTAGGTATGGAAGATGCTTTGGGAGATATGGATTTTAAGGTAGCTGGAACAGAAAGAGGAATTACTGCTCTTCAAATGGACATTAAAATTGGTGGTGTTTCTTTTGAGATATTAAACCAAGCCTTAGAAAAAGCTAAAAAGGCACGGTTATTTATTTTAAATAAAATGAAAGAAACCCTTCCTGCTCCCAGAAAAGAGCTTTCTAGGTATGCACCTCGAATGATTATTTTAAAGATAAATCCTGAAAAGATTAGAGATATTATTGGACCCAGTGGTCGAACCATTCATAGTATTATTGATGAAACTGGCGTTACTATTGATATTGAACAAGATGGAACTGTCTTTATCGCTTCTAAAGATGAGATTGGAGCAGAGAAAGCTAAAGAGATAATTGAAAATTTAACAAAGGAAGTAAAGGTAGGAGAAAGGTTCCTTGGAAGGGTAACTCGCGTTACTAACTTTGGAGCTTTTGTTGAAATTTTACCTGGCAAAGAAGGACTTGTTCACATCTCTAAACTATCAAAGCGACGAGTTCGCTTTGCTGAGGAAGTAGTTAAGCCAGGAGATAAAATTTTAGTTGAAGTAATTGAGATTGATTCTCTTAACCGAATTAATCTTGCTTCAGTTGAGTACCTTGAAGTTGAAAAAGGCATCAGGGGAAACAAAAATCACCAAGAGTATGGTCGCTTCTAAACATTTTAGAGAGACTCTTCTTCCTTCTAATCTTTCTGTTCTTACTGAAAAAGTTCCTTATGTTCGCTCAGTAGCATTGGGTTTTTGGGTAAAAGTTGGTTCAAAGTTTGAATTAAATGAACAAAGTGGAATCTCACACTTCCTTGAACATCTTATTTTTAAAGGTTCTAAAAAGTATCCAGCTCATAAAATTTCAGCGATATTTGACTCACTAGGAGGGGAATTTAATGCCTTTACTGGAAAAGAATATACCTGTTTTTACGCCCGTCTTCTAGATGAACATGTAGCCCTAGCTCTAGAAATTCTCTCTGATATTCTTCAAAACCCTTTATTTAGCCAAAATGATATTAAATCAGAAAAACAAGTAATTTTAGAAGAAATTTCTCTTTACGAAGATACACCTGATGAAAAAATCCATGACCTTTTTATTAGTTCTCTTTGGGAAAATCATCCACTAGGGAAAAGTATCTTGGGGAAAAAAGAAATCATTAAAAAAATAACTCGGAAGGAAGTTCAGGATTTTTTTTCTAAGTATTATCTTCCTGACAATCTATCTATCGTAGCAGCTGGAGCCATTGACCACGAAAAATTGATATCGATGATTCAAGATAACTTTTATCTTAATTCTTCGGCTACTAAAGTAGATAAATTTAACTCTCAAGACCAATTAAAAGTTGACACTTCCTTTGTTCCACCAGTAGTTACAGGTTCAAAGGTACGAAGCAAGATTCACTTCAAAAAAACTGAACAAGCTCATATTTGTTATGGAACACAAGTTTTTAAAGCTAACCATCCGGACCGATTTGCTCTTGCTATCTTAGATACAATTTTAGGAGGGGGGATGAGCTCAAGGCTCTTTCAAGAAATAAGGGAAAAAAGAGGACTTGCTTACTCCATTTACTCTTACCACACCCTTTTTTCAGAAAAAGGTTTAATAGCAATTTATGCTGGAACTCACCCTTCAAAAGCAAAGGAAGTTTTAGATTTAATTAAAAAAGAAATTTTAAAGATTTCTTCTAAAAGGATAAAAAAAGAAGAGCTTAAAAAAGCTAAGGACCATTTAAAGGGTCAGCTTATTTTGAGCAATGAAAATACTACTAGTCGAATGATGAGGTTGGGGCGGGCGAAGATTTCAGAGGGAGAAATTCTTTCAGTTGATGAATTAATTAAAAGAATCGATGAAGTTACTTCAGACGATGTTTTAAGGTTAGCTCAAGAGTTTCTAAACCCTGAAAAAATGGTACTTACCATAATTGGCCCCCTTAAGAAAAACCAATTAAGCAATTTTCTTTAAAGCGAAATTAACTAGTGATGATAGTTGTTGAACCTCTCCTATATTTTTCCTATACTTTAGAAAACTGTAGAAAAAGATTTAAATCTTTGGAGGGGTTAGAATGATTAAAGTTATTGTTTGTGGCGCAGTTGGGAAAATGGGCCGCGAGGTTATAAGGTCAGTAGTTGCAGATCCTCAAACTACATTGGTCGGGGCTGTTGACCCTCAAGGTGTTGGACTTGATGCAGGAGAAGTAGCTGGAGTTGGAACTATTGATGTTATCGTAAGTAAAGATTTGGAAAAAACAATTAAGCAAACTAAACCCAATGTTTTAGTTGATTTCACTCATCCATCTTCAGTAATGGAAAACATCAAAACTGCTGCTAAAAATGGGGTAAATTTAGTAGTTGGGACCACTGGAATAACTGCTCGAGATTTAAAAGAAATTGAAAGAATTTGCAAATCTAAAAAAGTTAATGCCATTGTGGCACCTAATTTTTCAATTGGAGCTGTTTTGATGATGAAGATGTGTGAGTTAGCTTCAGAATATTTTCCTGATGCTGAAATAATTGAACTTCACCATAACCAAAAGGCGGATGCCCCTTCAGGCACTGCTATTAAAACTGCGGAACTAATTGCTGAAAAAAGAAAAGAAAAACCTTCACGTAACCCCAAAGAAAAAGAAACAATCTCAGGAGTTCGAGGAGGTGACTTTAAAGGAGTAAAGATTCACTCAGTCCGCCTACCTGGGCTAGTCGCTCACCAAGAAGTAATTTTTTCTGGGCCAGGTCAAGTTCTTTCGATACGCCATGACTCATTTGAAAGAACATCTTTTATGCCAGGTGTTTTAATGGCAATTAAAAGTGTTGTTAAAAAGAAAGGGTTAACCTATGGCTTGGAAAAATTAATCGGCTTGTAAAGAAATAAGAGCTGAAGAGATTTATATTTTGAAGTTATGGAGGATATGATTAAAAGTCACGGGGTGAGAAAATTGATTAAGGGAGAAGTTTTTACGGCGATGGTGACACCCTTTAATGATGATTATTCCGTTAATTATAAAGTTGCAGCAGAACTTGCTGATTTTTTAATAAATAATGGCTCTGATGGGATTGTTGTCTCTGGAACCACTGGAGAATCACCAACTTTAACTAAAGAAGAAAAGCTCAATCTTTTTAAAGTGGTCAAAGAAACAATTGGAAATAAAGGATGTGTTATTGCAGGAACAGGTAATTATTCTACTCAAGAAAGTATAGAAATGACAAAAGAAGCCGAAAAAATTGGGGTCGATGGAGCTATGCTAGTTGTTCCATATTACAACAAACCTCCTCAAGATGGGCTTTATAAGCATTTCAAAGCAGTGGCTGAAAGTACTGATCTACCAATAATTTTGTATAATGTCCCTTCTCGAACTGCTCAAAACTTAGAAGCTTCAACTGTAATAGCCTTATCAAAAATTAAAAATATCGTTGGAGTTAAGGAAGCAAGTGGAAATCTTGAACAAATTGGAAAAATTATCTTTGGAACCCCTGACGATTTCCTCGTTTATAGTGGAGATGATTCTTTCACCTTTCCCATAGTCTCACTAGGTGGTGATGGTGTTATTAGTGTTGCTTCTCATCTAGTTGGTAAAGCTATAAAAGAAATGGTTAAGGCAATTAAGAAAGGTGATTTAGTTAAGGGCAAAGAAATTCACCATAAGTTAATGCCTCTTTTTAAGGCTTTGTTTTTAACAACAAATCCAATAATGGTTAAAACAAGTGTTAACTTAATGGGGATAAAGGTTGGTCCCCCTCGTCTTCCTCTCGTTTCAGCTAAGGAGGAAGAAATAGAAAAAATTAAAGGTGTTATGAAAGATCTTAAAATAATTTAACTTTTCAAAGGTACAATCTTTTATGGGAAGAGAAAAAATAAGAATAATCCCTCTTGGTGGACTTGGAGAAATAGGGAAAAATATTCTCGTTCTGGAATATCAAGATAAAATTTTAGTAATAGATGCTGGCTTAATGTTTCCTGAAGAAGAAATGCTCGGAATTGACCTTGTCCTTCCAGATTATTCTTACTTGAAAGAAAACGCTAGGAAAATTTTAGGTTTAATTTTAACCCATGGGCATGAAGATCATGTTGGTGCTTTACCTTATCTCTTAAAAGAAATTAACGTTCCTGTTTTTGGAACTCGTTTAACCTTAGGCTTAGTTAAAGTCAAGCTAATGGAATTTGGCTTAACCAATGTTACCTTAAAGGAAGTTAAACCGGGCGAAAAGCTCTTAAGTCTCGGTCCATTTAAGATAGATTTCCTTCGAGTTAATCACAGCATTCCAGATGGTGTAGGGTTAGCCATTCAAACACCTTTAGGAACAATAATTCATTCGGGAGATTTTAAATTTGACCAAACGCCCATTAATGGGCAAAAGACTGACTATGGAAAATTTGCTCAATATGGCAATAAGGGTGTTTTGCTTCTTCTCTCAGACAGCACTAACTCCGAAGTTCCTGGCGTTACCTTACCAGAAAAAGTAGTAGGAGAGACCCTAACTGAAATTATCACCTCAGCCAAAGGTAGAGTTATTGTTGTTTCCTTTGCTTCTCACCTCCATCGGATTCAACAAGTTTTTGATGTTGCTTCGAAAAGTAGTAGAAAAGTAGCTATTTCTGGGCGAAGCATGAGAGAAAATATTGCTATCGCTTCTGAACTTGGATTCTTAAAATTTTCAAAGGACATTTTAGTTGATATTTATAAAATTGACCAATTTAACGAAGAAAAATTGGTTATTCTTTGTACTGGAAGTCAAGGTGAACCTCTTTCAGCTTTATCGAGGATGGCAACCGGAGAACATCGACAAATAGAGATAAAATCAGGTGACACCGTTATAATTGCTGCTACACCAATTCCTGGTAATGAGAAATCAGTTTCCCGAATTATCGACCGTCTCTTTAGATGTGGAGCTGATGTTTTCTATGAATCTGTTTCAGGAGTTCATGTTTCTGGTCATGGGGGGCAGGAAGAACTTAAACTAATGCTTAACTTAACCAAGCCAAAGTACTTCATTCCTATCCATGGTGAGTACCGCCATTTAAAACACCATGCTGATTTAGCTCTTCAAGTTGGCTTACCTCAAGAAAATATTTTTATCCTTGAAAACGGGGACGTTTTTGAACTTAGCCAGTCAGGAGCTATTAAGAAGAAGCCAATTCGTGCGGGAATAGTTTATGTTGATGGTTTAAGCGTAGGAGATGTTGGTGAAGTTGTTCTTCGCGATCGCCAACAACTATCTCAAGATGGTATTTTAATTGTTGTTGTCGGGATTGATACTAAAAGTGGGGAAATTCTTTCAGGACCTGATTTAATTTCACGAGGATTTGTTTATACTCGCCAATCAAAAGACTTACTAGCTGAAGCTAAAGAAAAGGTAATTGCTCGGATAGAAAAAAGTGCAAAAGAAAAAGCTTTAGAATGGCCCGTTTTAAAAAGTGAAATAAGAGATATTTTGACTCACTTCTTTTATCAAAAGACTAAACGCCATCCAATGATTTTACCAATTGTGGTGGAAATTTAACTAGTTACTGGTGAATTTATTGAGAGTAATTATCTTAGGTGTTATTCAAGGGTTAACAGAATTTTTACCAGTAAGCAGTTCAGCTCATCTTGTTTTAGTTCCCTATCTTCTCCATTGGGAGTTTTTACCTCTTTATTTCAATGTAACCCTTCATCTTGGGACTCTTTTAGCTGTTTTAATATTCTTTAGAAGTGAATTATTATTAATCATTAATTCTTTTTTTCAACCATCTGAAAAAGATAATTTCCCCCGAAAACTCGTAATTTTATTAATTTTTGCTACTCTTCCTGCTGTTATTTTAGGTTCCGTTTTTGAAGATTTTTTTTCGAGGTTATTTGAAAAACCTGCTTATGTTTCCATATTTCTCTTATTTACTGCTTTTATTCTCTTTACAAGTGAAAGATTTTCTAAAAAAATAAAAGAGATAAAAGAAATGAGGCTAAAAGACGCTGTTCTCATTGGTTTGTTTCAAGCATTAGCCATTATTCCTGGAATATCTCGATCCGGCGCTACAATTGGAATGGGTCTTTTAAGAGGTTATCGGAGAGAGGATGCCGTTAAGTTTTCCTTCCTCTTAAGTATTCCAATTATTTTTGGCTCATTTATTTTTGAGCTAAAAGAAGCAAATCTTAACTTGACAAAGGAAAATTTTTCTTTGCTTTTATTAGGTTTCATTTTTTCTTTTTTTGCTGGTTATCTTGCAATCTCTTTTTTATTAAAGTATGTTAAGAAAAAAAGTTTATATCTTTTTTCTATTTATTGTCTTATCGTAAGCTTAATTTCTTTCATCTATATTTATCAAGGAAAATGAAAAATGAACAAAAAAAGAAAAGATTTAGAGAACCAATTTTATAATGATATATATGGAATTATTCTCATAGTCACTGGGATTTTTCTTTTAGCCAGCATTTATACCGACAAAACTGGTTTTCTAGGGAAAAATTTAGTAACCATTCTCAGTTGGGCATTTGGATGGGGAAGATTTATCATTCCTTATGGCTTAATTGGTTGTGGCATTGCCTCTCTCCTTCGCTACCAAATTGATTTAAAAAGGTCAGGAATTGGCCTTACTCTCTCTTATATTAGCATTCTTTCTTTAATTCATGTTTCTGTTCCTCCAAATAAGATGTTCTTAAAAGGTTTCCTTTTTAAAAAGGGTGGCATATTTGGTTCATTAATTTCTTACCCTTTAGTATGGCTAGTTAAACCATTTGGGGCATACCTTCTTTTAAGTGGAGCTCTTCTTATTGGAGTAGTTTTAACTACAGGCTTACCACTTTCTCATTTAGTTTTATCTTTTTTAGAGGCACTAAAACTTGTTCCACTTAAGAAAAAACCTAGTTACAAGAGAGACGAAGAAAAAATTTTTAGGGAAGTAGAGAGAGAAACTGTTTTCTTGGAGGAACCAGAAGCTATTAATGAATTACCTACTAGCGAAAAATCTAAAAAGACGATCCAACTACCTTTACAAGAAGAAATACAAGAAGAATATCGCTTACCACCCTTAAATCTTCTAAATGTTTCTAAAGGTAAAGTAAGAAGAAGCATTAAAGAAATGCAAATAGTATTAGAAAAGGTTCTCAAAGAGTTTAATGTAAGAGCTCACATCGCCGGGATAAAAGAAGGTCCAACTGTAACTAGATTTGAGATTCAACTTGAACCAGGGGTAAAAGTTAATCGCCTTATAAGCATTACTGATGACATTTCTTTAGCTTTAGCCTCACCCGACATAAGAATTCTGACACCAATTCCAGGAAAATCAGTCATTGGAATTGAGGTTCCCAATATTTATCGCGAACTTGTTACATTAGGAGACATCTTGATTTCTGAAGAAGCAAAAAAATTTAAAAGCATTTTAACCTTTGCTTTAGGGAAAGACACCACAGGACAGCCGACACTAGCCGACTTGAAGGAAATGCCTCACCTTTTAATCGCCGGAGCAACTGGCTCAGGCAAAAGTGTCTGTTTGAACAGTTTAATTATGTCAATCCTCTTTCGAGCTACTCCCAAAGAAGTCAAAATGATATTAATTGACCCCAAAAGAATTGAATTAAATTTATTTAATTCTCTTCCTCACCTCATCATTCCTGTAGTTACTAATCCGAGGCAATCAGCCGCTGCTCTAACTTGGGCAGTTGGAGAAATGGAAAGACGATTTGAAAAATTAGCCGAAACTGAAACAAGAAATATTGATGCTTACAATCTTCGAGTTGGAAAAGATGAGCCAATGCCTTACTTAATTATAGTTATTGATGAGTTAGCTGATTTAATGATGGTTTCCCCAGTTGAAGTTGAAGAAGCTATTTGTCGAATCGCTCAATTAGCCCGAGCTGTAGGAATTCACCTGGTTGTAGCAACTCAACGCCCTTCTTCCGATATAATTACTGGGCTTATTAAAGCTAATATTACTTCAAGAATTGCCTTTGCTGTTTCTTCCCAAGTTGATTCCCGAGTAATTTTAGATACTCCAGGTGCAGAAAAACTGGTTGGAAAAGGAGATATGCTTTTTGTTACTCCCTCCTACCTAAAACCAAAGAGGATTCAAGGAGCCTTTGTAACCGAAAGTGAAATTGAAAGAGTAACAAATTTTATTAAATCACAATCAAGACCCCATTATAATTTAGAAATTCTCGAAATTGAAAAGACAAAATTTGGGGAAGGAGAATTTTTTGATGAGCTTCTTGACGATGCTATTGAACTTGTAGTTAATACAGGAATAGCTTCTGTTTCTTTCTTTCAGCGGAAGCTAAAAATTGGCTATGCTCGAGCTGCAAGAATAATGGATATATTGGAAGAAAGAGGAATTGTCAGCCCCCCTGAAGGTGCAAAACCACGGACTGTTTTATTAACAAAAGAGGAATGGGAAAAAATTAAGGAAAAATAATTTTGAGTGATTGTTATGACAATTGGGGAAAGATTAACTGAGGAGCGAAGAAGGCAAGGAAAAACCATAAGGGATGTCGAAAAACACCTCAGAATTAAGTCAAAGTATATTGAAGCAATTGAAAACGACCAATTTGACCTTATCCCTGCTAGTGCATATACAAAAGCCTTTATTAAAAGTTATGCTCAATTTTTAGGAATTGACTCAAAGCCACTTATTGAAGAGTATAAAAGGCTTTATGAACATCCGGTAACTTATGAATTCCCTAAAGAAAAAAAGGGCATATCTTTCTCAGTTAATTTAAAGATGATATTAGCCTTAGCTTTAACCTTAATCATTTTCATGTTAGGTTATTTTTTCTCAGGAGAAAAACAACCAATTACTTCAAAGAAATATGAAAAAGTAAAAGGAGAAAAAAGAGCTCAAAAACCAGAGATAAAAGAAGTATTCAAAGAAGCCTCCTCTACTACGACCCCATCTGAAAGAAGAAAAACTTTTACCTTAAAAGTTAAATCGATAGATGAAAAGGGTTGTTGGCTAAGGGTAACTATTGATGGTGAAAAGAAGTATGAAGGAATTCTTCAGCCTGATGAAACAAAAAGTTGGGAAGCCTTTGAAAAAATTACCTTAAAGATGGGAAATCCTGCAGGAATTCAAATTACAAAAAATGGTGTTACTGTCCCTTTAAAAGAATATTATCGGAAAACTGAAAAAACCTTTAGTTGGGAGTGATTTTATTATGAAAAGAAAGTTTTTTGTTGCGACTGAAGAAGAAATTAAAAAAGGCGATGTTTCTGATGTTTATTTTGAAAGAGGCGTTAAAATCCTTAAAAGCAAAGGTATTAATAAAAGAGTAAAAGGGGAAGTAAGAGCAACGAATTTTCCTCATAATTGGCCATGGGCAATTTTTGCTGGCTTAGAGGAAGCACTTAATTTGCTTTCTGGGATTAAAGTTGATATTGAAGCTTTAAATGAAGGAGAAGTTTTCTTTCCTGAAGAACCAGTCTTTACTGTTGAAGGGTATTATCTTGACTTTGCTATATATGAAACTTCGTTACTTGGTTTACTTTGTCAAGCTTCAGGAATCGCCACTAAGGCTGCTCGATGTAAAAAAGCAGCTCAGGAGAGAAAAGTTTATAGCTTTGGTGCTCGGAGAATGCATCCTGCCATCGCCCCGATGATTGAAAGAAGCGCTTTTATTGGGGGTTGTGATGGAGTAGCAGCTATTGAGAGTGCTCGATTAATTGGGGAAAAGCCTATTGGAACAATGTCACATTCCCTTATTTTAACTTTTGGTAGTGAATATGAAGCCTTTAAAGCATTTGATGAAGTGCTTGACCCTTCTATTAAAAGAGTTGCCCTTATTGATACCTTCCAAGATGAAAAATTTGGTGCCATTACAGCTGTTGAAGCTTTAGGGAAGAATTTATTTGCAGTCCGTCTTGATACTCCAAGCTCGAGAAGGGGAAACTTTTTAAAAATTTTAGAGGAAGTTCGGTGGGAGCTAGATCTAAGAGGTTTTAAAAATGTTCAGATTTTCGTCAGTGGTGGAATCGATGAAGAAAAAATATCAAAACTCAACCCCTTTGTTGATGCTTATGGGATAGGAACAGCTATTAGCAATGCACCTGTAATTGATTTTTCTTTTGATTTAGTCGAAGTTGAAGGTAAAGCCATAGCAAAAAGAGGAAAGATGTCAGGCTCAAAACAAGTCTGGCGTTGCCAAAACTGTTTCAAAGACTTAATTCTTCCAATTAAAGAGACTCCTAATAAGTGTAGTTGTGGAGAAACAATGAAACCATTGCTAGAAAAAATGGTTAAGAAAGGGAAAAGAATTAAACCAATTAAAACTCCTCAAGAAATAAGAGAAAAAGTCCTTTTTCAAATTAAATCTTTACCTGAGGTTTAAACTATCTGTGTTTATTTTTGCTTTGAGAAAAAAATTTTTTATCAATTTTATTTTTCTTTTAGTTTTTTCCTTTTGTTTTCTTTCTCCATCCCTAGCTAAGGATTTATATTTACCTCCTCGTATTTGCGCTTCTTCAGCAATTTTAGTTGACAAAAAAACAGGAGAAATCCTTTTTGAAAAAGAATCTCATTTAAAAAGGCCAATTGCTAGCACGACAAAGATTATGACAGCCATTATTGTTTTAGAAGAAAGCCCATCTCTAAAGAAAAAAGTTGAAATAAGTAATCAAGCAAGCGAAGCTGGTGAAGCTGAAATGTATCTTTCACCAGGGGAAATAATTTCTATTGAAAATTTACTCTATGGTCTCCTTTTAAGGTCAGCAAATGATGCAGCAATAGCTTTAGCTGAAGCTACTTGTGGTTCGGTAGAAAAATTTGTTCAAAAAATGAACGAAAAAGCTAAAGAAATTAATGCAAATGATACTCACTTTTCCAATCCTCATGGTTTAAAGAATTCTTCTCATTACTCAACTGCATATGATTTAAGCCTTATAACGCGTTATGCTTTAAAAAATAAGAAATTCTCACAATTTGTTTCAACTAAAGTAAGAGTTGTTCCCTGGCCTGGAAATTCCTACCCTAGAGTTTTAGAAAATCATAATCAATTAGTTCATAAATATCCTTTTATAACAGGGGTAAAAACAGGTTATACCTATGAAGCTGGTTATTGTTTAGTCGCTTCAGCAAAGAAAGATAATGTTGAACTAATATCAGTCATTTTAAACAGCCCTTCTAGCTCCTCATGCTATGAAGACACCCTTAAATTACTCAATTACGGGTTTACAGCTTTTACATTTTTAAAAGTAATTTCTAAAAAGGTTACCTACGCCCGGGTTAAGGTTCCAGAATGGGAAAGTAAATTAAATTTAATCTCCCTTAAAGATGTAACTCTCAGAGTAAAAAGGGGAGAAGAGCTCGAAAGAGTAATATCAGCTATTAATCCAACGAATTTACCAATTAAAAAAGGGCAAAAATTTGGAGAAATCAAAATAATTAAAAAAGGGAAGTTAGTGGCACAATCAAACTTAGTTTCCTCTCGAAATATCCCTAAGCCAACAATTTTCCAAAAAATTAAAATCATTTGGAGGAACACCTTATCAAGACTGAGAAAAAAATAAATAAATTTTTTCTTCCATTTGCCGATAAATATAGAAAAGTATATTATTTAAGGAGTAGAAATTAATTGAGGGTAGAAATGACTCATCAAGAAGAAATTGAACAAACTTTTTTTAAGCTTCATCAAAAGACTGAAGAAGAATTAAGCTCTACTTTAAAAAAACTTATTCAAGAAGAAAAAAGGCTTTCTCAAAAGCGCCACTTTCTTCACCAAAAAATTGATAGCCTAAGAATTAGGTTAATTGAAAAGCTAAAAAGGAGGAAAAGCTTAAATAGAAAAGAAATAAATAAAAGCGTTGAAGCTTTGCTCAAAGGGGAAAAGGTTGTTCCTGTTAACCAGTATAATTTAGATGAGAAGGAAATTGGTGATATTAATTTTTCTCAAGCTTCTGCTGAAGAACTTAGTCTTTTTCTAAAAAAACTTCTTGAAGAAGAAGCAAAAATTTCTTATAAGCGACGGCTTATTCATGGAAAAATTGATATATTAAAAACCGAACTTCTCGATAGAATTGAAAAAAATCCCGATGATTTACACAACCTTAAAGATTTAAATAAACTAATTAAGAAGATTACTAAAATTCTTTGTAATGGTTTTTAAAGCAGGAGGAATTATGGGAGATAAAGATGTTGAAAGAAATGTCCGCTCAATTGGGAAAGAGGGAATTCAAACACCAACTCAGAAACACTTTCACTATGAAAGGCACGTTTTCCCTTTTGAGAAAGTTTTTGGCCCCTCCTCACGAGACTTTAACAAGCAATCCCTTTTAGAAAAATTTAAAAGAAGAGAAGAGCAAAGGAAGAAAAAATCTCAAGAAAAGTAGAGAAAAGCTACCTTCTCTTTCAAATTTAGTCATCTTTCTGCTTTGTTCTATATTGAAACTGTCCCTGATAAAGATTAAACTAAAAAAGGTAATAAAAGGAGGAATAAATGATGCCAGAAGGTAAGTTGAGAAAAATTATAACCGATTTTTTTGAAGAGCTGAGTTTAAGTTTAGTTGAAGAAAGAGTCATTAATTATATAATTAGAGAGCTTCATAGTGGCCGTAGGCTTTCATCTATATTAAAAGATCCTTACATTAAAAATCGAATTTCAGAAGAGAGAATAAGTCATATCTTAGAAAATAAAAAGCTTATTGAAGCTGTTGAAGAGGAGATTAGCAGAGCTTTTATTAAAGATTTTAAAATTTTTGAGTCAACCTAATAAGTTCTCATATGAAGTGTCCCAAATGTAAGAAAGAAGTTAAAAAAGAAGTTAAAGTTTGCCCTCAATGTGGCAGCCAGCTTGAAGATGATACTTTAATTTTATCCCCTTCTGACATTGAAGGTGAAGAAATTGAAGTAAAACCAATTATTAGCGAAAAATTTCTCTTATTAGTAAAAAAGGGGCCAGGTGCTGGCGCTCACTTTTCTTTGGACAAAAGTGAGTTAGTTTTAGGTCGAGATCCCTCTAGTGACATTTTCCTCAATGATATTACTGTATCAAGAAAACATGCAAAATTAACAATTAACCCTTCAGAAGTTATTCTTGAAGATTTAGGGAGTCTTAATGGGACCTATGTTAATGGTGAACGAATGGAACAAACTAAACTTAAAGATAGAGATGAAATTCAAATTGGTAAGTTTAAATTGGTTTTCTTTAAGCCTAGGAGGGGCTAATTGATTCGAGAAGAGGAATCATTAAGCATAAGTAAAGTTGTTGAAAAATTGAAGAGTCTTTACCCTGATTTAACTGTAAGCAAGATTAGGTTCCTCGAAAATGAAGGCTTAATTAAGCCAAAAAGAACAAAATCTGGATACCGAAAATTTTCTCCTCAAGATATTGAGCGCCTTCAATTAATCTTAAAATTTCAGAAAGAACATTTTTATCCACTCCATGTTATTAGAGAAAAGCTCAACTCATTGGATGAAGGCAAGGTTACTCTGGAAGAAATTGAAATGGCTGAAGAAGAAGCTGTTTCCTCATTAAAGGACATCTCAGAAGTTATGGATTTGGACGAGGCAGTTAAAATTACTCAACTTTCTCCAGAAACAATTGAAGCGCTTGAAAACTTCAATATTGTTTCCTCAACTGAGACACCTAAGGGGAAAAGCTATGAACCAATTGAAATTGAAGTGATGAAAATAACTGCTGAATTAGAACAATTTGGGATTGAACCCCGCCATTTAAGAATTTATCAAAATTTTGTAGAAAAAGAAGCCCTTCTTTTTGACCAGATTTTACTTCCATTAATGAAACAAAGAAGTCATGAAGGGAAAAAAAAGGCAAGTGAAGCTTTAACAAAGTTAGTTCGGTTATCCTCTGATTTACGGAGAATCCTTTTGCATAAGTCACTTCGTCAGTATTTCAAAGAGCTTATTTAAAGGACGGGCTTTGAAAGACAAAATAAAATTTCTTGCTGACCATATGCTTGGTAGATTAGCTAAGTGGTTACGTTTAATTGGTTATGATACTTTGTACCTTCCTTTACCAGACACAGAAATCTTACTCTTAGCCCAAAAAGAAAACCGTCTTCTTTTAACTAGAGACAAGCGAATCACAGAAAGACGTCTCGTTAAGAAGAAAATTATTAAGTGTCTTTTTATTAAAAGTGATTTTTTAGAAGAACAACTTCAACAAATAGCTACTGAACTTAATCTTTCACTCACTCTAAAACAGCCACTCTGTACTCTCTGCAATAAAAAGATTTTACTTATCCCTAAAGAAAGAGTTAAAGGAAAGGTTCCTCCATTTGTTTTTATGAACCATCAGGAATTTGGATTTTGCCCAACCTGTAAAAAATACTATTGGAAGGGAACGCATTGGGTCAAAATCAATAATACCTTAACCAATTTATTTTAAAAAAAATTATGGCGACCCACTAAAATAATGTTTCCTATAAGAAAGTTTAAGAGTAAAAGGGGAATCCCAATTACTGAAAGAAGAGAAAAAATGTGAAGTGTTTTTTTATTCTTTTTTAACCTTAACCATCCATTAATAATAAATAAAGAAAGATAATATAACCATATTAAAGAGGAAGAAATTGTTTTGGTATTTAAAATAGTTTCTTTCCAAATTTCTTTTGCTTGCCGGAAACCCAAAACTAAAGTAACTGTTAGGAGTAAAAATCCAATTATAAGATAGGAAAGATTAAAAGTTATTCTAATCCTTTGGGCTATTTTATGTAGCTTAGGCAACTCTTTAATGCGAGTGTAATTTTCAACATAAATGAAGACTCCTCCACCAATCCCAGCCATTATCAAAAAAATATAGCTCAGAATACCTAAAGTTGCATGAGTAAGACAAAGCTTCCAGCCCATTCTAATCCTCAATTTAAAATAATTGTAAACAAATTTTCCTATTTTTGTTATAATAAATCAAATTTGAATGGATTTATAGAATGGCTGAGTCAACCAAGAGGGAAGAAAAAAAGGCGAGAGAGAAGAAGATTAAAAAGAAAAAAAAGATAAATTTCGCTCACCCCAGTGAAAAGGTCTGTGCTGAAATTTTAGATTATTATAATATCGAATGGGAATATGAACCTAGGACCTTCCCAATCCGGTGGGATAAACATGGGAAAATAATCCAAAGTTTCACTCCCGATTTTTACTTGCCTGAACTTGACCTTTACATTGAATTAACAACCATGAGTCAGAAATTAGTTACCAAAAAAAACCAAAAGGTTAGACGGTTAAAAGAGATTTATCCAGAAATTAACATCAAAATTTTTTACCAAAAAGATTTTCGCAATCTTCTTTTAAAATATGGCTTGCATAAAAAAAGAAAAGAACTTCTTGCTAAAGATTAATTGAGTAAGGAGTAAGGGGCTAGCAGTAAGCAGTTGAAACAAAATTAAGTAGTGAGATGATATAATTATTTTTTACTTCACGTTTCTATTAATCTTTTTATAGCTGTCACATTTAGAAATTTTCAGGTGAGAAATTTGTTAGAAGATATTGAAGAGATTTTAATCACTGAAAAAGAGATTAAGAAGAAAGTTAAGGAATTGGGAAAAAAAATATCTAAAAAATACGCTGGGAAAGAGCTCGTTTTGGTCAGTATTCTCCGAGGTGGTGCCTTTTTTTTAGCTGATTTAGCTCGAAATATAACTATCCCTGTCTCAATTGATTTTATTGCTGTTTCAAGTTATGGTACATCCACTAAGTCAACTGGAGTAGTTAAGTTAATTAAGGATCTTGAAGAAAGCATTGAAAATAAAGATATTTTAGTCATTGAAGATATTATCGATACCGGACTTACCCTTAGGTATCTTTTAAAAAATTTACAAGCTAGAAATCCAGCCAGTTTAAATGTTTGTGCTCTGCTTGATAAGTCGGTTAGGAGAATTGTTGAGATTCCTATCCTCTTTAAAGGATTTGACATTCCAGATGTCTTTGTTGTTGGTTATGGTCTCGATTATGACCAGAAATATCGTAATTTACCTTTCATTGGAGTATTAAAACCTGAAGTTTTTTTAAGGAAAGGAGAATGACTTTTAAGCGAATTTTGCTTATTTTGTCTTTATTTTTTGGTGTTTTTTCTGCTGGAGTAATTGGTTATCTCTACCTAGAAAAAATCTCCTTTCTAGATGCTTGCTATATGACCCTAATCACTATTTCAACAGTTGGGTTTAAAGAGGTAAAACCTCTTTCAACTGAAGGGAAAATTTTTACTATGGTCTTAATAGTAGCTGGAGTAGGTGTTTTATTTTATACTTTAGGAACGGCAATTGAATTTTTTTTCGAAGGGCATTTAACTGGTTTTCTTGAGTTAAGGAGAAGGAGAAAGATGATTAACCATCTGGTGAACCATTATATTGTTTGTGGTTATGGAAGGGTAGGGGAACAAGTAGCCAAAGAGCTAAAAAAAAATAAAGCTCCTTTCGTCGTAATTGATATTGATTCAGAAAAAATCGAAAAATGTAAGAAGGAAGGCTTTCTTTACTTATTTGGTAATGCTTCAAAGGAAGAAATGTTAATACAAGCTGGGGTGAAGAAAGCTAAGGGATTAGTAGCAGCAGTAGATACCGATGCTGATAATGTTTTTGTAGTTTTGACAGCTCGAGTTCTCAACCCCAATCTTTTTATTGTTGCAAGAGCCAATGAAGAAGAAACTGAAGAGAAACTGTTAAAAGCAGGAGCAAATAGGGTAGTTTCTCCAGCTGTTATTGGAGGAAGACGAATGTCGAACCTTTTAATTCGTCCGCTTGTCTGTGACTACCTTGATATTGTAACTCATGGTCATGAATTAGAATTTCAACTTGAAGAACAAATTATTTCCCCAAACTCTATCTTGTGCGGGAAATCAATAAGTGAAAATAAACTCCGAGAAAAAACAGGTGTTTTAATTTTGGCAGTTAAAAAGAAAGCTGGCGAGTTTAATACTAATCCAGCACCAACAACTCTTTTAGAAAGCGGCGATACCATTGTAGTAATGGGAACCAAAGGGCAGTTAGAGTCACTTCAAAACCTACTTTAAATTACTTATTCAGGTTCAATAATCTCAGCTTTGACATAAGCTAAACCAGTAAAGCCAAGAGTATAAGCAGCTGCTTTGGAAAGATCAAAAACCCTCCCTGGAATAAATGGACCACGGTCATTTACCTTAACAACAATCCTTTTATCTCTATAAGTAATGGCTAAAAAGGTACCTAAAGGTAAAGTCTTGTGAGCACAAGTCATATCGTTTTGATTAAATATCTCACCACTTGAAGTTCTCCGCCCATGAAATCCAGGTCCATACCAGCTTGAAATTCCATATAAGAAAGAAGATGTTCCCCGATAACTTCTTGGCATTCTTTCACTAGTGATGAAAAGATCATTATAAGGAAAAACTCTTACTTGAACCATTTTAATTAAAGCATCGGGAGAGTAACTATTTCTAGCAGCTAAAAGCCATCGTTCGCGGCTTTTTTCCCCTTCTTCCCAAATCAAACGACGGAGCTCATCATTAGCTAAGGCAAGGAGTCTTTGTTTTTCATTTTCTCTTTGTTTTAATAAGTTTACTTTCACTTGATACTCTCGGTAAATATAAGCTTGTTTTTTTCTTTCTTCGACTAATTGATTTTTTAATCTTTTAATTGAACGAGTTTCTTTTTTTATTTCACTCAAGAGCCTTAGGTCTTGCTTTAAAATTTGAGCTAAGAAGGTAATTCGGGAAAGAAAATCAGCAAAGTCTCTTGATTTTAAAATTACCTCTAAGAAAGGTATGGCACCATTCACATAAATATCCTTTACTCTTCTTTTAAGAACATCCCTCCGCCTTTGAAGTTTCACTTTTACCTCATCTAGTTTTAAATAATTTATAGCTATATTGGCATTAATAACTTCAAGATGGTTTTCTAAGGAAATCTTAAATTCATTTAATGAATTAATTTCCCTCTGGATTTCGAATAAATCAAGTTCAAGTTGTTTAATTTCTTTTTCTTTACTCTTAATAGTTGATGTTGGAGGTTCAGAAAAAGCTAATTGATTAGTTAAAAAAAGAAAGAGAAAAAAGAATATAAGAATCCTTATCCTTATCAATCTAGCCATTACTTTAAGTTATTTTACAATTGGAACGAGTTTAAAACAATCACTCAATTGGCAAAGGAGGATTAAGAAGGTATAATTAATTTAGCCAGGAGTGAATAGTGATTGAAAATTTTGAAGATTACTACAATCGTAAATGTTATGCTTCACTTAATTGCCTTCACTGTCCTGATTGCTTAGCTTTTGCAACCAAGTATTATCATGAAAGCATTGACGAAAAACAGCGAGAAAAAAGGAGGAATCTCATTATTAAATTTATTACTTCAACTATTTCGTCAGAAAACTTTACTTGTAAAAATGCTTTATCCTCTAAGGAACTGTTAAGATATATAAACTTACTCCTAAAAGGGGAGGCTAAATTGCCAATTTGCCATTATGAGTTTTCATGGAGTGAAAATGAGAAAAGCTTTCGGAAAAGCTGAAGATTTTTATCGAGTAAGGCTTATAACCATTAAAGAAGAGATTCCCCCAGAGATGGATTGGAAGGAAGGAATAATTTACTTTAAGCCAAAAATGGAGAAAAGTAAAAGCTTAACCAAATACCGTGTTGAACTAATTGAAATAGACACTAATCGGCGCATTTCCCTTGAAGATTTTTCAGAAAAGGATTTAGCTTTAAAAAAAATAGAAGAAGTCCAGTTTGATTTAAGTAAATTAACTAAGCACCAATTTGAAAATAAATATAATTTTTTTTCAGAATAAGTTTTACTGACAAAATACCCTTGATTAAATAGAATTTTTTATAGTATTATATAAAAGGAGATAAAAAGGGAAAGAAATGGGAATTTATTTTGATTATGATTTTGAAGATGGAAAAGAAGTAGAGTATTGGTTAACTTGCTATCTTTGTCACCAAAAAAAAGTTCTTTTTGTTGAATATCAAGTAAAAAGTGGGCCAATTTATACACTTTACAACAATGCAAGAAGACTAGAAAGCGGAAAAGAATTAAAAGTTGGGACTCTCAGCCATTTAGTTTGTCTAGATTGTTATAATGCGTTTGGTAGTGAAGAGGGTGTTGTCGCTGAAATTCTTAGACGTCGCAAGGAAGAGAAACACTCTGAAAAAATAGCTCACTTAAAACAAATAGAAACAGAAATTAATGAAACCCGAAAACAAATCGATGATTTAGTTCAAAAATTGGCACAGCTTTATCATTTGCTTGAAGAATCACAAAAAGAAACTGAAACAACTTCTTAAAAATAGCAATGGAGATGGAAATGCCGAAAGCTACATATTTTGGTTATTCTTCTTTTATAATTGAAGGATCTAATGTAACAATAGCTATTGATCCTGGAAACAAGCTCCCTTCAGATGAGTCAATTATTCCCAGGGAAATATGGCCAAAAATTGATATAGTTGCTATCACCCATAATGACCCGGACCATGCTGGAAAAGCAAAAGAAATCGTTAAATCAGGACATGCTTTACTCCTCGCCCATGAAGAGTTAAAAGATGAATTAACTAATGAAATTTCTCTTCATCTTATCAAGCCAAATCAAGAGTTATCACTTTTAGGAGTTAAATTTAAGGGAATTCCAATTACTCACGGTACGCTTGGAATAAGCTTGGCTAAGATTACTTCTGTTTTTAAAAAGCCCCAAGTAGCAAAGGGAAATGTTGGATTTCTCATTGAACTAGAAGGAAGATTTTTTTGTCACCTCGGGGACACTCTCTTGAGAGAGGATTGGGAAGAATGGCGACCAGATATATTAATGATTCCAATTGGGCGAGCAACAACAATGGATCCAGCAGAAGCCCTTGATGCAGTAGAGAAAATTAAACCAAGGGTTGTAATTCCTATCCATTATAATTTAAAATTTGGTGTGTATCGAGCTTTAACAGTAAATCCTCAAGAATTTAAAAATGTCTTGGATGAAAGAGGATATGATTGTAGAATTTTATCAGAAGGAGATTCAATAGTAGTTTAAATATAAGGAGGGAAGATATGGGAGTTTATTTTGAGTACGATTTTAAGAATGGAAAGGAAGTAGAAAAAGCAGAAAAGTGCTATCTCTGCGATAAAGAGGATGTAGTTTATGCGGAGTACTATATTTTAGAGGGTGATGTTTACAAACTCTACAAAGATGCTCGAAAAATTATTAAAGGTCGTGAAGTTCAAGTTGGAAGCATAAACCATTCTCTCTGTCCTAGCTGCATTGAAGCATACCCACTAGAAGAAGATTTAATCTCTGCTATTCTCAAAAAGCGAGTTGTGGAAAAGAAAGAAGACAAGAAGAAAGAAGTAGAAAATCTCCAGAAAAAAATAGAAGAAAAACAAGCTGAATTGAAAGCAAAACAGGAAGAAGTTGCAGCTGTTCAAAAAGAAATTGATGAAATGAAATCTCAACTTGAAGCATTAAAGAAGGAAATTGGAGGGAAATAATTTTTAGTTAAGCTTTGAAGGGATGCTCTAACGATTTAAGTAGTTTTTCAAGTCCTTCTTTGTTTTCAGGATAAGCAACATTAATTGAGTAAATTAGTTCTTCTCTTTCAATTTGACAGCCATTCTCTTGAAGAGTTTTTATAATAAGGTTTTTAATTCTTTTTTCAACAACTTTACTCCCATTTAAGGGTGTGTGTGGCAAAATTAATAAATATTGATTTTTATATCTACCTATCTCATCAATTGCCCGTATCCCTTTTCTTAAGCGAGAACCAATTTCAGTTAAAATTTTCTCCCTCTTAATCCTACTTAGGTTTTTTAGAACATCTTCTTCAATTTCCAAAAGAACAATTGAAAATTCACTTTTATACCGTTCGTATTCCTTTATATGGCGATGAATAAGATTAGCAAGATACTCACCTGTGTAAAGAGCACTTAACGTAGTGTGTAAGCGATATTGCTCGATTTCGGAAAAGATGTCTTTCTGCCATTTAAAATATCTTCCAAGAAGAAGCCCAAGAAAAAGGTAGAAAATTAGGCAAAAGCCAGTAAAAAGAAAAAGGGAAAGAGTCAGCTTAAAACTGGTCAAAAAAAGGAGAGAAACAAAAAAACCAAAAAATGAAATTACAGCTCCAATAATTCCACCCACTTGAAAGAAGAAAAGAGAAAAGAGAAAGAGGGGATAAAGAAAAAGCAAACTCAATCCTACAAATTTGTTTAAAAGAAAGGTAGCTAAGGCTAAGGGGGTTAGGAAGAAAAAGATAAAAATTGCTCCATTTTTTGCCCATTGAAGGTACGAAGTTACTTTTTTTCTCTCCATTTTGACTCCTTTAAGGAAAAACTTTTCCCAGCCACCCTCCTGGGGTAGGGGGCTTACCAATTGGATTTTCGTCAGAGTAACCTCCAAGAAAACTCCGGACTCGAGTTGCAAAATTAGAATCGGTTAAAACTGGCCTAAAAAAGTCCCAAATATTTTTCCAGTCCCTTTTGATAGCTGCCATACCTTCAGGACTAATCAACTTTATTGCTCTTTCTCTAATAGCTGATGATGTAATTTCAGGTAAATTTTCGATTGCAATTTTAACTTTAACCTCCATAATGTGTGGATTTGACAAAAAGACCTTATAACAAGGGAGAATTGCAAGCTCTTCTATTTTTAAAGCACGGAGTTTAATCTTCTCTTCAGGAGAAACATTTTTATCGGTAAAATAAAGATGACAGGTTAATCCGTGAACCTCAACATCTGAAAGAACTAGTCCATATCGAGTTGTTTTTTTAATTTCTTCCTTAATTCGGATACTATGAAGAACATCTGAAAGAGTGGTCATTATTTCTTGAGGAATTTTTAGAGAAAACTCATCAAAAAAATTTTTGAGATAACAACGACCTTGAGAGCAAAGCTTCTCTGAATGTTTTAAATGACCACAATTTCTTTCGCAAAAATCTTCATAAATTTTAGTCATTTTTAATCACATAAAAATTAATAAAAAATTAAATAACAACTCAATTCCATATTATATAACGAAAAGAGAAGCTAAAAGAAGTCACATCGAGAGTAATATTTGGTAAATTTTGTTAACTTTACATAATATATATTATCATACATTAAAATTGGGTGACGAAATCTTTAATTTTAAAATTAATCAACTAAAAAATGAAATTGTTTATAAACCAAGTTGCTTTAAAAATAGCTACCTAGTTTTAATTCTAAGCCTTTAAAAAATGAAAACTGAGAGAAAATGCTTAGAGAGTTGATTTGTTGTTTATATTTTAGAAGCAGAAGAAAATGAAATGAAAACTAACTCTAAATGCCCGTGCTGCCAAAACCATTAGAGCCGCGTGATGTTTCATCAAGTTCATCAACTTCTTTAAAACTAAAGCTTTCAACCTTTTGAATAACTAACTGAGCTATCTTATCGCCCCTTCTCACTTGAAAACATTCTTTTGGGTCAAGGTTAATTAAAATAACGCCAACTTCACCCCGATATTTAGAGTCAATCAAACCTGGGGTATTAACTATTGAGATCCCTTTTTTTAAAGCTAAGCCACTTCTTGGCTGAACAAAGCCGGCATATCCTTCCGGGAGACTAATGGCAATACCAGTTGGGACAAGTGCTCTTTCTAAAGGCTTTAAAGAAATATTTATACGACTGTAAAGGTCAACCCCTGCATCGCCAAAATGAGCTTGTTTGGGCAAAGGTAAATCTTTATCTATTTTTTTAATCCGAATTACCATAAAAGACACCTCTCCTTGCAAGTTGTTTTAAAATTACCTCAAACCTCTGCTTTTTGTCTTGATGTAACAATTAGCTTCTTTAACGAGTTCAGAAATAAATTGATTATCATAAGGCTTAACCTTTTGAAAATTGGGGTCAAGGGTGATTTTGGGATTAAATTGCTGAAGAAAATAGATTCTTCCTTTAGAGATATACCGGGCAAGACTTAAAATGTCTTCTTTATCAACTATTCCAGGAACAACTGTTGTTCGAAATTCATGCTCAATTCCGGACCCAATCAATATTTTAATACTTCTTTTTATTTTTTCTACAGCAACTCTCCTGCCAGCAGCCAAAGAGTATTTAGGAAAAGAGGTCTTTATGTCCATAGCAATATAATCAACCAAGTTTTTTTCGATGATTTCTTGAAGCAGTTCAGGTCTACTCCCATTGGTATCAATTTTAACGGGATAACCAAAATCTTTAATTTCCCTCAAGTACTTAATGAGCTTGGAATGGATGAGAGGTTCTCCTCCTCCAATTACAACCCCATCAAGCCATCCCTTTCGAGAAATAAGATGTGAAGCTATACTTTCCCATGGTATCTCAGGCAATCTTTGATAATCCCTTACTAAATCAGGATTTTGGCAAAAAGGGCATTTAAAATTACATTGAGCAACAAATAAAGTAGCAGCAAGTTTTCCTTCCCAATCAAGCATAGTTACTGGAATAAAGCCGCGAAAGCTTAAATTAAATTCTCTAATTCGCGTGGTGACGGAACCTCTCCTCTCCAAGATTTTATTTCTCTCCCCTCTTCATCTACGATTAAAACTGAAGGAGTTGAGAAAATTTGGTAAAAGGCTCCTTCAGCTATACCATCAAAAGTATCTAAATCATAAGATTCAACTGAACTAAGGTTTTTTAATACCTCTTTAGCTATAAAACACTTAGGACAATCTTTCTTGAAGAAAAACTTTACCCTCATTTTCACCTCCAATTTTTTTATCAGCTTCCCTTAAATTAGTTCTTATCCTTTCTCTTAATTCCCCTATTTTTCCTTTGTTCCAGGTTGAGATCTTAGAAAAATAACCTACTATTCTTGTAATTGAATAAACTTTTTTACTTTGGCACTTTGGGCAAAAGTTGTAAAGCCCCCGAGTAGTTTGAAGACACTCTTCACAAACAGTAAATTCTGGAGAAAAAGCAATTTGCTCAGCTTGAGTAAATTTGAAGGTTTTAATGACAAAATTTTTAATTGATTGAGGGTCGGGTTCATTTTCACCTAACCAAATGTGAATAATTGCCCCAGCTTCAATAAGCGGATGAAAAAGACTTTGCTTTTGAACCCGTTCAATATAATCAACTGGAGCATTAGCCGCCAAGTGAACTGAATTAGTGTAGTAGCATTCAAGATTATCTAAATTGCCCTTAAGAACTTTTCTCGCTTCCTCGGGATAATATTTTAAATCTAGTTTGGCCAATCGATAAGCAGCAGATTCAGCTGGTGTTTCTTCCAAAACAAACTTCATCCCATATTTTTTTGAGAATTCTCGACAATAAAAGTTCATAAAAGAAATGACTTTTAAGCCAAACTTTAAAGCATCATCAGACTCATGTAATTGCTTTCCTAGATGAAATTGAACCATCTCATTTAAACCTAAAATACCAACCAAATAAGTTAAGCGATTGATTCGAAGATATGGCTCTCCATCCTTGGAAGCAGCAAAAAAAGCAAGTGGTCCTCTTTCCTTGAGTTCTAAAAGATTTAAAATGAAGTCTCTCTTTTCAATGTGTGCCTTAAAGGCCATCTTTAATGCTTCTTTTAATTCCGAAAATAAGATTTCATCGTCTCCTTTAGCTTTATAGGCAATTCGAGGTAAATTAATAGTCACATTTTGGAGAGCAGTAAAACGCATCTTTTCCGGGGTTTTTGTTTCTTGTAAATCTTCTTCTCCCAAGCGGAGTTTTAAACGACAACATTGGCTAACAGTAACTTGCCCTCCTCGGTCAAAAACAAAATAAGTAATTCCTTGCTTGGAAGCAACCAAACAAGCTAAATCCAAAATCTCTTCCCAGCCAGGAGTAGTAAAGAATTCTTCATTTATGTGCAAGAGGGGTTTGGGGAAAACAAAGGTTTTACCAGTAGCATCTCCCTGAAGGTAAACATCAAAAAGACTCTTGAGAAAGAGGTTGGCTTCATACTCAAATTCCTTGTAGGTAAGACATTCATCATCAGGCTCATTAACCGAAATAATCTCACCATTAACTCTCTTCATATATTTGCCACCAGGGCCGAGAGCAGGAGTATCTTGAAAATGTTTAGGGATGCCATAATATAAATTGAAATCAGTAAAAACTACCTGTGACCCTCTTGCCCCTGCTAATTGATTAAACTCATAAATAAGCATTTGAGCAAGTTGTTTTACCTGCTCATAAGAATAATTTCTAATTAAAGGAGCAAAAAAGATATTAACAGCTTCCCAGCCAATTGCTCCAGCAAAATGAGATTGAAGAGTTGAAGCCATTTTAACCATATGACCAATTAATACCTCTGGATGCTTAGCTGGCGAAGAAGATGAGGTAATATTGGGTAAAGATAAGCCATATTTTTTTACATATTCCAAAGAATTGCCTGAGCAGTAGGGTCTAGTAATGAATCCTAAATCATGAAGATGAATATCTCCTTTTAAATGAGCATCTGCGATATCCTTACTGAAAACCTTGGTCAAAGCATATTGCTTAAGAACACTTTCAGCTAGGGTTAAATTAATCGATTCGGGGTTATGAGTAGTATTGCTATTTTCACGATTGGCATTAAAGATAATTTGTTCCACATCAAAGATTGGTAAACCCAAGTGGGTATGTCTTTGATGAAACACCTCAAATCCTCTTTGAAGCATTTCGATGTCGATTATTTCACGAATAATACTTGTTGTAACAGTAGTTAACCCACTTTGAAAAATCTTTCTCTCAACTGAATTTGCAATCTCTTGAGCCAACTCAACTGGCATATTAACTTCTCTCACTAAACAATTAATGATTCTGCTCTTATCCCAAGAGTTAACCTCTGCTTTCGATGAAGTTGTTACTAATAAAGCAATATCGGTTGTATCACCTCTCTCCCCGACCTCAATTACATTAATAACTTTTGGTGCTACCATCTCTTACCTCCTTTTTTCTTACAATTTTTAATGATACTAAATCTGCTACTTTTAAATTTCTTATATACTATATATTGTAAGTTATTTTTTTCTTTGTCAAGACTTTTTCTAAAAATTTTTAAAATTTTTTGGTGAGTTAAATTTATTTTAAAAACTAGCTATAACAATTTTTGTCCAATCTTAAGAAAAGAAGAGGTGCAATCTCCCCAAACAAGTGCTTGCCTTTAAAGTAATAAATGTTAAGATAAGTAAAGGGAATAAATTATGAAAAAATTAACAAAAAGGCAGGAACAAGTTTTTAACTTTATCTTATCTCAAATCCAAAAAAAAGGTTATCCTCCTTCAATCAGGGAAATTGCTGAAAGTCTTAATCTTTCCTCTAGTTCAACGGCTTATGTTCACCTTAGTTCACTTGAAAAGAAGGGATTTTTAAAAAGAGAAAGGTTTAAACCAAGAGCATTAGAAGTAATTAATTTACATGATGCTCCCATTCTTACTTCTTTAAAAATTAAAAAAATCCCTTTAGTTGGAAAAATTTCAGCTGGAAAACCAGTTCTAGCCCAAGAAAATATTGAAGAATTCTTTTTTCTCCCAGCCAATTTTGTTAAAAAAGAAAATCTCTTCATCCTAAAAGTTAAAGGGGACAGCATGATTGAAGCAGGCTTATTCGAAAATGATTATCTCGTTTTTGAGCAAAAAAATTATGCTGAAAATGGTGATATTGTGGCAGCTTTAATTGATGACGAGGTAACTGTCAAGAAATTTTTTAAAGAAAAAGACTATATTCGACTTCAACCAGCTAATAAATTATATGAACCAATCAGGGTAAAAGAGGTCACCATTTTAGGAAAAGCTATTTTTCTCTTTCGAACACTTTGACTTTAAATTGCTTTCTCTATCTTTTCTAAGGCAAGGCGGGCAAAAAATCTTGAAGTTTCCTTTAAGTGTTTTATCTCAGTCTGATAACCTTGAGCTACATGTGTTTCTATCTCTAAAGTCAAGTTATCCCTTAAAATTCCTAGATAGTGGGCGGGGCTTCCTCGATTATCAATGCCTTCCCAAGCTGGATAACCCTTTAGATAATAAAAATTTGGTAAATATGGATAGTTCTCTTTTCTTTTTCTCTTAATACTGGCTTTCCCTAAATCCTTTTGAGGATAAGAAGTTAAAATAATTACACTATAAATGTGGCTTCCCTTTTTAGAAAAGTAAACCTGGGCAAAATCACCTTCTTCATTAATGCTTTGAAGGGTATATCCCTTAACACTCCTAGGAAGGAGCACTAAGAGCTGGCTTTCTTTGTCTTTGTTTATTAATTGAGCTTTGCTCTTTTCCCTGCTAGCTTTCCTTTGGCAAGAAAAAGGAGCAAAAATTAAAAAAAGACTTATAATCAATATTAACTTTTTAAAAATTAATCTTCTCATTTTTTCACCAAGGGCAAGGGCTTGAATGTATTTAATATAAAATTTAAGGAAAAAGTCAAGCTATTTTTTATAAATTTTTTCAGCTGATGGTTTTTTCTCTAATTTAATTATCCCTTTCTCAGCTAATCTTGTTTCAATTGCAAATAAAACTGATTTGAGATTTATGCTCTTCAGAGCAGAAATAAAGATGCCTTGAGGAAATCTTTGATGAAGCCTTCTTATTTCAAAAGAAGAAATAAGATCAATCTTGTTAAAAATCTCAATTTGCGGAACTTGAGAGGCCCCAATTTCAGAGAGAGTTTCTTGGACTGCATTGATTTGGCTTTCGAAATTAGGACTTGAAGCATCAATAACGTGGAGAAGAAGATTTGAATGCCGGACTTCATCTAAGGTTGAACGAAAGGCAGCTATTAGCAAATGAGGGAGCTTTTGAATAAAACCAACGGTATCAGAGATAACAACAGGATAGCCTTGAGAAAAATAAAGTTTTCGCGTAGTGGAGTCAAGGGTAGCAAAAAGCTTGTCCTCAACAAAAACCTTGGACTTGGTTAAAGCATTTAAAAGAGTAGATTTACCTGCATTAGTATACCCAATTAAAGAAATAGTGATAATCCCACTCTTTTTCCTTTTCTTCCTTTGATTCTCTCTTCTTCTTTTAACCTTAGCTAATTCTTTCTTTAAATGAGCAATTCTTAATTTTATCCGCCGTTTATCAACTTCTAATTTTGTTTCACCAGGTCCTCTTGTTCCTATCCCCCCACCTAGGCGAGAAAGTTCAATTCCTTTCCCTCTTAAGCGAGGCAAAAGATATGTATATTGAGCTAGCTCTACTTGAAGCTTTCCTTCTTTTGAATGAGCCCTTTGAGCAAAAATGTCAAGAATTAAAGCGGTTCGATCAAGAACTTTTGTCCCTAAAATGTCCTCTAATTTGTGCTGTTGAGAAGGGGAGATTTCCTGATCAAAAATAACTAAATCAGCATTGCAAGAATGAACTATTTGGTGAATTTCCTCAGCTTTACCAGGACCAATAAAAGTTCTTGGATGGGGAGCGTTTCTTTTCTGAATTACTTTAGCAATTGTTTGGCCACCTGCGGTAAGAGCTAACTGTTCAAGTTCATTTAAGGAATTTTCAACTTCTTGAGGCGATACATTAGGTAAATGGAGATTAACTAAGATAGCTCTTTCTTTAAGAGAATTTATCCTGATTTTTCTCTCACTCCTTTAAAGGCTCTCTCGATTCTTTTCAAAGCAAGGTTTAGCTTCTCATCATTAACGGTTAATGAAATTCTAACATAGCCTTCTCCTGCTGAGCCATAGGCAATACCTGGCGAAACAACCACTCCAGCTTTTTCTAAAAGAAACTCAGTAAAACTAGTTGAACTATGACCCCTTGGGACAGGCACCCAAATGTAAAAAGTTGCCTTGGGCTTTTTAACCTCAATGCCGATTTTTTTTAAGGTTTCAATCACCTTATCTCTTCTCTTTTGGTAAATACAGCACATTGCTTTAATAGATTCCTGGGGACCTTTTAAAGCTGCTATTCCAGCATATTGAATTGGATTAAAAATCCCTGAATCGATATTGGTTTTGACCCGACCCAAAGCTTCGATAACTTTGGCATTTCCAACTGCAAAGCCAATTCTCCAACCAGTCATATTATAAGTTTTAGAAAGAGAATGAAACTCAATCCCAACATCCATTGCCCCTGGAACTTGAAGAAAGCTCGGCGCTTTATACCCATCAAAAGTTATTTCGGAGTAAGCATTGTCATGGCAAACAACTAAGTCAAACTTCTTAGCAAACTTAACAACTTCTTTGAAAAAATCAAGAGTAGCAGTTGCGGAGGTTGGATTATTTGGATAATTAATGAAAATTAATTTCGCTCGTTCAGCAATTCGTGAGCTAATGGCATTTAAATTAGGAAGAAAATCATTTTCTTTTAATAATGGCATAAAATGCGAAACTCCTCCCGCAAAAAGATTTCCTGATTGATAAACAGGATAACCGGGGTCAGGGATCAAAGCGAGATCTCCGGGATCGATAAGGGCTAAAAAAATGTGGGCAATTCCCTCCTTAGAACCGATTAAAGGTAAAATTTCTCTATCAGGGTCTAGATTGAGCTGGAAGCGATGGTAACACCAATCCCTTATCGCTTCTCTTAATTCTTTTAATCCATAGTAAGAAGGATATTGATGATTTGGGGGGAATTGAGCTTCCTGACAAAGCTTTTCAATAATATGTTGAGGAGTTGGTTCAACCGGATCTCCTATCCCCAAACTAATAACATCTAAAGCAGAAGCTTTTTTTTCTGCAATTTTTTTATCAATCTCAGCAAAAAGATATGGTGCTAAATTTTCAATCCTCTTTGCCAATTTCACCTTTCTTTGCCTCCAATTAAAAATTTGTAATTTCAATTGATAAAAGATTAAGAATCATTAGAAAAAGCCTTTGCTTGCGATTAAATTTTTTCTAAATATTTTGGGTTAAGCTTGCCAACATATATTTCCTCAGCTTCCCCAGTTAAATAAATTTGATTGTTCCCTCCCCACTCAACTTCAAGGTCACCACCGGGTAAGTGAACAACCGCTTTTGAAGAAGCTTGCCTCGTTTTAACAGCTGCGGCTAAAGAAGCACAAGCACCCGTCCCACAAGCTAGTGTTTCACCTGCCCCCCTTTCCCAAACTCTTACCTTTAATTCATTAGCTTTAATTAACTGAACAAATTCAACATTGGTCTTTTCAGGAAAAATAGAAAGATTCTCAATGAGTGAGCCCAGCCTTTTAAGTGGGAGAGAGTCAATATCTTCAGCAAAAATAACACAGTGAGGATTCCCAATTGAAAGACAGGTAACCTTAAGCCTCTCTTCTCCAACATTAAGATTGAAATTAACAACTTCATCAACATTTAAAAGGACAGGAACGTCCTGAGGTTTAAAAGAAGGGGTTCCCATCTCCACCTTAACTTTGACAACTTCATTATTTTTAAAAATAAGCTGAACTGTCTTTAAACCTGCTAAAGTCTCAATTTGAATAAAATCTTGCTTGGAGAGACCGCGCTCATAAAGATACTTAGCCATACATCTGATACCATTTCCGCATATCTCAGCTTGTGTTCCATCCGGATTATAAAAAGACATAAAAAAATTTCCTTGGCTGGAAGGTTGAATAAGGATTACACCGTCGGCTCCAATACCAAAATGACGATCACAAATTTGAACAATGATTTGAGGTGAAAGAGCAAGTGATTTATTCAAGTCTTCAATGATTATAAAATCATTGCCCGTTCCTTGAAATTTACTAAATTCTAATCCTTCTTCCATTTTTAAAACCACTTAAAGTTATTATAACCAACTCTTTAACTTTTTTATAATTTCTTCAACTAATTCTTCCTTACTTTTCTCATAAGCATCGAGCCAAATAACCCTTTTATCATTTTTAAACCAGGAAAGTTGACGCTTAGCGAAGTTTCTTGTTTTCTTCTTTATTTCTTCAATTGCCTCACTTAGAGTGCACTTATCTTCTAAAAAATTAAATAATTCGCGATAACCTAATGCTTGGCGGGCTGTTAAAGCTAATTGATATTTTCTTTTCAAATACCTTACTTCTTCAAGAAAACCATTTTCAATCATCTTTTCAACTCGCTCATTAATTTTTTGATAGAGAATATCACGGGGTAAACTAATTCCAAAGACTTTGGCAGGATAAAAAGGAATTCTCAATTTCCATCTCTTTTGGTAATCGGAAAATTTCTTACCTGTTAATTGGATAACCTCAAGAGCTCTAATAACTCTCCGAACATTTTGAGGATGGATATTTTGAGCTGCTTCAGGATCAATTCTTTTTAACTCTTCAAAAAGAACTTCTTTCCCTTCTTTCTCTGCCCTTCTCTCTATTATTTTCCTAAGAGAGGAATTTAAAGCCCCTGAAGGAAAGTCAAGGTCATCAAGGACAGCTCGAACATATAATCCAGAACCACCAACTAACAATGGAATTTTTCCTCTTTGAGATATTTTCTCAACCGCCTCGCGAGCCAGTCTTTGGTATTCAGATACGCTAAAGTTTTTATCTGGTGAAATTAAATCAATAAGGTGATGAGAAACTTTTTTTCTCTCCTTTGATGTAGGTTTAGCTGTTCCAATGTCCATTTCTCGATAAACTTGCATTGAGTCAGCGGAAATAATTTCAGCTCCTATTTTTAAAGCTAGAAGCAGACCAATTTTACTTTTCCCAGCCGCAGTTGGACCAACAATAGCAACTATTTTTGTTTTAGTCATCCTTAGTTAACTTAAAAGTTTTTTTATATCCTAAAGATAACTTTTGAATTTTAAACAAAAAAATTTAAAATTTTGGATCATTATAATTTTTTTCTTATTTCGTGCTTAGTTAATCCTTTTTTATTCATTAGAATTTATTTGGTTTTAGGCAATTATGGGTTAAGACTTTTTGGTGCTTTGAATTTTAGACTTGCCTTACTTCTTATTCTTTACCCCTTGAACCTTTTTGTTTCCTCAAAATTACTTAGTGCTTCGCCAATTAAATGAAAGGGATGGGCTTCTTTAACTTTTACCATTTTGAATTGGTTAGCCCATTCACTATTACCCTTAAAGTTTACCACTTTATTTGTTCGAGTCCGTCCAGTTAAAAAATCTTTACTTTTTTTACTTATTCCCTCCACAAAGACTTCAACAACTTTTCCGAGTAGGAGAGCATTTCGACTTAAGGAAATCTCATTTTGCAATCTAATTAGTCTTTTAAACCTTTCCAATTTAATATGATAGGGTATCTCTTGCTGGAGATTAAAGGCTGGAGTTCCTTCCCGGGGGGAGTATATAAAACTAAAAATCTGATCGAACTGGGCTTTTTTAACTAAATCAATTGTCTCTAAAAAATCTTCTTCGCTTTCTCCAGGAAAACCAACTATTATATCAGTAGTAATGCTAACTTCGGGAATCTTTTGTTTTACCTTTTCAATTAATTCGAGATAGCTTTCTTTAGTATATTTCCGGTTCATTAGTTTTAAAATTTTGGTTGAACCTGCTTGAACTGGAAGATGTAAATGTTCGCAAACCTTAGAACAATTTGCTGTTGCTTCAATTATTTCATCCGATAAGTCTTTGGGGTGAGAAGTAGCAAATCTTATTCTTTTCAGCCGATCTAGTTTTTCAAGCTCATAAAGAAGGTGAGCAAACTTGCCTCGACCATAAAGGTCTTTCCCATAAGAATTTACGTTTTGTCCAAGGAGCGTTATTTCAACTACTCCTTCTTCACTTAACCTCTTGACTTCTTCAACAATTTCCTCAATGGGGCGGCTAATTTCCCTTCCCCTGACATAGGGAACAACACAATATGAACAGAAATTATTACATCCAGTTATGATTGTTATCCATGCTTGAGAGTGGCTTTTTCTTAAAGAAGGAAGAGATGTGGTTTTGACATTAAACCTTTCCTTTATATCAACTACTGGAACCTTATCTTTTCTTACTTTTTTAATTAACTCAGGGAGAGAAGCGATGTTGAAAGTTCCAAAAATAATATCAGCAAAGGGAATTCGCTTTAAAATTCGTTCACCCTCCTTTTGCCCGGTGCAACCACCAATTGCCAAAATAAATTTTTTCTTTTGCTTGAGAGATTTTAAGGAAGAGGCAAAACCATAAAAACGCTCTTCAGCATGTTTTCTAACGGAACAAGTATTAAAAATAATAACATCGGCTTCCTCTGGCAAAGCACAAATTTTATAACCTTCTTTGATGAGTAAGCCAGCGATTTTCTCAGAATCATGTTTATTCATTTGACAACCAAAAGTCTTAATAAAAAATTTATTCATCAATTACCAACCCTAATTACAAATCTTCATTTAGTTAATATAAACATATCTTTTGAGGTTATACCTAAAAAGTGGTAAGGAATTTAGCATCATAAAGTGGCAAAAGAAAAAATATTAATAATCCACTACTTAACTTCTTCTATTCTCTCGACTGCCCAAATACCTGTTTTGTCCTTGCGAACAGGTTTATATAAATAAACCTTTACCTTATTTTCCCCTCCTCTAACTTCAACAATCGCTTGGCTTACCCCATCATTTGAAATTATCTTATATTTATCCCCCGAAACAGATTCTTTAGCTACGGCGATTGGGTCAAGCCTCCAACTTTGCTCTCCTGAATCAACATCTTTCTGTAATTCTTGGAATTCATCTTCAGATGGTGTCGCAGGAGGAGTAGCTGAAGGAGCAGGTTTTACTTCTTCAGTAGGTTTTTTTGGGGAAGCCGTGGAACAACCAATAGAAAAAAAAGGAGTTGAAAAGAGTGCAAATATTAATAAATATATAACTATCGCTTGTCTCTTTATTTGATTTTTCAGCCCAATTCGCCTCTTGTGAGAAAAATCACGAGATTAAGTCTAACTTATTAAAGAAAAAAAATCAAATTAAAGCTTAAATTTCAATCCTTAAAGAGCGCATTAGGAAACTCTCTTTTAAATTTAAGATCCTTCAAGTCTTCAACCGCCGAATCAGGCACGGAGACAGAGCCAATCAAAAGACCACGGGTTGACTCAAAGCCATGACAATCAGAACCACCTGTTATAATAAGCTTGTTTTTCTTTGCCAAATTAGCGTACTTCTTAACTTGGCTGCTTGTGTGTTCACTATGGTAAACTTCAATTCCGGAAAGTCCACTTTCCTTAAATTGGTCTATGAATTCATCAACATTTGAAAGCCCTGGATGAGCCAAAACAGCTATTCCACCAACTTTTAAAATTAATTTAATAGCATCTTCTGGTGTATAAATGTATTTTTCCACATAACAGGGAGCTGTGCGCCCTAAGAATCTCTTAAAAGCTTCCTCTACGCTATCGATATATCCTTTTTTAAGCATAACCCTGGCTAAATGTGCTCTTCCTAAGGCTCCATTTCTTGCTTCAGCTAAAACTTCCTTTAAAGCAATCTCTAAGCCGAGCTCTTTCAACTTTTCAAGCATTTTAATAGCTCGTTCATAACGGTGTTGTCGTAACCTTTTTAGGTGTTCAAGAAAAAAATCTTGTTCATAATTAATATAGTAGCCAAGGATATGAATATCACGACCATTTAAATCAGAGCTTAACTCGACAGCAGGAATAACTTCAATCTTATGCTTTTTGGCTTCTTGAAGAGCCAGGGCTATCCCTTCAACACTATCATGGTCGGTTAGGGCAATTGCTTTAAATCCAAGCCTTGCAGCAAAATTTACAAGTTCAAAAGGGGTCAATGTCCCATCTGAGGCTGTACTATGAAGGTGCAAATCAACAGGCATTTAACTAATTGTTAATTTAATAATAATTATTTAGCGGGGCCCTACAATTAATCGAATGGCTGTGCGCCGTTCACCATTCACTTCGATATCTTTAAAAGCTGGCACACAAACTAAATCATAACCGCTAGGGGCAACATAACCGCGAGCAATTGCAATTGCTTTAATTGCTTGATTTAGTGCACCTGCCCCGATTACCTGAACTTCAACTTCCCCTTTTTCTCTAACTACACCAGCTAAAGCTCCAGCAACAGCATTAGGACTTGACTTAGAAGAGACACGCAAAACTTCCATTGTTTGTTCCTCCTCAACTATAGCAAATTGAATCTCATTTACCTTAGCAATTGTTATCGTGTTTTTATAAAATACTAAATTTTCTCAGTTTCTTCAAGAGAAATAATAATACTTATTTGTGAATTCCTATGACGAATCCTTAAATCGGTTGGCACAAGAAAATATTTTTCAGCTAATTTGACTGAAAGATCTTTAACTTGTTGAGAAAACTCCTCTAAATCTTGGGAAGAAATTTTTTTTTGAGTTAACTTTCTTTTCCTTTTTTGATGGTGAAGACTTTCGATTATTTCAGAAAGAGACGGAAGGACAGAAATTTCCCTTTTTAAAATGCGATAAATAGTTCTTTCAGAAAGGTCAAAACCAAAAAATACTTTAGCTTTTTGAGCTGTTAAACTCGCCTGCCCATAATCTTGAGCAAAACTCCATATCTTTTTGTTTCTCCGATTTGTTAACTTGTTTAAGTAAAACATTGTGGAAAATATCTCTGCGGGTGAACCAAAGAAAATTTGAATTTCTGGATTTTCGATCCAAAACTCAATTAAAACACGCCAAAAATTATAATGACCACTTTTAATTATAGGTTTTTTGTTATGAAATACTATTTGAGGAAGAGTTGATTGATTTTTCCTTTCAGGTAACTCATCCAAACTTACTTTAACTTGAATTGCCGTCCCGCAATTTTCCTGTGAAAAAATTACTTTTGCATCTTGAGAGGCTGTTTTAACAGAAAAAAGAGCCATTCCTCTTCCGTGAATACCATATTTATCAGTAACTAAGTCATTTAGCTTTGACGTTACTCGAGGTTGAAAAATTTTATCATGGAGAGAGGAAGGAATACCACATCCATCATCAATAACAGTAATTTCTCTTATCTTTTCATCACGGTGAGAAGCAACAAAAATTTTTTCCGCCATTGCATCTCTAGCATTTCTGAGTAGCTCAATTAAAATATCTTCAATGTACCGAATGTCATGTTTAGCTTGTCTTTTCTCAGCTTCACTTACTTTTAACCGAACATAACCATTGCCTAAATCCTCATCAATTTTAAAAATATCATTCCCTGTTATATTTTCAACAAAAGATCTTAAGTCTTTCCTTTTGCTCACAAAAGCCTCCAAATCTTACCTTCTCCTAAAAGACTTCCACAATAAAATGAAACACAGTTAATCTCAAATTCTAAATCCTTTTCTGAAATGTTATTTAGCATACTCAACAGCACGATGTTCTCTAATTACCATAACACGTATTTGGCCTGGGTACTCTAATTCTTCCTCAATTTTTTTAGCAATTTCTTTCGCCAAAAGATCAGCAGCATCATCACTAACTTCTTGTGGTTTAACCATTATCCTTATTTCCCTTCCAGCTTGCATTGCATAGCACTTCTCAACACCTGCATGAGCTTCTGCAATAGATTCCAGCTTTTCTAGTCTTTTAATATAACTTTCCAAAGTTTCCCTTCGCGCACCAGGTCGAGAAGCAGAAATAGTATCAGCTGCTTGAACAATTACCGCTTCAACTGTTTGTGGCTCAACTTCCCCATGATGAGACATAATGGCATGACAAACTTGTTGAGGCTCTTTAAGCCTTTTAGCTAAATCAGCACCAATAATTGCATGAGCTCCTTCAACTTCATGGTCAATTGCTTTACCAATGTCATGAAGAAGCCCAGCTCTCTTGGCAGATTTAATATCAATTCCGAGTTCAGAAGCCATAACACTAGCTAAATAAGCAACTTCCAGGGAGTGTTGGAGAACATTTTGCCCATAACTTGTCCGGTATTTGAGTCTCCCCAAAGCCCTAATCAGTTCAGGGTGAATCCCACTTACTCCAGCTTCAAAAACAGCTTGCTCGCCAACCTCACGAATTTGAGCTTCCACTTCTTCCTTAGATTTTTCATACATCTCTTCAATCCTAGCTGGATGGATGCGCCCATCAAGGATTAGCTTTTCCATTGTTCTTCTAGCAATTTCCCTTCTTACAGGGTCAAAACTTGAAAGAATTACTGCTTCAGGTGTGTCATCAATAATTAAATTAATACCAGTCAAATTCTCAAATGCTCTGATATTTCTCCCCTCTCGACCAATTATTCTTCCTTTCATTTCATCATTGGGGAGGGGGACAACAGAAACTGTTGTTTCAGCTACATGGTCAGCAGCGCACCTTTGAATAGCCAAAGTAATAATGTTTCTGGCTCGCTTTTCCGCTTCCTCCCGTGCTTTATTTTCTGCCTCTCTAATTATTTTAGCCGCATCCTGCTTTGCTTCCTCCTCAACCTTCTTAAGGAGAATTTCCCGAGCCTCGCCTAAAGACATCTTAGCAATTCTCTGAAGTAACTCTTTTTCCTCAGATAAAAGTTTATTCAGTTCTTCTTTCCTAGTTTCATTTACCTTTTCTCTCTCAAGAATTTCTTTTTCTTTTAGTTCAAGCGCTTGCCTTTTGCTTTCCAAGCTTTCTTCTCTTTGAAGCAATCTTTTCTCAAGTTTTTGAATTTCTGAGCGCATCTCCCGGTTTTCTTTTTCTACTTCAGCTTTAAGACTATAAGCTTCGTCTTTCGCTTTTAAGATAATTTCTTTTCTTAAAGTTTCTGCTTCTTTCTTTGACTCAGCTAAAATTCTTTCAGCTTCTTTTTCTGCAGAGGAAATTTTTACTTCAGCCAAATACTTTCGGAGTAAAAAACCAATAACTGCTCCAATAATTAAAACTAAAAGATATTTTATTACTTCTAACATCTATAAATTTTACCCTCCCTTCATCATTAATTGTTCTCCACAAAAGCAAAAACCGAGCATTTGCTCGGCAAAAATTATTTATAATAAGATAAAAATTTAAAAAATTTTAATACTTTTTATTTATCTAAACTTAAAATTTAATTAATCTCACTCCATTTAACTTATAACTTTTATGGAGTGAGCGAATAATTTTGCCGAACAAATTTTAAATTAAATAAATCATAACCCTTCTTGATTCATCTGTCAAACTAACTATTCGCTTGGAGGTTGAGAGAGAATTTCCTTTATTACCTTTTCAACTATCTCTAAAGAAAAGCCCCTTCTCAATAAGAAATTCATTAGCTTTCTTCTCATGCTCTGGGGGGGTAAATAACGATAAAAATAAACTCTTCTTTGCCCAATCTCTAAAGCTTTTTTGAGTTCATCTTCTTCCGAAATAGTTTTAATGTAAGTCTCAACAATCTCTTTGGAGACACCCTTTTTAAGCAAACTTAAACGAATCTTATTTCTTCCTTCTCGCTTTAATTTTTCATTGCCATATACTTGACAAAAAAACTCATCATTTAAATATTTCTGATTAATAAGCTGTTTTACCACTTGTTGAGCAACTTCTTTTGAGTACTTTTTTCTCAATAGATATTCCTCTACTTGAAAAGCTGTCTTCATCTGAAAAGACAAATATCGAAGAGCAATCTTGTAGGCTTGATTAAATTTATTTTCTTCCAATTTATCCTCTTAGTTACATTTCCTTAAACCAATTATCTCTCTAGCCTTATTTTCTATCTCTAAAGCTAATTTCAAATTTTCCTTAAGGAATTGTTTGGCTCCTTCTCTTCCCTGGCCAAGCTTTTTTTCTCCATAGTTATACCAAGAACCGCTTTTCTGAATAATTCCAGTCTCTAATCCAATATCAATTAAACTCCCGTCTCGGGAAATCCCCTCTCCATACATAATGTCAAATTCAGCTATTTTAAATGGGGGAGCTACTTTATTTTTAACTACTTTTGCCCTAACCCGACTACCTATATCTTCAACGCCTTGCTTTATAGACTCAATCTTCCGTACCTCAATCCGTATAGTAGACCAAAACTTTAGCGCTCTTCCCCCGGGAGTAGTTTCAGGATTCCCAAACATGATGCCGATTTTTTCCCTAACTTGATTGATAAAAATAGCACAAGTTTTTGACTTACTGATTGCACCAGCAAGTTTACGAAGTGCTTGAGACATCAACCTTGCTTGTAAACCCATTTGAGGGTCACCCATCTCACCTTCTATTTCAGCCCGAGGAACTAAAGCAGCAACTGAATCAATAACAATAACATCAACTGCGCCACTCCTTACCAAAGTTTCTGCTATCTCGAGGGCTTGTTCCCCAGTATCAGGTTGAGAAACAAGTAAATTATCTACATCCACTCCCAAATTTTTAGCATAAACAGGGTCAAGTGCATGCTCAGCATCGATAAATGCAGCAACCCCACCAGCCTTTTGAGCTTCAGCAATGATTTGAAGAGCTAAAGTAGTTTTGCCTGAAGCCTCTGGTCCATAGATTTCAGTTATCCGGCCTCTTGGAATTCCCCCCACGCCTAAAGCTAAATCTAAAGAAAGTGCACCTGTGGAGATAACAGAAATATCCAAGCGAGTTGGGTGCTCACCTAGCTTCATAATAGCTCCCTTGCCATATTTTTTTTCTATTTGTTCTCTAGCTAAATCAAGCATTTTATCTTTTTCCATTTTAACCTCCTAAAAATAATAGTTCTGATTGATTAAATGAGTTTCTTTAAAGGAATTATAAGATGGGCGTGTGACAATTTAGCAAAAGAGTAAATTAAATAAGTTCATAATTGCTCCCCTCCTAAAAAGGCTAAAAATATTTTGAACCAACCTGTTAAAAAAATCAAGAATAATTTTAAAACCAAAGCTTTTGGAGTCAATATAAAGAATTGAAGAAATTTAGACTGAAGCTTGAAGCTCTCTTAAAATTTTAAACTAATTTCTTACTTTTGTCTTAAGTCTTTAGCCATCAGCCTAGTCCTTGCTTCAGTGCTATTCTGCTAAGCGGTGTGTAAATTGGTCCCTTTGGGGTAAGCTGGCTTTGAAAAAGAGTTATTTCTTTTACTTCAACTTGACTTCCTTCAAAGTTCTGAGCTAATAATTTTAATCTCTCCTCATCAATTTGTTCCAAAAATTTTAAGCGCGCCAAGGTAATGTGAGGATGGTATGGCTTTCTCTCCTCTTCAAATCCCAGTTTTGCCATAGCTTTTTCAATATCTTTTGCTAAACAAATAGCTTTATCAGCTCCTTGAGCAACTCCAAACCAAAGAACTCTTGCCTTCTTATTAGAGGGAAAAGCCCCAAAAGTTGAAAGTGAAATTTGGAAGGGTTGATGGTTTCGACATATTTTTTCAACTTCACTTCTTATTTCTTCTACCTTTTCTTCGGGAGTACTTCCTAAAAACTTTAATGTTAAATGAATATTTTCTTGTTCAACCCACTTAGCACTCTTAAATTTAATTTTCTCCCTGACTTTTCCCAGTTTTTTTCTTAAATCTTGAGGGAGTTCAATTGCCCAAAATAACCTTAACATTATTTTTCTCCTTTACAAGCCAAAATTGTTAATTCCTAACTAAATTGTTTTTAAAAAATCACTTGTTTTTCAGCCCTTGTTGAATAACACTTAAGATTAAGTATTCTTTTCGAGAGAATCTATTAATGTTTTAAGCACGAAAATTCAATTCGCACACCTTCCAAAACATTCTTCCTTGCCCAATTCTGTAAGATATTCAAAATGGCTTTTTCTTCATTTCCGCCAATTAATATTTTTCTCCTTCCTAAACACTTAGAGTGAGTTGCTCCAAGATAAATATGACTTAGTTTCGGAATACCAAATTGTATTCCTACTCTCTATCTTCAGTCTGGTTTTTACTTGGTTCTGCTAACTCCTTACCGTTAACCATCAATCAGAGTGAATCTTAGAAGATTAAGAGCTTCTTGAGTCGCTTTAAATCGAACTAAATCTCGATTACCGGAAAAAATAAATTTTTTTACCTTGCTTTCCTTTTCGGTAGAGAGCCCAATGTAAACTAAACCAACAGGTTTTTCCTTGGTCCCCCCTTTTGGCCCAGCTATCCCAGTGATGCTCAAGCCAACTGAAGCGCCTGTGAGCTCTTGCACTCCTTTCGCCATTGCTTCAGCCACTTCAAAACTGACTGCTCCTTTTTCAATGAGAGCTTTCTCTGAAACTCCAAGAAGTTTTTTCTTTAATTCATTGGAATAAGCAATTACTCCGCCCAAAAAATAATTGGAACTTCCTGAAATTTTAGTTATCCTTTCTCCCAAAAGCCCTGCAGTGCAAGATTCTGCCACAGCAAGGGTCAGTTTCTTCTTTTTTAAAATTTCTCCAATTTTTTTCTCCAAAGTATCCTGGTCATAACCAAAAATAAAATTACCCAGTCTTTCTTTAATCTCCTTTTCTTTTTGAGCAATTAACCTTTTGGCTTCAGCTTGACTTGAGCACTCCACAATGAGCTCTAAATCAACACTTTCCGGATGAGCTAAAATGCCAATTTTTAAGTCTCTTGTTTCTTTCATAATATCTTCAACTTTTTCTTCAACTTCTGCCTCAGATAAACCAGCTGTTTTAATAATTCGACTTAAAGTAACCCCTAAGCTTCTTCTCTTCTTATCTTCTAAATAAGAAATAACTTGAGGGAGCATTTCCTTAATTTCAGAAGGAACTCCAGGTAAGGAAATAATGACTTTCCCTTTTTCATCAAGAATTAAGCCTGGAGCAGTCCCCTCTTTAGGTTTAATAATAATTGCACCCTCGGGAACATAAGCTTGCCTTATTACCAAATCAGGCATCTCTTGACTAAAATAGCGAAATTTCTTTCTCAGCAACTCAGCAATTTCTGGGTGAAAAACTAACTTTCTTTGGGTTACTTCAGAAAGAGCTTCTCGAGTTAAATCATCTAGGGTTGGGCCTAAGCCACCAGTCGTTAAAAGGATCAATTTCCTTGAACGCTTGAGAGCTCCTTTAATAAAGGAAGTTATTTCACTTCGGTCATCAGGACAACTAGTATGGCGAACAGGAAAAAATCCAATTTTAGCTAATTCCCGAGAAAGAAGAGAAGAATTAGTATCGACTGAAAAGCCAAGGGTAATTTCAGTTCCAATGGTTAAAATCTCTACTCTTATCTCTTTGTTCTTACTTTTTTTCACAGCTTTGATTCAATAAAAAAGTTTTAAATTTTAAAAAATAGTCAATCCCTGAGTAAACAGTAAAAATTAAAGCAGTTGCCATAAGTAAATCAGTTACCAAAATAAAAAAATTACCAAAGGCTTGATTAAAAAAGAAAGGGCGTAAAATCCAAGCAATAATAGCAACAATTTGAAGTACTGTTTTTATCCTTCCCATCAGAGCAACCGCAATTTCCCCTCCCTGCCCAAGAGCTGCTAATCTAAGACCCGAAACAAAAAATTCTCGGGTGATTATGATCATTGCAATCCAAGAAGACAACCGACCTAACCCAACCAAAGCAATTAAAGCTGAGGCAACTAAAAGTTTGTCAGCTAAAGGGTCAAAAATCTTACCTAAAAAAGTTTCTTCTTTTCTTAATCGAGCAATATATCCATCAATGCTATCGGTGAGAGCAGCCAGAGCAAAAACAGCCAAAGCAAGAAAATCGCCCCATTTAACTTGGGACAAGAGCAAGACAAGAAAAACAGGAATGAGCAAAATCCTTAAGAAGGTTATCCAGTTAGAATAAGTTTTTAACATCTTAACTCACCATATAAATCATATCCTTCTGTTTTTAAAATTTTAACTCTAACAAAATGACCTGGCTTTATTTTATTTAAACTTTCCTTTGTTTCAATGATAACATTTCCATCTATTTCAGGTGCTTGTCCATAAAAACGGCCCAAACTCCTTTTTTCATTTTTATCATCAATTAAAACAGTTAAATCCTTTCCAATTAAGTTTTTCATTTTTTCAAAAGATATTTGGTCTTGCAGTTCAACAAGCTGATGGTACCTCTTTTTAATAACTTCTCTTTTGACTTTATTAGGGAACCTAAAAGCTCTTGTTCCTTCTTCAAGCGAATATTCAAAAAATCCAACATAATCAAATTTTATTTCTTTTAAAAAATTAGCAAGCTCTCGAAAGTCTTCTTTCCCCTCTCCTGGAAAGCCAACAATAAAAGAGGTTCTCAAAAAAACATCTTCTAGTCTTGAGCGAATTTTTTCAATCAAGCTTCTTAAGTAAGATTGGCTTGTTTTCCTTCCCATTAAGTTTAAGATTCGATTGCTAGCGTGCTGAAATGGTATTTCAAGATAGTTACAAACCTTAGAATTTTGAGCAATGTAGTTAATTAAATTTTCATCAATGTGAGCTGGGTAAAGATATAAAAGGCGAATCCAATCGATGGTTGGAATTTCTGAAATAGCTTCGATAACTTTTTGAAGTGAGGGTTTTCCATATAAATCCATTCCATAAGCTGTAATATCCTGTCCAATCAAGACAATTTCTTTAACACCTTTTTTAGCTAATTGGTTGGCTTCCGCTAAAATATCTTTAAATTTTCGACTCCTTAAGTTCCCTCTAATTAGGGGAATGGCCCCGTAACTACAGCGATTATTGCAGCCATCAGAAATCATTAAATAAGCAAAGCTCGATGGTTTAAAATAGCGAGCTTTTGCCTCCTTAAATATTTTTCCTGGTAAAGAAGTTGAAAGATATTTCTTGCC
>JACVJC010000002.1 GCA_015711795.1 Candidatus Geothermocultor quzhuomuensis
AGAAATGATGCAGGAACTGAAGGAGATAAAAAATCATATTCACCCTCACCAGATTCTTTTAGTTGTTGATGCTATGATGGGCCAAGATGCTGTTAATTTAGCTTCAGCTTTTCAAGAAAAGCTTGGAATTGACGGAATAATTTTAACTAAATTGGATGGCGATGCCCGAGGAGGAGCTGCTCTTTCAGTTACTTCAGTTACAGGAAAGCCAATTAAATTTGTTAGTTTGGGTGAGAAAATAGACTCATTAGATATTTTTTATCCTGACCGAATGGCATCGAGAATTTTAGGGATGGGGGATGTTTTAACCTTAATTGAGAAAGCGGAGAAATTAGTTGATGAGAAAAAAGCTAAAATGTTAGAGGAAAAGCTAAAGAGGGAACAATTTAACCTGGAAGATTTTTTGGAGCAAATCAAAGAGATTAAAAAAATGGGACCTTTCTCTGAAATAATTAAAATGCTTCCTGGAAATTTCTTTGGAAGTGGTTTAAAATATAGTGAGCTTAGTGAGAAACAGCTTATAAGGATGCAGGCAATCATTGAATCAATGACTTTAGAAGAAAGACAGAACCCGGTAATAATTAATGGTAGTCGGCGCTTGCGGATTTCTAAGGGGAGTGGGACAACAGTTCAGGAAGTAAATCAACTTTTAAAGGCTTATTTTGAAATGAAAAAGATGCTAAAGCGTTTGGGCAAAGGGATGAAAAAAATTCCTTTAATCAAAGGGCCTTTCCAATTCCCTCGATTTTAGCTGATGACTTTGAGGAGGTGAGATGTGGCGGTAAGAATAAGACTAACTCGTATAGGAGGTAAGAAGAAGCCATTTTATCGTGTTGTAGTAGCTGATGCTAGGAGCCCAAGAGATGGTAAGTTTATTGAAGTGATTGGACGTTATAACCCTAAAACAGAGCCTTCAGAAATTGAAATTGATAAGGAAAGGGCTTGTTACTGGTTAGCAAGAGGAGCGAAAGCTTCTGAGGCGGTGGAGCGGCTACTCCAAGTGACTAGTGTTATCAAGGAGTATCGTGAAAATCGAGAAAAGTACTTACAGGAGGTGTCAAAGTGAAAGAATTATTGGAGACTCTAGCCCGTTTTTTAGTTGACAAACCAGACAGCGTTGACGTTTCAATGGTCGAGGGGGAAAGGTCAGTTATATTGCAACTTAAGGTTGCTCCTGAAGATGTTGGAAAAGTCATTGGCAAACAAGGTAGAATAGCTCAAGCATTAAGAACTCTTATTAGAGCTGCTGCAGTAAAGCAAGGAAAGAGGGCGATTGTTGAAATTCTTGATTAAATGAGAAAAAAATATTTAACCATTGGACGGATTGATTCTCCGCATGGATTAAAAGGGGAAGTGAAAGTTACTGCCTTAACTGATTATCCAGAACGTTTCAGTTCAAATCTAAAAGTTTATTTAGCTCCACCGCTCTCTCATTTCCCCTTTTTGACAATTGAGAGCTCTCGTCAAAGTAAGAGCAAAATACTTTTAAAATTTAAAGAGATAAACCATATTAGTGAAGCAGAAAAGTTAAAAAAGCACTTTCTTCAAATTCCAATTGAGGAAAGTGTTTCTTTATCTCCTGGTTCTTTTTGGATTCACCAAATTATTGGGCTCAAATGTTATTCTGAAAATGGGAAATTCTTGGGTAAGATAAAAGATGTTTTGCGGACGGGTAGCAATGATGTTTATCTTACTTCCTTAAGGAAGAATGACAAAATTTTAGAGCTTCTCATTCCTGCGACTAAAGAAGTTGTTGTAGAGATTAATTTAAAAGAAGGAAAGATAGTTGTAAAACCAATCCCCGGTCTTCTCCCTGAGGGTTTTGATGATGAAAATTGATATCGTCACTATTTTCCCCGATTTTTTTTTAAGCCCTTTAAAGGTGGGTAATCTTAGAATTGCCCAAGAAAAAAAGTTAGTGAAAATTAAAATTCACAATTTGAGAGATTATACTAGTGATCCTCACCAGCAAGTTGACGATGCTCCTTTTGGTGGTGGAGCTGGAATGGTTATGAAACCAGAACCCTTTTTTAAGGCGATTTTTTCTATTTTAAAAGTAAATCACTGGGAAAAGGCTAAAGAAAAAGCAAGAATTATTCTTTTAACTCCTCAAGGGGAAAGATTTAATCAAAAAATGGCTATGGAACTCGCACAAGAAAGAAGAATTGTTTTTCTTTGTGGACGGTACGAGGGAATTGACGAGCGAGTGAGAGTTTTATCAACTAATGAGATCTCAATTGGTGATTTTATCTTATCGGGAGGAGAAGCTGCTTCTTTAGTTATTATGGAAAGCATAGTTAGGTTAATTTCAGGGGTTGTTGGGAGGGAAGAATCTCTTAAAGAAGAAACTTTTTCCCAGGGCCTCCTTGAGTATCCTCAATATACACGTCCCGCTGATTACATTGGTTTAAAGGTGCCTGGGATTCTTCTCTCTGGAAATCATCGGGAGATTGCTCGATGGCGTCGAAAAATGTCATTGGAAAGAACTTATCACAAAAGGCCAGACCTCTTAGCAACAGTTCATTTAACTGAGGAAGATAAGAAATTGCTTGAGGAAATAAGGAAGGAGGTTGAAAAAAGTTAATTTAAAGGGACAGTGACTTGATGAAGCTCTTTTAGGAATTGAGCACATTCAGCGCAGATACAAAAACTAAATTCTTCAGGTGTAGCTTTCATCTTTAAGAAATAGTAAACTTTTTGCCAATCTTTTATCTCTTTTTGGCAGTAATAACATCTATATAATTTTTTATGGATAATAAATTTGACTATCATTTTAATTTCTCCTAGAAAATTTAAGTTTTTCATTCTATTATTTATAACGGAATTTATAAAGAGTTTACTATCACTTATTGAAGGGAGAAAGGATAAACAATTTGAGGTAATTTATGCTTGGAAAAAAGCTTAATCGTCTATTTTGTAAAAAAGAAGTCCTTTAAAGACTTTTTATAAGTTTTTAAAGAAGGGAAACAGTAAGAGAAATTAAAGGTAGTTCAAGATGGCAAAAAATTACGATTTCCAAAAAATTGAGCTTAAGTGGCAGAAAATTTGGGAAGAAAAGGGGATTCACAAAGTTTTTGAAAATCCTAAAAAGCCCAAAAAATACATTTTGGAAATGTTTCCATACCCTTCAGGTCCTATTCATATGGGTCATGTCAGAAATTATACGATTGGTGATGTTGTTGCTCGTTACTTTAAGATGAAAGGATTTAATGTTCTTCATCCAATTGGTTGGGATGCTTTTGGCTTACCTGCTGAAAATGCTGCTATTGAGCGGGGTGTTCACCCAAGAGATTGGACTTTTGGAAATATCAGCATAATGAAAAATCAACTTATTAGATTTGGCTTTAGTTACGATTGGGATAGGGAGGTCAATACTTGCGAACCTAATTACTATAAATGGGGGCAGTGGATTTTCTTAAAGTTTTTGGAGAGAGGTTTGGTTTATCGGAGAAAAGCACCGGTTAATTGGTGCCCTGGTTGTCAAACCGTTCTCGCTAATGAACAGGTAGTTAAGGGCTTGTGCTGGCGCTGTGATTCCCATGTTGAAAAGAAGGAGCTTGAACAGTGGTTTTTTAAAATTACCGAATATGCTGAAAGGCTCCTTAATGACCTTAACCTCCTTTTAGGCTGGCCCAAAAGAGTTCTTTTGATGCAAAATAACTGGATTGGGAGGAGCGAAGGTGCTGAGGTTTATTTCAAAGTTAAAGACAGTGAAATAATTATCCCCATCTTTACAACTCGTCCTGACACTCTTTATGGCGTTACTTTTTTCCTTTTAGCTCCAGAACATCCACTTGTAGATGAGTTCACTAAAGGAACAATTTATGAGAATAAAGTCATTGAACTTAGGCGCAAGATTGCAAAAAAATCTCTTGAGGAGCGGACGGAAATCACCGTAGAGAAGGAGGGTTGCTTTATTGGAAAGTATGCAGTTAATCCTTTAAACGGCGAAGAAGTACCAATTTGGATTGCTAATTATGTTTTGATGGAATACGGAACGGGAGCTATTATGGCGGTTCCAGCTCACGATGAAAGGGACTTTGATTTTGCTCACAAATACAATTTGCCTATCAAAGTAGTTATTCAACCCGAAGGGAAGACTTTAAATGGTCAAACTATGAAAGAGGCTTATGTTGGGGAAGGAATAATGGTCAATTCAGGACAATTTAGCGGACTTTATAGCGTTGATGGGGTTAAAAAAGTCATTAGTTACTTAGAGGAGAAAGGAATTGGCAAATTTAGTGTTAGCTATCGAATTCGTGACTGGCTAATTTCGCGTCAAAGATACTGGGGAAATCCTATTCCTATCATTTACTGTGATAACTGTGGTATTGTTCCTGTCCCTGAAAAGGATTTACCCGTTGTTTTACCCCTTGATGTCAAGTTTACTAGCCAAGGAGGTAATCCCTTAAGCTATCATGAAAATTTTGTCAAAACAATTTGCCCTAATTGTGCTTCTCCAGCTCGGCGTGAGACTGATACTATGGATACCTTTACTTGCTCTTCCTGGTATTTCTTAAGGTACACCAGTCCTCACGAGGAAAAAGCTCCTTTTTCTAAGGAAGCCTGCGATTACTGGATGCCAGTTGATCAGTACATTGGGGGAATTGAGCACGCAGTAATGCACCTTCTTTATTCTCGCTTTTTTACTAAGGTTTTTTATGATATGGGCTTGGTAAAGGATGTTGAACCATTTACCAACCTTTTATGCCAGGGGATGGTTATTAAAGATGGAGCTAAAATGTCAAAGTCAAAAGGAAATGTGGTTGACCCAGAAGATATTGTGTCCAAATACGGGGCTGATACTGCTCGGTTATTTATCCTTTTCACTTCCCCGCCAGAAAAGGACTTAGAATGGAGCGACCAAGGGGTGGAAGGGAGCTTCAGATTTCTAAAGAGAGTTTGGCATCTAGTTCTTGAAAATATTGAAACTTTAAAGGTAGCTCAAGAAAGGGAGCTAGACCAGGAAGATAAGAAATTGCGCCATATTATCCATAGAACAATTAAGAAAGTTTCAGAAGATATTGAGCGAAGGTTCAATTTCAATACTGCTATCAGTGCAATAATGGAAATGGTTAACGCAATGGTTGATTATAATGAGCAAAAGAAAAACTTAAAAAATAAGATGGTTTTAGAAGAAGCAACCAAAAACCTCCTTTTACTTTTAGCTCCTTTTATTCCTCACATTACTGAGGAATTATGGCAAATGATGGGAGAGAAGGAAAGCATTCATCTTCAAAGCTGGCCTTCTTACAATGAAGATATAGCTAGGGCAAAGGAAGTAACACTGGTTGTTCAGATTAATGGCAAAGTTAGAGACAGAATAACTGTTGAAGCTGATATCTCTGAAGAAAGAATGAAAGAGCTAGCTTTATCCTCTGACAAGGTCAAGAAATATATCGAGGGAAAGGAAATAATTAAAGTTTTAACTGCAGCCAGAAAATTAGTCTCAATAGTGGTAAAGTAGGATTGATGGCTAGTACTTTTCAAAGCCGTGAAGTAAGGGAAAATTAGCTGAACCGCAAAGGGGTAATTAAAATTTTTATTAATTTTGAAGCTACTTAAATGGAATTATATTTGGAATTCCTTAATTCAATTTTACTCTCTTCCTCCCAACTTATTCTCAAATTCTTAAGAACATTGGAATACCTAAGTTAGTAGTATTTTTAGCTTCTAAAACAAGCCCAAATTTTGTTATCAATGTTTTGAAGCAATAAAGTCAGTAGGTTAAAAATTCAAAATGAAATTAAATTTTTTTATAATTTTTGTTGATTATCTTATAGGCTTAAGCTAATCTATATAAAAAGAGCTATCAACTGATTTCTAGAGGGGCAAAATGGAGGGGCTTAAAGAAAAGCTTAGAGATTCCTTTGAGAAGTTTCTTCAAGAAAACCATCTAGATTTTTCCAAAAATCAAATTATTGCCTTAATTATTCTTTTTACCCTTTTCTTTTTTGGTACTCTCCTTTTGTATTTTAAATCGTTGCCCAAGTCTAAGTTAGTTGAAGTTCCTTTAAAGCAAGAAAATGCCTCCTTTAAAAGTCAGAGAAAGAAAATAACTACACCCGAAAAAATCTTTATTCATGTAGCTGGAAGTGTTAAAAAACCAGGAGTTTACCAACTCCTTAAAGGTAAAAGAGTTTTTGATGCAATTGAGATGGCTGGAGGCGCCGCTCCTCAAGCTGACCTAGACACTATAAATTTAGCTGCTCGACTTTCGGATGGTCAAAAAATATATGTTCCTAAAAAGGGTGAAAAGGTTAATGTTTCGTCTCCATCGAACGAAAGTCCTTTAATTAATTTAAATCAAGCTTCCTTTGAGGACTTAAACAGTTTACCTGGGGTTGGTGAAATCTTAGCCCAAAGGATTCTTGATTACCGAGAAAGTCACGGTTGTTTTAAAAAAGTCGAAGAACTTTTAAACATCGAGGGGATTGGGAAGAAAAAGTTTTCGCAGATTAAGTCAAGGGTCACGGTGGAATGAAGAAAGTATCATTTGTCCCCCTTTTCTTTTTTGCTCTTAGCTATATTATTGGAATATTGTTGGAAAACTATTTTAAATTACCTATCTCATTCTTTTTCATAAGCCTTTTAGTTACTCTTCTCTTCACTGCTTTTCTCTTAATTTGGCGTCCCTTTTTTCTTTACCTCTTCCCTTTTCTCTTCTTTTTTCTTTTTGGTCTTCTAATTACTACTTTAACAAGGGATTCTTTAAATCGAAGCGTTCTTCTTCCTTTGGCTAAGAGAAATGCGGAGGTTACTTTGATCGGCCGGGTTGTTGGGATTCCTAAAGAGGATTCCTTTATCCTTCTTGTTCATCGGCTGGTTGGACAAAAAAGGGAGAAAAAAATCAATGAGCTGGTTCGGGTTTATCTTAAAGGGCGAAGGGTTGAATTTGGCGATGAGCTAAGAGTGATTGGCCTTTTAAGTTTGCCTTCAGAACAATCTAAAAAATTTTTTTATTATCAAAAAATTTTAACTATTCTTCATAGCTCTCCTTCCAATTTAAAAAAGGAGAAATCAAATAGCTTAATCTTTTCTAAAATTAATTTAATCAGAGAAAAAATTAAGAAGGGAGCTAAACGTTATCTTCCTCCAGTTAATGCTGGCATTCTTTTAGGGATACTCTTAGGTGATAAGTCATATCTTCCTGAGGAGATAATTGAAGAATTTGGTGCAACTGGACTTAGTCATATTTTAGCTGTTTCTGGTCTTCATGTTGGAGCTTTATCTTTAATTTGTTTTTGGCTTGGCAAAATTCTAAAGATAAAAATTAGTCTTCGTTATCTTTTAATCCTTTTATTCCTTCTTTTTTACTCTTTTTTAACTTGTTTTACTCCTTCAGTTTTGAGGGCTTCAATAATGGGAGCTTTTGGTATTGTTGGATGGTACTTGGGGAGAGAAAAGGCAGCCCTTTCAGGAGTTTCTCTTGCTGCTTTAATTCTTTTAATTTATGACCCGTTTTTCCTTTATAATTTGAGCTTTCAGCTTTCTTTTAGCTCAGTTTTAGGGATTTTATTTCTTTATCCAATTTTTGAGCAATCTTTAATCATTTATCCTCCTTATTTAAAAAGTCTTTTTGGGGTTTCTTTATCGGCTCAAATTGGAGTTGCTCCCTTTTTGGTTTACCATTTTAACCAGTTTCCTTTACTTTCCCTTTTAGCTAATTTACTGGTTGTTCCCGTTCTCCTTCCCATTTTATTTCTTGGACTCTTGGCTAGTATGTTTCTCTTTGTTTTTCCTTTACTTTCTTTTCCCTTCTTTTTCTTACTCAACTATTTCCTTAACTACGTTCTTGCTGTTGTTCATGGTTTGAATAGTTTTCCAGTGGTCAGTTTAAATACTTTTTCTCCTTTTTTTTATTTAGCTTATCTCTTCTTTTTAGTATTAATTTTTGCTTTTGGGAAGAAAATAAAACTTTATTTGAAGCATTTTTTGATTGGTTTTATCATTTTCCTCACCCTTTTTGTCTGGTTTAATCTGGGAGATAGTTTTCTTTCTCCTGATTTTAAAGCTGTTTTTTTTGATGTCGGACAAGGTGACTCAGCAGCTTTGATTACATCTTCGGGGGAAATCGTTTTAATTGATGGTGGTGAAAAAAACTCCCTTCTTGAAAAACAGTTGAAAGAAGCTGGTATCCGCCAAATTGATTTAGTTATTCTTTCTCATCCCCATCTCGACCATGTTGGTGGCCTTTTCAGGTTAATTAAGAGACACAGGGTGGGTTACATTTTTGTATCGGGTTATTCCCAGACTCCTCTTTTAAGAAGTTTTTTGGAAAAAGCAAAAGAGAGAAGGATTCCCTTTCTCAAATTGCAAAAGAGAAAAGATTTTCGATTAGGACGGATTAAAATTCAAGTTTACCCTCTAGACTCTATTGAAGATGATTTAAACGACGAATCTTTAATTGTTCGAGTTTCTTTTAAGTGTCTATCCCTCCTTTTCCCTGGTGATATTGAGGAAACTGACTTGATCCCAGAAGATTTTATTTTGAAATCGACTATTCTTAAAGTTCCTCATCATGGTGGATCAAAAGGAGCAAAAATTTCTTTTTTAAGGAGAGTTGCGCCAAAAATTGCTATAATTTCGGTAGGGAGAAAAAATCCCTTTGGGCATCCAGCCCACTCAACCTTAAATAATTTGAGGAGATTAGGAGTGGCTGTTTTTAGGACTGATAGAGATGGAGCAATATCCATTTTCTCCGATGGTGAAAGCTGTAAAGTTGAAAGGGTGAGGTCAAATTGAATGGAAGAACTAGTTTCTTTACGGTACCAGATGATTTAACCATTTTTCACCTATTAGTTCTTTATCGGTGGTTAGCACTGATGTTGGTTATGGGGCTATTTTTAGCTGATGTGACACCTGTAAAAAGTCCTTTCGTTTTTTGGTCAGTTTTATCTTTAGCCTCCTTTTATAACTTATTTATCACCATATTTTCTAAAGAGATACTTAATTTAATTCTTAAGAAACCTAAAATTATTGGGATCGATATTTTTTTCTGTTTTATCTTTCTCACTTCAACTAATGGTTGGGCAAGTCCATATTTTCTTTATACTTTAAGCCCCATTTTTTTAACCATTTTTTTTCGAAGGCTTCGCTGGTCCTTTCTAGTTGCTGCTATTTGGAGTATTTTATATGCTATTTCAATTTACTTAAATGGTTATACTCTTGAGAAGTTATGGTTAATGAAAGAACTCGATTCTTATTTCACCCATTTCTTTGACTTTTTTATGGTTGCTTTTTTCTTTACTTACCCTTACCTCTTAATCAGTCAGTTGAGAGAAACAAATGTTCTTTTAAGTTCAAAGGAGAAAGAACTCCATAAAGCTAATACAGCTTTGGGAAGGAAAAACCTAGAGCTTATGGCATTACAGGAAATTAACACTGCCATTCAATCGACTGTTAACTTAAAGAATGTCATTGAACTTATATTGGAAACTATTACTAAAATTGGCTTTGACTGTGCTTTAATTGGATTTTTCGATGAAGAAAGAGGAGTTTTATCTAGTTGGCAAACTTCGAAGAATATTTCTCCTTCTCTTTATCGAAATTTTGAGATCCCAGTGGAAAAGCGAAATCCTTTTGGTCAAGCATTTTTTGAAAGAAAAGTGCTCCAGGTAAGAAAATCGAAAACCAATCCAAGGCAAAGAAAAATTGCTTTAAAGCACAGGGGAAGTGACAACTTTATCATTGCTCCTTTATTGACCAAAGAAAAGGTCTTAGGCGCTTTGATCGTCGATTATTCCTTGAGCAGGAGAAAGTTTACCAGTGAAGATTTAGATTTTCTTAAGATATTTTCAACTCAAGTTTCTATTGCAATCCATAATGCCCAGCTTTATCAAAAGGTAAAAGAGTTTGCCATTTCACAAGAGAGAAACCGAATGGCGATGGAGATTCATGATGGTGTTTTGCAAAATCTTTACGGGGCTCAGCTATTAGTTGAGGCTTGTGTCAAAGGTTTTAAACAAAATCAATCGTTAGAAGAAAAACTTTTTTTATTGAGAAGAACCCTTACAGAAAGCTTAAAAGACCTCCGTTTTTGTGTTGATAGCTGGCACGAAGAATCACCTTTAACTGGTTTTTCCTCTTCTTTTAGGCGCTATGTTGAGCAATTTACTCAGTCAACTTCTTTAAAGGTTGAATTTAATCTTGAAGGGAAGGAAAAGGAAATTGATTCCGAGAAAGCTAGAACTCTTTTCCGTATTTTACAGGAAGCAATGACTAATGTTTTAAAACATGCGCAGGCAAGCAGCATTAAAGTAAAACTTAAATTTACTCCTAAAAATGTTTACCTTGAAGTATTGGATGATGGTAAGGGATTTAATGTGGAAGAAGTAGCGGGCAAAAATGGTTCTTTTGGGCTGATAAATATGAAGAAAAGAATTAAAGAAGTTGAAGGGGAGATAAAAATTGAAAGCGAAGAGGGAAAAGGGACTTTAGTGCATGTTAAAGCACCAATTTAAAATATATTTTAAAGAGTTAAAAATTGGAAGCTAAGGGGGTATTCACTTGAAACCAATAAAAGTTTTCATTGTTGAAGACCATGAGGTAGTTCGTTTAGGGGTAAAGTCAATTCTTGAGATGGAAGAAGAAATAGATGTGGTGGGGGAAGCAAGTAGTGGAGGAGAAGCAGTTGAAAAAATTAAGATGATTTCTCCCAATATCTTAATTCTCGATATGAGATTACCTGATATGAAGGGATATGAATTAGCTGAACAGGTAAAAAAGTTCCAATCTGAGACTAAAATTATTATTATGACTGGCTTCGAAGATGAACAGGAAATTTTTTCTTCTCTCAAGGTCGGAGTAGAAGGATATATTTTGAAAGATTCACCAGCTAGCGATTTAATTCGAGCCATCAAAGAAGTTTATTCAGGAAAGAATTTTCTCGCTCCCAGTATCGCTAAAAGGGTTGTGGGAAAAGTTTTTGAGGAAGAGCCCCTTTTAAGCGAGAGAGAATTGGAGGTACTGAGGTTTTTAAGTGAAGGATTAAAGGTGAAAGAGATTGCTTCAGAACTTTTTATCAGCGAAAGGACTGTAAAGAGCCATATTACAAGTATTTTTAGAAAGATGGGGGTTAGCAACAGGACTCAAGCTCTTAGAGAAGCTATGAAGAGAGGTTACATCAAGATATAGCTTTAAAGCAAAGTTAGAGAGCAGGGGGAAGGCAGGTAAAATATGAAATTAAAAATACGAAACGAAATTACAATGTTTCAAAATTTCAAAGATTTTTTGTTTGAAAAATTGGAAAATTAAAAATTTGTTTCGCTTGCCTGTCGCAGGTAGGAATTTAGAATTTCATTCTTCGAATTTAAGAACTTTTAAAGCTGTTTAATCTCTTTCCTTCAGACCAGGATTAAGATATTGGATTACCAGTTTAAAAAATAGTGATTAGGGGTTAAGAGATGACACCTCAAAAAGCACTTAAATCTTTAAAACCTGTTTATCTCATTTATGGGGAGGAAAAGTTACTTTTAGATGAGGCGGTTGGGAGAGCTAAGCAAATAATTGTTGGAAGGAAAACTCCCGAATTTAGTTGTGATGTCTTTTATGCTGGAAAGGATTCAATTAATTCGATTATTTCTTCAGCTGAAACTTATTCCTTTTTATCAGAAAAACGCCTAGTCATTTTAAAAGAAGCTGAGAAACTTTCAGAGCTTGAGATTTCTCGTCTTTCTTCATACCTTGAAAATCCATCTCCTTCAACTTGCCTAATCCTAGTTGCTGGCAAACTTAAGAAAAACCATCGTTTGATTTCAGTGGTGAGAGGTAAAGGTGAAATTCGAGAGTATAAACCACCTCCAAAAAGTTGTTATCCCCATTGGGTAGTTAAAGAATTTGGGAAGAGAGGGAAAAGTGTCAGCTTAACGGCTGGGAAGATTTTGGTTGAGAGAATAGGTTTTAACCTTTATGCTTTAACCAATGAAATTGAAAAAATTTCCCTTTTTTATAAAGAAAAAAAGAAAATTGAGTTAGAAGAGATTGATTTTTTAGTTAAGCAAACTTTAAGTGGAAACATTTTTGATTTTTTAAATGCAGTCAGCCAGAGAAATAAAAAAAGAGCCATTGAACTTTTAAACTACTTACTGGAGAGCAAAGAAAGAGTTCCTCATATATTTTATTTACTTGTAAACCATTTAAGACTTTTGCTTAAAGTAAAATCCCTTATTGAAGAGAGGAGATTTAGCGAAGCAAAGGTTGCCAAAGAACTTAATTTACCTATATTTCAGGTCACTCGGTTTAGAGAAGATTCGAGAAATTTTTCTTTTGAAGAATTAAAAAACGCTTTCAAGCTTTTATTAGAGATGGATGTTTCTCTAAAGACTGAAACAAAAGATGTCAAGCTCTTATTAGAGAGATTATTAATTAAGATTCTTTAGTTTTTGAAGAGCTGGTTTTAGAGGTAGATTGAACTGCAATTTTACTTTCAAGAGCGTTAAATCTCTTCATTAACTTAGATTTTTTATCAGCAGCACGATTTTTATGAATAACACCTTTTGAAACTGCTTTGTCAAGGTGGCGGATTGTTTCTTTTAAATTTTCTTTTGCTTTTTCTAAATCACCTTGACTAATTGCCTCTTCAAATTTAGAAATTAGCGTCTTTATCTCAGATTTTACAGCTTTGTTGCGCAAGCGTCTAACTTTAGCTTGCCTCATTCTTTTGATTTGAGATTTGATATTGGGCATTTTTACCTCCAATAAAAAGTGTGAAAAAATGTTAACAAAAATATTTAGTTAATTCAAGAAAAAAATTTGATTCTTAAATCCGCTCCCTTAGTAGAAAGGTTTTTAAGCTATTTGATGTGTTATAATACTTCCAATCTCTGAAAAGTACAGTGGTTGGTGAGGTAAAATAAAAGTTGAAGAACAGGTTTCTTTAGCTAAGTCAACAGCTAAAATGTCTTTAGGGACAGCTATTAGTCGTGTAACTGGTTATTTAAGGATTTTAGCTCTTGCAGCTGCTTTAGGGGCAACCAAAACAACTATTTTTAAAGGTGTAGAAGTTCGAATTGCTGATTCTTATAACCTCGCTAACATAATGCCTAACATGATTTATGAGTTAATAATGGGCGGTGTTCTTAGTTCTTTGTTTATCCCTATTTTTATTGAGTACTTTACTAAAGAAGGTGAGGAAGAGGCTTGGAAAGTAGCTAGTATTATTACCAATATTGGACTGCTTTTGCTTGGATTGGTCACTTTTTTAGGATTTTTTTTCTCTTATTATCTTGTTCGTTTACAGACTATCTTAGTTTCAACTCAAGCAATTACTTTGGCTAACTTCTTTTTTAAAATTTTTATTTTCCAAATAATATTTTATGGATTTTGCGCAATTTTTACTGGTATTTTAAATTCTTATCGTCATTTTACTATGCCAGCTTTTGCCCCCATTTTTAACAATATTGTGGTTATTCTTACCGTCGTTTTCTTTTACCTTCCTTTGAGTCGAACTAATCCCCACCTAGCTTTAACTTTTTTAGCTCTTGGGACAACCCTTGGGGTAGCAATAATGGCATTAGTTCAACTACCCCCTTTAATTAAGATTGGGATTCGGTATCAACCGGCTTTTAATCTTTTTCATCCAGCTGTCAGGAAAATGGCTCTTTTAGGTTTACCAATTATGGGTTATGTGATTACAAATATGATAGGCTTAACAGTCTCTAATAACTTAGCTTTCCAGTTTCGGGGAGGGGTAACAGCTTATCAATACTCTTGGCAATTTTTTCAGTTCCCTTATGGAATATTTGATGTTTCAATTTCTACTGCTCTTTTTCCTGAATTGTCAGAGCATATAGCAAGGGCAGACTTAAAAAAATTTAAAGAAGTTTTATCTCTTGGAGTAAGAGCTACGGGTTTTATTATCATCCCAGCGGCAGTTTTTTTATTGGTTTTGAACCGTCAGCTCATCGCTGTTCTTCTTCAACATGGTCATTTTGACCAATATGCCACTCAAATAACTGCACCTGTTTTAGCTTTCTTTGCTTTGGGTTTATTTTCTTTTTGTGCTTATATGTTCTTGACGAGAACTTATTATTCAATGCAGGATTCAAGGACACCTCTTTTAACTAACTCAATTGGCGTTCCTTTAAACATTATCTTAAATATTATTTTTGTCAGAAACTTTGGGGTTAAAGGTTTAGCTCTTGGTCACGCCATTACTTACACTTTTACGATGACTCTCCTTTTTTACCTTCTTCGCAAGCGGATTGGGAGCTTAGGTGGACGGCAAATTCTTACCTCGCTTGGTAAGTTTGCTTTATCCGCTTCACTAATGGGAGCAGTTTCTTACTCAGTAGTTAGAGTCATTTCAAAGCTTAATTTACCCTCTTTAGCTATTCAATCTCTACAGCTCATTGGAGCATTTTTACTAGGAATTTCGATTTACCTCTTTTTCAACTATCTTTTTAAGTCCGAGGAGTTAATTTATCTCAAGAAGATTGGCTTAAGACTTGTTCCTTTTTATGGTGGTGAAAGCTTAAGGTGACCACTCCTCAATTTATCCGAAACTTCTCGATTATTGCCCACATCGATCACGGTAAATCTACTTTGGCTGACAGGATTCTTCAGCTTACAGGAACTATTCCTGAGAGAGATTTTGTTGAACAATATCTTGACCAGATGGACTTAGAAAGAGAGCGTGGAATAACCATTAAAGCTCAAGCAGTTAGAATTGTTTATAAAGCAAGGGATAATAACCAATATATCTTAAACTTAATCGATACACCTGGTCATGTTGATTTTGCTTATGAGGTCTCTCGTTCTTTAGCTGCTTGCGAAGGGGCTCTTTTGGTTGTCGATGCTACCCAAGGGGTAGAAGCTCAAACTATTGCCAATACTTATTTCGCTTTGGAGAATAACCTTGAGATTATCCCAATTATTAATAAGATTGATTTACCTAATGCTGACCCGGAAAGGGTCAAGAAAGAAATTAAAGAAAGTCTTGGCCTTGATACCTCAAGTGCTCTTTTAGTCAGTGCCAAAACAGGTGAGGGAGTGCCAGAGGTGTTGGAAGCAATTGTTAAAAGGATTCCTCCTCCCAAAGGCAAGATGCATTTACCTTTAAGAGCTTTAATTTTTGACTCTTTTTATAATCCTTATCGTGGGGTGGTGGTTTACATCCGCGTAGTTGACGGGGAAATTAAAGAAGGTCAAACAGTTAAGATGATGGCTAGAGAAAAAAGTTTTCAAGTGGAAGAAGTTGGTTTTTTAGCACCAGAAATGAAGAGGGCAGGAAAACTTTCTATTGGTGAAGTAGGATATTTCATTGCTGGGATAAAGGATGCAAGTGATACCAGGGTTGGTGACACGGTTACAGATGGAAATAACCCCGCTCGGGAAACTCTCCCTGGTTATCGAGAGCCTAAGCCAATGGTTTATTGTGGGTTGTATCCAGTTGAGGGGGGAATTTATGAGCATCTTCGAGATGCCCTGGCAAAGTTAAAACTTAATGACCCTTCATTTGTTTATACCCCTGAAACCTCCAAAGCTTTAGGCTTTGGCTTTCGGTGTGGCTTTTTAGGTCTTTTACATATGGAAATTGTTAAAGAAAGGCTGGAAAGAGAATTTAGGCTCGAACTTTTAGCTACAGCTCCTAGTGTTGCTTATCGGGTTACCAAAACTAGTGGGGAACTTAAAGTGATAAGAAATCCAGCTGACTTGCCACCTCTAAATGAAATAGAAAAGATGGAAGAACCATGGGTGTCTGCTGTTGTGATAACGCCACCTAATTATGTTGGAGCAATCATGGAACTTTCTCAAGAGAGAAGGGGAGAGTTTAAAAATATGCAATATTTGAGTGAAAGCCGTGTTGAGCTAAAGTATCATTTTCCTTTAAGTGAAATCATATTTGGCTATTTTGACCAATTAAAATCAAGAACTAAAGGCTTTGCTTCCCTCGATTATGAACATATTGGTTACCAAGAATCGGAGCTTGTTAAGGTAGATATTTTAATTGCTGGTGAGCCTATTGATACCCTTTCCTTAATTACTCATCGGACTAATGCTTATTTGAAAGGTCGGGATTTAGTTGAGAGATTAAGAAAGTTAATTCCAAGACAGTTATTTGAGGTTCCTATTCAGGCAGCCATTGGAAGTCGGGTCATTGCCCGAGAAACAATCAGAGCTAAAAAGAAAGATGTTTTAGCTAAGTGTTACGGTGGGGACGTGACCAGAAAGAAAAAACTTTTGGAAAAGCAGAAGATGGGGAAGAAAAAATTAAAGCAATTAGGCAAGGTAGAAATTCCTCAAGAAGCTTTTATTGAGATATTAAAGGTTTAATAAGTCCAAGCCTCTCAGCTAGCTAAACAGCCTACTAACTGGCAGGCTTGATAGTTTGTAAGTTGGGGAGCCTTTTAGCCTATTTGCTGGTTTAGAATTTTAAATTTTAAGCAGTTGTGATATTTAGAGAATTAAGATTTAAAATGTTTACTTAGAAAATGAGGGACGAGATGTTCGGGATATATATTCATATTCCGTTTTGTTTAAAAAAGTGTTCTTATTGCGATTTTAATTCTTATTCAGGGCAAGAAGCCCTTTTTGATGATTACATCGAGAGCCTTTTACTCGAACTAAAACATTACTCAGCTCAAACTCCCAAGGTTACTTCCCTTTATTTTGGTGGTGGGACACCAACTCTTTTATCACTCAAAAATCTGGATAAAATCATTTCCTGCTGCTTTAGAGAGTTCAATCTTTCTTCAAATGCTGAAATTTCAATTGAGGCAAATCCGGAAACTATCAACGGAAAAAAGCTAAGAGGGCTTAAAGAAATAGGCTTTAATCGATTAAGTTTGGGTTTTCAATCTCTTCAACCCCGTCTCCTTAAAATTTTGGGTCGAATTCATAGTCCTCGTAGAGCTTATCAATCATATGAAGAAGCGAGAGCAGTTGGATTTAAAAATATTAACATTGACTTAATTTATGGAATACCAACTGAAACACTCGATGATTGGATGGAAACTTTAGACTTAGCTATATCTCTTACCCCTGAACACCTTTCACTTTACCCTCTAACACTGGAAAGCTTCGTTCTCATGGCGAAGTTAATTAAAAAGGGCGAGATTCCCCCAATTTGTGAGGATGAACAAGCTCAAAAATATCAATTAGCTAGAAGATTTTTAAAGAGGAAAGGCTATTTTCAATATGAGATTTCCAACTTTTCTAAAAGAGGAAAGGAATGCCATCACAATCTCATTTATTGGAAAAATTATGAGTATCTTGGCTTAGGTGCAGGTGCTCATTCTCATTTCAAAGGGATTAGATATTCTAACCACCCTCATCCTAAGAAGTATCTTAAGTCCCTTTGGGAGAAAAACTTGGCAATAAAGAAGGCAAGAAAGATCTCTTTTCAAGAATCAATAAGCGAAACTTTAGTTTTAGGCTTGAGATTATGTGAAGGTATCAGGGAAAAAGAATTTCGTCAACGTTTTGGAATCTCATTTTTTAATAAATATGCAGAAAAAATTGAGGGCTTACAAGCTAAAGGTCTTCTTAAGAAAGGGAGAAAGCTTGAGTTAACATCAAAAGGATTATTCTTAGCTAATGAGGTGTTTGTTGAGTTTATTTGATTTGACATTATCAGTGAGAAGGTGGTAAATATTAAAGGAGGTCTAATTTAAAAGAGGAGATTAAAGTGAGAAAGGATCGAACCTTAAACGCAAGGCAAAAGGAAGTTTTAAAGGCTGCTGTTCAAGACTACATTCTTACAGCAGTGCCAGTTGCTTCAAAAAGACTGGTTGAGCGGTATCTTTTTGATGTTAGCCCAGCTACAATTCGAAATGACTTGGCATTACTAGAAGAAATGGGTTACCTTATGCAACCCCATACTTCAGCTGGAAGAACACCAACTGATGAAGGTTATCGTTACTATGTTGATTCTCTTTCTGAAACTTATACTTTAACACCAGAAGAGGAAATGTCAGTTCGAAAGTTTTATGCTACTCTTCACATGGAAATAGGGGAGTTGATGAGGCAAACGACTCACCTTCTCTCAACCTTAACAAATTATATAGCTGTTGCCTTTGCTCCTACCTTAAAACAAAGCTACTTTAAGCATCTTGATTTAATTTTAACTGCACCTAACTCAGCTTTACTGGTTCTTATCACCAATACGGGAAGAATTGCTAAAGGAGTAGTTGATTTTGATTTTACTCTTAGCCCTGAAGCTTTAGATCGTGTTGAAGCAAGTTTAAATAGGGAGTTTAAAGGGCTAACTTTAAAGGAGATATCTGAACAGGTGGAGAAGGCAAAGAGTGATATTTTAACAGAAAGTTGGAAAATTAAAGAAAAAGTTGGGCAGGAAATTTTAAATTGCCTTTCTCTTGAGGAAAAAGAGAGAATTTTTTTAGGGGGAACAAGTTCTATTTTAAGTTACCCTGAGTTTGAAAATTTAGAGAAAGTCGCTGCCCTTCTTGAAGCTCTTGAAAAAGGTTATCTTCTTTTAAAACTCCTTCAAACAGCGATTCAAGTTAAAAATGTAGTTGTTAAAATAGGTTCGGAAAATCCTAAGGAAATGCGAGAATTTAGTGTCGTGGCAAAAAGCTATTGTGTTAGGGGTAATCCTTTGGGAAGCATTGGGATTCTTGGACCTACCCGAATGGATTATCCCAAGGCCATTTCAACGGTGAGTTATGTTGCTAAGAACTTAAGTGAAATGCTTGAGTTTTGGTATGAATAGTATTAATTCAAAAAGTAAAGCACCTAATTGCTTACCTGCTGACCGCCAAATACCTTACCAGCTAGTTAGCTTTTTGAGATTTGAAGAGAAATTTGAAGCATAAAAATTTGGATGAGTTTGTTTACTTCTCAAATATTAAGGAGTTTTTTTGAAGTGGAGAGAGTTTTTGGTTACTACAAATTATGCGAACTTGGAGATAGTTACTGCTATTTTACTTGAAAGCTTTCCTCAGGGATTTCAAATTGAAGAAGCTGAAAATAATGTTATTATTAAGATTTATACCTCTCCCTCTTATCCTTTAAGTTGCTTAAAAAATTTATTGAGAAAAAGAACTTCTTGCCTTAAGAATGGTTCTATCTTTTTTGAAGTAAAGGAGAATTTTATTGAGGAAAATGACTTTGTAAAGGAGCAAACTTTTTTTAAACCAATTAAGATTGGGGAAAAACTATTGGTGAAACTTTCTTCAAAGGGATATTTTGGAGGTAAAAGGATTGTTATTGAAATGAAGCCAGGGATAGCTTTTGGCACGGGAACTCACCCTACGACCCAAGGTTGCTTATTAGCTTTGGAAAGTTTAGTTAAAAAAGGTGATAGGGTTTTAGATGTTGGAACAGGTTCAGGTATTTTAGCAATCGCAGCTGCTAAGCTTGGGGCATCTAAGGTTTGGGCAATTGATAGTGACGAGTTATCAGTTAAAGTGGCTGGTGAAAATATTTATCTTAACCAAGTTGCTCAAAAAATATTTTTAAAAAATATCTCTTTTGAAAAGTTTATTTGCCCTCAAGTTGATATTCTTATAGCTAATTTAACCAAAGAAGATATTTTCCGAATGCTTTCTCGTTTTAAGAAAATTGGTAAGAGTTTTATTTTCTCTGGCATTTTAACTAGCTCCAAAAAAGAATTCGAAGAAAAGCTTTCCAGAGAGTTTAATATTATAAGGTTAATTTCTCGAGAAGGGTGGTTAACAGTCGTTTGTCGGAGGAAAGATGAGCTCACCTAGATTTTTTGTCTCATCAGAGAAAGTCAAGGAGGGGAAAATTTTAATTCAAGGAAATGATTTCAAGCATATTCGCGATGTTTTAAGGTTAAGAGTGGGAAATGAGTTAATAGTTTCTAATGGTCTTTGGGAATACCAAGCAAAAATAGAAAAATTTGAGAAAGATAAGGTTGTTGCTGAAGTCTTGAAAAGTCAGAGAATCATTGAGGCTTTACCTAAAATAGCGCTCTTTCAAGGTTATCCTAAAGGGAAAAAGTTTGAATTCATTTTAAAGAAGGGAACTGAACTAGGTGCTGACCTCTTTTGTCCTGTCATCTTTGAGCGAACGGTCCCTAAAATAGAAAAAGATAAGCTCTCTCGCTGGCGAAGGATTGTTTTGGAAGCTTCGAAGCAGTGCCAAAGACCTATAATACCTGAGGTTTATCCACCTCTTTCTTTTAGTGAAGCTTGTGAGGTTTTAAGTGATTATGAGAAAGTCATCATTTTTTGGGAAAAGGAAAAGAAAAAATCTTTAAAGACTTTACTTAAGGGGGAATTTAAACAAATTGCTTTAGTCATTGGACCGGAAGGAGGCTTAAAAGAAGAAGAGGTTGAGAAGCTGGTAAGGTTAGGTGGAGAAAAAATCGGCTTAGGAAATGCGATTTTAAGGACGGAAACAGCCAGTATGGTCGCACTTATTCTTGTCCTTTATGAAGTTGGAAGGATTGGTTAAAGAATAAATGTTTTTCGTTTTACCTATTAAAATAAATCGAACCTTTAAAAGTTTTCCTTATGCAACAATCATCTTAATTTTAATCAATGTCATTGTTTATTTTGGTACTGCAGCTGACCTAACTAACATCACCCAGATTTTTGGTTTTACTTTTAGTAAATATGCCTGGTTTAGTTGGTTTACTTCTCTTTTCTTGCACGGGAGTTTTTTCCATCTTCTATGGAATATGTATTTTCTCTGGTTGTTTGGGAGTTTATTAGAAGATGTTTTGGGAAAACTAGGTTATTTATCAATTTATTTTTCTGGTGGTTTGTTTGCATGCCTCCTTCATAGCGTAATGGTTAGCCTTTTTATCTCTAGCTTATCAGACCTTCCTTTAATTGGTGCTTCTGGAGCAATCGCTGCTTTACTCGGTGTTTTTGCTATTCGCTTTTACAAGAATAAAATTACTATGGCTTACTTTATTTTATTTTTTTTCTTCATAAGATGGGGAACATTTGCAATATCTTCTTTAGCTGGTCTTTCTCTTTGGCTAGGTCGAGAATTGCTGGCTGGGCTAATTCAACTTTTGGGTGAGGTAAGTAATATTGCAAACTGGGCTCACATTGGCGGTTTTATTTTTGGAATGGTTTTAGCAAAGTTCGTTAATCTTGAAGATGAAGCTACTCTAGAGTATTTGAGTGAAGAGGCAGCTCACTGGGGTAAATTAGGACTTCATAGTGGAGCAATCAGTCGCTATGAAGAAATTTTAAAAAAGGACCCATCAAATCTTGATGTTTTGAGAAATTTAGCTAAGAGTTATGCCTTGGCTAATTTAAAGGAAAAAGCAATTTCAAATTATCAAAAGGTTTTTGAGGTTATGTTAAAGTTGAACCAGCGAGAAGAAGCTTCAAAGGCTTATGAGGATTTTTATTTACAATATCCCGACTATGTTTTTGACCCAAAATTACAATTTCTTCTTGCTTCCTTGTGTGATGGGAAGGGAAAGCTTGACCTTGCTCTAGATGCCTACTTAAAGTTGATTAAATCTTACCCTCAATCTCTCGAGGCTGAGAAAGCTCTTTTGAGAATGGGTGATGTTTATTTAAAGAAGGGTAATGTTTTAGAAGCAATCGAGGCTTATGAGAAGTTTATCCAGAGTTATCCAGCGAGCGAATGGTACTCTCTTGTTGAAGAAAAGCTAAAAAATCTTAAGAATCCTTAATTTTTGATTCATAATTCAAATTGACTATTAATCAATGGTTTTTACTTTTTCAAGAGAGTGGGAAAAGAAGGGGAAAGTAGTAACCATTTGAGTTAAAATTTTATTTTATGAGAACTTTTTCAATTTACACCTTTGGTTGCAAGGTTAATCAAGCAGAAAGTGAAGAGATGGCTCAAGCATTGCTTTCGAGAGGCTATAAGCTCGTTAATTCGTTTCAAAAACCTGATATTGAGGTTATTAATACTTGCACTGTGACTAGTGAAACTGACCATAAGGTGAGAAAATATATCCACAAAACTCTTAGGGATAACCCTAAAGCTTTTATTATCGTTACTGGTTGTTATGTTAATCGCTCATTTGAAGAAATAAAAGAAATTAAAGGGATTGATTTAGTAATCAAGAATGAAGAAAAAAGTCGATTAGGAGAAATTTTAGAATACACTTTGAAGGAAAAATCAACCAAACAAATTGATTTTCCTTTCTTTCCTCTTTTCCATACTCGAGCTTTTCTCAAAATTCAAGATGGTTGCGATGATTTTTGCTCTTACTGCATTGTCCCATTAGTTAGAGGGAAACCAAGAAGTAAACCTATAAAAGAAGTCCTTGAGCAAATAAACTTTCTAGCGGCAAATGGAGTTGAAGAAGTTGTTTTGTGCGGTGTTCATCTTGGTAGATATGGAGAAGATTTAGATGAAAAAGTTAGTTTAATCCAGCTTATTGAAGAAATTTTAAAAGTAAGTAGTTTGAAAAGGATTAGGCTCAGCTCGATTGAGGTTAACGAGATTAGTGAGGAGCTAATTAAACTTTTATCGACTGAATCAAGAATTTGTCACCATTTACACATTCCTCTCCAGAGTGGTGATGACAAGGTCCTTAAAAGGATGGGAAGGAAATATACATCTTCAGATTACAGAGAGATAATTACTAAAATAAAGCTGCTCCTTCCTGATATAGCTATTACAACCGATATTATGGTAGGATTTCCTGGTGAAGATGAAATTTCTTTTAAGAATACCCTTAAGTTAGTTGAGGAATTGAGATTTAAAAAATTACATGTTTTTCGGTTTTCACCTCGCTCAGGAACCTTAGCGGCTAGTTTTTCCGATAGGGTTCCAGGAGATGAGATTAAAAGAAGGGCAAAAATCCTTCGAGAAAGGAGCTTTCAGCTTGAGGAGGAATTTGCCCAAAGATTTATCGGAAAGGAACTCGATGTTTTAGTTGAGGATGAAGAAAAAGACTATCTTTTAACCGGTATTTCTAATAATTACCTGAGATTATTTTTTAAGGGAAGCCTTGACCAAAAAGGTAAGATTGTTAAAGTAAAAGCTAAGAAAGTTATGGGAGGTGCTTTATTCGGAGAAATCATTTAAAAGGGGGTTTAAAAAATGGATTGTATTTTTTGTAAAATAATTAAAAGGGAAATTCCCTCTAAGGATGTTTATGAAGATGATTTTGTAAAGGCTTTTTATGACATCAATCCTAAAGCTCCAGTTCATGTCCTAATAGTTCCTAAAAAACATATAAATCCAGCTCAAGGATTTACTCAGGATGAAGTTGAGATTATCGGGAATCTTTTTTTAGCAGCTCAAAAAATTGCAGAAAAAGAAGGTGTTTTCCAAAGTGGTTTTCGGTTAATTACTAATTCGGGACCAGATTCTGGTCAAGAAATTGAGCATCTTCATTTTCATTTGCTTGGTGGGAAGCCCCTTGGCGGATTGGTGGGAAACTAAAAGCAAAAACTGAAGCAAAAGCAGAGTTGATGACTTAAAGGAAAAGATGCAAAAGTCAAGATGATTTAAGTTGTAAGTCTAATTTGTTAGTTGACCTTTTGATTTCAATCTCAATTTATGAATTAAAGGAGGGTAGATGGGCTTAAAGCAAAAGATCCAAGAAGATATGAGAGAAGCTTTAAAAAAGGGCGACAGGGAGAGACTGTCAGCTTTAAGGATGCTCCTTGCCCAAATTAAGAATGCTGAAATTGATAAAATTGGGGAACTAACTGATGAAGAAATTTACCAGGTCATCACGAGAGAAGCAAGGAAGTGGGAAGAAGCTGCTGAGGAGTATGAAAAAGGGGGAGATTTAGAGCGAGCAGCTAAAGAAAAGAGAGATGCCAGTATTATAAAGGGTTATTTGCCCAGACAGTTAACTCCTCAAGAAATCGAGGAGCTTATTAAAGAGATAATTGAAGAAGTTGGAGCAAAAGGGATTCAAGATATGGGTCAAGTAATGAAGTTAATTATGCCAAAAGTTAGGGGGAGAGCTGATGGAAAAGTCGTTAACGAGATGGTTAAAGCGGCGCTTTCTTCTTAAAATGTTTACTGTGATATAATAGCAAGTGAGTGAAGGCTAATTGAAGATAAAAGAGGCAAAGCTATTTGTTCCCGAAGACCAATCAATGGTTGACCTTTTAGGTCAGAGGGACGAATTTTTAAAACTAATTGAAAAAGAATTCAATACTGAGATATTGGTTCGGGGTAATGAAATCTCTATTCAAGGCAACCAAGAAGAGGTAGAGAAAACAACCGCTGTTTTTAAGGAACTTCTTAATATCTTAGCTCAAGGAAGACATCTTGATTCACACGCAGTTGAGCAAGTTATGGATATTATTATGAGAGAGCAGGGAGAAATAAAACCCCGAGATGTTTTTTTTGATGTTATTTTAATTCACCGTGGGAAAGCAATTGGCCCCAAGACTTCAGGGCAGAAAAGATATGTTGAAGCAATTAGGAAAAGCACCATCACTTTTGTAATCGGACCAGCTGGGACAGGAAAAACTTACTTAGCAATGGCGATGGCAGTTCAATCTTTAAAGAATCGAGTGGTTGGCCGAATTATTTTGACTAAACCAGCAATTGAAGCTGGAGAAAAGCTTGGATTTTTACCTGGCGATATCTACGAAAAGGTTGATCCTTATTTTCGTCCTCTCTATGATGCCCTTTTCGATATGCTCGAACCTGAAGATTCCAGAAGATACATGGAGCAGGGAATGATTGAGGTGGCTCCATTAGCTTATATGAGAGGGAGAACCCTTAATGATTCCTTTATTATCCTAGATGAAGCTCAAAATACGACACCGGAGCAGATGAAAATGTTTTTAACTCGACTTGGTTTTGGCTCAAAAATGGTAGTAACTGGTGACATTACTCAAGTCGATTTACCTAAGAGTGAAAGCTCAGGATTGATGGTTGTGGAAAAGATTCTTGCTAGTGTCGATGGAGTGGGGTTTGTTAACTTAACTGCCAGGGATGTAGTGCGGCACAAATTAGTTCAAAAAATAGTTGAAGCATACAAGCGATACGAAGAAAAGAAAAAGGTAGTCTCAACGAGGGATTCACGTGTTTCAAATTGACCAGGACAAACTATTCACAACAATCCGCAACTTTTTAAGCTTAAAAAATAAAGATTTTCAAAGAATTTTACTCTTTATTTTGTTCTTTTTTATTTTAGCATCAATTGTTACTATTAAGTTTTGGCTTGGAGGAGTTAGAGGATTGGAAGTAGGTAAACCATCACCTCAAACAGTTAAAGCTTCTAGAACAATTGAATTTGAAGATAAAGAGAAAACCAATGAACTGCGGAAAAAAGCAGCAGCTGGAATTACAGGAGTTTTTGACCATGATGTTTTAGCTTCAACTAGAGTTGAAGAAGATATCCGAGGATTTTATAGGGTTATTAGGGAGACTAAACGGGATACTACCCTCGATGAAGAGGCAAAGCTGTCTCACGTTCAAACACTTTTAGGAAAGGGCATTTCATTACGGATTTTAAGAATAGCTTTTACCCTTTCTGATCAAGAACTAAATACATTAGAAGAAAAGACAGTTGAGATTGCTAAAATCATTTTAAATAATAAGATAACTGGGCGAAATTTGCCTCAGTGGAAAAAGAAGTTCTCAAATTTATCAGCGGAATTACCTTACGGGCGTTTGAAAAATGAATTGATTTCTAAAGTGGGCTCTTATTACTTAAGCCCTAATTACTTTTTTAATGCTGAAGAAACTCAGAGGTTGAAGGAGGAAAAGGCAAATAAAGTTCCTCCTTATATGATAAAAAAGTTGCAAGGTGAAGTTATTGTTCGTGAGGGAGAAGTTATCTCAAAGGAAAAAGCCAAAATCCTTACTGAAATGGGGTTATTGGGCCGAAAAATTGACTTTAAAAAGGTAGTTGGATTGACTTTATTAGTTGGTTTTGTTCTTTTTTCCATCGGATTTTACCTTTATCTTTATGAGCCTATGGTTTATAAAAAAAATAACCTTCTTGTTCTAATTGGTTTAATTATCTCAGCTATTGTTTTTTTGGCTCAAGTTTTGTCTTCTCTTTTTCCTTCTCTCCTGATTCCAATTGCTGCATCTGGTATGTTGGCTACTATTTTGATTAATCCCCAAGTTGGCATCATAACTCTCATTTCAACCGCTATTTTAGTTAGTTTAATTATCGAAACTAATTTATCTTTTATTTTAGTTTCTATATTAGGAGGGCTTTTTGCAATTTATGTGGTTTCTAAGATTGAGGCACAAAGAGATTTGATTAAGGCAGGATTATATCTGGGAGGGGGTTTGGCTTTTCTTTCCTTTGTTTCATCACTTCCTTTTAACTTTTCTCTCGTTAGTTCGTTATCTTCAGCTGGAATTGGCTTATCTAATGCTCTTTTTTCAATAATTTTGACAATTGGGGGACTTCCTTTTTTAGAATCGGCTTTTAAGATAACAACTAATTGGCGCCTTCTGGAACTGGCTAATCCCAACCATCCTCTTTTGAAAGAGTTAATGTTTAGGGCACCAGGAACTTATAATCATAGTATTGTCACTGGGAACTTAGTTGAGGGAGCTGCTCAATTGATTAAGGCAAATCCAATTTTAGCTCGGGTTGGAGCATATTACCACGATATAGGCAAATTAAAAAGACCATCCTTTTTTGTTGAAAATCAGATAGGTGGTGAGAACCCACATGATAAAACTAATCCTAACTTAAGCTGTCTCATCATTACTTCGCATGTTAAAGAAGGGGTTGAAGCAGCCAAAAATCATAAGCTTCCTCCAGAGATTATTTCCATAATTGAAGAACATCATGGTAATAGTTTAATTTCATATTTTTACCACAAAGCGAAGGAAAAAGTGGAGAAAGAAAATATTTGCGCAGAGACTTTCCGATATACTGGTGAAAGGCCGAAAAGCAAGGAATCAGCTCTTGTTATGTTAGCTGATTCCGTTGAGGCAGCTGCAAGAACATTGGTTAAACCATCCCCCCTCCGCCTTGAACAAATGGTAAAAAAGATAATCCAAGGTAAGTTGGAAGATGGTCAGCTAGATGAGAGCAAACTGACACTGGAGGATTTAGAAAAAATTTCTCAAGCTTTTATCCAAGTTTTAACTAGTATCTATCATACTCGAATGGAGTATCCTCCAGTTGAAATGACCCCTTTTAAAAAAAGAGGTGGAGATGGAAGTAATCGTTAACGATCTTCAAGAGAGAATTCCTGTTAATCTAAGCCAGCTCGAAAAGCTAGCAAAATTTGTTTTGAATTACAAAAAGGTTCCAGAAGACGCTGAATTAAGTATTGCCTTGGTGAGAAGAGAAGATATTAAAGACTTAAATGAGAAATATCGGGGAGTTTCATCATCAACTGATGTTTTAGCTTTTTCCTTAGAAGAAGACCCTTTGCTTGGAGAGGTAATTATTTCCCCTGAAGAAGCTATGGAGCAAGCGAAAGTTTATGGCAACTCTTTCGATGAAGAGCTCTTCCTTCTCTTAATCCATGGAATCTTACATCTTTTAGGTTACGAGGATGAAACTGAAGAAGATAAAAAGAAGATGGAGAGAGAAGAAAAGGCAATTTTTAACCGTTTTTTAAGGCAGGTTTAGCTTGTCAATGAGGGAGCGCTCACTTCTTGAAAGTTTTAATTATGCTTTTGAAGGGATTGTTTATGTTTTTAAAACTCAAAGGAACTTAAAGATTCATTTCGGGGTTGGTTTTGTTGTTCTTTTGATCAGTCTTTTCTTTGACCTTTCTCGAGTTGAATTTATTGCTCTTCTTTTTTCTATTTCTTTAGTTATTTTATCTGAGATGATTAATTCAGCTATTGAATCAGCGATTGATTTGGTTGCTACAACCCGTGACCCACTGGCGAAAGTGGCAAAAGATGTAGCGGCTGGCGCTGTTTTAGTAGCTAGTTTTAATGCTCTTATTGTGGGCTATTTAGTTTTTTTTAATCGATTAAACCCTATAACAATAAGGGTTTTAGAAAAGATACGCCGCTCACCTGTTTATGTAACTGGTGTTAGCTTTATTTTAGTTTGTATTCTCACTGTGGTTGGTAAATCAATCACGGGCGGTAAAAGCATTTTTAGAGGTGGGTGGCCTAGTGGTCATAGTGCTTTAGCTTCTGTTCTTTTTACGGCGATTGCTTTTTTAAGCAAAGATTATCCTTATGGAGCTTTAGTTGCAACTCTCGGTTTCTTTTTGGCTTTTCTTGTTTTTCAAAGTCGGGTCGAAAAAAGAATTCATACTTGGTTTCAAGTAATAAGTGGAGCAATTCTGGGTTTTTTAATTACAACCTTACTTTTTCAAATTTTTTATTAGAAAGGGTGAAATTAATTGGAGGGGAGTTTGGTTTCATTTATTGCACTTGTAATTCTCCTTTTGCTTTCTGGTTTTTTTTCTTCTTCTGAGACAGCTTTAATTTCTCTTAGTCGCGCTAAGGTTAAGCACTTAGTTGAGAAAAAAGAGCCTAACGCTGAGATAATTGCTAATCTTCTTTCTCATTCCCCTCGGCTTTTAGCTGCCATTTTGCTCGGAAATAATCTTGTTAATATAATGGCATCAGCTTTAGCAACGGCCATTGCAATAAGACATTTTAAAAGCTATGGCGTTGGAATTGCCACTGGTGTGATGACTTTTTTAATTCTAGTCTTTGGAGAAATTGGGCCTAAGACTTATGCTATCCGTCATGCTGAAAAAATTGCCCTTCGGTCTGCTAAATTAATCAATGTCTTCATTGTAATTTTGTATCCTATTGCCCGCTTGCTTGTTTTTGTTTCTAATCTTTTCCTTAGACTTTTTGGACAAGCAGCCATTCATGAAGAGCCATTTTTAACTGAAGGGGAGATAAAAGCGATGTTAGCTATGGGTGAGGAGGAAGGCATCATTGAAGAAGGAGAGCGAGAAATGATTCATAGTATTTTTGAATTTGGAGATACTATTGTCAAAGAAGTCATGGTTCCAAGGATGGATGTTATTTGTATTGATAGCAAAAAAACTTTAGCGGAATCATTAAGGGTCATTTTAGAGGAGGGATATTCGAGAATTCCTGTTTTTGAGGAAAATAGAGACAATATCATTGGAATACTTTATGCTAAAGACATCTTACCATTTTTAGCTCGAGGTGAAACAAAGAAAAAAGTAAAAGAAGTGATTAGACCGGCTTATTACGTCCCGGAATCAAAAAGGGTTAATGAACTGCTCAGAGAGCTTCAAAAAAATAAAGTTCATATGGCGATTGTTTTAGATGAATATGGGGGGACTGCTGGTATAGTGACGATAGAGGACCTTCTTGAAGAAATTGTGGGCGAGATTTTCGATGAATATGATTTAGAAGAAGAGCCTATGATTGAAAAGCTTAAAGATGGGCAAATAAGAGTTGATGCCAGACTTGATTTAGATGAAGCCAGAGAAAATCTTGGTTTTACTTTTCCTGAAGATGTTGAGTCTGAAACTTTTGGTGGCTTTGTCTATAGCTTACTTGGAAGAGTCCCTGAGGAGGGAGAGACTATTACCTTTAATAATTTTCTTTTCACTATTGAGAAAGTAAAACAAAGACGCATCTCTAAAATATTAGTTAAAAAATTGGAAAAATCTGAGAAAAAGGAAGAAAGTTGAAGGAGAGAGAGTTAATTGAACTAGCAAGAAAAGTTCTTAAAAATTCTTATTCTCCTTATTCAAAGGTAGAAGTAGCAGCTGTTCTCTTAACAAAAGACGGAAAAGTTTTTACTGGTGCAAATATTGAAAATGCTTCTTATGGACTTTCTATTTGTGCTGAACGGGCTGCAGTGTTTCAAGCTGTTACTAATGGCTATCGAGATTTTTCCAAGATTGTTATCTGCTCTAATCTAATTAAACCTATTTTACCATGTGGTGCTTGCTGCCAAGTTCTTTTTGAATTTAGCCCTCAAATTAAAATTATTACTATGAATAAGAATGGGATTAAAGAAACTTTTAACTTAAAAGAGGTTTTTCCTCGTGGCTTCAGATTGACCAAGTAGCAAATTCCAATTTAATGCAGGTTTTCCTACTTTCTCACAAATTGGGAGAAAGGTGATTTAAAAAGATGGATTTGGAGGTCAAATTAATTTCTCGTATTCCCCTCAGTTTAATGAAAAAAATTGTTGTTTTAGAGGAAGAAGCATTTGGTAGAGGTGGCCTTAACGAGTGGCATCTTCCTTTTATTGGAAGGCATGGGCGACTTTTTATTTTAAAAAAAGATGGTGAACCAATTGGTTTAGCGGAATTGATAAAAGATTGGCAAGAGCCTGAGACTGCTTTTTTAATCGGTTTTACAATTAAAAAAGGCGAAAGGGGGAAAGGTAGGGGTTATTTCTTTTTTAAGGAGATTATTAAGCAAATTAGCCTTGAGATTAAAACCCTTTATTTAACGGTTTCGCCAAAAAACCTTTCTGCTCTTCATTTATATGAGAAGTTTGGCTTTACTAAAGAGAAATTTCTTAAAAATGAATATGGGGAGGGAGAAGATAGATGGCTCTTAAAGTTAGAACTGCAAAGGATTTAGCGAAACTGATAGACTATACTCTTTTAAAGCCAGAAGCAACCAAGAAGGAGATTAGTAAACTATGCCAAGAAGCTAAGAGATATGGTTTTGCTTCGGTTTTTGTTAATCCCTGTTATGTTAAGTTAGCTTCGAGGTTACTTAAAAATTCAGAAGTAAAAGTGGGAACAGTTGTTGGATTCCCTTTAGGAGCTAACACTTTTTCCACTAAAGCTTTTGAAGCTAGGGAAGCGATAAAATTAGGAGCAAGTGAAATTGATATGGTTATTAATGTTGGCTTTTTAAAATCAGCTGATTTAAAACTTGTCCAGCAAGATATTGAAGAAGTAGCCAAAGTGGTAAGGCAAATGGGAGATAAGGCTGATAAAAATATTGTATTTAAAGTAATTATTGAAACTTGTTTTTTAAACCAGGAGGAAAAAGTAAAAGCTGCTCAATTAGCTGAAAAAGCTGGTGCTGAATTTGTTAAAACTTCAACCGGATTTGGAACAGCTGGAGCAAATCTAAATGATGTCAAGCTTTTAAGAAAGCATCTCAGTGATAAGGTGAAAATAAAAGCTTCAGGGGGAATTAGAACCTTCGAGCAAGCTCTCGATATGTTGAAGGCAGGTGCTGATAGAATTGGCACCAGCTCAGGAGTAATGATTATAAAGGAAGCCCAAAAGAAGCTAAAGGCTGAAGCAAAAAGAGCTGAAGCACTTGAAGAGCTGAATAATGGATAAAACTTTTGAACTTCATCCTTCAAGTCTTCCGTCTATTAAGTGGTGGGATGACTCTTTATAAAACCAAAGCAATAATTTTGAGAACAAGAAAGTTTGGCGAAGCTGACCGCATAATTACCCTTTTTTCACCTAATTGCGGTAAGATAAAAGCAATTGCTAAAGGAATTAGAAAGACCAAAAGTAAATTTGGAGCTCGGCTGGAACCCTTCAGTTATGTTAACTTACTTTTATATAAGGGGAAAAATTTAGATATTATTACTCAAGTTGAAACAATCGACTCTTTCCAAAAAATTCGGGAAGACTTAAAAAAACTTTCCGCTGGTTCAGTTGTTTTAGATTTACTTGAGAAAGTCTCTTTAGAGTCAGAGAGCAACTATCCATTATTTGAACTTTCTCTTTCCTTTTTCGAAAAAATCTCTTCAAGCATTGAGGGATTAGAGTTTCTCTTGATGGGTTTTGAAATAAAATCCTTAGCCCTTTTAGGTTATCAACCAATTCTTACTCACTGCTCTTTTTGTCAAATTAATTTAAATAAAGATAAAAAATGGTTTAGTTTTTCCCGAGGCGGCGTTCTTTGTGATAATTGTGCAAAAGATATAGATGACGCTATTTTGCTAACTATTTCTGATTTTCTTTTAAAACTCCTCAATTCAAACTGGGAAGAAATATCCCAGTTTAAAGCAAAAAGAGAAATTGTAATAGAACTCTTGAAGTTCCTTGAGGACTATTTTTATTATTATCTTCAACTTAAACTAAAGAGTAAAGCTTGGTGGAATCAAGTCTTGAAAATAATTTAACTTCTTTATTCACTTCTGCTTATATTTTTATAATTTTAAAATAAATTAAAAAGTTCAATGGTTAACCAAGAACTTGAAAATCAGACGGCTTTTAGTCAAACAATTTTCTTTTAGTTGAATTAAATTTCTCAAGTAATGTCATATCTTTATGATAAAATTTTAAAAATGCTTTTTTATGAAAGGAGGAGGAATGAAGATAATTTTTGTCTCAGGATTCATAGGATTATTTTTTGGTGTTATTGATTGGTTTATTGTTTCCCGTTTGGAAATGGAAAACAAAAAGATGGTTCAGATTAGTGGGCTTTTTAGTCGCTCTGCCATTGGTTTTTTTACTGGAGCTGCAGTTGTTGGAATGGCAGCTGAGCCTTGGAGAGGAGCCCTTGCAGGAGCAATCACGGGTCTTTGGATAAGCTTGCCTCCCTCTTTTGTTAACCGTTCTTACAAGGAGATTGTCCCATTGGGGATTATTTATGGATTAATCATTGGAATTGTTGCCTCTTTTTTAATTTAATTATTATGACTCATTAATAAAGCTGTTTTTAAATTATTTTAATCTATCTGGAGTGCTTTTTTGCTTATACCTATTCTTAAAGAAATTTGTTATTATTAAACTAGGCTAGGGTGGCGGCTGAGAGGAGAGATAAGTAATGGTGGAATTCAAGAAGGAAATGATCATTCTCAAAGCCTTAAAGAGTCATCCTAGGGTCAAAGAAGTTTTCCTTAAGTATGGGATGGGCTGCACAATTTGTATGGGAGCGGTGACGGAAAGCATCGAAGTAGGAGCAAAGTTACATGGCGTTGATGTTGAAACAATAATTAAAGAGTTAAATAATCTGAAAGCAAATGGGGAAAAGAAAAGAGGAAAGCGCTGAAGAGATTTTGGGGAAAGTGAAAATATTCCCAGATGTCATTGCTGAGCTAGCAGGATTAGCTGCTTTAGAAAGTTATGGTGTAGTTAGAATGGTCAATCCAAGTTGGCCAGCTGGAATTGGCCAATTGTTTAGTCGGGACAAACTAAGGAAAGGCATTAAGGTAGCTTTTTCAGAGGACAGTAAAGTTAAAATTGAGCTTTATATTATTATTAAATATGGAGTTAATCTTATTGAAGTAGCTAAAAATTTAATTGAACGGGTTAAATACGAGGTTGAAAGGCATACTCAATTAGAAGTAGAGAAAGTCGATGTTTATGTTCGTGGTATTAAAGTGTAGAAATAACTAAGGAGTCCAATCAATTAATGCCATTCACAATTCAACCCAAAGATATTATTTTACTAATCAAGGGAGGTTTTTCTAATTTAAAGAAACATCAATCTGAAATTGATAGACTAAATGTTTTCCCTGTTCCTGATGGCGATACGGGAACCAATATGGTTTTAACCCTTCAAGCAATTTTAGAAGAGGTTGACAAAGCAAACTCCGCTGATAAGGCTTCTTTAATAAATGCTATTATTTTTGGTGCTTTGATGGGAGCTCGAGGAAACTCAGGCGTTATTCTTTCTCAGATAATTAAAGGTTTCTGTGATACTTTTCGCCAATTTGATACAATTAACTCCCATGTTCTAATTGACGCTTTCCAAAATGCAGTTCGCGTTGCTTATCAAGCAGTTAGAAAACCGGTTGAAGGAACAATGCTTACTGTTATCCGTGATGCAGCCATAGCTGTAAAAAATTTAAAAAACCAAGAGGTTTTAATTGAAAAAGTTTTTGAGGTTGCACTTAAAGAAGCAAGAGATTCTCTCCTGCGTACCCCAGATCTTCTCCCAGTTCTTAAAGAAGCTGGTGTAGTTGATGCTGGGGGATTTGGGTTAGTAGCTATGGTTGAAGGGGTTCTTTCCACTTTAAAGAAAGAAGAGATTAAAGTGATGAGCAATTTGGCTATACCTAAGGTTTTATTACAACAAAAAGAAGAATCACTGGAGTTTCTCTATTGCACTGAGTTTGTTCTTAAGGGAGAAAAATTGAGAAGAGATGACTTGGAGAAAAAGTTAGAAAACAAGGGAGATTCTTTAATGGTTGTATGGGGAGATGAAAGCTTGAGAGTTCATATTCATACTAATTTTCCTGGTGATGTTTTAAATCTTGCTACTTCATTGGGGACACTTTCCCAAATTAGAATCAATAATATGCAAGAACAGATGGAGGAAAGAAAATCTAAATTAGTAGCTCAAGCTGACTCTGGAGTTGGAATTGTGGCTGTTGCTAATGGAGAGGGGATAAAAGAAGTTTTAAAGAGTTTAGGGGTTCAACGCATTGTTGAAGGTGGCCAAACTATGAATCCAAGTGCTCAAGAATTATTAAAAGAGGTTGAAGGTTGTCCCAGCTCAGAAGTGATAATTTTACCAAATAATAAAAATATTATTTTAACAGCTGAACAAGTAAAGACTCTTTCTCCCAAAAAAGTTTATATAATACCAACAGTAAATGTTCCTCAAGCCTTTTCAGCTTTGGTTGCTTTTACTCCTAACCGCTCCTTTGCAGAAAATCTCAAAGAGATGAACGAAGCAATTTCAAGAGTAAAAGTAGGTGAAATTACCCGAGCCGTTCGAGATTGTGAGGTGAATGGAGAAAAAGTTGAGCAAGGAAAGTATCTGGGGATTTTTAATGGGGAGATTGTAATTTCTGGAAACTCATTGATTAAAGTTACGTCAGAGCTTCTTAGTAAAATAGTTAGTGATGAAGATAGCTTAATAACTTTTCTCTTCAATGACGAGGTGAGCGATGAGGAAAAGAAAAAAATTAAGGGAGAAGCCGAAAAAAAATTTCCTCAACACGAAATTGAAATGTATAATGGTGGTCAACCCCTTTACCAATTAATAATCTCAGTCGAGTAATTTCAAATATTTTTGGCAACTAAATAAAGGTAGATCTGGGAAGATGTGAGTTATGGAAAAAATTGGAATTGTGGTTGATAGCACAGCTGATTTACCCCTTTCTTTTTATCGAGAAAATAATGTTAAAATGGTCCCTTTGACAGTTAGGTTTGGCGAGGAAGTGTATAAGGATTGGATTGAGATGCCACCTAGTCAATTTTACAAGCTCCTTAAAGACACCAATGTTTTACCTAAGACTTCTCAACCAACGGTTGCTGAGTTTATTCAAGTATATCAGAAGCTTTCAAGGGATTTTAGTCATATCATTTCTCTTCATCTTTCTTCAAAATTGAGTGGGACTGTCAACTCGGCGGAACTTGCTCGAAAAGAAATTAAGGTGCCAGTGACGATAATTGATTCTAAGACTGTTTCAGGCGGGATCGGTCTCATTTTAAAAAAGATGGTCGAGGCTCGCGATGAAGGTAAAACTGCAACAGAAATAATCAATTTAACTCAAAAAATTATTGAGAAAATGAAATTGATTGCTTGTCTTCAAACTCTAAAATACTTAGAGATGGGAGGGAGGATTGGGAAAGCCCAAGCTTTTTTAGGCAGCCTCCTTGATATTAAGCCTTTTATCACTTTTGAGGATGGGATTGTTGCTCCTTACAAGAGAGTCAGGGGAGCTAAAAGAGTTTTAAGAGAACTGGTCAGAAGTTTAAAGGAAGAAGTTGGAGAAGATAGACCTATCCATTTAGGCTTAGCTCATGGTGATAATCAAGCTCAGCTTAATGAACTTAAAACTTTAATTGAGGAAGAAGGGTTTAATTGTTTATCCTTTATGGTTACTGAAATAGGCAGTGTAATCGGTACTTACGCTGGACCAGGAGCTTTGGCTATTTTCTTCTATCCTGAGGAGTAGCTTTAAATGAGTTACTTGGCTCATTTGAAGTTAGCTTGTTGGTTAGAGGAAAAACTTGGTTTTAGAAATAATTCTGTTTTAGGTAGCTTTCAGAGTTATCTAAAAAACATTTTATCAGAGGAGATTTCTTCCAAGTTAAAAGAAAAAGTTTCTTTTTTGTCTTGGACTTATTCAACTCTTTCCAGAGAAGAAAGAAGTCAAGTAATAAAAGAGATAAATCAACTCTTAGAGTCTTTTCCTTTAGATGGTGAACTTTTTAATAAGGAAGTGATTAAAAATACTTTATTTTTAGAAAATTCAGTTGATAAGGTAAAGTTTGTTGGTAAAAAAGTAGCTTCCGAGTTAAAAAAATTAAAGATAGAAACGGTTGAGGATCTTTTAAGTCACTATCCCTATAAATATCTTGATCGGAGAAATCTTCAATCCATCGGGGAGCTAAAAGTGGGTGAAGAAGCCACTGTTGTTGGGGTAGTCAAAGATATAAGGAAAAAAATAATTAGAAAAAATTTAAGAATCCTCCAGATTGGAATATATGATGGGACAGGCTATCTCTTTGGTATTTGGTTTAATCAGGATTATATTGGAAATATTTTAAGGGTAGGAACTCGAGTTGCTTTAAGTGGAAAGGTTGATTACCGTTACAGAAGATTGCAGATGGAGAGCCCATTTTATGATGTCTTGAAAGAAGCAAAAGATTTTGAGGATGAGTGGCTTAACACCGCTCGAATTATTCCAATTTATCCAGCAACAGCCCAACTTTCGGCTGGAAGATTGAGAAGAATTGTGAGGGAAGCCCTTAAGCAAGCTCGGGTTGTTGATCCTTTACCTTTATCCCTAAAATTAAAACAAGATTTTCCTAATCGAAATGAGGCTTTAAGAGAAATTCATTTTCCCAGCAATGAAGAGAATTTAAGAAAGGCTCGAAATCGTCTTCTCTTTGAAGAACTCTTTTATATTCAAATGGCTCTAGCTTTGAGAAGAAAAAGAATTAAAGAAGAATCAAAAGGGATAAAGCACCAAGTTGAAGGCGCACTTTTAAATAAGTTTTTAAAAAATCTTTCTTTTGACTTAACAAGTGACCAAAAAAAGGTTTTAGCTGAAATCAAGAAAGATATGTCAAGTAGCCGTCCAATGAACCGACTTCTTCAAGGAGAAGTTGGTTCAGGGAAAACAGTTATTGCTGTAACTTCAATGGTAATAGCGGTTCAAAGTGGCTATCAAGTAGCAATGATGGTTCCAACTGAAGTCTTAGCGGTTCAACATGAACAGCGAATCAATAATTTTTTAAAAGGTTTAGGGATTAAAGTATCTCTTTTAATCGGGAGTTTACCTTTAAGAGAGAAAGAAAGAGTTCAAAAAGAAATAAGCGAAGGGAAAATCGATGTGGTTTTAGGAACTCATGCTTTAATTCAAGAAGGGATTAATTTTAAGAATTTAGGTTTGGTTATCATTGATGAACAGCACCGATTTGGGCTTAGACAGAGGATTATGCTTAAAGAAAAAGGAAATCGAAGAGATGGCAAACTGGAGAGACCTGATGTTTTAATAATGACAGCTACTCCAATCCCTCGAACCTTTGCTCTCACTCTTTATGGGGATTTAGATATTTCAACTATAAGAGAGTTACCGACCAATCGGGATATTTATAAGCAGATTGAAACAATCGTTTGTGATAAGAAACATCGCCCTTGGGCTTATCGGAAAATCCGTGAAGAGGTAAAGAAGGGAAGGCAAGCTTACATTATCTGCCCCTTAATTGAAGAATCTGAAAAGATAGAAGCTAAAGCAGTAGTGAAAGAAGCCAAACGGCTTAAAAATGATGTTTTTCCCGATTTAAGGGTGGGCATTTTACATAGCAAGATGAAAACTCAAGAAAAAGAGAAGGTAATGAAGGATTTTAGGCAAGGTGAACTTGATATCTTAATTTCTACTACTGTAATTGAAGTAGGTATTGACATTCCCAATACAACGGTGATGGTAATTGAAAATGCAGATAGGTTTGGCCTTTCTCAGCTTCATCAACTTAGGGGAAGGATTGGACGAGGAAAGTATAAGTCGTACTCGATTCTCTTTTCTGACCCAACAACTGAAGAAGGAAAATTAAGAATGGAGGCAATCCAAAAGATTAAAGATGGCTTTAAATTAGCTGAGGAAGATTTAAAAATAAGAGGCGAAGGCCAAATTTTTGGCCTTCGCCAATCAGGATTGCCAGACTTAAAGCTAGCTAAATTGACACGTGATTTAGATGTTTTAATTAAGGCAAGAGAAGAAGCCTTTAGGATAATCAATGAAGATCCTAATCTTCAAAGTGAATCTAATCAGCTTTTGCTTTTTGAAATCAGAAGAAAATTTGCTCATTCAGTTGATTGGCTCTTCCATGCTTAGAACAGATGCAGGTGGATAGATACTGTTGGCTAAAGAAGGAGAAGTGTAAACAGTAAAATATAGAAAAACTGGTTTGGGATACAAACTGAAAGGTAAGAACATTAAGGGCAAAGAGCTAAAAGCTAGGAGCTAAGTGATGAGGGTAATTGGCGGAATTGCTCGGGGGCATCGTCTTTATGCTCCATCTGGTATGAAAATAAGACCTATTTCAGATAAAGTTAAAGAATCTTTATTTAATATAATTGCCCCTCAAATTGTAGGGGCAAAGCTTCTTGACCTTTATGCAGGGGTTGGGAATGTTGGTATTGAAGCTTTAAGCCGGGGAGCCAAGAAGGTTTTTTTTGTTGATAAAAACTCTCAAGCTATAGATTATCTTAAAAGTAATTTAAAAAGGGTAAAGCTTGAAAAAGGCTCAATTGTTTTAAAAGAAGATGTTAGTAGGGCGATAAGCACTTTTGTATTGAAAAATGAGAAATTTGATTTAATTTTTCTTGACCCCCCTTACAAAGTTGAAGCTAAAAAGCTTAATTTTATTTTGGATAAAGCTTCAGCAATTCTTAAAGAAGGAGGAATTATTATTTTATCTCATTCTTCCAAGAAGGAATTTTCCCCTTTAGGCTTAAAATTAATTTTTTCTAAGAAGTATGGCGATACTACTTTGAGTTTTTATAAAAAATGTGGGATAATTTAAAACTTGGTGAAGAAATTATGAGAGTTGTTGTTTGTCCCGGAAGTTTTGACCCAATTACTAATGGCCATATTGATATAATTGAGCGAGCCTGTCAGCTTTTTGATAAAGTAGTGGTTGGTGTAGCTGTAAATCCTGAGAAGCATCCTTTATTTTCAATTGAGGAAAGATTGAAGTTTGTGAGAAATGCTTTTAAGGGAAAGAGTAAAGTTTTAGTTGAAGCTTATGATACCCTTTTGGTCGATTTTGCTAACCGTTTTGGGGCTAAAGTTATAATGAGAGGCTTAAGAGCTGTCTCAGATTTTGAGAGAGAATTTCAAATTGCTCAATTAAATAAAAAACTTGACCCAACTATTGAAACGCTTTTTATGATGACAAATTATAAATATGCTTATCTAAGTTCAAGTGCTGTTAAGGAAATAGCTCAATATAAAGGTTGTGTGAAAGGGCTTGTCCCATTAGATGTTGAAGAGCGCCTCTATGAAATATATGGAAAATAGAGGAGCAAGGGGGTAGTTTATGGACATAATGGCTTTAATTGATAAATTAGAAGAGGTGATTGCAGAGGGAAAAAAAGTTCCGTTTTCCTCATCAGTACTAGTTGCTGAGGAAAAAATTTATGAAATAATCGACGAGATTAGGGCAACTTTACCAGAAGAATTAAAACAAGCTAGATGGATTGTGAAAGAGAGGCAAGACATGCTTGATGAAGCAGAAAAGGAGGCTCAAAGAGTAATTAACGAAGCAAAGGAAAAAGCAGCCGCAGCTGCTTCCGAAAGCGAAATAGTCAAACTTGCTGAGGAGAAAGCAGCAGAGATTATTGAAGCAGCTAGGGCAAAGGAAAGAGAAATAAGACTCAGTGCTGAAGATTATGCTGATGAAATGTTAGCTAACTTAGAGGTTAATTTAAGCAAACTTCTAGCTGCTGTTCAAAGAGGTAGGGAGCGACTTCAAGGCAAGACAACTCCTCGAGAGTGACTCATTCTTAGTCTTTTCTTTTTATTCTCCTTTTAATAAAAGAGGTGATAGTGGTGAAGGGCTTTAAGTTTAATTTAAGCTGTTTGCTTGATTTTCAAGAACCAGAAACGAAAATATGTGGGGAAGAGAAAATCCCTTATCTGGAGGTAGGAAGAAGCAAATTTTCCTTTTCTAAAAAAGTTAAATTTAATTTAATTGCTCGGAGAATAAGTCAAGGAGTAACTGTTGAAGGGAAAATACAGAGTCAAATTAACTTAAATTGCAGCCGTTGCTTAAAAAAATTTCCTTTCCCCCTTCATTGTGAAGTTAGAGAAATATTTGCGGAACCAGAAAAGAAAAAATTTTTCTTAGAAGAGGCTGAAACCTTTGAGATAATTAATGAAAGAATTGACCTTGAACCGATGATTAAGCAACTTTTTATTTTATCTCTTCCTATGAAGCCTCTTTGTAATCAAAATTGCTTAGGCCTTTGCCCTAAATGTGGAAAAGATTTAAATCAAGGGAATTGTAGTTGTGAAAAGAGTGAAATTGATATAAGATGGGAACCTTTAAAAAAACTGAAAGAAGCCGGAGCAAAGAGCAGCGAACAGGGAGCAAAGAGCAGCGAACAGGGAGCAAAGAGCATAAAAAGCGGCTTTAGATTGAAGATTTAAAACTTAAGTAAAATCACCAAAAATTAAATATTTTTAAAGGAGCTTTTAGCTCTAGTCTTTTAGTTTATGGTCTTGTTTCTTTAGTCCTTATGTTAACTTCAGTCTATTAATAGTTGGGTTAGGGAGGTGAATGATGGCTGTTCCTAAAAGGAAAACTTCTCGATCAAAAAGGGATAGTAGGCGAGCTCAACATAAGGTAAAACTGGTCAACTTGTCAGAATGCCCTCAGTGTCATCAGCCTAAGCTTCCTCACTGCGTTTGCCCCAATTGTGGGTATTACAAAGGGCGAGAAGTTATTGAAGTCGAGTAAAAAATCCAATAAAAATTTTAGAATCTGATGTTAGAAAGGTTATTTTCTCCTTCGAGTTTAGCTGTTATTGGTGTTTCGAGAGATAAAACTAAGGTCGGTAGGGCAGTCTTTGATAATATTAGAAGGGCAGGATTCAAGGGCCCTTGTTTTCCAGTAAACCCTCAAACTTCCCAAATTGAAGGGTTGAAGTGTTATCCAACAATTAAAGCTATTCCTCATCGAGTGGATTTAGCTATTATTGTTATACCCAGCAAATTTGTTCCTCAAGCTGTTTTTGAGTGCGGTGAAAAGGGTGTAAAAGTTGTCATTATTTTAACGGCTGGATTTCGTGAAGTTGGGCCAGAAGGAGCAAGGCGAGAAAGAGAAATTCTTAAAATTGCTCGGAAATTTAAGATAAGAGTCCTAGGCCCTAATGTTTTAGGTTTAATCGATACCCATTCTAAACTTAATGTTTCCTTTGTCAAAGAGATGCCCCCATCGGGTAATATTGCTTTTGTTTCTCAATCAGGAGCTTTAGGGACATTTCTTCTTGATTGGGCTAAAGAGAAAAAAATTGGTTTTTCCAAATTTGTTAGTTTAGGAAATAAATTAGATATCTCAGAGATTGATTTATTAAAAGTTTTTTCAAAGGATGAGAGAACGAAAGTAATTGCCTTTTATATTGAGGGAATAAATAATGGACGAGCATTTTTAAAGGAAAGCCAGAGGGTTTTTAAGAAGAAACCAATTATTGCTATTAAAGCTGGAACAACTACCCAAGGAGCGAGAGTTGTTTCTTCTCATACTGGAAGTTTGTCTGGCTCGCTCCAATGTTATCGAGCTGCTTTTAGACAAGGGGGGATAATTCAAGCTGAGACTGTTGAAGATTTAGTTGATTTAATTAATGCTTTCTCTCTCCTCCCATTAGCTAAGAGGAAAGAGGTTGCAATTGTAACCAATGCGGGAGGACCTGCTATTTTAGCTACTGATGCATGTGGGGAATATGGTTTACCTCTTGCATCTTTTTCTTCTCGAACTTTAAATTATTTAAGAAAAAATCTTCCTTCTTATGCTAATATTTACAATCCCATTGATGTTTTAGGAGATGCTTTAGAAGATCGCTACGCACTAGCAATTAAGGGAGTTTTACAAGATTCAAATGTTGGTTCTCTCATAGTTATCTTAACTCCCCAAGCAATGACTCAACCAGAAGGAACCGCTAAAGTGATAATTGAACTTTCTAAAGAATTTAAAAAGCCTATTGTTTCCTGTTTTATGGGAGGAGGTCAAGTTGAAAAAGGTATTGAAATTTTAAGCAAGAAGGGTATTCCTAATTATCTTACTCCTGAGCGGGCGGTAAAAGTTTTAAAGAAGCTGAATGAATATACTTTTTATTTAAAAAGAAGAAAGAAAGAGTTTTTCCATTTTGAGGTAGAGAAGGAAAGAGCGAAAAAAATTGTTGAAGAAAAATTGGAAGAACGAATTTTAACGGGTCCCTTAGCTAATGAGCTTCTTGAAGTATATGGCATTAAGACTGCCCGAATGAAATTAGCAAGAACTTTAATTGATGCTGAGAGAATTGTTGATGAGATTGGTTATCCAGTTGCCCTAAAATTATTTTCACCTGATATTTTACATAAGTCTGACGTTGGAGGAGTTGTCTTAAATATTTCTTCTGATCAAGAATTGGCTCAAAACTATTATGAGCTGCGTTTTCGAGCCAAGAAATTTTTTCCTGAAGCCCTCATTAAAGGCATCTTGGTTCAAGAGATGGTAAAAAAAGGGAGAGAGGTTATTATAGGAGTTAACAAAGACCCTCAATTTGGTCCCTTAATCATGTTTGGATTGGGTGGAATATATGTCGAGACATTCAAGGATGTTTCCTTTGGTTTAGCTCCTCTCTCCTTAGAAGATGCTAAAGAGATGGTCGAGGAGGTTCGCTCATCCGATTTACTGAGAGGGGTAAGGGGAGAGAGGAGAGCTGACATAAGTGCAATTATTGATACTTTGCTTAGGGTTTCTCAAATGGTAATCGACTTACCAGAAATTTTGGAAATGGATATTAACCCTTTAGTTGTTTTTGAGGAAGGGGAAGGGTGTAAAGCAATTGATGTTAGAATATCAATTGGAGGTGAGGGAAAGTGAAAGGATTTTATTTTATTTCGACTGAATCTTATTCGGGAAAGACAGGGTTGATTTTAGGCCTTGGCTTAAAGCTGAAAGAGAAAAATTACTTAATAGGGTATTTTAAACCAATTGGGAATCTGCCTAAGAGATTTAAAAATATGACTATTGATGAGGATGCTGACTATATTGCTCAAGTTTTAGAGCTTAAAGAACCGCTTCAATCTATCTCTCCTATTGTTCTTACTGAAGAAACCATTGAGGAAATTTTAAGAGAGGGAGACTTTGGTTATGAAGAAAGGATAAAAGAATCTTTTGACCATATTTCTCAAGGCAAAGATGTAGTTTTAGTTGAAGGCGGGAGTGGTTTAGCTGAGGGTAAATTTATTAAACTAGCGACTAAAGATATTCCTAACCTTCTTGACCTTTTAGTTATTTTAGTGGCTAAAGGTGACAATCTTCGGGTTATTGACGAGATTTTAGAGGCAAAAGAGGAGTTAAAGGAACGACTTTTTGGTGTTATTTTTAACTACCTTCCACCTGGTAGTGAAGAGAAGATGGAGGGGGTAGTTAAACCATTTGTTAAGGAAAAAGGAATTAATGTTCTTGGGGTTATTCCTATGGATAAAACACTTTTAGGCGTAACCATTGAAGAAATTGTTTCTTCTCTAAAAGGGAAGTTTCTTTGTTGCCCTGAAAAGGGAAGTGAATTAGTTGAGACTTTTATGGTTGGGGCAATGGGTCAAGAAAAAGCACTTAGATTTTTCCGTCGCAAAGGCGAAAAAGCAGTGATTACGGGGGGAGATCGAGCTGATGTTCAACTAGCAGCTTTGGAAACACCAACAAAATGTCTTATTTTGACCGGAAATCTTCATCCCAGCCCTGTCGTTGTTTCTCGCTCTGAAGAGTTAGGTGTCCCTATTGTTCTTGTTCCTGATGATACTTTCACTACTATTGAAAAGATGGAAATGCTCATTGGAAGAGTCAGAGTTCACGAACCCCAAAAGCTTAAAAAAATGAAAACTTTAGTTGAGGAACATGTTGATTTAGAGCAGATTTATCAAGCCATTAAACAATAACTATTAGTTTGTAGTATGAGCTGAATTTTGTTTTAAAGTAATTCTCTTAGTATAACAAATCCCATTCTCACCTTATTACTTCAATATTCTTAAGAATTTGAAGATTGTGTGTAATGAGGAGATTGAGGTTTTAGGAAACGATAACCATAAAAGTGTCCCCAAAAACCTTTTTAAAAAATTTAAAGTTATGTTATAATACTTCCTCGTTTAGATTGGGAGAGGAATTCGTTGAGTAAGATTAAAGTAATTGAGGAGAAACTTAAAAATAAAGAGTTACCATTATTTAAACCTGGTGATTTAGTTAAAGTTCATTATAAGGTAGTTGAAGCTGGGAGGGAGCGAGTCCAAGTTTTTCAAGGTACTGTCCTTAAAATTCGAGGTAAAGGTGCTAAAAAAACCTTTACTGTTCGCAAAATATCCTTTGGTGTTGGTGTTGAGCGTATTTTTCCTCTTTATTCGCCTCGAATTGCCAAAATTGAAGTAGTGAGAAAGGGGAAAGTTCGTCGAGCTAAGCTCTATTACCTCAGGGAAAGAGTAGGTAAGGCGACTAAGGTTAAGGAAAAGAGAATGTTGGAAACCTCAGGGGTTAAAGTAGCAGAGAAGTTAGACGAAGAACCTAAAGAGGAAGTAAAGGAAGAACCGATAAAAAAGAGGGGAATTTTAAGAGGACGTTTTCACCCAAGAAGTCAAAAAGCAAATTCTAAGAAAAAAACAAGTGAGAGTTAGTACTCTTTAATCAGGAGATTTTATGCAAGACCGCGAGGGTTCTCTTCTTTCTTTTTTAAGAGAGTTGCCATTTTTGATAATTTTAGCTGTTGTAATTGCTTGGTTTGTTAAATCCTTTATTTTTCAGCCTTTTTATATTCCTTCAGGCTCAATGGAGCCAACCCTTTTACCGCAAGATAGAGTGATTGTTAATAAGTTTATTTATCGTTTTCGACCTCCTCAAAAAGGTGATATTGTTGTTTTTGTCCCTCCAAATGATTTAAAGAGAGATTATATTAAAAGAGTTGTTGCGGTGGGCGGAGAAACACTTGAAATTATTGAAAATGAAGTTTATATTAACGGGAAAAAAATAGTTGAGCCTTATCGGATTAATTCTTCTGACTTTTCCCACTATGGACCAATCAAAGTGCCCAAAAATTGTGTCTTTGTCATGGGGGATAATCGCCCTAATAGTTTAGATAGTCGAGTTTTTGGTCCTTTAAAAACCTCACAAATTTTAGGAAAAGCAATAGCCGTTTATTGGCCACCCTGGCGAATTAAAATACTTTAATTTACTTGTTTTATAGCTAGCAAGTTTAGTTCTAACTTAATAACTTTTTGGAGGCAAAGTGGCAAAGAGGCATGCTGGTATTGTTGGTTTAGGAACATATCTTCCTTCTCGAATTTTAACAAATTTTGATTTAGAAAAGATGGTTTCCACTTCCAACCAGTGGATTTTGGAAAGAACAGGAATCGCGGAAAGAAGAATTGTCGATAAAGAAACAACTTCAGATTTAGCAGCTAAAGCTGGGCTTAGAGCTTTAAATGATGCTAAAGTTAAAAATAAAGTTAGGAAAAAAGATGTTGATTTAGTTATTGTTGCTACTGCTTCTCCTGATATGATTTTTCCATCAACTGCCTGTTTAGCTCAGGAAAAATTGGGTCTTAAAAATGTTCCTGCTTTTGATATTTTGGCTGCTTGTTCAGGCTTTAGTTATGGTTTAGTCATTGCTGAAAGCCTTATTAGCTCGGGTATTTATCGAACAATTCTTCTTATTGGAGCTGAAGCAATTTCTCGCTTTGTTGATTGGCAGGATCGCAGTACCTGTATTCTTTTTGGAGATGGGGCTGGCGCTGTTGTTATGCAGGAAACTGAGGAGGGCTATGGAGTTCTTTCTTCTTACTTAGCAGCTGATGGCGGAGGAAAGGATTTGTTAAAAATTCCAGCTGGTGGTGCTTTTAAACCAGCTTCTTTTGATACAGTTGAAAGAAGGCTTCATTATATCAAGATGAATGGTCGAGAGGTTTTTAAGTTTGCTGTTCAGTCAATATTTGATGCTTCTGTTAAGGCTTTAGAATTAGCTGGACTGAAAGTCTCTGATATTGATTTTTTCATTCCTCATCAGGCAAATAAAAGAATCATTGACTCAGTGGCTAAAAAGCTCAAAATTGATTCAAAAAAGATTATTTGCAATATTTATAATTATGGAAACACCTCAACAGCTTCAATTCCTTTAGCTTTGGAGGAGATTTATCGCTCAGGTAAACTTCAAAGAGGGGATTTTATTTTAACCGTTAGCTTTGGAGGGGGTTTGGTTTGGGGAGCCAATGTTATAAGGTGGAGTTACTAGTGAGAAGTGAAAGGAGAGGGGATGAACTATTTTTTGACTGAAGAACAGGAAATGATTAAAAACTTAGCCCGAAAAATTACAGACGAGAAAGTCATCCCAATTAGGCAGGAACTAGATGAAAAAGAAGAATTTCCTTGGGAAGTATTAAAAGTTCTCAGCCAATCGGATTTGATGGGTTTATTTATACCTCCTGAATATGGAGGTTTTGGTTTTGGTTGTTTTGAGATGTGTCTGGTCATTGAAGAACTAAGTCGTGGATGTGGAGGAGTAGCTGTAACTTTTGCTGCCAATGCTCTTGGCGCTTATCCTATTTTCTTGTTCGGAAACGAAGAGCAAAAAAAGAAATATTTACCTGATGTTGCTCGAGGGAAAAAGATTTGTGCCTTTGGCTTAACCGAAGCAGAAGCAGGAAGTGATGCAGCTGCCATTAGAACTTCAGCGATTAAGCAAGGGAACGAGTACATCCTTAATGGAACAAAACAATGGATTACCAATGGTGGAGAAGCAGATATTTATACTGTCATTGCTTTAACTGACAAATCGAAAGGCATACGGGGAGCAAGTGCTTTTATTCTTGAGAAAGGCATGGATGGTTTTTCTTTTGGCAAGAAAGAGAAGAAAATGGGCATAAGATGTTCGGCAACGAGAGAACTAGTTTTTGAAGATTGTCGAGTTCCTCAAGAAAATCTAATTGGACGAGAAGGAATGGGATTTTTAATTGCAATGAAAACCTTAGATATGACCCGTCCAGGCATTGGAGCTCAAAGTGTTGGTATTGCTCAAGGGGCTTTTGAAGAAGCCCTTAAATATTCTCGAGAGCGAAAACAATTTGGGCAATCTATCTCATCTTTCCAAGCCATTCAGCATATGTTAGCAGATATGGCAACTCAAATTGAGGCAGCCCGTGCCCTGGTCTATGCAGTAGCTCGATTCATTGATTCCGGAGCTAAAGAGTTTTCTCGAGAATCAGCGATGGCAAAACTTTTTGCTTCCGATATAGCAATGAATGTTACCACTAATGCAGTTCAGATAATGGGAGGTTATGGCTATATGCGTGATTATCCTGTTGAGAAAATGATGAGAGACGCTAAGATTACTCAAATTTATGAAGGAACTAATCAAATTCAAAGGAATATTATTGCTTTAAGTTTAATCAAAGAAGCTAGCTCTTGGAGATAATTCAGTGGAGATAATTGTTTGTATAAAGCAAGTTCCTGAATCAACCGAGGTCAAGATTAACCCCCAAACCAAAACTTTAGTTCGGGAAAGTGTTAAAGGGATTATTAATCCCTTTGATATGTACGCTATTGAGGAAGCTTTAAGACTAAAGGAGAAGTTGGGGGGGAAGGTGACTGCTTTAAGTATGGGTCCACCTCAAGCTGAAGAATCTTTAAGAGAAGCAATTTCACTCGGTGTTGATGAGGCTATTCTCTTAAGTGATAAAAGTTTTGCTGGTGCTGATACATTAGCTACTGCTTATACTTTAGCCCAGGCAATTAAAAGAATTTCTCAATTTGACTTGATAATTTGTGGTAAACAAACTATGGATGGCGATACAGCTCAAGTTGGACCAAGTTTAGCTGAAAAACTTGGTATTCCTCATGTTGCTTATGTGAGGAAAATTAATGAGGTTAAAACGGATTCAATTATCTTAGAGCAGATGGTTGAGGAAGGTTATCGGCGTATCAAGATGAGCCTACCTGGTCTAATTACGGTGGTTAAGGAAATAAATGAGCCAAGATTACCTTCCCTTCGCGGAAAAATGAGGGCTAAAAGCGTTGAGATTTTAATTTGGGGTGTTAATGATTTTAATATTGAGAAGGAAAAGGTTGGACTTGAAGGTTCTCCAACTCAAGTCATTAAGATTTTTGCTCCTCAGAGGAGGAAGAAGGGCGAAATTCTCCAAGGTGACATTGATAGTCAGGTTGAACAGTTGGTTAATAAGTTAAAAGAGAGTAGGGTCATTTAAGTGAAAACTTTGGATATTTGGGTGATTGAAGAGAAGTGTAACGGTTGTCAGCTTTGTTTTAAAGCTTGTCCTTACAATGCTATAGAGATAATTAAAAAAAAGGCTGTCATAAAAAAAGAAAATTGTAATTTATGTGGTGCTTGTGTTAATGCCTGTCGTTTTGAAGCAATCTTTATAGCTTGCAAGGTTCCGTTAGAACCCGTAGTGGGTTATGAGGGAATTTGGGTCTTTGTTGAACAAAAGAATGGGAAGTTAGCTCCAGTTGTTTATGAGATTATTGGAGAAGGGAGGAGATTAGCTCAAAAGCTAGGAGCATCTCTTTCAGCTGTTCTTTTAGGAAGTAAGCTGGAACACCTTGTGGATGAACTAAAGTTTTATCATTTAGACCGGATTTACCTGGTAGATGACCCGGCTCTTAGTGTTTTTATGGATGAACCTTACTCCTTTGTTCTTTCCAATCTTATTAAGAAATATAAACCAGAGATTTTTTTAGGGGGGGCTACTTCAATTGGTCGCTCTTTAATCCCGAGGGTTGCTTCCATTCTTGAAACTGGTTTGACCGCTGATTGCACTTCCTTAGATGTTGATGTGGCTAAAAGACTTTTATTACAAACTCGCCCCGCCTTTGGTGGCAATATAATGGCAACGATTATTTGCCCTGAAAAACGCCCACAGATGGCAACGGTTCGACCTCATGTAATGAAAAGAGCAGCTAAAAGTTCTGAGGGCAAATGTGAAATCATAAAAGAAAAATTTGCTATCCCTCCCTTTAAGACACATTATCTTGATTTTATCGAGGACATAATGGAAAATGTTAAGCTGGAAGACGCTGATATTATTGTTTCAGGCGGGAGAGGTTTAGGGAAAGCTGAAAACTTTATCATTCTTCAAGAGTTAGCCGATGTTTTAGGGGCAGCTATTGGTGCTTCCCGAGCAGCCGTTGACGCAGGATGGATATCTTACTCACATCAAATAGGCCAAACAGGAAAAACCGTCAGTCCCAAGGTGTATATTGCCTGTGGCATTTCTGGGGCTATTCAACATTTAGCTGGGATGCAGACCTCAGAAATCATTATTGCGATTAATAAAGACCCAGATGCCCCCATTTTTCAAAGTGCTACTTATGGAATTGTTGGTGACTTGTTTGAAATTATTCCCAAACTTACTAAGAAACTTAAAGAAATTTTAGGGAATTAAAAGGGAGCTTGTTAAAGAGTGAGGAAAATTGCCTTTCTCTTCCCAGGTCAAGGTTCGCAGTATGTCGGCATGGGTCTATCTTTTTATCAGAACTTCTCTTTAGCCCAAGAAATTTTTGAGCGATCAGAAAAAATTTTAAAATGGGAAATAAAAAAAATTTGTTTTGAAGGACCACTTGAAGAACTTTCTCAAACATACTACTCCCAGTTAGCCATCTTTATCGTTGATTACATTGCTTATCTTCTAATTAGTCAAAAAGGATTAAAGGCAAGTTTCTTAGCTGGTCATAGTCTTGGAGAATATGTTGCAGTTGTAGCATCTGGAGCTTTAAGTTTTGAGGAAGGCTTAAAGTTGGTTAATGAGAGAGCAAAGCTTATGGACGAAGCATCAAGAGAGATTTCAGGAGGAATGGTTGCTGTTCTTGGGCTTCAAACTGATAAGGTTGAAAAAATAGTTAAAAAGCACGGAGTCCAAATTGCTAATTACAATTGCCCTGGCCAAGTAGTTGTTTCAGGAAAAGAAGAAAACCTCCAAAAATTTTCCCAAGAGATAAAAGGAGCTGGAGCTAGGAAAGTGGTAAGGCTTATGGTCAGCGGGCCTTTTCATTCAAAATATATGAAAAAAACTTCGGAGAAATTTAAATTGATTTTAAATAAAGTCAAATTTCAAGATAGTCAAATACCAATCATTTCAAATTTTTCCGCTAAAAAGGTTTACAGAAGCGAGGAAATTAGAGAAAATTTAGCCAATCAATTAGCAGGTTCGGTGCTTTGGCAAGATTCGATGGAATTGATTTTGAAGGAAGGAGCTTCAATTTTTATCGAGCTTGGTCCGGGTAAGGTTCTTTCTCGGATAATTAGGAGGATAGCTCAAGATATTTTAGTCTTTAATGTCGAGAATAAAGATTCACTAATTATCTTGGAGGATTCTTTGAAAGGAATTGGTGAAATTTAATGGACTTAAAAGGTAAATCAGCTATTGTTACTGGTGGTTCTAGGGGAATTGGACGAGCAATTTGCCTTAAGTTAGCTAAATTGGGTGCCGATGTCGCTATCAACTATTATCCTGGTTTAAAGGAGGAAGCAGAGGAACTTAAAAAAGAGATAGAAAAGATTGGTTCTAGAGGATACCCAATTGAAGCTGATATATCCAAAATGGATGAAGCAAAAAAGTTAATTGAGCAAGCTGTTGCCACGATGGGGAAAGTAGATATTTTAGTCAATAATGCAGGAATTACTAGAGATAGTTTAATTTTAAGAATGAGTGAGGATGATTGGGAGAGTGTCCTAGCAGTTAATTTAAAAGGGGTTTTCAATTGTTCACAGGCTGTTGCTAAGTATATGGTTAAAGAAAGGAAAGGAGTTATAATAAATATTTCATCCGTAGTTGGTTTACGAGGCAATATTGGTCAGGCAAATTATGCAGCTTCAAAAGCTGGTGTCATTGGATTTACTAAGTCACTAGCCAAAGAGCTGGGCTCAAGAGGGATTAGAGTTAATGCGGTTGCTCCGGGATTTATCGAAACAGGTATGACTCAAGGATTCCCTCAAGAATATCGAGAGAAGATTTTAAAGCAAATACCATTAGGCCGTTTTGGATTGCCTAAAGATGTTGCTTCTTTAGTAGCTTTCCTCGCTTCTGATGAGGCAAGTTATATTACTGGTGAAGTAATTTCAGTTAACGGGGGAATTATACTTTAACTTACTTATTTTTAATTAAGTACGGGGGAAATGGGAGGTGATTAAATGGACGAGCGAATTTTTGAAAAAGTTAAAAAGATTGTTTCTACCCAGTTAAGTGTGGCTGAAGATGAAGTAAAAAAAGATTCGTCTTTTGTTGATGATTTAGGGGCTGATTCTCTTGATCTTGTTGAATTAATTATGGCTCTTGAGGAAGAATTTGCTATTCAAATCTCTGATGAAGAGGCTCAAGGGATTCGAACAGTTGGGGAAGCAGTCGATTTTATTGAACAAAAGATGGTATAAGTTACTGTAAAAGGAGTAAAGATTTGAGCTTAATTCCTTTAAGAATTGGAAAACTAGAAGTTCCTTTGCCAATTATTCAAGGGGGAATGGCAGTAAGAATTTCTCTTTCACCACTGGCAGCAGCTGTAGCTAATGAAGGTGGGATAGGTTTAATTGGTGTTTCTGGCATGGATGTTCAAGAAATGGTTGAAGAAATTAGAAAAGCTAAGTGGCTTTCTCGAGGAGTTATAGGTATTAATGTTATGGTTGCGGTCTCTCAATTTTCTGAGCTAGTTAAGGCAGCCATTCGTGAAAAGATTGACTTAATTGTCGCTGGAGCGGGTTTCTCTAGAGAGGCTTTTGGTTGGGCTAAGGAAGCAGGGATTCCTTTTATCCCAATTGTTTCTTCCTTAAAAGCAGCTTTACTAGCTGAAAGGTGTGGGGCTGATGCGGTTATTGTTGAGGGGAAAGAAGCAGGTGGCCATTTAGGAACAGAAAAATCCTTGTTTTCCATTTTACCTGATATTATTAAAGCTCTTAAAATACCTGTAATAGCTGCTGGAGGCATTTTAAAAGGCAAGGATATTTGGCGAGCTCTTTCGGCAGGAGCTAAAGGAGTCCAAATTGGCACTCGATTTGCAGCGAGTTTTGAATCTAGTGCTCACAAAACTTGGAAAGAAACTTATCTCAAAGCTCGGCCAGAGGATATTGTCTTAATTAATAGTCCAGTGGGCATGATTGGAAGAGCTATTCGAACCCTTTTTGTCGAGGAAATTTTAAAAGGGAAAGCGCCAAAGCCAATTAATTACAAAAGATGTGTCAAGTGTCTCAAATACTGTCAAAAAGATTATTGTATTATTGATGCTCTTACTCTTGCCCAACAAGGAGATATTGAGAGAGGGTTAGTTTTTTCAGGGGAGCGGGTTGGAGAAATAAATGAGATTTTGCCTGTTAAAAAAATAATTAAAAATCTTCTAGCTGAAGTTAAGATATATCAATCAGGGGTGAATGAGGTTTGTCAAGAAGGGTAGTGGTTACTGGCTTAGGTCCGATTTCACCTAATGGGATAGGGAAAGAATCATTTTGGCACGCGCTTATTAATGGTTATTCGGGAATTGATAAGATTTCATTTTTTGATACTTCTGATTACCCCTCTCAGATCGCTGGTGAAGTCAGAGATTTTAATCCTCTTGATTTTCTTGATGCTAAGGAATGCAAAAGACTAGACCGATTTAGTCATTTTGCTCTTGCTGCAACCAAATTAGCTCTTGAAGATGCTAATTTAAAAATTGATGCCAGTAACGCTGAAAGAGTAGGAGTAATTGTTGGTTCAGGCATAGGGGGCCTTTTTACATTAGAAAAGGAACATCAAATTTTATTGGAGAAAGGACCGAGAAGGGTAAGCCCCTTTTTGATTCCTATGATGATTGCTAATATGGCAGCGGGCAACATAGCTATTTATAGTGGGGCAAAGGGGCCAAATAGTTGTGTTGTAACTGCTTGTGCAACTAGTACCCACGCAATTGGAGAGGCCTTTGAGTTAATTAAAAGAGGGGCAGCGGAAGTTTGCATCACTGGTGGAGCAGAGGCACCTATTACTCCTTTAAGCTTAGCCGGCTTTTGTGCTCTTCGAGCTCTTTCAACTCGTAATGAGGAGCCTCAAAAAGCTAGTCGTCCTTTTGATGCTAAAAGGGATGGGTTTGTTATCAGCGAAGGAGCAGGAATTTTAGTTTTAGAAGAGATGAACGCAGCTCTCAAGAGAGGGGCTCATATTTATTGTGAAATTGTTGGTTATGGGATGAGCGGAGATGCTTATCATATTACAGCCCCTGACCCTGAAGGTAAAGGAGCTGCTCGAGCCATGCAAAATGCTTTAAATGAAGCCAACATCGAGGCTTCATTAGTAAATTACATTAATGCCCATGGAACTTCTACTCCCTACAATGACGAGTTTGAAACTTTAGCCATTAAAAATGTCTTCGGCTCACACGCTTACAACCTCATTGTTTCTTCAACAAAATCTATGACTGGTCATCTACTAGGAGCAGCTGGAGGGCTAGAGGCAATAATTTGCTCTCTTGTAATTGAGAGAAGTGTTATCCCTCCAACCATAAATTATGAATTCCCTGACCCCCTTTGCGATTTAAATTATGCTCCCAATAAAGCGATTAATAGGGAAGTTAAGGTGGCTTTGTCGAACTCTCTCGGATTCGGTGGTCATAATGCCACCCTTTGCTTTAAAAAGTTTGAGTAGATGGAAGAGTTTCTAAACCACTTAAAAAAAGCAGAAAAAAGAATCGGAGTTAAATTTAAGGATAAATTTTTTCTTTTCCAAGCTTTAGTCCACAATTCTTTTGCTTTTGAGAGGAATATCTCTTCATCATTTCAAAAATTAGAATTTTTAGGAGATGCTGTTTTAAACCTTGTGGTTGCGGAATTTGTTTTTTTTCGCTTTCCCCATTATGACGAGGGAAAATTAGCTAAAATGAGAGCGAAATTAGTTAATAAGGTAGTTCTCTCCGAGGTGGCTTTTAAGATTGGGCTTGATGAGCTGATTCTTCTCGGGAAAGGGGCTAAAGGAGATGAAAGAGGAAAAATAAGTTCAATTTTTTCCGATTCAGTTGAAGCTTTAATTGGAGCTATCTTCTTAGACCAGGGGCTAGCTAAAGCTAAAAACTTTATTTTAACTTATTTTCAAGATTTTCTCTTTGGGAAGGAAAGAGTTGAAGAGGATTACAAGACTGAGCTCCAGGAGCTCTCTATAAAGAAATTAGGTGCTTTGCCAGTTTACAATCTTGTAGAAGAGGAGGGTCCTGTTCATTCGCGTATTTTTACAACAGAGGTCAAAATTAAAAGGAAAAAGTATGGAGTGGGAAAAGGGATGAGTAAAAAAACTTCTGAACAGCAAGCAGCCAAAGAAGCTTTAAAAAAACTAAGAGAAATGAAATAAATCTTCAAGAGAGAGGTTTGGATTTTGCATAAAAAGCCCTATTAATTTTGGGTTTTGAATAATTAATGTTTATTTGGCTTTAGTTTTGGTAAACTTGTTACCCTTTTAGCTTTAAATTTAGTGATTATTTCACTTTGCTAAGTCTATTAAATGAATAATTAATGAATATAATTCCCTTTATTGATTAAAAATTCTAAGATACTGGAAATGTTTAAAAAATAGTATTGACAAAAAAAAAATTTCGTTATATACTATGCAGCGTAGGAGAACGGGCTTTCGCCTCCTTTCACCCGTTCTCCGGTTTTTTTAACATACCAGAAATATACCCCTTTTTCAAGAATATTTTTATCTATGGTAAAATAACTTTTCAGAACAAGTTTCGGAGGTTGGTTTGTATTTAAAATCTTTATCTGTTCGGGGATTTAAATCTTTTGCGGATAAAGTTGTTTTACTCTTTGAACCTGGAATTTCAGTAATTGTTGGTCCTAATGGTAGCGGAAAGAGTAACTTAATCGATGCAATCCTTTGGGTTTTAGGTGAACAAAGTCCACATTCCTTGAGAGGGGGAGCGATGGAAGATGTTATTTTTGCTGGTAGCTCTTCTCGTGCTCCTCTTGGTGTCGCTGAAGCCTCTTTAACTTTAGACAACTCTGATGGCTTTTTACCCATTGATTTTTCCGAGGTTTGCATCTCAAGAAGGATTTATCGTTCTGGCGAAAGTGACTATTTTCTTAATGGAAGCCCTTGTCGACTTTTAGATATTCAAGAACTCCTCTCTGACTCTGGCATTAGTCAAAGATTACATACCATAGTAGGGCAGGGGCAGATGGAAGAGATAATTAATAGTAAACCTGAGGAGAGAAGAGTTTTAATTGAAGAAGTAGCTGGCATTTTTAAGTATCGGAGGAGAAAGGAAAAAGCTTTAAAGAAACTTTCTTCAATTGATGAGAAGTTAGTAAGATTGAAGGATATTATTTATGAGCTTAATCGTCAGTTGAAACCACTCCAGGAACAAGCTTCCAAGGCTGAAAGATTTCAAAAAATTCAAGATGAACTTAGGAACTTGCAAGTGGGTTTAGCTGTTTCTAGATTAAGAGCTTTTCAAAAGGAATGGCAAAGATTAAAAGAGAATCAAAAAAATAAGGAGAAAGAATATTTAAGCTCAAAGAAAGCGTTGGAGAGGAACATTAAATGGATTGAAAGCTTGCAGGTTGAACTGGAAAAAAAAGGTCTCTTTGTCGGTGATTTAACTGAAAAAAAAGAGAAATTAAGAAGCATTTATGACCGCTTAAACTCAGGCCTTCTTCTCTTAGAAGAAAAGGGGAAAAATTTGGTGGAGAAACTTTCAGAGATTCGTCGGAAGATTTACCAAGTTGATATGGGGAAAAGAGCAAACGAGGAGAGGTTATCAGCTATTCGAGGGGAAAAAGCCACTATTGACAATCACCTTGCAGATATTCATCAAGCCCTTGCTGACCTTCGGAGAAGAAGCGAACAGATAAAGAAAGACCGAAAGCAAATTGAGGAAGAGGAAAAACTACTTGAAAGGAAGATTAGACTCGCTCGAGAAAACTTGAGAGAGAAAAGACAGCTTTTCGAAGAAAGAGGCTTAGAGAGGGTTAAGCTAGAATCTAATTTAACCTTTTTGGATTGGCAGAAAAATGAGCTTAAAAAGAAAGAGAAAGAAATTTTAAGTAGATTAAAAGAGATTGAAAGTGAGGAAGCTAAGCTAAAAATTAATCTAGATAAAATGAGAAAGTCTTTCAGTTCTTTCGATAAAGAGGAGGAGGTAACTCAAGAAAAAATTAGTTTAGAGAAAGAGAAAAGAGAAAAATTAGAGAAAGAGCAAGATGAAATTAATTTTCAAAAAAGGGCTCTTGAGACAGAAGCAAAGTTCCCTTTTGAAGTTCCTGAATTTAATAATCTTAACACTCTTGGATTTTTATCAGATTTTTTAGAAATTTCCCCAGGATATGAAAGATTTGTTGAAATATTTTTAAGTGATTATTTCTTCTCACTGCTTGTTGGAAAGGGAAGCGAAGTCAAAACTATTTTTTCCAAACTTAAAAAAGCTGAAACTTTTCTTTCCCTTTTTTCATTAGAAAAAATTAAAGAAAATGTTGCTTCTCTAAAAATTAATCCTGGTTTTCCCTTGAGAGATGTAGTTAAAGCAAAAGGAGAAGCTAAAAAGGTAGTTGATTTTCTTTTTAAAGATGTTTTTTTAGTAGATGATTTTAAAGTTGCTTTAAAACTTGCTAAAACTTACCCCGAAGCAACTTTTGTCAGCAAAGATGGCATGGTTGTTTATCCTCATGGTCTTTTTAGGCTTGATACTCGCCGAGGCGGGGGATTAATAACTAAAAGGAAAATTGCCCTTGAGCTTAATTCAAAAGAAGCTTCTTTAAGAGCAGAAATTAATCATTGTGAAGAGGAAATAGCTCGCTTAGTTAAATGGAAAAAGAATATTGAGAGCAAGAAAGATAATTTGTTAAAAAATTTAAGGGAGGAAGAAGGGAAAATCCACTTTTTAAGAGCAGAGAAGGTTCAACTTGAGGAAAGGTTAGGGGAATTAAACCAAAAATTAGAAGAGATTTCCAAGGAGATCAAAGAAGAAAGTTTAAAATTGGAAGAAGAAAAGAAAAACTTAGCTCGAAGTCGAGAAGGGATTGCTTTAATGGAAAAAAACTTAATTGAGATAGAGGCTTTAAGAGCGAAGCTAGGGAAAAGAAAGGAAGAAAAAATTGAAGAAGAAGGAAAAATTAGTCAGGAAATCAGTGATTGCCAAGTTGAAATGGCGACTTTAATTGAGAAGCAAGGTTTTTTCAAAAAGGAGTTAATTTCTTTAGAAAAAGAAATTCAAGAAGGAGAGAACTTCCTTTTAACTGAGGGGAAAATAGTAGATTCCCTTGAAAGATTAAAAGATAGGATCGAACCCCTTAATAAGGTTTATCTTCAGCATCTGGAGTTTGTGGAAGAAAAACTTTCTTTTTTAGAAAACTTAAAAGAAATTGAAAAGGATAAGGTCTTTAATGTTAAAGATAAGATTGTCCAACTTCAAGAGGAGTGTAAAGCCCAATCTGATTTAATCGAGAAACTACAGCAAGAAATGGAAGAAGCAAAGATTTTAAAGGTTCAATTGGAAGAAAAGGTTTCTTCAGTAGCGAGAAAAATTCTTGATGAGTTTAATCTCCCAGTTGAGACAGCCTTAGAAAAGTATTCTAATTTTGAGTTAAGGGAGGAGGTTTGCGAGGAGAGAATTAAAAAACTAAAGGCTGACATGGAAAGTATTGGTCAAGTTAATCCTTTAGCAATTAAAGAATATTCTTCTCTTTTAGAAAGAAAGAAATTCCTTAGTGACCAAATTAATGACTTAGAAGAAGGCAAAAAAGCTATTGGGACAATAGTTAGAGCAATTGACCGAAAGATAAAAGAGAAATTTTTAGAGGCTTTTGAAAAGTTAAATCAGAATTTTCAAGAAGTTTTTCTATCCCTTTTCCCCAGTGGGAAAGCTGAGTTAATTCTTGTTCCTTCTGATGACCCTCTGGAAGCTGGAGTTGAGATTATCGCTCAACCCCAAGGGAAAAAGCTTAAAAGGATGAGCCTGTTGTCGGGTGGAGAAAGAGCTCTGGTTGCTTTAAGTCTTCTCTTTGCCTTTCACTTCACTTCTCCTAGTCCCTTTTACATTTTAGATGAAGTAGAGCCTTCTTTGGATGACCTTAACCTTCAGCGATTTATTAATTTGCTTAAGAAAATTAAGGAAGAAGCACAAATTTTAATTGTAACTCACCAGAGGAGAACAATGGAGATAGGAGATATAATTTATGGAGTTTCGATGCAAGCTGATGGTGTTTCTAAGGTATTTTCACAAAAGATGCTTTACCTCGAGGAGGCTCAAGGATATTGAATCTGTTAGAAAAACTGAAAAAGGGGTTGAGCAAAAGCCGCTATCAAATTAGGGGAAGCATTACTTCTTTAATTAATCGAACGAAAAAAATTTCTGAAGAGACCTGGGGTGATTTAGAGGAAATTCTTGTTCAAGCAGATGTTGGAGTTGAGACAACTTTAAAATTGATTCAATCTTTGCGAGAGAAAAGGGTTTCAAAGGAAAATCTTTTGGCTGAACTAAAAGAAGAAATCCTCAAAGATTTAGATAACCAAAATTCTTTAGAGTTAAAAGAGGGGCTTAATATATTACTGATTGTAGGAGTTAATGGGACAGGGAAAACAACTTCAATTGCCAAAATTAGTTACTTATATAAGAAAAGAGGAAAGAAAGTCATTTTAGCTGCGGCTGATACTTTTAGAGCTGCAGCAATTGAACAGCTAGAGGAATGGGCAAAAAAGATAGAAGTTGACTTGGTGAAACATCAAAGAGGGGGTAGCCCTGCAGCCGTTGTTTATGATGCTGTTGAAGCTGCTTCAAAGAGAGATGCTGACCTTCTTATTATTGATACAGCTGGTCGCCTCCATACTTACTCTCATTTAATAGAAGAATTAAAGAAAATAAAGCGGGTGATTTTAAAGCTTTCACCCCAAGCTAACTTAAAAATCCTTTTAGTTCTTGATGCTACCTTTGGTGAAAATGCACTTTCCCAAGCAAAAACCTTCCAAGAAGGATTAGGACTTGATGGAATTATTTTAACTAAAATGGATGGAACAGCCAAAGGTGGAATCGTTATTCCACTGCGAAAAAAATTAGGCATTCCCATTAATTTTCTTGGGATTGGAGAAAACCTCGAAGATTTGGTTAGTTTTGAAGCCAAAGCCTTTATAGAAGCTCTCTTTTCTTAATCACCTTTTCTAGGTTCTTCTAGAGCTTCACCTTTTTCCATCGATTTCAAGGCTTCAAGAGCGATTAATCGGATTTTCCTTTTTTTGTCTTTAGTTAATCTTTTAAGACCTTTAATTGCTTCTTCATTCTTAAAATGACTAAGCGCCCAGGCACATGCTGTTCTGACATCCTCACTCTTTGACCATTTTAAAAGGAATTTTTTTTCAAAAAGAGCTTTTAATAGGACTGGAATTGAGGACTCGTCTCCAATTTTCCCTAAAGTTAAACAAATTTCTATTTGTATAGGTTCGGGGGATGAATCTAAAAGTTCGTATAAGGAAGGGAGAGATTCTTTTGACTTAAGCTCACCTAGGGCTTTAACAGCCTCGAGGGCAACTGAAATGTTCTTATCGTAAATGAAAGGGAGAATGTATTTTGCTTCTTCAGGTTGGGAAATTTTAGTAAATACATGGATAATTTTTTTTCTAATAAAGGGATTTGGGTGAGAGATAAGTCTGGAAAAAGCTTCAAGAATTTGGGGGTTGCTAATTGAACTGAGAATGTCAATCAAAGCTATCAAAATTCTGGGAGAAGTTTTCGGAGTTAAAGCTTTTAAGGCAGGCTCAATAATTTTTTCCCTCATTAAATAAAGAGTTTTAACGATAATTTTATAAATTTCTACATCTTCTTTGGAAAGAAGTTCAATTAAATTGGGAGCAGCCTTTTCCCCTAATTTTGCTAAAACAAGAGATGCCCCTTTTTGAGTTTCTTCGTTTCTTGATTTAAGGTCATTAATGAGGATATTGATAGTTTCGTTTTTAATTTTTTCCATTGCTTGGTTAACGGTTTCTTTTACTCTTTCAGCTTTTGCTTTTTTCTCTAACAACTCAAGAGATCGAGTTGCTTTAGAAAATTCCCCTCCTTTAATTTCTTGGACAATTTGTTTAGTTAAAATATTGACAAGAGGTGAAAGAACTTCATTTTCTTCTTCCTCTTCGATTATATGGTTCAAGCGTTCTGCCATTTGAATAAGGATATCCTTTTTCTTTTCCAGAAGCGGGCTTACTTCCTCAATTTTTTGAGCTATATCTTTTCTGTTAGGCGATGGATAACTTAATTCATCAAGAAGCTTACTGATAATATTTTGAGTTAAATTTTCCTTCCCTTCTTCAGTTAAAAGTTGTTCAACTATTTTGGGAATTTCCTTTAATCTTTCAGGTGTTAAGCTTTTTCTTAAAACTTCTTCTGCTTTTTGAGAAGCAACAAAGGGTGAGGTTTCTGGAGCTTCTTTTAACTGGTAAATTCCTCTTTTTTGGGCTAAGTCTATTAGCTTGTTCATAATTTTCTCAATTTCACTCTTTTTTATAGGTAATTCAGCTTTCCTCCCCGTCTCTTCGAGGGATCTTGCCATTAATTTAGTTATTTTTTCAATTTTGTCATTGGGAAGAGTTGAAAAGATGATATCTTGAAAGCTTTCTTTGCCAGTTGTTTTTTTCAATAAAGAAACGATTTTTTCAGGGGCAAAAGAAGTGATAGTTTGACTAATTTGTTTATTTAATTTTTCTTGATCCTTAAGGTCAAGAGAGGATTTTAGTTTTTCCATTTTTTCAAGGATCTCTGCTGCCTTCTCTTCTTGAGATAAAATCTCGGAGAGAAAGAGAGAAAAGGAAGGTGATTGAGAAGGGCTAAGAAGCTGAATTAAGGCTTCTCTCCCTTCCTCCTCAGCAACTTTACCTTCCAAAACTTCACTTAAAATCTTTTGAAAATCGAGAGGAGAAGGGATAGTTTCAGGTATTTCTAGAGGAGGAATTTCTTTTGGCTGAATTGAAATTTTTGGTTCCCCTGCCTTGATCATCTCTTTTTCTTCTAGAGTGACATAGATTTTTTCATTTACTTTAATGTGAGTGATGGAACTTTCTTTAAGCAGAGCTTCTACGCCACCCTTTTCTTTAACAGTGGCAGGATTACTACTTAGCACCTTCAAAAGAGAGATAATTTCTTCTTCTGTTAACCCTTTTTTAAAGGTGATACTTTTGATTCCTTGTTCAATAAAAATAGATGTAACAGCGGAAACATAAGTTTTCCCTTTTGCGTCAAGTTCATCTCCTTCTACTAAAAGTTCTTTTTCCACTTCGCTCATTGTAAGGGAGCCCCTTTCATTTAAAAGGGGATTTAGGTTTTGTAAAGCTGTTTCAATAGAATCAACGATTAAGTGACTGGTTGGAGGATAAAGTTTGAGATTGATAAGAGCGGCTCTAAATGAGCGAAGAAATTCAGAAGTTTGCTCCAATTCCTCCCGGCTTAGGGGCTTTTTTGGTGGTATAACTTCTGGAGTGGGTAAAGAGGGAAGAAGCTGGTTTATCTTCTGCCAGATTTGATTGTGGTAAGAAAGAGCTTTTTCTCGATTATCTGACTTTGTAAAATGGTAAGCAAGAAAAGGAGCTGCTTCCTCAATCTTAGAAGCATAAAGCGCTTCGATAATTTCTCCAATTTTGTTGTGAAGAAGTTTCTTCTCTTTTTCTTCAACAATTTCAGAGAGCGCTTTTAATATTTCCTGACTTGTAAAATCAAACCTTTCATCACTTAAAGGTTTTTCTTCTTCAACTAATCCAATTTTTTTTATCTTATCAACTAGCTCAAGTACTTCGCTTTCACTTTTTTTACCTAATCCTTTAAGTATCTTTAAATCAATTCCTTTGCCTATAATTGATGCTTGAACTAATGTTTCTTTAACCTCTTCATCTAATTTCTGGAGTCTTTGCTTAATTACATCTTTCAGGGTTGTTGGAAGTTTGCTTGGTTCAATTGAGCCAAATAACCAGCGGCCATTTTCAAAATAAATGAGTTTTTCCTCAACTAAAAGGTTAAGAAGCTGTTCAATGAAAAGGGGATTACCAGAAGTAATTTCAAAGAAAGTTTCGAGAAAGCTAGGCTCCAGGGATATTTGAGGGAAGTTTAATTCAATAATTTCTTTTGTCTTTTCTTTACTTAAGTTTTCAAGTGAAATTTCGTCAATAAGCCCTTTTTCTTTAAGCTCTTCTTTTATTTCTAAAAGCTTTTCTCCTTTAAACTCAAAAGGGGTGTAGGTAGCTAGAACAATAAGGGGTGATTGAAGAAGTGACTGAGCTAGAAGAGGGATTAATTCAAGTGATAACTCATCAGCTAATTGAAAATCGTCAATAGCGAGGAGGGTAGTTCTTTCTGTTGAGATCTCTTTAAATGTTTTGATAATAACCTCGGGTAAACTTTCTCCACTTTCTTGAGAAGGGATTGGGAAGGCTAAATCTTTAAGTTCTGGTATTATTTTTAATAAATCTTTTCCAAAAAGAGACAATATTTTTTGGGAAGTTTTGCTTTCTTTATTTTGAATAAGATAATTCTTAATAAGCGAGGCAAAGAGGTAGAAAGGTTCGAGCATTTTTATTTCTTCGCCTGATGTAAATAAGTAGGCAAAGCCCCTCTCTTCAGCTTTTTTGAGGATTTCAGTTAACAACCTTGTTTTACCAACTCCATGTTCACCTTTAATTAAAGTGAAATTCCATTTACCTTGTTTAGCTAAATCAAGGAGAGAATTGATTTGAGATATTTGCTCATCTCGACCGACTAATGCTTTAAAACTAGGAAGAATTGGAGGGGCAACCTCTTTTGGTATTAAGGAAAAGAGAGAGACACGATTTCTTCCCATCTTTTTAGAGGCATAGAGAGCCTTATCAGCTGCTTCAATTAAATCTTTTGCCGTTTGAGCGTCATCGGGGAAGGAAGCTAAACCAGCACTTAAAGTAACCTTAAGGTTAAACTGAGGAAGACAAGGGGTATCCGCAACAATTTGAACAAGTTTATTGAGAATTGGTTGAGCTTCTTCCTTTGATGTTTCTGGAAAAAGGATGGCAAATTCATCGCCAGCGTATCTTGTTACAATATCTTTATCTCTAACATTTTCTTTTAAAAGTAAGGCAACTTTGCTTAAAACTTCATCACCAGCTAAATGGCCATAAGTGTCATTAATTTCTTTAAAGTGGTCAACATCAATCATACAAAAAGAGAAGGGATAGTTTTTAGTTTGATTTTTTTTAATTATTTGAGGAAGTTGTTGGAAAAGATACCGCCGATTGTAAAGGTTAGTTAATTCATCTGTGAGCGCTAAATAGATTAAGCTTTCTGGTGAAGGTTTTAATTCGTTATCTTTCATTTGAATCCCTAATAAATAAAAAACTTAGGCTTTAATTTTATAATTGTAATTTATAAATCCTTTTCATAAATCCTCAACCTAGATCATTTTTAAATTCGAATATCGAAATTCTAAATTCCTGCTTGCAACAGAAAAGCGAAACAAATTTCAAATTTTATTTCCATTCGTATTCCTTCTTTCTCCCTTAATCCTATCTTTTCTTCCACCTTGGCCCAAAAAGCTTGAGCACTTTTAAAGGTAATTTATGTCAATATAATTATATCAATATTTGAATTGTTCCTCACCTATGATAAGTTATTAGAGGATAGAGAACAAGTAACAGGTAACAACAAATAACTGCTAATTGTGTTAGTTAGATAGGTGGGTAGTGTGAAAGATTTGCCTAGGGCTGTTCAGACATTTATTGAGTTAGTTAAGATTCCAAGTCCTTCTTTTAGAGAAAAAGATTTTTGTTTTCACCTTAAAAAAATTTTAGAAGAGTTAGGGTTGGAAGTATTTATTGATGATGCCGGAGAAAAGATCGGTGGCAATTGTGGAAATTTAATTGCTATTTTACCTTCAAATGAGCCATCTTATCCGCCTCTTTTGTTTAATTCTCACTTGGACACAGTTGAGCCATGCGATGACATTAAACCAGTAATTGAGGGAGATTTAATTAAAAGTGACGGTAAAACTATCTTAGGAGCGGATGACAAAGTTGGAATTGCAGCTATTATCGAAGCATTAAAGAGGGTGATTGAAAATAATTTAAATCATGGGAGGTTAGAATTAGTTTTTACAGTGGGGGAAGAAAAAGGGCTTTTGGGAGCGAAAAATCTTGACCTATCGATTTTTCAAGCTCAAGCCGGCTTTGTTCTCGACTCAGAAGGGGAAGTTGGGAAGGTAGTCATTAAGGCTCCTTCACAGGATTATTTCAAAGCTACTTTCAAAGGTAAAGCTGCTCATGCAGGCGTTTGCCCAGAAAGCGGCGTAAATTCAATTCAAATTGCTTCTCGAGCAATCTCCAAAATGAAATTGGGTCGGATTGATTATGAAACGACAGCTAACATTGGTTTAATCAAAGGAGGACTGGCAATTAACATTGTTCCAGAAGAAACTGTGATTGAGGGGGAAGCAAGAAGCCATAATGAGAGAAAACTAACTTGTCAAATCGAAAAGATGAGAAGAGAAGCTGAGAAAGAAGCTAAAAAAATGGGTGGGGAAGTGAAGGTAGAAGTAACTCGCCTTTACAATTCCTTTCATCTTGATAAAAAGAGCCTTCCCTTAAGAATTGCCTCAAAAGCCTTGAAGCTACTTGGTGTGAAACCTATATATTTTTCAACCGGTGGCGGCTCCGATACCAACATCTTCAATCAAAAAAATATTCCTTGCTTAAGTTTAGGGGTTGGAGCTTCTAATGTTCATACAACTGCAGAAACAACAACCATTAGTTCGCTTGAAAAATTAACTGCTCTCATTTTAAAGATAATTGAAGTGAGTAAGGATTTTAAAGATGGCTGAAGAGAGAATCAATTTTAAAAAAGGAAAGGTCATTAAGATTATTAAAGCTTATGAGGGACTAACCTTAGTTGAAGTGAAAGTCGATGGACTTAAAAATCAAGCTATTAACTATGAGTATTTAACTGGAGCTATTTCACCAGGTGATGAAGTTATTTTAAACACAACCGCACTTGACTTAGGGCTAGGCTCTGGGGGTTTCCATTTCGTTCTTTGGAATACCAGATATTCTCGCTTAAGCTTTCCTGCTCCAGGTCATATAATGAAGCTGAGGTATACACCTTTTCAGTTAAAGTGCCTGGCTTTTGAAGAAAGGGAAAGCCCTTACCATTACGATATAAAAAATAAAGTAAATCTGGAAAAAATGCCCGTTATTATAGGTTCTCTTCATAGTCAACTTCCAGCTATTGCATTAACCTTAAAAAAACTTCTGCCTAAGTTGAAGATTTCTTATATTATGACTGATGGGGGAGCTTTACCCATTTATTTTAGTGACAATGTTAGGTATTTAAAAGAAAGAGGAGTAATTGATAAAACTATCACCATTGGAAATGCTTTTGGCGGTGACCTTGAAGCCGTTAATATCTATTCTGGTCTTATCGCAGCTAAAGAAGTGGTTCAGTCTGATGTTGCAATCGTCATTATGGGTCCAGGTATTTTAGGGACTGGGACAGCCCTAGGTCACACTGGTTTGGAGCAAGGAGAAATTATCAATGCAGTTAATATCTTGAAAGGATTTCCCATTGCTGTTCCTCGAATGCATTTTAAGGAAAAACGAAAGAGACATTATGGTATAAGCCATCATACGATAACTTCTCTTTCCCTTATTGCTTTAACCCCTTGTGTTCTTCCTTTGCCTCAAATTGAGAGAGGTAAAATGGATTATGTTCTTAATCAATTAGAAGAGTCAGGCATTAGCTTGATGCATAAAATTGAAATTGTTGATGCTTCTATAACTTTATCGGTTTTAAAGGAGGTTCCTCTCAGTTTAAACACTATGGGGCGGGGAATTGATGAAGAACCAGAATTTTTCATGGCAGCTGGCTCTTCTGCCGTTTACTTAAGGGAAAAGCTAAAAAACAAAGAAAGTGAAAAGTAAAAGGGGAGTGGAGAGCAGCGAAAAGCGAGTTGAAAATGATGGGGCTAGCACCTTGCCCAGCTTAGGGATAAGTTTGTCAGAAGGGAGCGAAAAAGTAGGTATCAGATACTCGATGGAGAAAAGGTAAAGGGTAAAAATTAAAAAGGTTGGTGAGTATGGACAAAGTTAAAGGTTATAAAGTGCTCAATTCTGAGCTTAAATATCAAGGAATAGTTCTTAATGTCTTTCTTGATAAAGTAAAGTTCCCTAATGGTAAGGTATTTTTGAGAGAAGTTGTTAAGCATCGAGGAGCAGTTGGAATTGTTCCCTTAAATTTAAAAAATGAAGTTATTTTAGTTAGGCAATATCGTCATCCTGTTAGTGAGGAATTATTAGAGATTCCTGCCGGCTTGCTTGATAAAGGCGAATCTCCACTTGATTGTGTTCGTCGTGAAGTAGAGGAAGAAACTGGCTTTACTTGTTCTCAAATCATTGAAATGGCTAGATTTTATACTACTCCTGGCTGTAGTGATGAGACTTTTTATCTCTACCTAGGCTTAAATGCTCAAGCTGGTGAGAGAAGACTTGAAGAGGATGAGATAATTGAAGTGGAAACTTATCCCATTAAGAAGGCAATTGAGTTAATTAATCAAGGGAAAATAAAGGATGGAAAAACAATCATTGGTTTACTAATGGCTTACAACTATCTTCAGCAGAAGGAAGAGATAAGAGATGAATAAGGAGTTTAGAGAATACTTAAATTATTTGCTTGTTGAAAAAGGGGTTTCTCGAAATACATTTCAATCTTACCAAAGGGATTTATTAGATTATCTCTTATTTTTAAGAAAGAAAGGCTTATCTCTTAATAAGGCTCAAGATGAGGATTTAATAGCTTTTTTATCTCAAAAGAAATATTCACCCACAACAGCTAGGAGAAAAATCTCTTCAGTTAAGGGATTTTATCGGTTTTTACTGATGGAGGGAAAAATTACCCAGCTTAATTTAGATTTTTCTTTGCCCAAAATTCCCAAGAAATTACCTGAAGTCCTTACTATTAGAGAGATAAATAAACTTTTAAATACTCCTCAGGGAGATAGTCCAGTGTCTTTTCGAGACCGCGCTCTTCTTGAGGTTTTATATGGGGCTGGCTTGAGGGTTTCTGAACTTATTTCCTTAAATCTCGGAGACATTAGTTTGAAAAAGGGCAATTTAAGGTGTTTTGGCAAAGGGGCTAAAGAAAGAATTGTCCCCTTGGGAAGATATGCTATCCACGCTCTTTCCCATTATTTAGTTCGGGGGAGACCCTTGCTCGTTAAAGGCTTAAGAGAATCAGCTCTCTTTGTTAATCAGCGAGGCAAGAGGTTAACCCGTCAGGGATGCTGGTTGATTTTAAAAAAATATGCAAAACAAGCAGGGATAAAGAAAATTCATCCTCATTCTCTTAGACACTCATTTGCTTCTCACTTGCTAGAAGGTGGGGCTGATTTACGCTCTGTTCAAGAGCTTTTAGGCCATTCAAGCATTACCACAACTCAAATCTACACTCATCTGAGCAAAGGTAAATTGAGAGAGATTTATGAAGCAGCTCACCCCCGAGCGAGAATGGAGAAAGATTAACCAATGAGATCTCAACTTTTCAAAAGAGCTATTATTATTGTTCTTGATAGTCTTGGCGTTGGTGAGCTACCCGATGCTTATTTGTATGGTGACGAGGGAAGCAATACTTTAGCTAACACAGCAGCGGCTGTTGGGGGTCTTAATTTACCTAATTTCCAGCGACTTGGACTGGGCAATATCGTTAAGGTTAAGGGTGTCTCTTCAGCTAGCCGGCCCTTGGCTTGTTATGGAAAAATGGCTGAAAAATCAGCTGGTAAGGATACTACAACTGGACATTGGGAGATGATGGGTCTTTATCTTGAGAAGCCCTTTCCTACTTATCCTAACGGCTTTCCTCCTCGAATAATTGAAGCTTTTGAAAAGAAAATTAAAACTAAAATTTTAGGTAATAAACCAGCCTCAGGGACGGAAATTATCCAAGAGTTAGGAGAAGAGCATTTGATAACGGGTTATCCAATTGTTTATACCTCAGCTGATAGTGTCTTCCAAGTTGCAGCACATGAGGAAGTTGTTCCGGTTAAAAAACTTTATAGGATTTGCCAAATGGCAAGAGAGATTTTAAAGGGAGAAGATGCAGTAGGAAGGGTTATTGCTCGGCCCTTTATTGGTCAACCTGGCAGTTTTTCTCGAACTGAAAGGAGAAAAGACTTTTCTCTTCCTCCACCTTCAAAAACTGCTCTTGATTATGCTCATGAAAATGGTATACCTGTCATGGGTGTTGGGAAAATAGGACAAATTTTTGTCGGAAGGGGAATCAGTAAAACTTTTCATATTACTAATAACCAGGAAGGGCTTATTAAAACAATCGATTTAATGAAAAAAATTAAGAGGGGAATCGTTTTTACTAATCTGGTTGATTTCGATATGCTTTGGGGCCATCGAAATGACCCTCAGGCTTATGCTAAAGGCTTGGAAGAAGTTGATAGCTTTCTTCCTCAAATATTTAATATTTTAAGGCAGGATGATGTTTTGTTCTTCACCGCTGACCATGGTTGCGACCCAACGACTAAAAGTACAGACCACTCTCGTGAGTATGTTCCTCTTTTAGTTCTAGGCTTGAGAATTCGTCAAGGGGTAAATTTAGGAATCCGTCAAACATTTTCTGATTTAGGAAAGACTTTATCGGAACTTCTCGGCTTTGAAGCAAAAATCGAGGGGAAAAGCTTTGCTTCAGAGATTTTAAAGCAACCTTAAACTTTTATGGGTATATCGAGCTTTATTTTTGTTCCCTTACCTGATTGGCTTTCAATAGTTATTTTCCCCCCGATAATACTTGCTCTTTCTTCCATGGCTAGCAAGCCATAGTGACCAGGAGCTTTCCTAATTACTTTTTTATCAAATCCAATTCCATCATCTCTGATTTCAAGCTTTAGCTTATCTTTATTAGTAAAGAACTTAATCCAAACTTGGCTTGCTTTTGAGTGCTTGAGAATGTTTATAAGAGCTTCTTGGATAATTCGGAAAAGATTAATTTCCATCTCTTTATTTAAAGAAGGGATTTTTTGGGGGAATTCAAAGTTGAATTTTATTTTTGAACTTGCAAAGTGAAGATTAACTATCTTTTTTATTGCTTCAACAAGTCCGAAATCGGGCTGGCGAACTGGCTCAAGCTGAGTGAGTAGGTCTCGTCCTTGCCTAATACTCGATTGAAGAATTTCTATCAACCTATTTCTTCGACTTAAAGTTTTTTGGTTGAGTTGCGAAAGGTCAAGAGATTGAAGAAAGTATGTAGTGGCAACGAGACTTTGAATTAAATCATCATGAATATCAGCAGCGAGCATAAGACGTTCTCTTTCCCTTGTTTTAATAATATTTTTAGTCAGTTCTCTTATTTTATTCCTTTCAATTTTCAGTGCTTTTAGGGTTGCTCTGAGTTCTTTTTCTACTTTTCTTCGCGAAATACTAGAGACGATAATTTCCCCAACGGTCCGGAGGCAATCAATATCTTCTTTTGTCCAGCTTCGAACTTTTTTAGTTGTTGCTAAGCCAATGAAGCCGTAAAGTTTATCATTGAGGTAGAGTGGGGTGGCTAAAAAAGCTTTAACATTAAGAGACTTAATCATCTTTTTTCCCCAAAAGGCTTCCAGCGGCAACTTTTTGGTATCAGAAATAACAATATTTTCTTTTCTTTGAAGCTTTGACACCAGCCAGGGAAAGTTTTCCAGTTTTATCGGTGGGATTTTTTTCTTTTCTTTCTTTTCCCTGTGAGAAGTCCAAAGGTGGGTATTGTGTAGTTGTTTGCTGTCTTCTTTGAACTGAAAGAAATAACATAGATCAGCATCAAAGAGTTTTCCAAGATAAGAAAGGGCTCTTTTTATACCTAGGTCAATTTCTTGGAGTTGGATAAACTCGCTTGAGATTTTACTGATAACTCTTTCTACCTCCAAATAGTGGTGGAGTTTTTCTTCATCCTCTTTACGCTTGGTAATATCTTGAACTAATTCAATTACTGAAACGACATTTCCCCTTTCATCCTTAAGGGGGGTGGTTGTAACTTCAAAGAAACGAATTGTTTTACCAGTTGGTGTTTTGGTAATTGCTGAGTAGACTTTGCCATCTTTAAAAGTTTTAATTGTCGGGCAATATGAGCAAATCTTTTTTCGAGGCGGATCGTTAAAAGATTGATAACAAATGGGCTGGCTAGCTAAATCGATTTTTGGAAACCATTCTTTCATTTGGCGGTTCATATCAAGAATTTTCATTCCTTGCCCGATGATGCTAATCCCAAAGTTTATATTATCTTGAATTTTTTGGAGCTTATCCCGCTCTAAGCGAAGAAGATTTTCTAACTCTTTTTCAGCAGTTATATCTTTGACCTTGTGAACTGCTAATTCAATTTCTCCTTTTTTGTCAAAAATGGGATAGACTTCAACTCTTAAGTACCGTCCGAGATTTTCAGCATAAAATTCGAGACTTTCACTCTTTTTGCTCTTAAGCATTTGCTTAAAAGAACAATTTGGGACTGGTTTATCACTTTGGTGGAAGAGACGGTAAAAAGTTTCTCCGATAATTTTTTCTTTAGGTATGCCAAGAAGGGAAGCGGTAGCTGAATTGGTTACAAGAATATGAAAATCGGAATCGGTGAGAAAGATACTTTCATCAATTACTTCGAAGATTTTCTCCCAAACCATTCTAACTACTCTCTAAATTTATCATATTTTACTTATCAAAGTAAGTCTTATCAAAGTAAGTTTTCCGCTTATCAAAGTAAGTTTTCCTCAAAAGAGGAATTTTGCTAAAAATAAAGAACGAAATTCAAAATTTACTCGCCTTAAAAAGTGATGATTTATAAGGGAACTTTCTGGAATTATGCCTTGACATTAAATGATGATAAGATAGTTAGTAAATGAAAACAGGCTTATTTTGAGAGAAAGGGGGTGAAGGGGATAAAAAAGGACTTTGCTTTTTTCTGATCATCTCTTTAGCTTCCTTAAATCTTTCAGTAACTGTTAGTGGAACTACTACTCAAATAGTAGAAAACAATCGAATTGAGATAGCCATTGGGATTTCCAAGGAGACATTTACTAACACTGATTCAGCTACTTATGTTGTTTTGGCTTGTTTCAATGCCTTTCCTGATGCTTTAGCTGGCGGTCCTTTTAGCAGCCAAGAAAACGCATCGTTACTTTTAACCCAGCCGTCAAATATTCCTTCAGTGGTCAGTAATTATTTTACTTCTCTTGGCTATAGTGGCAATGCTCCTCCTAAGCTTTATATCTTGGGTGGCGGAGATTACTATGATTTCTTATATAGCCAAGGTCCTGGTTGCTCATAACCGATTGAAGCATAGAAGAAAATTAAGCTAAGGTTTAGTCTTAAATTAAGCAATTTAAAAACTTTTAACTTTACATAAACTTAAACTGAATTGTTTACAAGTCACAAAACGCAACTTAGAAGTGATGTTTAGATTGCCTCTTGCCTGCCTGTCGGCTGACAGGGCAAAGAGGAGTTTACTAACTTGCTTTCTGAACTTACTCTAAGCCATTCTAAAGGTGTAAAAATGCGAGCATATGAAATTATTGCTAAGAAACGAGACAATTTTCCCTTGAGTTATGAGGAGATTAACTTTATGATTCAGGGCTTTGTTGAGGGAAAAATCCCTGACTATCAAATGGCTGCTTTCTTGATGGCAGTTTTTATTCGTGGTTTAAGCCTTGAAGAACTTGTTAACTTGACTAGTTCGATGGTTTCTTCTGGTAAAACCATCGATTTAACTTTAGTTAAAGGAGTTAAAGTTGACAAACACAGCACAGGTGGTATTGGCGATAAAACCACCTTAGTTGTTGCTCCTCTTGTTGCTTCCTGCGGTCTCAAGGTAGCTAAACTTACTGGGAGAGCCTTAGGTCATACTGGTGGAACTATCGATAAGCTTCATTCAATTCCAGGTTTACGGACTGACCTTTCAACTGAAGAGTTTATTAATCAAGTTAATCAAATTGGTATAGCTTTGTCTGAAGCGACCGAAGATATTGCCCCAGCCGATAAAAAAATTTACTCTTTGAGAGATTTAACGGCCACTGTATCTTCTATCCCTCTCATTGCTTCCAGTGTTATGAGTAAGAAAATAGCTGGCGGAGCTGATAAAATTGTCATTGATGTCAAGTGCGGCTCAGGTGCCTTTATGAAGTCGCTTGAAGAAGCGGAAGAGTTAGCTCAGATTCTTGTTTTAATTGGGAAAAAAATGGAAAGAGAAACTCACGCTCTCATTACCAATATGGATGAACCTTTAGGTAAGGGAGTAGGAAATGCTCTCGAAGTAAAAGAAGCAATTGAGACTCTTAAGGGGAAAGGCCCCCCTGATCTTACTCAACTCTCTCTTCAAATAGCTTCTGAAATGCTGATATTAGGTGGAATTGCTTCTAATCAAGAAGAAGCTCAAGATATTCTCACTCAAAATATTATAACGGGCAAAGCAATTAAAAAGTTAGAAGAAATGATAAAATTTCAAAATGGTGATCCTGAGGTTGTAAAATTTCCCGAAAAGCTCCCAACCGCCTCACTTATTTCTGAATTCCCTGCCTCAGAAGAAGGTTATCTAACTACTATTGATGCTGAGAAAGTTGGCTGGATAGTTCATGACCTTGGAGCTGGAAGAAAAAAAAAGGAAGATAAAATTGATTACTCTGTGGGGTTAGTTTTTCATAAAAAAGTCGGTGATTATCTTAAGAAAGGTGACTTAATTGCTGAAATTCATGCTAATACTTATGAATCACTTGATTTGGCTGATACTAGGTTAGGGGAAGCAATTGTTATTAGCTCTCATAAACCTGCTCCAAAACCTCTTGTTTACAAGATTATCAAATAAAAATTGCTCTATCATGGTAGGTAAATTTCAAGTGAGAGCATTATCAAAACATAAACCTTGATGTTTCCTTGGAAATGAGGTATAAGAAAGAAAATTTTAAGAAAGGGAAATATGAGTAAAATTTTAGATACTATTGGAAAAACACCAGTTGTTGAAATCACTAAGTTAAATCCCAATCCTAAGGTAAAAATCTTGGCTAAACTTGAAGGATTCAATCCAGCTGGTTCAGTTAAGGATAGAATTTGCCTCTATATGATTAAATATGCTGAAAAAGAAGGAAAATTGACCAAAGATAAAATAATTCTTGAAGCAACCAGTGGAAATACAGGAATTGGTTTGGCAATGGTTGGAGCAATTAAAGGTTACACTGTTCAAGTAGTTATGCCTGAAACAATGAGTGAAGAGAAGAAAACAATTCTTAGAGCATTTGGAGTTTGTATTATTTTAACACCAGGCGAAAAAGGGATGAGTGGAGCAATTGAGCGGGTAAAGGAACTTGCTAAAAATACCAAAAGGTATTTTGTTCCTAATCAATTTGAAAATCCTTACAATGTTTTAGCTCACTATGAAACAACTGGAAAAGAAATTCTTGAACAAGTAGGTAAGGTTGATGTCTTTGTGGCAGGAATTGGAACTGGTGGAACCATTACTGGAGTAGGACGACGCTTAAAAGAAGTTTATCCCCAAACAAAAGTTGTTGGTGTCGAACCTAAGCAAGGTTCAAAGATACAAGGACTAAGAAATCTTTTAGATTATACACCCCCCATTATCGATTTAAACCTAATCGATGAGAGAGTTATTGTCGAGGATGAATCGGCATTTGAGATGACTAGAGAACTAACTAAGCGCGAAGGAATTTTTGTTGGCATTTCTTCAGGTGCTGCTATGGTTGAAGCTTATCGCCAAGCTAGTCTTTTAAAAGAAGGGGTTGTTTTAGTTATTTTTCCTGATCGAGGGGATAAATATTTAAGCACTGAATTATTTAGTGAACCATCTATTTAGTCTGATAACTAATTGAAGAGCATAAGAATCTTAAATTAAAACCCAACAACTTTTGAGGATTTGAGAAAGAAAAAAGTAAGCACCGCAGCTAATAAAGGATTACTGTCAGACAGGCATGATAAAATTAAACTTCAAAAGCGAAAATTTTTAATCTATTAAAGGGTAAGTTCACAAATGTTAGAACCAGTAGTAGTTAAGGCAACAACTCTAGAAGATGCTTGGTTTCAGCTGATAAAAGAGTGTGTTGAAAAAGGCTATGTTTACACTATTGACCAGGGAAGTTATGCTGGGCAAAAAAGGAAGCAGCTTTACTCTGCTCTAGTTCATATAAAGTATCCCTGGACTCGTCCCTTAGCTCCTCAAATGCCCCCAAGTTGTCCCATTAATCCCCCCACCACAGATGAGAAAATTGAGGAATATTTTTGTGAGTATTTGATGAACCCAAAACTTTTACCTAATGAAGAGTACCGCTATTCTACCTGGATTGTTCCTCAAGTCGAAGAAGCCATTAAAAAGTTTAAGAAACATGGTTTTGGCACCAATCAGTGCTGTATCAATGTGGGTGATAGTGAGTCGGCAAAGCTTGATGACCCTCCTTGTCTCCGAGTGATTGATATGAAAGTGGTTGAAGGTAAACTTCACTTTCATGTTCTATTCCGTTCCTGGGATTTATTTGCCGCTTTCCCTGAAAATATGGGAGGGTTGGAACTTTTAAAAGAATATGTCGCTTCCGAAATCGGTGCTGAGAATGGAGAGTTAAATGCCTATAGCGCCGGCTTACACTTATATGACCATTTTTGGAAATTAGCCGACCTCCGCCTTGGAAAAACCAGTAGCGAGTAGCTTGGAGCGAGTATAAAGAAAAATTACAACGTTTTATCTTATTAATCGGTAATTTTGGACAAATGAGATGAAGCAGGTAAAACAGCGAGTTTTATTTGTTTGTTATGGGAATACTTGCCGGAGCCCAATGGCTGAGGGTCTTGCTAAGAAAATACTTGGCAATTCTTACCACATTGAAAGCGCTGGACTAATCACTCCAAGCTGGGATAATGCAGCTGAAAATGCTATTAGAGTTATGAAGGAAGATTTCGGTATTGATATATCTTCTCATCGACCCAGGAATATTGCCAGTGTTAACCTTGAGGACTTTGACCGCATTGTTGCTCTGGATTTATATGTAGGTGAGAGACTCGAAAGAGACTATCCATTTATTCAGGAAAAACTAGTTACATGGGAAGTCGAAGACCCAATCGGTCAAGACATAGAAGTTTATAGAAGGTGTGCAAAAGCCATTGAAAAACTCTTGATGGAAATAAGTCTTAACATTTAGTTTTATGGATAAGTTTGGAAACCACCATTTTTAACTGAAAGGTAGGCTAGGGACCCCGGCTTTGATTCTGCGACGAGCAAGGAAATTGCTGGTTACTTTTTTAGTTGATAAAAAGTGGTGTTTTAAATCTTGGGCTCATTTTGGGGAAGGATTAAGTGAAGGGTGATTGATGGATTAATGGGTTTGCTTGACAATCTTACATTTGTTTTGTAACTTTAAATTGTAATATTAGTTTGAGGAGTTGAGTTAATGATTAAAATCGTTAAAGGAGCAACACTCCGTGGCTACTTTAGCGATGTACTAAATGAGGTTTTAAAGGGCAGAGGTTATTTTATTGTAACCAAAAGAGGGCGCCCTGTATCTGCCTTGGTAAATCTTGATTTTTTAAGCTTTTACCGGATGGCCAATTGAGCGGCAACTTAAAAATCTAATTAGCGTTAAAAATGAATATGAGAAAAGCTGAGATTACTATCTTGTGCTTAGTTTTATTCTCTTTCCTGTTAGGTGTTTACTTTTATCCTCAAATGCCAGAAACAATGGCTTCTCATTGGAATGCTCAAGGAGAAGTAAATGGGTATATGTCTAAGTTCTGGGGATTGTTTTTGATGCCTCTTATTTTTCTCGGGCTTGCTTTGTTTTTCATTGCTATCCCCAGAATAGACCCATTAAAAGCAAATATTGAAAAGTTTAGAGAGTACTACGATCTTTTTATCATTTTGTTTTTTCTCTTCATGCTTGCCATTTACCTTCAAACAATTCTCTGGAGTTTGGGAATTAAAATAAGCCCTAATGCCTTTTCCCCTGTTGGGCTTGGTGTCTTTTTTTTCTATACCGGTATTTTGCTGGAAAATGCCAAAAGAAACTGGTTTATCGGTTTTAGAACTCCTTGGACTCTGAGCAGTGAGAAAGTGTGGGATAAAACTCATCAAATTGGTAGTAAACTCTTTAAGATTTCTGGCATAATCGCTTTCTTAGGAGTTTTTTTCCAACCTCTTGCAGTTTATTTTGTTCTTATTCCAATTATTTCAGCCGTTACTTATCTAACTATTTATTCTTATCTTGAATATCAAAAAGAAGTACATTAATAAGGAAAAAGCTCTAAGATACTTTTAGCTTTCGATCTTAGGTGTGGTATGAAAATATATGTTGGATGCTGTGGTATACCTCAAGGACTCTCAAAGTATTCTCAGGTTTTAAAAGTTGTTGAAATAAACTCTACTTTTTACAAGCTACCTCAGCTCAAAACAGTTCAAAAATGGAGGGAAATGGTACCAAAAGACTTCATTTTTACAATTAAAGCTTATCAAGGAATAACTCACCCCATTACTTCGCCAACTTGGAGGAAAAGCGGGATTAGGGAGCTTGAGAAGTTAAAGGATAAAGTAGGTTTTTTAAAGCCAACCAATGAAGTTTTTCAATTTTGGAGTGAAACCTTAAAAATCTCTACAACTTTAAATTCTCCTATTTGCTTAATCCAACTACCAGCCAGTTTTAAGGAAAGTAAAGAAAACATAGAAAACGCTGGAGAATTTTTCTCTGCAATCGAGAGGAGAAAAGTTTCTATTGCTTTAGAGTTAAGAGGATGGAGTCAAGAAAGATTTAGAGAAATTTGTCAAAAATTTGATTTAATTAGTTGCACCGACCTTTTTGAGTCTGAGCCTCTTTGGTTTTCGGAAAGAGAAATTGGTTATTTTAGGCTGCACGGGAGTTATGAAAAGGGAAGAATTAATTACAATTACAAATATACTCAAAAGGAATTAAAATGGCTGATTCGTAAAATTGAAAGTTTACAAAAATTAAAAGAGGTTTACTGCTTTTTTAATAACTTTTGGATGTGGGAAGATGCAATTCAGCTTCAAAATCTTTTAAAAATGGAAGGGTATGAGTAATTTATATTGGAGTGTTACTAACTTATCTAAGGTTTACATTTAATAACTAGAGTTACAATTTACTTTCTAAAATTATCCTTCAGGCATACTTATTATATAATAAAGAAGTGACAACCTCCATAAGAGTGAAGATTTAAAGGGGTGAAAAAAATAGCTAAATATCGTTGTACTGTTTGCGATTATATCTATGACCCTGAGCTTGGTGACCCGGATTCAGGGATAAAACCAGGAACACCATTTGAAGATTTGCCAGATGATTGGGTTTGTCCAATCTGTGGTGTTGATAAGAATATGTTTGAAAGGGAAAGTTAAGAGTGGGAGTTAGAGAAATAAAACCACGAATTTATTCAGTTGCTCTTATGGACTGGGATCGGAGATTATTTGATGGGCTTATACCTCTTCCAAATGGAACAAGTTACAACTCTTACTTGATAAAAGGGAGTCAAAGAAATGTTCTAATTGATACTGTTGACTTATCTAAAGGTCAAGAATTTATCGATATACTTAAGAAGCAAGGAATCAATCGGATTGATTATGTTATTGCTAACCATGCTGAACAAGACCATTCTGGTGCTTTATCTCTTGTGCTTGAAGTTTACCCCAACGCTAAAGTAATAACTAATTCGAAATGCCAAGACATGCTGATGAATTTGCTTTTAATCCCTGAGAGTAAGTTTTTTACAGTCAAAGATGAAGGAACTATTTCTTTAGGAGATAAAACATTAGAGTTTATTTTAACACCATGGGTTCACTGGCCTGAGACAATGTTGACTTACCTAAAAGAAGATAAAATCCTCTTTACTTGTGATTTGTTCGGCTCCCATCTGGCAACTAGTTATCTCTGGGTAAGCGATGAAACAAAAGCTTATCAATCTGCCAAGCGTTATTATGCTGAGATAATGATGCCATTTAGGAAAAGCATTAAAAAGCATCTCGAGAGGATTGAGGGATTGGATATTGAGATAATTGCTCCAAGTCATGGCCCTATTTACAACAAACCTCGTTTTATTCTCGATGCTTACAAAGATTGGGTTTCCGACGAAGTAAGAAGTGAGGTAGTTATATCTTATATTTCAATGCATGGTAGCACTGAGAAAATGGTAAAATACTTAGTTGATGCTTTAATTACAAGGGGCTTTATTGTAAAACCGTTTAATTTAACCCAAACCGATGTTGGGGAATTAGCGATGGCATTGGTTGATGCCTCGACGATAATAATTGCTTCGCCTACGGTTCTAGTCGGACCCCATCCCCTTGTTTTTTATATAACTTATCTTGTTAATGCTTTAAAGCCAAAATTAAAATTCGCTTCTATCATTGGCTCCTATGGGTGGGGTGGTAAGATGGCGGAGCAAATTATTGGTCTGTTAAACAATTTAAAATTAGAGATTATTGAGCCAGTTATTGTTAGGGGGTATCCGAAAGGTGAAGACTTAAAAGCATTGGATAGATTAGCTGATGAAATTCAAAATAAACATGGGGGCTAAATCCTTTTTAGAAGGGAGGTTGAATTAAATGGCTGAAAGATTACAAGTTTATAAATGTGAAGTTTGTGGACATGTTATTGAAGTCTTACATAGTGGCAAAGGGCAACTGGTTTGTTGTAATCAGCCAATGAAACTTATGGTAGAAAACACAGTCGAAGCTTCTTTTGAAAAACATGTACCAGTTATTGAAAGGACTGCGGATAGCATTAGAGTAAGAGTAGGAAGCATTCCTCACCCCATGGAGGAAGCTCACTATATTGAGTGGATTGAGTTAATCGCTGATGGGAATACTTATCACTGCTTTCTTAAGCCAGGTGATGTACCTGAGGCTATCTCGCAAGTAGAAGGAGAAAAGACAATGGCACGGGCTTATTGTAACCTCCATGGCTTGTGGAAGAGCTAGAGATTTACTGTGATTAACAATAAAGTTCAAAGATTCAATTGAGAGGTTATAAGCACTCGACCTTGAACTTGGGAAGCGAATGTTTAATCTACCCAAAGTGTCCGAAAAGAGTTAAAAGCTTGGTTTTCCCCCTTGAAATCTCATCATGACCAAGTAAATTTCCTCCAACCCAAAACTCAAAAAGGATTTAATAAATTAAGCAAACAGCTATTTAATTGTTAAAGTCACAATCCATCTCAAAATTATTTTAGCCGAAACAAATCCTTGAAAAGATATTTCAAAGAGGAGTAGAATTAACCACAATCAAAACCTTTCTTAACTTATAATTCCGTTAGAGGAGAAGGAATTGGAGTTTGACTTTAAATTGTTGGAGGAATTACAAGATTTAGACTTAAAGATTGAAAAGATGGAAGAAGAGAAGTCAAACCTTCTTGAATTCAGTGAAGTTAAGGAATTAGAAAAAGAACTCCGTCACCTTAAAACTCTTTTTGAAGAAAAGGGAAATCAGCATGGTAAGGAAAATCTCAAATTAAAAAAGTTGGAGGGAGAGTTAGATTTACTGGAGATAAAGATTCAAAAAGAAGAAAAAAGACTTTACAATGGGACAGTGTCAAACCCTAAAGAACTATCTTCTTTGGAGGGAGAAGTAAAGTTACTCAAAGCCAAGAAAGATTTTATGGAGACAGAACTTTTGATTCAAATGGATAAGGTAGATGCTCTTACCAAAGAGCAAAATGACCTTTCTTTAAAGGTGAGTGAGTACACCCAAAAAATCAAGGAAATGGAAGAAGAGCTTAAGAGAAAATTAGAAGAGGTTGAAAAGAGCCTAAATGCCTTTAAGGGTTCAAAATCTGAAATTACCCCGAAAATTCCTGATGAAATTTTAAAAGCTTATAACAACTTAAGAGGGAAAAAGAGCGGGCGAGTGGTGGTTGATTTAGAAGATGGTGTTTGCCAAGGATGTTTTATGGCTTTGCCCGCTGAAAAAGTTGACAAAATGATTTTACAGAAAGAGAAACTTTGGTTTTGCCCCCACTGCCAGAGAATTTTAATTGTAAAGTGAAATGGAAAATAAAAGTAGAGATGTTCTTTTTCTTTATATTGATGGAGCTGCTCGGGGAAATCCAGGACCAGCTGGCATTGGCTTAGTTTTATTTGATGAGGAAGAGAGAGAAATTGAAAGTTATAATGAATTTATTGGAGTGAAAACTAATAATTTTGCAGAATATACTGCTTTAAAGATTGGTCTTGAAAAAGCTAAAAAATATAAGCCTTTAAAACTCACTATTTTTTCCGACAGCGAGCTTTTAGTCTCCCATTTAACGGGAAAATACAAGGTTAGAAGTTCTAACTTGTTAAAAATTTTTCAGGAGGTCAAGGAAAAGATAAAGGACTTCAATCAAGTTAAAATTAAAAATATTTCCCGTGAAGAAAACTTTCGAGCTGATAAATTAGCTAATCAGGCTATCGATAATCATTTAAATCGCAATGAAAAGGAAGGAATATTTGAGCTAACTGTTAAAAGTCATTTTGACGCAGCTCATTTTTTGAGAGGTTATCCTGGTGAGTGTTCTAAGCTACATGGTCATACCTGGGAAGTAGAGGTAACAATTGGTGGAAGGAAACTTAATGAGATTGAGATTTTATATGATTTTCGAGATTTAAAGCAAGAATTAAAAAAGTTATTAAATAAGTTTGACCATAAATACTTAAACGAAATTCCCCCTTTTGATAATATTTCTCCAACTGGTGAAAATCTAGCTCGCCAACTCTTTTATGAAATTGAGGCTCTTTTGCCGTCAGGGATTTTTTTAAAAGAAGTGAGTGTTTGGGAATCCCCTGAAGCAAAGGTTACTTACCATCGCTAACCCAACAGCTAAACAGCACTCTGTTTAGTTACTTTGTTAGTCTGCTTGCTTGTTCGCCTAACGGCTGGTTAGCTGCTGGCTTGTTGGTTGGTCAGCCTATAGCTGAAGGAAGTGAGCCCCAAGTAGATTGGTAATTCTTACTTACTTAACAGTTTCCATTTCGTGCTCTTCAAATTAAGGTTTTGCTCACCCCCCCGCGTTCGGGTGAGGAAACGCGGACAAAAACCTATTAGATTTTCAGAGCCGCTTCTGGTACCTGTTAAGGGTAAGAGCCAATACTTCTTGGGGCTCAAACCAATCTTAAATATTGACTCCAAAGTTGTCAAGGATTTTTTTAATAAAAATTTTTAATAGTTAGTTTAGTTAAAGCTTAATAAAAACGGGTAATTACTAGAACGAAGATAAAAAAAACAATAGTTATAATAGTAGCAATGATAAGACTTTGCCAGACTACTGGATCTTCTTTACGAACAAAATTTCTAACTACTTCAATAAACTTTTCCATTTTCCTTTAAATATTCCTTTTTGGGAGACTCTTTAAAACCTTTATTAAGCCCCCAGTGGGTTCTCGCCACGCAATCTGGCTATCAACCATGGGGGAGGGAAAGAACCCTCCAATGGAGGGCAAACTAATCGTATCGGTTATTAAATTAAGTGTCAACCAATCTGAAGTGAAGCTTTAAAAAATTTTCATTTTGTCTTTGACCTTCAATTTTGTTAAAATAAGATTACTTTCTTTAAAATTTTTGGTGAGCAAAATGCTTCATATTGACTTTATCTCTTTTGGTAAGGTAGTAGTGAGTGGTCAATCATTCAAGGACATCTTGATAATTGAGGAGCAGGTAATTCCAAGGAACAAAGGGACTCTTAAGGCTATTTATGGAACAAGCCATTTGATTAGAAAAGAAGAAGTGGAAACACTTCTTAAAGGGAAACCTGAGGCAATTGTTATTGGAACTGGCTTTGCTGGAATGGTTAGGGTGGATAAAGATTTGATAAAAAAACTTGAAAAGAAAGGAAGTAAAGTTTACGCTCTTAATTCCCGAGATGCAGTTAATAAGTTTAATGAGCTTGCTGGTAAGAAGAGGGTAAATGCTTTAATCCATACTACCTGTTAAATAAGTTAAACTGTGATTTCTCCAACTTACAATTTACCAACTATTAAGGAAGCGCTTCTCTACCGAAAGTTAAAAAAAGGAAAAGTTAAATGCGGTCTTTGCGAGAGAAAGTGTACTGTCTTTCCAGGCAAAAATGGGTTTTGTCAAGTCAGAGTAAATCTTAATGGAACTTATTACACTTTAGTTTATGGTAATATTGCAGCTCTTGAGAGCCGACCAATTGAAATTAAACCATTTTTCCATTTTTATCCTGGTACAACTGCTTTAACTTTTTCAACATGGTCCTGTAATTTTAACTGCCCATGGTGTCAAAATTATACTCTTTCAAAGAGAAAGCTGGAATTAACTAGAGGTAATTATATTTCCCCAGAAGAAATAGTTAAGACAGCTCTTAATCATCAAGATGAAGGAATTTGTCTTAGTTTTACCGAGCCGACTTTACTCTTTGAATACGCATTAGATGTTTTTCCCCTCGCTCAAAGGAATAATCTTTACAACTGCATTGTTTCTAATGGCTACATGTCGTTAAAAGCTCTTTATTCTTTAAAGGAAGCGGGTCTGGATGGGATAAAAATTGATTTAAAAGGAGACGAAAAATTTTATCGGCAATTTGGCTTGGAAGCGCAAGTTGTTTTAAGAAATGCTCAAAAAGCAAAGGAAATTGGTCTCCATCTTGAGATTGTTAATTTGCTCATTACAGATTTAAATGATAGCGATGATTGCATAGATTGGGTAATTGAGAATCACCTCAAATTTCTAGGCGAGGAAGTTCCTCTTCATTTTACTCGCTACTATCCTGCATACCAATATTTTGCTCCCTCAACGAGAATAGAGATTTTAGAAAAAGCTTATGAAAAAGCAAAAAAAGCTGGGGTTCTTTATCCTTACTTGGGCAATGTTCCTGGTCATAAAGGGGAGAATACTTATTGTCCAAGATGTGGTTTCCTTTTGATGAAAAGGTATGGGCCCAATTTGATTAAGGTTAATCTTGATGGAAAAAGCTGTCCCAAATGCCATTTTAAGATTTCAATAGTTTTAAAGAGTAAGGATTGAAGAGGTACAGAAAATTTGAAGCTCGAAGCACCTGTCGGCCAATGTCAATGGTGTTAAGAGTTTACAAGTGGTATTGTTAAGGTAATCAGCTATTGGCTTTGATTGAAGAGTATAGGGCAGATTAGCTCTGACAGGAGGGCGAAATTTGAAACAAAATATTAAATTAAATGACTCAAAATTTTAAATATTTTTCCTTAAAATTGGAAAATTAAAAATAAATTTGTTTAGAGTTTCCAATTTCGATTTTAAGAAACCATGTTGATACGGGATTTAAAGCAACCAGAACTTACAATTTTTTTGGAATTATCCCTAGAATATAATTAATTTTGAGAGAATATGGCAAGAGATTTTGATGTTATTGTCATTGGGGCAGGAATTGGTGGTTTATCAGCTAGTGCTTTACTAGCTAGGCGAGGTTTTAAGGTTCTTCTTTTAGAGCAAGGAGCAAAAGCAGGTGGTTGTTGCCAAAGTTTTCAGAGAAACGGCTATCTCTTTGATGTAGGTTCTACTCTTTTTGCTGGGCTGGAAGAAGAAGGGGTATTACAAAGAATTCTTAAGGAGTTAAAGGCAAGGATTGTTTACCAGCAGGTAGATGGCAACTTTGGGATTCTTATCGGTGATAAGAAAATAAGATTTTTTTCTCAACGAGCAAGATTTTTTGAGGAAATTAGAAGATCTTTCCCAAAAGATTATCGAGAAATTCTAGAGCCTTATCCTAAATTTGAAGAACTGGCTGATTTAGTTTGGGATATTCTCAAAAAAGAGCCAATTTTTCCTCCTCACGGAGGGTATAGAAGTTTAATCACAAGGCATTTTAAAAAGTTGCAACCCCTTTTTATTTCTCAAAATTTGGTCGCTGGCAATCTTTTAAAAATTAAAAACCCGGAAATTAAAAGACTAGTTGATGGCTACCTATTTTTTAATACTCAAAGAGAGACAAGCCAAAGTGCGCTTTTAAATGCTTCTCTTGTCCTAACTCAGCACTTTAAAGGGCTTTTTTCACTTAGAGGAGGCTTGCAAACTTTCGTTTTAGCTTTGGTTGAAGCTATTAAGTCTAATGGGGGAAAAATTAGTTATCAAACGAGAGTCGATAAAATTTTACTTAAAAAAGGAGAAGCTTTTGGAGTGAGACTAGCTAATGGAGAGGTAATTTCATCTTGGTCGATTATAAGTGACGCCACCATTTGGAATACATTTGAAAAACTTTTAGATGAAGAAGAGGTAAATAAAAGAATAAGAAAGAAGCTAAGGCAAATACCTCAACCTTGGGGAGTTTTTTGTCTTTATTTAGGATTGAGCGAGAAGGCAATTCCTCCAAAACTGATGGACTTCAATCAAATTCACTTATCTAAAAATTCTTCTCATTGGGAAGGAAATACTTTGTTTATTTCTCTTTCTCCATTAGATGATTTTACTAGAGCGCCCCAAGGAAAAAGAGCGGTAACTGTTACTCAGCTTACTTTTTTAGATAGCTGGGCTCGGGATTCAACTTATCACCAGATGAAGGAAGACTATATTAAAAGAACTATTCGGTTATTGGAAGGAATTTTTTTCGATTTTAAAAGAAATATCGATTTTTTGGATGCAGCTACTCCTTGCACTTTTGAAAATCATACTTTAAGACCAAAAGGAGCTATCTGGGGTATCCCTCAGGTTCCACAATTTTCTGGCTTGAGAGGATTTCCTATTAAAACGGAGATTAAAAATCTTTTAATGGTTGGGGACTCAGTCTTTGTCGGCAAAGGAGTAGCTACTAGCGCTTTATCAGGCTATTACGCAGCTAATTTATTGACTGACTATTTTATTTAAAAAAAATTCCCAATTTTAATTTCAAATGGTATAATTTTCTAAATCTATAAGATAAGGTTTAAATATGCTCTTTTGTCCTAAGTGTGGTGCTCAAAATGAGGAGGGGTGGGAAAGCTGCGTTAAATGCCAGCGAGACCTGGTTAAAGCACAAAGCTCTATTGAGACGGGCTTAAGTTGCTTGCACTGTGGTCGCGAAATTGAGAGAGAGTGGAGCTTTTGCCCAGGCTGCGGTCAGGGTATTGACTTAAAACAGTTTGAGGGAAAAAAGCCAGAAATTACTGAGCAAACCCAGTCAGAAACCTCTCCTTTACCAATTTTAATTGATGAAAAAACAAGGCTAACTCGAGAAAAAAGTGAAGCGCTCAGAACATATAGATGGTTAATCATAGCTGGTAGCTTAATACTCACAGGTCTTATAGTTAGCTTTGTTACCTGGTTTGCCATTGGGAGTCGCGCAATTTACACCAGTAATGCCTCTTCGATACTTCTTGGACTTAATAAAACCAAAGCTGACCTTCTGCAAATTACTGCAACTCTTTATCCTCAAGAAGGGGGAGTTCCTCAAGAAAGCTTAGTGGAACTCCGAACTTGCAGAGAAAAGTTTAATAATTTGTATGAGCTAGCAAACAAGCTCAAACCTCCTTCTGAAGCCCGAGAATCTCATAAGCAATTAGTTGAAACCATATCGCAATGTTTATCAATTTCAGATAAGCTCGTAAGGGCTTTAGAAAATAATGACGCTGCTCTTTACGGAGAAGCACTGGCTGAACTAGATAAAGTTAGGGAGACACAAGTTGCCCCTGTTGGATTTCCTGCTATTTATATGGCTCAAGAAGTTACAGTAAAAGCTGACTTGTATCAAATTAGGATGGATGTTAGGCGAATTGTTGCTACCGAGGAACCTCAACAAGGTGGAGGCAGCCAACAAGCCGTGAATGACCTTCAAGTCGATAAAGAAAAATTAGATAAATTGCTGAAGCAATTAAATTTACTAAAACCTTCTTCGGGTTCTGAGGAGAATCATCAGCGCTTGTTAGAAGTCGTTACTCAGTATCAAGGTATTGTCGAAAAGCTAATCAGGGCTTATCAAAGTAATGATACAAGCCTTTATTTTGAAGCCCTTCGTGAATTAGATAAAGCTGAGCAAATACCACTTGAGTTTTAATATTGCTTGAATAAAGCCTTTCTTCAATACTTTAAAAATTGATAAACCGAAGCCATTTTGCCAAACTAAATTGTTTACTTGACTTGATTTGTTTTTGGTGTTAAGTTTAAGGTGAACTTTCAAATTTAGTTAAATTATTGTGGGGTGCGAGGAATCACAGTCTCTAGTTTGGGCGCACTTGGGCTGTGAGGAGCAAATAGTGAAACCGACCCGAAGGTCGGTTTTCTTTTTAAGAAATCAAAATTTTGGAAAGGAGGTGACTGAAGGGTGAAGTTAAGAGTTTTTTTAGGAGTTGTTTTTATTATTGCCCTTGTTGTCATTTTTTATACCCTGGTGGGATTTGCTTTTGGAAGAAGTGGTAGGATGGAGCGAAAGATAGTTGTTTTTAAATCAGGTATTTTGAACGAGCCAGCTCGAGAAGTTTTAGTAAAACAGTTTGGCGGGGTTAAGATTAAGGATTTGACTTTAATCGATGGAATGGCTGTGCTTTTACCACCTCAAGCAGAGGAAGCTTTAGTCCATCAGGCGGGAGTTTTAAGAATTGATGATGACATTATAGTTGAAGCTTTAATTAAGGGTGGCGTGGCTGGAAAACCAGCTCCTCCTCAACCAGTTGAAAGTTTACCTTGGGGTGTCAATCGAATTGATGCTGACTTAGCATGGGGCACGAGTACGGGTGACCCGATTAAAGTTGCTATCATTGATACTGGAATTGATTTAGCCCATCCTGATTTGAAAGCCAATATTAAGGGTGGATACAATGCTATTAATCCAACCAAATCTCCTAATGATGATAATGGCCATGGCACTCATGTAGCTGGAATTGTTGCTGCCATCGATAATGAAATTGGAGTGATTGGCGTTGGTCCACAAATTGACCTTTATGCAGTCAAAGTTTTGAGTCGCACCGGTTCTGGCTACCTCTCTGATGTGATTGAAGGACTTGACTGGGCAATTTCTAATGGAATGCAAGTTGTTAATATGAGTTTGGGCACAAATACTGATGTTCAATCTTTCCGCGATGCGGTAATACGAGTTAGTCAAGCTGGTATTATTCAAGTCGCTGCTGCAGGCAATAATTCTGGTGGTTCAGTTACTTATCCAGCGGCTTATCCAGAAGTAATTGCTGTTTCTGCTACTGATTCTAGTGATTTAATTGCTTCTTTTTCTTCAGTTGGTCCTGAGATTGATTTAGCGGCACCAGGGGTAAATATTTATTCAACCTATAAAGGTTCAACTTATAAAACATTATCAGGGACTTCTATGGCTTCTCCTCATGTCGCTGGAACAGTAGCTGATATTTTAGCAACACCAGCTCGAGCTCCTTATGACAGTAATCTCAATGGAGTTTGGGAACCATCTGAAGTAAAAGCAGTTTTACAGGCAACAGCTGATGATTTAGGAGTAGTTGGTTTTGATAATTATTATGGCTACGGCTTAGTCGATACCGAAGAAAGTGTCACGGGAATTCAAACTAATCTCTAAGGAGAGAGCTAAGTAGCCAAACAGCTTATAAATCTGTAAAGCTTTATATGTGATATAATAATTGTGGGAAGTAGACCGGGTGGTCACTCCCTGATAATAAAGCTTATCAGGGAGAGGAAAGTCCGGGCTTCACAGGGCGAGGTGGCTGCTAACAGCAGCTCGTTGTGAGACGAGGAAAGTGCCACAGAGAGCAAACCGCCTCTTATTATGTTGAGGTAAGGGTGAAAGGGTGGTGTAAGAGACCACCGCTCTGGTGGTAACATCAGAGGCATGGTAAACCCCACCTGGAGCAAGGCCAAATAGAGAAGGAAGGTTATCTGCTTTGAGCGGAGAGCCTGCCATGTTGCCCGCATGGCTATAACTTCTGGGTTGGCTGCTTGAGTCCAATGGCAACATTGGACCTAGATAGATGACCACCACCCCTTGTTAAAAATGGGGTACAGAACCCGGCTTATAGGTCTGCTTCCCTTTTTTAGTTAGAAGTTAACAGTAAGGAGAGAGCAGAAAATAGTTAGCAGATAGCAGTGAGCAGACTGAAGAGCTGAAGCTTGTCCCTTCATTGCATTCAAGGCAAGCTTTAGGCCGAAGCCCTGAGTAAAGCGAAGGAACTAGGGATTAAAAGGTAGGCAGGGCAGATAGGTCGGGCAGTCAAAATTTATTAGTTTAGTGTCTTGTTTATTGATGATATATATGCTAGCATATAAAGATGAGGCGCACTATGATTTATTTAAAAGACAATCAATATACTCAGCTCGTGAAGCTAGCTAAAGAGGAAAAAAGGAGCTTAGCCGAGCTTATTAGGCTGGCGGTTGATTCTCTTCTAAAAAAGAAAGAAAGAAAAATTAATTATCTTTCAATTGTTGGTATTGCTGAAGGTGAACCAGGGCGAATCTCTGAAAATGCGGAATCCTATTTAAAGGAATTGTTTCAAAAGAAAAAAGAATGATTTTAATTGACACTGGTGCCATATATGCAATTCTTGATAAAAATGATGCAAATCACAAAAGGGCAGTTGACTTATATCGTTCAGTCGCTGGTAAAGAAGAACTAGTTTTGCTTTCGCTAGTTTTAGTTGAAACTTGGTTTTTGTTAGATTCCAGGCTGGGCAGTTATGTAGCAAGCCGTTTTATTTCTTCAGTTAATGAAGGAATCTTTAGTTTTCATGAGATAAGTTTGGATGACATCTCACGAGCCATTGAGATTGAAAAGAGGTATAAAAGAGCGAAGTTTGGTTTAATTGATTCTGTCTGCTTTGCCTTTGCTGAAAGAAAAAATATCAGGGAAATTTTTACATTTGATAATCACTTCTCAATCTATAAACCAAATCATGTGAAGCAATTTAATATTTATCCTTTTTAAGCTGACCGGTTTTCTTTAGAAATTTTTGAGGTTATACTCTTTTTCCAATGAATTAGCCATTATGCTTGCTTTCCTTATTTCTTCATAGGAAAAAGATTGATTTGAGATGATGTAGTGGGGTGGAGCATCATAAAATACTAGTCCTAATTTTTGAGCATTTTCATGAAGATGAGTTCCGGGTAAAACATGAAGAGTTGAAAAAATTATGGTTGAAGGTTTAAGGTTAAAAACAAATTTGATAGATTTAACGAAACTGAAAAAATTATCTCCAGGCAAGCCAATAATTAAGTCAGAAATAACCTTGATATCATTCTTGAGCAAAAGTTCGATGCCCTTTTTAAATTTGCTTTTATCAAATTCCCGTTTAACATTTCTTAATACTTGAGCATTAATCGTCTGAGGCCCAGTTTCTACACTAACGACATTGGCTTTTTTGAGCAGTGAAACGGTTGCCTTATTAACTTTTTCGCAAGCAATCTCAATGGTGTGGAGTTTAGTATCAAATTTGTTTAACTTTGAAATCATTGAGGAAAGCTTCTTGACATTTTTTTGATTGAGATTAAAAACGGGGTCGATGAAGGAAAAACTCTTTACATTTTCTTGGCTTAGGATAAATTCGAGATCACTTTTAACCCTTTCATCAGAGAAGAATCTAAGTTTAGGATAATTTTTCCCTTCGTAGCAGTAAGCACAACTGAAAGGGCAACCTCGGTATGTTTCAAGGTAAGTTACTTTGTCTTGAGGAACTATTGTTTTAGTTAAAAAAGGAGAGGGAATTTCATCGAGATTTTCTATTAAAGGTTGGTCAGGATTAGAGAAGATTTTGCCATTCTTTCGGTAAGAAATTCCTTTGATCTTTTCTAATTTTCCCTCATTAAGTGCAAAATGCTTAATAATTTGGGAAAATGTAACTTCACCTTCACCCCTAACGATAATGTCAATTGCAGGATTTTCTTGAAGATATTTTTTACTAATCGGACCTACTTCAGGTCCACCCAAAACAATTTTAATTTCAGGGTTTAACTGTTTAATTAAAGGAGAGAGTTTTAAAATTTTTTCCATATTCCAGCAGTAACAAGAGAAACCTACGATTTTGGGGGAGATACGAGAGATGGAAAATAAAGCTTGTTCGATATCATTGCAATCTTTACAGAGGTCAAGTATATCGATAATTACCCTTTCCCGTATTAACTTATCCTTAAGGGCATAAGCTTTTAAATAGCCAAAAGCCAGAGAAAAATTTCCACAAACATTAAAGGTTAAAAGCAATACCTTAGTTTTATTCATTTTTAAGCACCTCAATATAGCCAATCTTTTCTCTTTTTGAAACGGGCTTAAATTCTTCTGCACCGTTCTTTTCTAAGTAGTCTTGGATAATACCGGGACAAACTAAATTGTAAGAGCACTTAAGACAGTTTTTATTTTTTTTATAAAGCCAGTTAAAGGGTTGATAAAGCTCAAGCACATGATGTTCATATTTTTTCATTAAGCATAAAGGAATTTTTTCCGTTAGAATCCAGATACGATTTAGAATGCTTAAATCTATAGCATTTTTCACAAAGGGCATTACTTCGCTTATTTTAAGGTTAAGGTCAGAAAAAGAAAGAATGATTTTATCTACTTTTAAAGGAATGACAAACTTAACTATCTCTTCAATATTTTCAAAATTTTCTTTTGAAATAGGAATTCTAATAGTGATGTGGGGGCTGAAGGGTTGATTATTGAGGTTATTTATGCTTTTCAAATTGTGAATCCCTGAAACTGTCTGCCAAAAGCTTCCCAAAGTTTGAGTAATTGAATCATGTTGGTAATTGTAATAACCATGAAGTTTGATTTCAAAGATGAAATTGCCACTCTCAATAGCTGCGCAGGCAAAATTCCAGTCAGAAAAAGCTCTCCCGTTAGTGACAATCTTAATCCTTTTAAAGTTTCTCATTCTTGCTATTGATATTAACTCAAAGAAGTCTTCTCTTATTGTTGGTTCTCCTCCAAAGAATTCAATATTTTCATCACCAGGAGAGTTTTCTATTTCTTTTCTTATCTCTTCAAATGGCCTCTGTTCTCGAGATATAAAAAGGTATTTGCAGTTTACACAGTTATTATTGCAGGAACTTCCGACAAAAATTTTTTTATATTTAATCATCTTCTAGCTTTTCTCCTACTTCACGGTGATTTTTTCAATAATACCTAATAAGCTTGGGGTTAGCAAATTAAATCTTTGGGCTAACAAATGAACAAGCAACAAGTTGAGGGAGGATTAAGGTAGGGTAAAGTAATTGCCATCCATTTTATTGAGCTTCATTTATAGATTGAAGTAATGGGCTTCTGTCTCAAGGGAATACGAGCGAACATTTAGAGCCCCCTCATTTGATAAAATTTTAAACTCAAAAGTTGCTGTTTTACCGGGCTCAATTGTGTTAGTAGAAGGGTAGGTAAAATCAACGCCAACCACTGTATCAGTTGAACTGTAAAAAGTTCCAATGATTTTAATGAAGTAAGCCTTTGAGTTTCCTGTGTTTTTTATTTCCCCATGGACAAAGTAATTTCCAAAGTCGTCTCTTGATGCCCAATGATTAGTAATCTGAATGTTTTTATCTGGAGGTTCTTGCGTTGTTTGATAACTCACTCCCAATCGATATGTTTTCCAGCCTTCTTCTAAGGAGATGAAACTTGTTTCAAAAGGGCTTTTTTCTGATGGTCCAATGATATCCCTAATAGTGTAGGTAAATTTAGTTGCTATAGCGACATTAAGCTTGTTGTAAAAAGTGGCATTGATTTTAGTAAATCTTATATTACTTGAAGTTTCATTCTTAACCTCCCCGACTAGGTGAAAAGTTCCGTGGGAATCTTGATAAACTCGATGACTAGTAATAACAACTCCACTTGGTTGGGGTTGAGTAGTTGAAGTAATGACACCTGTTTCAATCCAAAAAGCAATGTCTTCTGAGATAACACCAGTTCCACCTAAAATAATTGAGTTTAAAATGGAGGTGCGTTTTTGGTCCATCCAAATCTTGGAAATTTCAGGTGGAGGAGTTTGCTGGCTTATTAAAAGAAGAGGGGAACCTTTCTTTCCAGCTAAAGCCCCGCCAGTTAAAGCATCAGGATAGTCTTGACCTGTGGCTACATAAAGGGAATTTAAATTTAAACCAAGCTGAACCGAATAATTAATTATCGCTATGTTAGTTTCGTATCTATTGTTACCTGAAAGTCTAGTAGGGTTAGGAAGTTGGTTTTGAACATTTTCCGAAATAATCCCTGCTCCTCCAAGGATGATTGTTTTGGTTATTGCTAAAAAGCTTAGGGCTTTCTTAGTTGAAGAGGGAATAGAATCTTTGGATACCAGGAGGATAGGGTACCTTTTAAATGAAACAAGAGGGGAGATGGAAAGAGCATCTGGAAAATTAAAGCCATTAGTAATGATAGCAGTTTTATCAGGAATAGACCCTTTTAATTTTTCCTTTAAAGATAAGGCAATTTCCTGGGCAGTTGCAAATCTATCCTGACCAGAAATTCTTTTTACGGAAAGACCAAGGGAAAGCAGTTCATTAGTGACATTATTAGAAACAGCTCCTTCCCCTCCTAGAACAAAAGCATTTTTTGCTTTTAGTCTTTTAATTTCTTCTTTGACACCTTGAGGGAGGGAATTCTTTTGAGTGAGGAGGATAGGAGCTTCATAAGCACCAGCCAGGGAAGAGCCAGCTAAAGCATCTGCGAAGCCTTCACCTGTAGCAATAAAAACATAATCACAAGAATTCCAGCCATTGTAAGAAATTTCAGTCGAAGTTGTATAGCGATCATTTCCAGTTAAGCGGGTTACAGAAATATTTTGAGCAAAGGAGAGGGGTGGAAAGATTAATTTTAAGGTGAGGAAAAAGACCAATAATTTCTTGGATTTGGTAAGTTTTTTCACATTAGGTCCCTTTAATTACTTTTAATTAAGGAGAATAAAATTAAGAATTTAAATGAAATCTTATGCCCTTAAGAAAAAATTGTCAAACAATAATGTTATAATTGTTTCAGCTTCTTTTATTATGGTAAAAAAAGTGATATTCTTAAAAGGAATAAGCTCCTGAAAATGGAGGGAGGCGAAGATAATGAAATGTCCAGTTTGTGGCAATGAGATGAAGGAAGGAGAAGAACATTGCTCAGTTTGTGGAGCTAGGATTGTTAGTGAGGCGGAGGCGCCTACTGTTCCTTCAGAGCAAGTAAGGGAAGGTGTTTCTGCTGGAGAAGAAAGACCAGAAGAAATAGCCAAACCAGCTGAGGAAGTTCCTCCTTTTGAAACAGGTCCACCTGAGGCAGGTCCACCTGAGGCAGGTCCACCTGAGGCAGGTCCACCTGAGCCGGTGAAGGAGGAAGAAAAAGTATTTGAAGGAGTTGCTCCACAGGAAGTTATCCCAACTCCATCAGAAGCAATGCCCCCAACTCCTTCAGCTCCATCCGAACCAGTTATCGGGCAACCTCCAGCTGTTGAAGAGACAAAAGTACCTGAACCTTCTGAACCTGCACCAGTGGAAGGTACTCTACCAACTACTCCTACTTATGAATCAATTTCTCCACCTGTTACTGAGCAACCTCAACCACCTGTTGAGCCTTTATATGCACCACCTACAGAGCCAACAGTAGCTAGACCATCTGAACCAACTCCTCCACCTGAAGCAGTTCAACCAGCTGTTGAGCAACCTCCAACAGCGCCTGAGGTAGTGGCACCAACTGAGCAAGCAGTCGCCCCTGTAGCAGAGGAGGTTGCTCCACCCAAGAAAAAGCGAGGAATATTTCGTTACCTTCTTATTGCTTGGGTAATTATTATGATCCTGCTTGCTCTTGTTTTAGTAACAATTATTGCCTTTCCTAATCTCCTTTCCCGTTAAAACCATTTTGAAACTTTTATCACCTTCTTTCGTTTAATTCGATAGAGAAATTAAAAGGGAAGGAGGTAAAGGAATATGAAAAAATTTCTTGCTGGTGTTCTTGTTTTGCTTCTTATTTTTCCAGCCTTAGCTATGGCAGCTGAAGAATCAGGTAAAGAAGCTGTTTTATCTGAATCAATTTCTTTAACCGAGACCTCAGTAGGAGAAACTACTGAAACAACACAACTACCTAAATCAGCTCTTTCAACTACAGAGACAACTCCTCCTGCTTATGTTATTAGTATTTTCAGCTATCAAATAATTATTGTCCCGCCAACTCAAGAGGGTGAGTCTGTCTCAATTGGTCTTTTTAAAGTTAGTGAGAGCGGAGAAGGTGAAGAAATTGCTAATTTTACAGTTGGCGGAATTGTTGGTAAGGCTGTTTCGGCTGCTGCTAGAGCAATAGCCCCTGGTGTTGAGCATGGTAAGGTAGTTAGTGCTTATGTCCATAAAATAAATGAAGAACGAAAGAAAGCTCGAGAGGAAGCAAAAGAGGAAAAGAAGGAAGAAAAAAAAGAAGCAAAAGAGGAAAAGAGAAAGGAAAAAGAGCTTAGAAAGAGGGAAAGAAAGGAAGAGACAACTGAGACTGTTCAAGAGGAAGAAGCTGATTCAACGGAAATAATAAAAGGAAAAGTCGAAAAGGAAGGTAAAGTTGAAAAGGAAGGAAAAGGTAAAGGTGATAAAGGAGGCAAGGGAAAAGATAAAGGCAAAGAAAGCGAGAAAGAGACTGAAGAAGATTAAATAAGCTGCTTACTTTAAAACTGCAAAGCCCTCGACCGATCGGGGGCTTTTTATTCTAAGGAAATAATTCGCGCAATTCTTGAAAGAGGATGACCCTTAGCTTTAATTTCTAGGGAATTAAACCAGCCAAAGGGGGTTCTCGTTACTTCAAAACCTTTATTTTTTAATTTTATCTCAATTTTTTTTAGGAGATTGAGAGCAGTTTCAGGGCTTGAGAGTTCTCCAAAAAGATGAGCGAAAGAATGAAGGACTACTTTTTTCACTCCAAGTAGAGCCAAGTGATTTTCGATTTCTTTTACGGTTTTTTCCGCTACCAGTTCAGGATTAGTTTCGTCTTTTTTCTCGGAACTAGCCAGGATAAGGAGGGCATCAGTGACTTCAGTTACTGGGTTGTCATATTCTTCAATCACTTTCGAGCGCCCTTTTTCCGTTATTGTGCATTTAAAATATTCTACATGCCAGCCTAGAAATCTCATTTTTCACCTTCTTTAACGATATCATAATTGACCTTCTCGAGTAATTCTAGAAGGCATTTAATAAGCTGAACAGATGGCATGGGAGCAAGTTCTTTGGTAGGATATTTGAGGGGAAATAAAACAAGGTGAGTCGCATAGTTAAAGTTTGCTGTGTGCAAATGGATATAGCTTTGGGAAAGCCACAAGAAAATCTGGGAAAGACTTTGCGAAAAATTGATGAAGCTAGTAAGGATTCTCCAGATATTATTTGCTTGCCTGAGCTTTTCACCACAGGTTATTACCTTGAAGAAGCCAATGATTTAGCTGAGCCAATTCCTGGAGCAACAACTGAGGCACTTTCAAAAAAGGCTAAAACCATTAACTCTTTTATAATTGCTGGTAGTATCCTAGAAAAAAGTAGCAACGGGATTTATAACACTAGCGTAGTTATTAACCTAGAAGGCAAAACTGTTGGGAAATACAGCAAAATTCATCTTTTTCCCCTTTTTAATGAGGACAAGTATTTAAAAGCCGGGAATGAAAGTTTTTGTTTAGATTTAGGGATAGCAAAGATTGGCATAATGATTTGCTACGATTTGAGATTTCCCGAACTTGCAAGAAAATTGGCTCTTCAAGATGGAGAAATTCTCTTTATTCCATCAGAGTTTCCTAATCCTCGCCTTTCCCATTGGCGCCATCTTTTAATTGCTCGGGCAATTGAAAACCAGCTTTTTGTTGTTGGAGTAAATCGAGTTGGAGAAGATGAAAAAACAAGTTATTTCGGGCACTCGATGATTGTTAACCCCATGGGAGAAGTTCTTGTAGAAGCAGATGAGAATGAGAAAATTATTTACGCGGAAATAAATTTAGATGAAATAAAGAGAGTTCGTTCTTCGCTTCCCACCTTGACCGAACGCCGCCCCGAAACTTACTAACTGAAAAGTGATGAGTAAACACTAAACAAGATGAAGAGCTAAAGTTGAAAGTCACTGATCATGAACAACGAAGCTATAAATAAACAAAGAGTTCTTCGAGGGTGGATATCTTGGGGCAGGTGGGGCAATTGGCTTCATTAAATTTGCCCCAGCGGTTAATTAAGATGGGCTTTAAGCCAACTTTTTCTGCTCCTTCGACATCGGCATACCAGTGGTCACCAACATGAAGAGTTTCTTCAGGAAGTGAGCCAACTTTTTCTAGACCAAGCTCAAAAATTTTTGGGTCAGGCTTGGCTATTCCAACAGCCGCTGAAGCAAAGATAAATTTAAAATATTTATCAAGTTTCAAGCCTTGAAAGATATGCTTGAGACGACTATCCCAGTTAGAAATAACTCCAAGCTTGAGACCCCTCTTTCTCATTTTATTTAAAGCTGGAATAACATCAGAAAAGGGTCTCCATCTTTCTGGTTTGCCAAATTCTTGGTAAATCAACTTTCCAAAGTAACAGCTATCGCCATCAATTCCCACCAATTCCATCCAGTAACGGTACATATCTGTCCAGACACCAGAAGCTCCTTCTTCAGTTTTCCAAAAGCTATCATCACGCCAATAAATTTCTTCGTAGTAATCATTAACTTTAGGAAGGGTATCTTTTAACCGGCTTAAATCTACTTCTATTTTATGTTTGATTAAAACCTCTCTAGCTACCTCTTCTACAGAGGGGTAGGGAAAAAGTAAAGTATTTCCCACATCAAAGAAGATTGCTTTCACTTTATTCAACTCCAATCATAAAACTTTCAATTTAATAGTAACTTCGAAGAGTGACATAAAATTAATCATATCTTTTTTGTATCCTTTTAAGTTCTTCTAAAAACTTCTTGGTCAAATTAGGTGGTTCAAGAATTTTTGCTCGATCACGATAAGGTAGAACACATTGTTTAATTAACCAAGGATAATTATTTCTATTAACTTTTAGTGTTAAAATACACTTCCCATCGGGAAATTCTTCAATTCGGCGCTTACTCCATTTGTCTTTAATTAGCCAGGCAATCTCTTTACTGTATAGTATTTTAACCGTTACATCATCTGGTGATTCAATATAACTTTGATTAATTAAATTTTCAATCTTTAAATCTTTTGGCTTCTTAAATTTTTTTTCAGTGGGGGTAAATTCCTTTATTCGGTCAATTCTGAACTTTTTAACAACTTTATCTTGATGACAAAAACCAATCAAATACCAAGTGCTTCGAGCTAGTACCATTTCGTAAGGGTCAACTTCTCTTTCGGTGATTTGGTCTTTACCTAAACCGTGGTAAACAAGTTTTCCTGTGACATTTTTTTTAATGGAATAATCGAGATTTTTTAATATTTCTTCACTAGTGTTAGGTTCGACAGTCATACCAACAAGCTTAAAGTGTTGGTCAACTTGTTTAATTGCTTCATGGGAAAGGGCTCCTCTCACTTTATTAATTACACTTTTCATGGAATCGATAAGTTCAAGATTAGATTTTTTAAGGAGCTCTGCTCCCATAAGAATTGCAACAGCTTCTGATGAAGAGAGGCTTACAGGCCGGGATAAAAAGTCAGCAAATTTTATTTTTACTTGGTCGTCTTGAATATCAACATCAATTAAATCATAGGGGGTATATTCAGGTAATCCACAAAGGCTAATTGTTTCCAAAAGATGGAGTATTTTTTTTCGTTCTAACTTAAATTTGCGACAAAGATCGTTAATCTTTACACCCTGATGTTGAACAATGTATGGAATTAAAAGTAAAGCTTCTCTTATTTCTTCCACCAAGTCACCTAATATAAAGATTCAATAGATTTAAGGATTTTTTTCATCTCTTTTCTTAAGTGAGTTGGTTCTAAGATTTCAATATCATTTCCCAAGGTTAAAGCAAAATCAATAAAATTTGAGAGGTTAAAAACCCTTACTTTAACAGTACTGCTTCCATCAGGAAAATCCTTAAGCTCTAGGCTATTTTTAAAAATTCTCTTAACCCAAAATGATACTTTGGGAGAGAGCCAAACTTTCACTTGTTCTTCTTCATCTTGCTCATATTCCCAAGGTTGGATATCATGATATTTTTCAGGACGAAAATCTTGAGGAATTTCAAAGTCAGGCTCCACGCTTTTTCTTGTGATTATTTTTAAATTTCTCATTCGTTCGACTTTATATGTTCTGATGTGTTGATGAAGGTGACAGAATCCAACTAAATACCATGACCATCTTTCGTAAAAGATATGATAGGGGTCGACCTTCCTTTGGCTGGTTTCTCCTGTTTGAATATAGTAATAGGAAAAAGTAATCCTTTTACGGTTTCTAATTGCTTCGTCGAGTATTTCAACATATTGAGCAACTCTTTCATGGTAGCGGGAGGAAAAATCAAAGTATCGAGGGAATGACTCTCTTGCCTTTTCTTCATTAATTTCACTTTCAGGAAAAGTTGAAGATATTTTTAAAAGAGCACTTTCTAAGTTTTCTTGGAATGGATAGCCGCGTTGTTTAGCTAAGAAATAAAATAAGCTTTGTAAAGCAATAATTTCTTCAGGGGAAAAGCTAATATCAGGCAAATAGCGTTTTTCTAAAGGAATAAGGTAACCTCTTTCCGATTCTGGAACATTACCAATATAGTCAATCTGAATGCCTAATTCAATTAGTTCTTTTTTATCTCGGTGAAACATTTGGTGGAGAGCTTCAAAGGTTTTTCCTTGGTATCCTAAGACTTTGTCTCCAATCTCTTCTAGCGATACAGGTCTTTTTAAAGAATAAAGGAAGCTGAGGAGATTAAGTTGCCTTTCAATTTTCCTCATTCTTGAAACACCATGCCTTTAATTTTTAAGATACCATACCTATTTTTATTTTTCTATTAGGTTTTCTTAAGGTGTTTAATTAAGATATGTTAAGAAATAAAAAGAGGGAAGGGCTTTAGATCTCTTATTTATTGAAAGAATTAAAACTTCATCGTCTTTAAATAGAAGTTGTTGAGAAAGCCAAAATATGTAAAAATATATCAGTATTATTTAAGATGAAAGTTAAAATTGGAAGGAGATAGGTTTGCTGACAGTAGTAATTGTAATTCATATTTTAGTTTGTCTCGGTTTGATTGTGGCGATTTTGCTTCATTCGGGGAAAGGAAGTGGGCTTTCTCCTTCCATTTCAGGTAGCTTGTCAACTTTTGCTGGAACAACTCTCATTGAAAAGTATCTTGACCGAATTACCATTGGTTTATCAATTGTCTTTGCCGTCACAACCATTATTTTGGTCATTTACTTAAAATAATTTTAAAAAGCCAAAAATTTAAAAAGCTGTTAATTGAAGCGGAGTTTAATTTTTTGAAAAAAAATTCTCTATGGTTAACAATCTTTATAATTACTGCTTTATCAGTCTCTGTTGTCGCTGGCTGCCAAAGGAAGGAAAAACTCTCCAGGGAATCTTTAACTGAGGGAAAACCTGTTAAAGGGGGCCAAATTATCTATGGAATGCTTGAGGAACCTGATAAACTTGACCCCTATAGCTCTCAAATGCTTTCTTCCGCTAATGTTTGCAACCTTTGCTTTGATGGCTTAATTAAGGTTGATAATGAGTCAAGGGTAATTTCCTGGTTGGCTGAAGAGGTTCCGACCATTGCTAATGGGGGAATATCGGAAGACGGCTTAACCATTACTTATAAACTTAAAAAGGCTATCAAGTGGCAAGATGGCAAGCCTTTAACTTCGGGTGATGTCAAGTTTACCTGGGAGGTAATAATGGGTAAGCATGGCAAATACACCCCTGTTACAACAATTGGCTATGATAGGGTGGAATTAGTTAAAACTCCAGATGAAAGGACGGTTATTTTTCATCTCAAAGAAGTTTATGCTCCTTTTGTTAATACCCTTTTTCAATTTGCGATTTTCCCAAAGCACCTTTTAGAAAAATCTCAAGACCTCAATAAAGACTCTTTTTTCCGAAGGCCAGTTGGATCAGGTCCATTTAAAATAAAAGAGTGGAAAAGTGGAGAATATATTATTGCTGAAGCTAATAGCAACTACTTCTTGGGTCGACCCAATCTAGATAGAATCATTATCAAGTTTATTCCTGACGACAATACTCTTTTTACACAAATGAGGACAGGTGAAATTGATGTTTGGGAAATGGTTCCGCCAACGATGAGTCAACAAGCTGAACAAATTAAGGAAGCAAAACTTTATAAAACAACTGCTGTTAATTATGAAAATTATGCCTTTAATCATAGCAACCCAATTCTTTCAGACAAAAGGGTAAGAAAAGCTCTTTGGTATGGAACGGACATTAAAACAATTTTAGAGAAGCTTTATCCCGATTCTGACCCCAGCATTGCTGTTACTGACCAATATCCTAAAAGTTGGGCTTATAACAAAAACTTAAAGCCTTATCCTTACGACCCTCAAAAAGCTAAGAAATTACTGGAAAAAGCAGGGTGGAAAGATGTTGATGGCGATGGTATTAGGGAAAAGAATGGGAAGAAACTCACTCTTACAATCTCAGCTCCTAGTGGCAAGAAAGATAGGGAGCAGAAAGAGGAAATTTTACAGGAGCAGTGGAGAAAAATTGGGGTTGATTTAAAGATAAAGAATTATGACTCTTTAACTCTTTTCGGTTCTTTTGAAGAGGGGGGAATCCTTACCACTGGAAAGTATGATGTTGCTATTTTTGCTTGGATAGCGGGGGTTGACCCTGATGACTCTTCTTTATGGAGCATCGATCAGATTCCATCAAAAGAAAATCCCTCAGGGCAAAATTCTTATTTTTATCGAAATCCGAAGATTGACAGACTTTGTAAAGAAGCAGTAAAAACAATGAATCAAGAGAAACGCAAGAAATATTATTGGCGAATTCAAGAGATTCTCTACGAAGATGCTGTAACTATCTTTGAAAGATATTGGGTTGATTTAAACTCTGCTACCCTAAAACTTCATCAGTTTAAGCCTAATCCAACTAACCAAGGGCATATGTGGAACGTTTACGAGTGGTGGAAAGAAAAGTAGGGAAGTAACTTTGGGGTTTTATTTAAAAAGGAGATTGCTTCAAACGATACCACTTCTTTTAATAATTGCAATTCTTTGTTTTATTCTAATTCATCAAACGCCAGGGGGTCCTCTTTCCGTTTATACTTTTGGCAGAAAGATTGCTCCTAGGGATATTGAAAGAATTAAGGATTCACTCGGATTAAACAAGCCATTATACTGGCAATTTTTTTACTGGCTTCGACAAGTTGTTTTTTATGGGGATTTAGGCTATTCTTATGTAACCTGGCAGCCAGTGAGTAAATTAATTTGGGAAAGACTTCCTAACACAGTGATTCTTATGTTTTCTGCGCTTTTTCTCTCAATTCTTTTTGCTTTCCCCATTGGAATTTTTTCTGCTCTTAAAAAGTATTCTTTATTTGATTATGTTGCAACTACTTTTTCCTTTATTGGTTATTCGATTCCTATTTTTTGGCTTGGCTTAATGGCTCAATTGGTTTTCTCAGTGAAGTTAGGTCTTTTGCCAAGTGGCGGGGTTAGAACACCAGGATTACCTTTTAATCTCCTTGATCGTATAAAGTATCTTGTTTTACCCAGTTTTGTTTTGGCTTTAACTTTTATTGCTAGCTGGAGCCGTTACATGCGCGCTAGTCTTTTGGGGAAACTTAGAGAGAATTATGTGATTACGGCGAGGGCTAAAGGGTTAAGTGAAGTGGCTATTCTTTTTAAACATGTTTTAAGAAATGCTCTCATTCCAGTTGTGACTATCGTAGGCTTGCAGCTTCCTCTCATTTTTAGCGGGGCTGTTATCACTGAGACTATTTTTGCCTGGCCTGGGATAGGACGCCTTTTGTTTCATGCTTTGCTTCGACGAGATTATCCTCTTATTCAGGGGATTTTGCTCATCTCATCTTTAGTTGTCATTTTAAGCAATCTTTTGGCTGATATAGCTTATGCTTATATTAATCCCAGGATTCGATATGAATAAAAGAGATAAAAATTTAACTATCTCAACTTTCCCTACAGGAATTTTTCTTGAGGTTTGGAGAAGATATAAAAGACACAAGATGGCTTTGGTCTGCTCTTTCATCCTCATTTTTCTTTATTTATTAATGATTTTAGCTCCTTGGATTACCCCTAACCCCAACCAACAAGACCTATCCAATAGATACTCTCCACCTAGTCTAAAACACTGGTTAGGTACAGATGAACTCGGGAGAGACTTTTTGGCTCGCTTGATTCATGGAGCTAGGGTTTCTTTGACAATTGCTTTTACAGCTGTTTTAATTGCTTTACTTTTTGGAATATTGGTTGGCTCCATCGCTGGTTATTATGGTGGATTTATTGACAATTTTTTAATGAGGTTTGTTGATATTATGCTAACTCTCCCTGAGCTTCCTCTACTTTTAATTTTAGCTGTCTTGATTGGGGCAAATTTTCTTACTATTTCCCTTTTTATTGCTGCTTTTTCTTGGATGACCGTTGCTCGTTTAGTTAGAGCTGAATTTCTTGGTTTAAAGAAAAAAGAGTTTATTGAGGCAGCCATAGCGCTTGGAGCTTCAAGCTGGAGAATAATTTTTCGTCACCTTTTACCCAACTCTTTAGCACCAGTAATTGTTGCAGCTACTTTAGGGATTGCTGATGCTATTTTAATCGAGTCAGCTCTTAGTTTTTTAGGTTTTGGAGTTCAACCACCTACTCCCAGCTGGGGAAATATGTTAACAAATGCACACGATTTCCTTTGGCGAGCTCCTTATCTTGCTATTTTCCCTGGTCTTTTTATTGCTTTAACTGTTTTATCCTTCAACTATGTTGGTGATGGCTTGAGAGATGCTCTTGACCCTTTTTTAAAGGAGTGAAAGGACGATGCAACCTTTAATTGAGGTTGATAACTTAAAAACTTATTTTTTCTTAAATGAAGGAATCTTAAAGGCAGTTGATGGCGTCAGTTTTTCTCTAAAGAAAGGAGAAGTTTTAGGAATAGTTGGTGAATCAGGTTGCGGGAAAACTGTTACTGCTCTATCAATTCTTCGTTTAGTCTCTCCACCAGGCCAAATTGTTCAAGGGAAAGTTCTTTTTAAGGGGACGGATTTAATTACCTTAAAGGAAGAAGAAATGAGAAAAATCAGGGGGAACCGAATTGCTATGATTTTCCAAGATCCGATGACTTTTCTCAATCCTTCTTTTAACATTGTTAATCAAGTAAGCGAAGTTATCCTCCTTCATCAAAATGTTTCAAAAAAAGAAGCTTTTGAAAAAGGAGTTAATTTGCTTGAGAAGGTCGGAATACCCCGAGCCAGGGAGAGAGCTTTTAACTATCCTCATCAATTAAGTGGAGGGATGAGGCAACGAGTAATGATTGCTATGGCTCTTTCTTGCCAACCTGATTTGCTTTTAGCTGACGAACCAACAACAGCTTTAGATGTAACCATTCAAGCTCAAATACTTGATTTGATTAAAGAAATTCAAAAGGAGACACATTCTTCTCTTATTCTTATTACTCATAATTTAGGATTAGTGGCAGGAGTTTCTTCTAACTACGTGATGGTGATGTATGCAGGGCGAACAGTTGAATATGGACGAATTGAGCAAATATTTTATCATTCAGCCCATCCTTATACCTTTTCTTTATTGAAGGCTTTCCCTCATCTTGACCAAGGATCCAAAGTTAAATTTAAGCCAATCAAAGGTTTACCACCTAATTTAATTAATCTTCCTGAAGGTTGCTCTTTTAATCCAAGATGCGAATGGGCGAGAAAAAAGTGCCTAAAGTTAGCTCCGAAGCTGGTGGAAATTTTCCCAGAGCATTTAGTTGCATGCCATTTCCCCCTCCTTCGTAGCAGACCTTCTTCTCGTAGTTGAGGTGAATGAATGTGAAGATGGCTTTCCTGGGGCTTTAGGGGGCGAAGTTAAGTGTGTTTCGGAGGGTGTCACATCAGTACTTTTTTCTCTATTAGTGGAGTGGTGATAAAAATACCATGGGGATGTGGCAAGGAGGGCCCCACATTGGAACTTAATCTTAAAGGAGTTAAAGGGTGAAAGAGATTCTTCAAGTCGAAAATGTGACTAAAAAATACTTATTTTCTAGAGGGTTAATTTTTCAAAAGAAGATTAGTGAGATTAAAGCAGTTGATAGGGTTTCTTTTTCAATTGAGAGAGGAGAAACATTTGGCTTAGTTGGTGAAACCGGTTGCGGAAAATCAACCATTGCTCGTCTTATTTTAGGCCTAATTCAACCTGACAAGGGGGACATATATTTTGAAGGTCAGAACATTAACTTAATTTCTAGAAGGAAACTTAATCTTTTGAGAAGAAAAATGCAACTTATTTTTCAAGACCCTTTTGCTTCTTTAAATCCCCGAATGACAGTAGCTGAAATTATCTCTGAGCCATTTATCATCCATAATGTAGGAACTAAAAAAGAGAGAAGGAAGAGAGTTTACGAGCTTTTAGAAATTGTTGGATTAAATCGTGATGATGTAATGAGATATCCTCATGAATTTAGTGGAGGACAACAGCAAAGGATTGGAATTGCTCGAGCTTTGGCTCTTTACCCCCGCTTAATTGTCTGTGATGAACCAGTTTCTGCTTTGGATCTTTCAATTCAAGCTCAAATCTTAAATTTGCTTATTGAGATTCAAGAAAGATTTAAATTAACTTACCTTTTTATTTCCCATGATTTAAGTGTGGTTAAAAATGTAAGCGACCGTGTTGCTGTTATGTATTTAGGGAAGATAGTTGAGTTAGCTAAGACCTCAGAGATCTATAATTTTCCTTATCATCCTTATACAAGGGCTTTAATTTCAGCCATTCCTCAGCTTAGCCCTCGTCAGGAAAGAAGACAAAGAATAATTTTAAGGGGCGAGGTACCTAAGGGGGAGGAAGGTTCTTCTGGCTGTCGCTTTGCTAGTCGCTGTTGGAAAAAAGAAGATATTTGTATTGATGTTGAACCTAAATTTCAAGAGTTTTCACCAAATCATTGGGTTGCTTGCTACTTTCCAGAGGTTTCTCGTTATCTGACATTTTAAACAGCGGGGTTGAAAAGCAACAACTCAAACCGCAAAATTTAAGTTGGGCTTAGTTAGTAGTATTCTTAAGAGAAATTTGATAAAATTTAATTACTTATTAGCTGTTGAACTCGTGAGTTTGTAATTTTTTGCAAGTTAGTGTGTCGGAGTGGCGGAATTGGCAGACGCGCTGTCTTGAGGGGGCAGTGCTGGCAACAGTGTGCGGGTTCAAATCCCGCCTCCGACACCAAAAATAAATATGGGTTAAAATAGAGATTTTTTTTTTAACTGTTAATAATTTTGTTTTTACTTGCTAATTGTGTAATTTTTTGATACTTTTTTAACTATATTTTAAAGATGGTTTGTGAAGGGGCAGAAAAGTTGGTAAGGGATGGCAGAGGTTAGGAAAGAAGTAGAAGTAAGTCATGATGTAGATTTAAATTTAATTAAGAAGGTAAAAAGGCAAAGAAGGCTTATCTTTATTTTAATTTTAATTAGCTTAATTTTGTTTTATTACATTTGTTTTGAAAAATATCAAGAAAGAGTAAGAAAAATTCAACTTGAACGAGGCCAAGGCCTCATTACAATTGGCCAATACGAAAAAGCCATTATTGAAATAAAAAAAGCAATTTTACTTCGCCCTAATGACCCTTTTGCTCATTTTCTTTTAGCCCAGAGCCATTTAGCCAGAAATCAGTTAGAAGATGCTCGAAGAGAATATGAGGTGGTTGTTTCGCTTGGAAGTGCTAACGCTGATACTTACTTTAATTTAGCCTTTATTTACCGGATTAAGGATGATGAATATAAGGCAATGAAATACGCTAAAAAAGCAATTAAATTAAAACCAAATTATACAGCTGCTCATTTACTCTTAGCTGATGTATATGTGGCACTTAAGAAGTGGAAAGAGGCTCTTTTAATCTATGATAATTTAGTTACATATAAGCCTCCGGGCTGGAATATAGCTGAATTTTATATTAGGAAAGGGCTGGTTCACGCTGAATCAGGAGATATGGAAAGTGCTCGACAGGCTTGGCTAGAAGCATTAAAAATTGACCCTAAAAGCAAGGATGCAAGCCGTCTTATTAAGGAATATAAAGGCTCAAAGTAATTTTGCAGCTTACTTTATTGCTCCCTTAAAATGGAGAAATTTATAAGAGTGTGTTAAGATATTAGAAAAAATATGGAGGCTAAGGGAAATGAAAAAATGGACTTTAATTTTATTATTTATATTTTTTATATTTTTACTTTTTAATGTCGGATGCCTTGGAAAGGAGAAAGTAAAATTTTTTAAAGTTACTGAAAAAAATTTAGTGGCTAGCCCCTCTAGTAAAGCGATTGTAGAGGGAAAAATTAGGAATGAGGGGAAGGAAAGCATAAATACTGTTTTAATAAAGGCTCAGTTGATTGAAGAAGGCGGTAACATTTTGGAGGAACCATATGAAATGGTTGGACCAATTCAGCCAGGGGAAGAAATTCCATTTAAACTCAATAGCTATACTGATTATTATCGAGTCAAGAAATTTAAAGTTTTTATCGACTCAGCTGATTAAGCTAAAAGAGTCCCCAAACTTTTTTATCTTTTTTAGGCGAGTGGAGGGATGTTTTTGTCTAAATTAAAAATTCTTCTCGCTGATGACCACAAATTAATCAGGGAAGGAATAGGGTTACTTTTAAAAGATATTCCTAATATAGTGATTGTCGGCGAAGCAACTAATGGAAAAGAAGCGGTTGAAAAAGCTAATGAATTAAAACCGGACCTAATTTTAATGGATGTTCAGATGCCAGAAATGGATGGTTTAGAAGCAACAAGAAGGGTAAAAGAAAATAACCCTATGACTAGGGTAATTATTTTGACAGTTTTTGGGGAGGAAGAGTTAGTTAAAGAAGCAGTGAGGTCTGGCGCTGAAGGTTATATTTTAAAGGATGTTTCTCGTGGTGAATTAATTCGGGCAATTCAAGAAGTAAGTGAGGGGAAAGCTCACATTCATCCTAAAGTTGCAAGGAGCATTTTTGAGGGTTATCTTACTTTAACTTCAATTAAGAAAAAAGGCTTAACCGAACGGGAAAGAGAAATTCTTAACCTTATGTCCCAAGGGAAAACAAATAAAGAAATAGCTAGTGAGCTTTCTTTAAGCATCGAAACAATAAAAACTCATATTAGAAATATTTTTGAGAAGTTAGAAGCAGTAGATAGAGCTCAAGCAGTAGCAATTGCATTAAGAAAACATTTATTACAGTAAAAGCAATAGGAAAGAGAGGAAGATAATGGACGAAGAAGAACGAGAAAAAAAGAAAGAAGGGGAGGGAAAAGAGAAAGAGGGTCAAGAAAAATACAAGGTGCTTGAAGTTTTCGGTTTAGAATTGAAAGTTTCTAATCCTCGTTTAGCTAAGCTTTTAACGATGGAAGCTAAAGATGTACTTACTACTGATATAAGAGAATTAGGGGATAAAATAAGAAAAGCCGAAGCAGCGGTAGAGAAAGAGGGCATTAGCTCATTATCGGAAATTTCTTCTTTAGAAAGTTATCATCAAGCTGTTGATTTTCTAGGACGGTCTCTTGATTTTGAAATTGACCTTAAAGGTATTTGGCGTTCCTCAACGGGTATATTTTTATTAATTCACCCTGTTTTTGGTAAAGTAACATTCGAGAGAGCCAAAGAATATGTTATCGAGTTAGGAGAAAAGATAGAAGACTTTGGAGATGTAAGTGCTGGTCTTTTTGTTGTTACTGACAAACTAGCCTGTGACATTTTTAAAGCAGCTATAAGGGAGGAGAATCGATATCATCAAATAAGGGTTATTTCATATGAAAATTTAGCGGCCATTTCAGCATTTAAGGAAGGGAAAGTTTTAACTCATAAGCAAGTAGTGAGCCTTTTAGTTCCCCTAGTAGAGATTGATGTTGGAGAATTAATTGATGTTATAAAAGCAATTTCCTCTTCTCATCGCAAACCTTTGGGATAGACATAGTTCAAAATCTTGAAAAAAAAATTTCAGTTGGTAAAATTTTAAGGTTGAGATTTGAATTTAATTGAGCGGATGTGGCTCAGTTGGTAGAGCATCACCTTGCCAAGGTGAGGGTCGTGGGTTCAAGTCCCATCATCCGCTCCAGAAATAAAAGTTTATTGTGATTTTTTGTTTTGCCCCATTTAATATCTACCAATCAAGGGATTTTAGTTTTAAGTTGATAAGCTTTATTCCAATTTTCTTGCAGGTAAGCCTGCTCAATGTAGTCAAGCGGTGAAACACAAATTGGATGTTGGGTAAAAATCCTGAAAATCTTTGTATTGAAATAAAAAAGTAATCGGCATTTATATTTATATATATGCTAAAATAAGATGAGTATTTTTGCATTATCAAGCTTTTTACCTAGCTTTTAATGACGGCGGCGTGGCCGAGTGGCTGAGGCAGGGGTCTGCAAAATCCCGTACAGCGGTTCAATTCCGCTCGCCGCCTCCAGGCAATCCCATAAAATCCTGAGGGTTTTAAAGACTAAAGAATCCTATAAAACGAAGAAGGATAGTTTTCTTCTTTTTTTATTTCTCAAATTGCTAAAATCTTTGATAGTTTGTATAATTCACTCAATAGGTTTCGAGGGCTAATGTTTAATAAATTTTGGGCGCTTAGCTCAGAGGGAGAGCGCTTGCTTGACGCGCAAGAGGTCATAGGTTCAAGTCCTATAGCGCCCACCATTTTTCTTTTTTGAAGCTAAGGATGATAGGCATTTGTCGCTGAAAATTATTTAGGGTGCTTTCTTAAAGCTTTTGTTATTCCTTCTTTACTTTTTGGGATTATCTTTTTGTTCTTGGTTTACTTTTACTTGAGTATTTACTCTCCTCAAGAATTATGTTATAAATAAAATCTACCTTAACTCAGATTATCGAGCGCCCGACGATTTTCTTGGTTAAGGAATAATAAAAAGGGTGTAACATGCTAGAAAAAGAGGAAAAGGCTAAAATTATCAAGGAATATCAGCAGCACGAGAGTGACACTGGCTCTCCAGAGGTTCAAATAGCTCTTTTGTCCAAAAGAATTAATAACCTAACTGAGCACTTAAAAATTCATAAAAAAGACTATCTTTCGCGCCGAGGGCTTTTAAAGATGGTTGGCAAAAGAAAGAGACTCCTTGATTACCTTAAAGATTCTGACATTAGTCGCTATCGAGCTATTGTTAAAAAGCTTAATTTAAGAGGTTGACTTTATCTATCATTTGTGTTAATTTTTTTTTAATTTAATATTTTGGGAAAGTCAGCGAAGGGGAAGAGTAAACTAAAATATACCTCCAGCGAGTAGGGGATGGTGAAAGCCCTACGGTAAATATTTTAGTTGAATGGGCCCCAGAGACACAAACCGAAAGCTAAAATCGAGTAGGCTTTGTCGGTATCTCTTCCGTTATAAGAGAAGGATATAAAACCTGATAAGCAGGGGAGTATCCTAGTGAGCGGGGTTAATCCAAAAAGGGTGGCACCGCGGGAGAAAATTACCTCTCGTCCCTATAGATGAGAGGTTTTTTGTTTTTAGGGGGTAAAATGTATCAACCATGCAAGAGTGAATTTAAGAAGTTAGCTCAAAAATATAATTTAATTCCCGTTTATAAGGAAATAATCTCCGATATTGACACACCCGTTTCTGCTTTCTTGAAGCTGGTTGAGGGGGAAAATGCTTTTCTTCTTGAAAGTGTCGAAGGGGGAGAAAAGCTTGGACGGTATTCTTTCTTGGGGAGCAATCCTTATCTTGTGGTAACTGTAAAAGATAAAGGTGTAAGGCTTAGTAATGAGGGATTAGATGAAATAAGGAAAATAAATGACCCCTTAAGGGTAGTTGAAGAAATTATCTCTCTTTATCGACCAGCTATTTTGCCTGATTTACCACCTTTTCAGGGTGGAGCAGTTGGCTATTTAAGTTACGATGCCGTGAGATATTTTGAGGATATTCCCAGAGAAGCAAATGATGACTTAGGACTTCCCGATATGATTTTTATGTTTACCGATACCATTCTCATTTTTGATCATTTAAAGCATAAAATTTATGCTGTTGCTAATGCTAGGGTTGATGGAAACAAAGATGATTCATATGATAAAGCAATTGGCAAGATTGACTTATTAATTGAGAAGCTTCGTCAACCTTTTTCTCATTCACTTTTCCCTGATTTAAGAATGAAATTTAATGGAAACTCAGAAACTAATATCAATCATCAAGATTTCATAGCTAAGGTTAAGGAAGCTAAAGATTACATTTTAGCCGGTGATGTTCTTCAAGTTGTCCTTTCTCAAAGGTTTTTAACTTCAATCAAATCTCAACCCTTTGACATTTACCGAATTTTAAGAACAATTAACCCCTCTCCTTATATGTATTTTTTAAAGTTTAAGGAGCTTAATTTAATTGGTTCATCACCTGAACCTTTAGTAAAGGTAGAAGGGAGAAAGGTTATTACTCGACCAATTGCTGGGACTCGTCCGAGGGGGAAAAATCTTGAGGAGGATAAAAAGCTTGAGAAAGAACTTCTTTCCGACCAAAAGGAAAGAGCCGAGCATGTTATGCTGGTTGATTTAGGGCGAAATGACTTAGGAAAGGTTTGCGAATATGGCACAGTTAAAGTTGATGATTTAATGTTCATTGAAAAATATTCTCATGTCCTTCATATTGTTAGCCAAGTAAGTGGGGTTATTAAAAAAGGAAAAACTTCTTGTGATGCTTTGAGGTCAGCTTTTCCAGCTGGAACAGTAACTGGTGCACCTAAAATAAGGGCAATGGAGATAATTGATGAACTTGAACCCACTTTAAGAGGCCCCTATGCAGGAGCAGTTGGCTATCTGAGTTATTCTGGAAACTTGGATACTTGTATCACCATTAGGACAGTAGTGGTAACAGGAAACAAAGCTTATATTCAAGCAGGAGCAGGAATTGTGGCAGATTCAGTTCCGGAGAGGGAGTATCAAGAGACAGTTAACAAGGCTCAAGCTCTTCTCTCAGCTATTTATATGGCGGAGGAATTGGTATGATTTTAGTTATCGATAATTACGATTCTTTTACCTATAATTTAGTTCAATATCTTGGTGAGTTGGGAGCAAATTTAAAAGTTTACCGAAATAACAAAATAACCTTGAATGAAATTGAAGATTTAAATCCAACCCATATTGTTATTTCACCAGGACCTTGTACCCCTAATGAAGCAGGAATTTCTATGGAGATTATTAAGAAATTTGCTCCAAGGATTCCAATTCTTGGTGTTTGCTTAGGTCATCAAGCTATTGGTCAAGTTTTTGGAGGAAAGGTTGTTCGAGCCCCCTCCCCTGTTCACGGTAAGACTTCATCTATCTTTCATGATGGCAAGACTATTTTTCAAGGGGTTTCTAATCCGTTTATTGCTACTCGTTATCATTCTTTAATTGTTGAGAAAAAAAGTTTGCCTGACTGCTTAGAGGTTTCAGCTCAATCAGAGGATGGTTTAATTATGGGGTTAAGACACAAGGAATTTTTAACAGAAGGAGTTCAATTTCATCCTGAGTCGGTTCTCACTCTAGAAGGGAAAAAGATATTAAGTAATTTCTTAAAGATTAAATTGAAATCAAAAGTTAAGGTGAGGGGGTGAATTGATTGCTTTACCGAGAAGGCTTAACTGATAGTGGTTATAATTTCCAAGTCGAAATTTTAAGTTTGGTTGATGATTTTTGCACCTGGCTTGAAGAGCAAGGGTATAAGTTCGAGAGTGAAATCCAAATTGCTCTAATGAGTTTTTTTGTCCTTTTAGAGTTAAGAGAAGCTCTTAATGAGTTAATCAATGATTATCAAAAATTACCAGTTTTTAAAAATCTTTCTCCTTTAGAAGCATATGAAACCCTAAAAAGAGAAATGGAAAAGGAAAGAAAGAAAGTGGTTAATTTTAAAACTAGAAAAAAGCGTGGAGGTGATAGAGATTGATTCGAGAAGCAATTTCAAAAGTTGTTCACGGTGAAAAATTAAGTTTACCTGAGGCTTCTTTAGTAATGGAAGAAATTATGAGTGGTCAAGCAACAGATGCTCAAATTGCCTCTTTAATAACAGCTTTAAGAATGCGGGGAGAAACGGTTGAAGAAATCACTGGTTTCGCTAAAACAATGCGCCAATTTGCCCAGAAGATTTATCCAAGGGAGAGGAAGTTAATTGATACCTGTGGTACTGGTGGTGATGCTGCTTGTACCTTTAATATTTCTACTGCTACGGCTTTTGTTGTAGCTGGAGCAGGCCTGGCCGTGGCTAAGCATGGTAATCGCTCAGTTTCAAGCCATTGTGGAAGTGCTGATGTTTTAGAGAGACTGGGAGTTAAGATTGATATTCCTCCAAAAGAAGTAGCTCGTTGTATTGATGAGATTGGGGTTGGTTTTCTCTTTGCACCCACTTTTCATTTAGCAATGAAATATGCTATTGGGCCAAGAAGGGAAATTGGTATTCGAACCGTCTTTAATATTCTAGGACCTTTAACTAATCCAGCTGAAGCTTCACATCAAATTTTAGGTTGTTATGACCTTAATTTATTGCCAATTTTAGCTCAAGTATTGGGAAATTTAGGGGTTAAACATGCATTAGTTGTTCACGGAGCTGATGGTCTTGACGAATTATCAATCACCGGTGAAAGTGATGTTTGTGAGTTAATTGATGGAAAGGTGAAGTCTTTTAAAATATCTCCAGAGGAACTTAATCTTAAGAAAGCAAATTTAAGTGAGATTACTACCCAAAATATTGATGAAAATGCAGAGATTTTAACATTAGTTCTTAAAGGTAAAGAGGGGGCTCAAAGAGATATTGTTCTTTTAAATTCAGCAGCTGCTTTTCTCGCAGCTGAGAAGGCGAGAACTTGGAATGAAGGGATAGAAATAGCAGCTAATTCAATTGATAGTGGCCAAGCTTATCAAAAACTTAAAGATTTAATTGAGTTTACCAATAAAGTGGGCAAATAATGTTAAAAGAAATTTTAGCTACTTGCAAAAGTCAACTTGAAAAAGTAAAAAAGGAAAAGCCCCTTTTGGAAGAAGAAAGGGAAAAAGCTTTCCTTCAAACTTCTCGAAATTTCAAGGAGGCAATTAGTAAGGAGAAGATAAGCTTAATTGCTGAGATAAAAAAAGCCTCACCTTCCAGAGGGGTGATAAAAGAAAGATTTAATCCCTTGGAAATTGCCTTAGCTTATCAGGAAGGAGGAGCTCAAGCAATTTCTATTGTCACTGAACCCCACTATTTTCAAGGTTCTTTAGCTTATCTTAAGATGGTTAGAGAAAAAATATCTTTGCCGATTTTAAGAAAGGATTTTATCTTTGACCCTTATCAAGTTTATGAAACAAAAATTTCGGGAGCTGATGCTATTCTTTTAATTGCCAAGATTTTAACCTTAGAAGAGTTAAGTTTTCTTATGGAACTTTCAAGAGAACTAGGCTTAGATGCTTTAATTGAAGTCCATGATGAAGAAGATTTAAGGAAAGCTCTAACCGTTAATGCTAGTATCATCGGTATTAATCACCGTGACCTAAATAGCTTTACTATAAATTTAAGGATTTCGGAGGATTTAATTAAAAAGATTCCTTCAGGAAAGGTGGTGGTTGCTGAGAGTGGGATTAAAACTTCTGAAGATGTAAGCTACTTGCGAAAATTAGGTGTTAATGCAATTTTAGTTGGCGAAGCATTAATAGAATGTTCTGATGTTAAGGCTAAAATTACTGAGTTAGTGAGGGGAAACTGAAAAGGAATAAATAAAGCAAAGGGGGAAGGGTAAATGGATGAAACGAAAATTATTTTGAGTGAGAAGGAAATGCCAGAAGCTTGGTATAATATTTTGCCTGATTTACCTAAGCCTTTGGATCCACCTCTTCATCCTGCAACTAAACAACCAGTTGGGCCTCAGGATTTAGCTCCTATTTTCCCAATGGAGTTAATTAAGCAGGAAGTCAGCATGGAGAGATGGATTGAAATTCCTGAAGAGGTAAGAGAAATTTATAAGCTTTACCGACCAACTCCACTTTTTAGGGCAAGGAGACTAGAGAAAGCTCTTGATACACCAGCTAAGATTTATTACAAGTATGAGGGTTGGAGTCCTCCTGGTAGTCATAAGCCCAATACAGCGATTGCCCAAGCTTACTACAACAAAAAAGAGGGAGTTAAGCGATTAGCAACTGAAACAGGGGCTGGGCAGTGGGGTAGTGCTCTTGCTTTTGCTTGTAAACTATTGGGTCTTGAGTGCACTGTTTATATGGTGAAAGCGAGTTATCATCAGAAACCTTATCGGCGCGTTCTAATGGAAACTTGGGGCGCTAGGGTTATCCCGAGTCCCAGCGATTTAACAAATTCAGGTCGGAAGATTTTGGAAGGTGACCCAGAATGTCCTGGAAGTCTAGGGATAGCTATCAGTGAGGCTGTTGAGGATGCCGCTACTCATGAGGATACTAAATATTCCTTAGGGAGTGTTTTAAATCATGTCCTTTTACACCAGACTATCATTGGGCTTGAGGCAAAAAAGCAACTTGAAAAGGTTGGAGATTACCCCGATGTCATTTTTGGGTGCATTGGCGGTGGTAGCAGCTTTGGGGGGATAAGCTTACCTTTTGTTAAGGATAAACTTGAAGGAAAAAATATTCGCTTAGTAGCGGTCGAGCCAACTGCTTGCCCTACCTTAACTAAAGGTGTTTACGCTTATGACTTTGGAGACACTGCTCAAATGGCACCTATTATTAAGATGTATACCTTGGGGCACACATTTGTTCCAGCTCCAATTCATGCGGGTGGCTTGCGCTATCACGGGGATGCTCCAATCATTTGTTCCCTTTATAACCAGGGGATTGTTGAAGCAGAAGCTTACTATCAAAACCCTGTCTTTGAAGCTGCACTTTTATTTGCTCAAGTTGAGGGGATAGTTCCAGCACCTGAATCAGCTCATGGTCTCAAGGGAGCAATTGAGGAAGCCAAAAGGTGTAAGGAAAGTGGGGAGAAGAAAACAATTTTGCTCAATCTTACTGGCCATGGCTACTTCGATTTATCCGCTTACGATAACTATCTTTCCAAGAAACTGGAAGATTATGAGTATCCAGCGACCAAAATCGAAGAAGCTTTAACCCACTTACCCATCATATAAGACTAAAGACTGGAAAAAAAGAAAGAGTTGGCTGTCTAGTGTAACTTTAGACTTCAGTTTATAGGCTAAATATGGGTTAAACTACATTTATAGGAGTTTAGAGGAGCAATAATTAAATAGCAACAAGCAAATGGTTTACATTAAAGTTTGTGGGATTACAAACTTGGAGGACGCTTTTTTAGTAGCTGAACTGGGGGCAAATGCAATTGGCTTTGTGTTTGCCCCTAGTTCTAGAAAGGTTGAGCCCGAAATAGCTCAAGAGATTATAAGGAAGCTTCCTCCATCCATTGATAAAGTTGGTGTCTTTGTTAATGAGGATGAAACTAAAGTAAAAGAAATAGCTTCTTTTTGTTTTTTAAACTCTCTTCAGTTTCATGGTGAGGAGGACCCGATTTATTGTTTAAATTTTGCTCCGAATTTTAAAGGAAAAATTATTAAAGCTTTTAGAATAAAAGAATATGACAGCTTAAAAAGTATCTTAGAAAAGGTGAAGGAGTTTCAAGTTGATGCTTATTTATTAGATACCTATGATAAAGAAGTTTATGGAGGAACAGGAAAAACTTTTAATTGGGATATTGCAGTTGAAGTCAAGAGATTAGGTAAGCCAGTAATCCTTTCTGGTGGCTTAAATCCGCAAAATATCACTGAAGCAATTGAAAAAGTTAAGCCTTATGGGGTTGATGTGAGTAGTGGGGTTGAGACTTTTCCTGGCAAAAAAGACCCCGATAAATTGAGGGCATTTATTAAGGCTTGCCTGCAGACAAGTAGCGAGGAAGACCTGAAACCAAGAACTTAAAACTAAACTTGACCCTAAGAAATTAGCGAGTCACAAGTTAGGAGAAACGAGAAATGATGTTACCAAACAAAAAAGGTTATTTTGGTGAATTTGGTGGCAAATTTGCCCCAGAAACCTTAATGAGTGCTTTGGAAGAATTAGAAAAAGCTTATTTTTATTTTAAGAAAAACCAAGATTTTCAAAGAGAGCTTAATTATTATTTAAAAGAATATGCCGGTCGACCCACTCCTTTATATTTTGCAAAGAAGCTTTCCAAACACTTTAAAAAAGGCAAAATTTATTTAAAGAGAGAGGATCTTCTTCATACAGGTGCTCATAAAATTAACAATACTATTGGTCAAGCCCTTTTAGCTTTAAAGATGGGCAAGAAAAGAGTAATTGCAGAAACAGGAGCTGGTCAACATGGAGTAGCAGTAGCCACTGCTTGTGCTATCTTTGGGCTTAAGTGCCAAATTTATATGGGCGAAGAAGATATGGAAAGACAATCCCTAAATGTTTTTAAGATGCAACTTTTAGGAGCTGATGTTATTCCTGTTTCTTCAGGGAGTAAGACCTTAAAAGATGCTATTAATGAAGCTATGAGGGACTGGGTGACTAATGTCAAAACGACATTTTATCTTTTAGGTTCAGTGGTTGGACCTCATCCTTATCCCCTAATTGTTCGGGATTTCCAAAGGATAATTGGCTTGGAAACCAAAAGGCAAATTTTAAAAAAAGAAAAAAAGCTACCTGATTATATTTTAGCTTGTGTGGGCGGGGGAAGTAATTCAATTGGTATTTTTCATCCGTTTATTGGCACTTCAACCAAGCTTATTGGGGTTGAAGCAGCAGGATTAGGCCTTAATACTAACTTGCACAGTGCTTCATTACTCAAAGGTAAAAAAGGGGTTCTTCATGGAGCATTGAGCTACATTTTGCAAGACAAATTTGGTCAAATCAAAACTACTTACTCAATTTCAGCTGGTCTTGATTATCCTGGTGTAGGTCCTGAACATGCATATTTAATGGAAAAAAAACTGGCTACCTATGTTGCAGTGACTGACAAAGAAGCTCTTGAAGCTTTTCACCTTCTTTCTCAAACTGAGGGAATCTTACCAGCTCTTGAATGTGCTCATGCTTTAGCTTATCTTAAGCATTTATCTCCTTATTTGAAAAAGGACCAAATTGTGGTGGTTAATCTTTCAGGCCGTGGTGATAAAGACATTCAAATTATTCAAAAGGAAACTGAAAAGAAAGTTGAGCCGAATTAGAGAGAAGTTTCGCCAATTAAAAAGAGCAAATCGAGCTGCCTTTATTCCCTTTCTAACCGCTGGTTATCCCAATCTTCAATCCTTCCTTGATTTAATAAGGGTACTCGCATCAAATGGAGCTGATATCATTGAAATTGGATTGCCTTTCTCTGACCCACTAGCGGATGGCCCAACTATTCAGAGGTCATCTCAGATTGCTCTAGCTCAAGGAGTTAACTTACCGCTAGTCTTTGAGATGGTCAAACAGCTTCGGGAAGAGATAGATTTACCTTTTGTTTTAATGAGTTATTACAATCCACTTTACAAGATGGGAATAACCAAGTTTTTTAGTGAAGCTTCTAAGGCAGGCTTTGATGGGGTTATTGTTCCCGATTTACCAATTGAGGAAGCTAATTCTTGGGTAAAAAAAGCAGCTAACAAGATTGACCCTATCTTTTTAGTTGCTCCAACTAGCACTCTTCTAAGGATAAAAAAGATTACTTCTTTTTCGAAAGGTTTTGTTTATTGTGTTTCTTTAACTGGTATCACTGGGGAAAGAGAAAAACTTCCTCTTGGACTCAGAAAATTTATTCTTCAAGTTAAAAGTGTTACTGAGAAGCCAGTGGCCGTTGGTTTTGGTATATCTAATCCTTTTCAAGTCCGAGAAGTTGCTCAAATTGCTGATGGTGTAATTATTGGAAGTGCTATAATAAACCTAATTGATTCAGAGAAGAGCAGGAAAGAGCAAATTAAGATTTTAACTTTATGGATTAAAGAGATAACTTCTTCATTGGTAAGAGAGTAAAAATCTTAGATAAAAATGGAGAAAAGGGTTTTGGAAAAAGAAGTTCAATTAGAAAAGGATAAAAATAATACTAAGAGTGAATCGGAAGAAATATGGTTTAGGTGTAGTGCTTGTCAGGAGCTTATTTACCGTAAGGATTTTGAAAAAAACTTTAAAGTTTGTCCTAAGTGTGACCATCATTTCCGATTGGGGGCCCTTGATAGAATTTCTTTCTTAATAGATGAAGGCACTTTTGAGGAAACAGATGCAGGTTTACGTTCAGTTGATTTCTTGGGATTTAAGGGAGCAAAAACTTATCTTGTGAGTTTAAAGCAAGCAGAGGAAAAGACTAAGCTTAAAGAAGCAGTTATAACAGGAATAGGAAAGATAGGCGGAAAACCTGTTGCTTTTGGTGTGCTTGATTTTGATTTTATTGGAGGGAGCATGGGGTCAGTTGTTGGTGAAAAAATCACTAGACTTGTTGAGAGAGCTATCGAAAACAACCTTCCTTTAGTGATTGTTTCAGCTTCTGGTGGAGCACGGATGCAGGAGGGAGTAATTTCTTTGATGCAGATGGCGAAGACATCAGCAGCTATTAAACGTTTTTCCCAAGGGAATAAACCTTTTATTTCAATTTTAGCCAATCCGACATCAGGAGGAGTAACAGCTAGTTTTGCTAGTCTTGGCGATATAATCCTTGCAGAACCTGGAGCATTTATTGGTTTTGCTGGACCCAGGGTTATTGAACAAACAATCAAGCAAAAATTACCTAAAGGTTTTCAAACAGCCGAATTTATGCGTGAACATGGAATGGTGGATAAAGTAGTTCATCGAAAAGAATTAAAAAAAACCATTATCCAACTCTTAACTTTTCTTACGGAGAAATAATATGCGCCGTTTTGCTTATGATTTTGAGCGAGCCTTAGTTGAGCTAGAAGAAAAGTTAGATGATTTGAAAAAGTCCCCTTCAGTGCAAAATCCAGAAATTGCAGAAGAGATTGCTTACTTAGAGTCTCAAATAGAAAAGTTACGGGAAAAAACTTATGCTAACTTAACTCCTTGGCAGAAAGTAAGAATAGCCAGACACCCTGACCGTCCTCGGACACTCGATTATGTTGAGCATATTTTCCATGATTATCTTGACCTTCATGGTGATCGTTTGTATAGCGATGACCCTGCAATAGTTGGGGGTTTTGCTTTTCTTGATTCCCAGAAGGTGATGATTATCGGTCACCAAAAAGGGAAAAATCCTAAGGAAAATGTACTAAGAAATTTTGGTATGGCTCATCCAGAAGGTTATCGAAAAGCTCTTCGTTTAATGAAACTAGCCGAGAAATTTCATCTACCTCTTATTTCTTTTATTGACACTCCAGGGGCATACCCTGGAATTGGAGCTGAAGAGAGAGGTCAGGCAGGTGCAATTGCTTTGAACTTATTTGAAATGAGTGCCTTAAGGACTCCAATTATTGTAATTAATATTGGGGAAGGAGGAAGTGGAGGGGCACTAGCAATTGGTGTGGGAGACCGCATCTTTATGCTGGAAAATGCTTATTATTCAGTAATAACACCTGAAGGGTGCGCCTCGATTCTTTACAATAATGCTTCAAAGGCAGAAGAAGCGGCAGAAGCTTTAAAGCTGACCGCTGAATCTTTATTTGAGTTAGGTTTAATTGATGGGATAATTCCTGAACCACTTGGAGGAGCCCATCGTGACCCTCATTTCGTCAGTTTGAAGTTAAAAGAAACTCTCAGTTCAACTATTAAAGAGTTAGTAAATATCCCCCTTGAGCACTTAGTGGAAGAACGTTACCAAAGGCTGCGCAAGATTGGCTTCTACAGAGAAGAATAACCTCATTTATAACCAAGTTCCATTTTTGCTTGGAAGTGGTAGGTTGCAATCAGCATATCATGAAGAATAATTACAAATTAGAGTATTAAGGCGGTTTAAGGGAGCAAATGAAGCAAATCAGAGACGGTGACGATAGCTATTCCTTTATAATTTTTAATTTTTGGATATGTTTATGACTACTGACAATTAAATTGACCTTACCTCCAGGGGCACATTCCAAAATACGGTTAACCGGCTTATAAGCCAAAAAGTGAAGTTTAACTTAGGATTTAAGAATTATACCAATTCAACTTATTCTTTTTAAAATTGTAATGACATTTTCCTCAAGTTATTTGTGGTTTTCCTTAGGATAGCTGGGGAGGTAAATAAGATAATCTTTTTTGTATCCCAAGAAGATAGGCTTCTTCAAATTTACTACTGGGAATAACAAATGTGGAAACAAAAACATTGTGTCAAAGACAACCTTTATCATTATCCTTCTCAAAAATAATCTTTTCCACTTGCTTAACCTTAAATATTCAGGTATGTTTTTAAGTAGGTTTTAGGTGAAAATATGAGAAAGAGAGACATCATAATAATTGCTCTCACTTTAACAGCAGGCTTGCTCTTTTGTATATGGTTAGTTAAACCACAAATTTTTAAGATTGGGGAGGAAAAAATGGGAGCTTTTTTCAAGAGACCTTCAAGGATTAGAGAACCATTTGCCGCTAAGATTGGGTTTTATCCTAGTGATGCCGAAAGCTTAAAACGAACTATAAACTCTTTATTAGAATCAGCTCCACTTGAAAAAATTCCAGGTGAAATTGTAGCTTTAATTGTTCCTCATGCTGGTTATCAGTATTCTGGAGGAGTTGCTGCTTATGCATATCGTCAGATATATGATAAAAATTTCGATTGCGTTATCATTATAGGTCCTTCTCACCGGGCCTATATCGATGGCATTTCAATTGGCGAGGAAGATTACTATAACACTCCCTTGGGCTTAGTCCCTTTAAATGGAGATATTGCTCTTGAGCTTAATAAAGCAGGTAAAAAAATATTTTTTGATTCAACTGCTCATGCCCAAGAGCACTCAGTAGAAGTTCAAGTCCCTTTCCTTCAAGCAACTCTTAAAGATTTTAAGATTGTTCCAATAGTAATGGGCAATCCAACATGGTCAAATGTAGAAGAATTGGCTAAAGCCCTTGTTGAGGTAGTTAAAGAAAAAAGTATTTTAATCATTGCCTCTTCAGATTTTTCTCATTATTATCCTTATGATCAGGCAGTGAAGATGGATAAGATTGCCCTAGAAAATATTGAAAAGATGGATGCCAAGGCTCTTTATCAAGCTCTTGAAGAAGGTCGTTGTGAGCTTTGCGGAGCTGGTCCCGTTTTAGCTGTACTAGAAGCGGCTAAAAAATTGGGAGCTGATAAGATTAAAGTTCTCAAATATGCAAACTCAGGAGATATTACCGGGGACAAAAGCGGAGTTGTTGGTTACGCGTCGATAGCTATTTATAAAGGTACACAGACTAAGCTCAAGTCAGAAAAATGGTTGGGGGAGAAGGAGCAAAAGGAATTACTTAAAATAGCTCGAGAAACCTTAAAGTCTTACCTTCAAGGAAAAGGCAAACCCCAGTTTGAAGCAAAATATCGACAACTCAAAGAAAAATATGGGGCTTTTGTTACCCTTGAGAAAAATGAACAATTGAGGGGATGTATCGGGCATATTGTGGCTGATAAACCACTTCTAGAGATAATTCCTGAAATGGCCATAGCTTCGGCAACTCAAGACCCACGTTTTCCTCCAGTTAGTTATGATGAGCTTAAAGATATTAAAATTGAAATCTCTGTTCTCTCGAAGCCAGTAAGGGTAAAGGACCCCAACGAGATAATTGTTGGCCGTGATGGTTTAATCATTAGAAAAGGATTTTACTCCGGGCTTCTTCTTCCTCAAGTGCCAGTTGAGTGGGGCTGGAGCAAAGAAGAATTTTTAACTCAAGTTTGCTTAAAAGCTGGTTTGCCTGGAGACGCTTGGAAAGAAAAAGACGCCGAGCTTCAGCGCTTTAGTGCTCAAGTTTTTAAGGAAGAGTAGAGGAAAAAAGCACTTGATACTGTGAGAAGACTAGTAAGAAAGAGTGTTTTTAAAACACCATAAATTGGGATGAGAAAAGCGCTGGCTAAAAAGGCTCCAATACAAGCACCAAATAAGTCAACTCCATAAATTTTACCTGCAATTTTGCCCAGTGTTTCTCTTTTTTTAAGAATTATTCTTAAAGAGAGTGGGAATTCAAATCCAACAAAAAACCCAGCTAAAAGGGTGAGAGAACTAAAGATAAGTTCGGGCAAAAAGAGAGGAAAACTTGTTTTTCTTAATATGAGAAGGAAGATGATTAGGGCAAAAAGATAAATACTTAAAGCTAACTGAGTTATCAAAAGAAGACCTTTACTATCTTTGAGTATTTCAACCTTCCTCTTCGATAAATAGCTGCCAATTGATAGTCCAAGCATGAATCCAGCTATAACTAAACCAACTTTTGCGTAAATGTATCCATAAAAAACTTGGAAAGAGTAGATGAGGATGATTTCTACGACCATTCCAGCTAAACCTGTTATCCAAATTAGAGATAAGATGGGAAATTCTTGTGAAAACCGAGTTCGAAAAGCAAAACCG
>JACVJC010000003.1 GCA_015711795.1 Candidatus Geothermocultor quzhuomuensis
TTTATTAACGGGCTCGGCGGGCGGAATTCCCCCCGAACCCCCTTTCCGCCCGCCTCGCCCGAAAGCGGAAGCGAAAAGGCAAACCGCCAAAGAATCTGAAAAAATGTCGGCTCGAACTTTATTTTGAAAGACAAAAAATTAAATTTCCGCTTCAAAATCGGCTGGCGAGCCCTCGCAGAGGGCGAGCCAGCGAACTCTTTTACCGATTGGCGGAGGGAGAGGGATTTGAACCCTCGATCCCGCTTTTGGCGGGATACACGATTTCCAGTCGTGCTCCTTAAACCAAGCTCGGACATCCCTCCAAAAAGCAGCTATAACCAATAGAATAGCACAATTTGCAGATTTAGGAATCTTATGTTTATAAATCTTATAAATCTTGAAGTTAAGTTCAAAATCCTTTTCAAAAGTTAGGTTTCTTCACTTTAGGTCGAACTAGTTGTGGGGTGAAGCTCATCATATTCAGCAGGTTTCAAACAGTAAGTAACTTTTAGCAAAATTTAAATGTTTAAGAAAATCAAACTCTTAGGTAAGAGTCAAGACTAAGTCCTAAGTGTGAAGCAACTTTTATTGGGCCAATCGCCAAAAGATTCAAAGTCAACTCACCCTAAAACATCTCCACTAAATATCCTGCTATCTCCAGAACTTTTTCTTCGTGGTCCAATATGAGTGTTTCTTATGTTGGACTAGGCCAAAATATAACAGGCTAACCTCCTTTCTTTTTGCTACCTCCTTATCCCAGAAGGTGTGAGAAAGAGAATTAGTCTTTTTATACAATCATTTTGAGTTTTGATTTTTGGTTTTCCCTCGCTACTTTTTATTCACTCCCCGCTACTTGTTTGTCAGCTCTTCATTTCTTCAGTGCTTATGTCTCATTCTCTCTAGCTTTCTCCGTGTTTTTTCATCAACTCTTTCTTCGAGAAAAACTTTTTTAGGTCTTGAGGTTAATACCTTGAGTTCCTTTTTTGCCTCCTTCATCTCTCGAAAAAGCTCTGGGGGAGTTTTTCTTAAAGCTCCTTTATTAAAAATAACTTTTTGTTGATGGTAGTCAGAGGTTGCAACATAAATAATTCTCCCTTCAACCTTTTGGTGAACCATTCTCTCGATGCAAGAATCAGCTGTTACACCTTTACCTGTGAAAATCACCTTAACGCTAGGGGTAATTTGGATTGTTTTCTCAAGCTCTTCCGTTTTAGAAGCATCAAATACCACAACAATATCGAAGTTTGAATTAGCCGAAAAATTAATCATCTCATTGATTAGCTTCTCCTTTGCTAAATCGAGATCACATCTTTTCCATTGAGGATGAGCATAAATAACATTATATCCATCGACTATTAAAAGAGTTTTCATTCTTTTTCCAAATCTTTTGACTCGCTAAAGTGGGGTTTAGGACATGCTTCACCCTTCCCATTTTTGCCTCATCGCTTCAAAGATAAAGATTGCCCCAGCCACCGAAACATTTAAGGAAGTAACTTTACCAACTTGAGGAATTTGAGCTAGATCATCACAATGTTTTTTAAGTAAAGGAGAAATTCCTTTTCCTTCACTTCCTAAAATAAGCCCAACCTTATTCGTAAAATCAATCTCCCAATAATTTTTAGAAGCATTTGTTTCAGCTCCCACAATCCAAAAACCAATCTCCTTTAGTCTTTGACAAGCATAAGAAAGATTGCTCACTTGAATAATGGGAACGTGCTCAACTGCCCCAGTTGAAACCTTATAAACCGTTGGCGTCACCTTCACTGACCGCTTTTTTCTTAAAAGGACACCATCCACTCCAGCTACCTCACAAGTCCTCAAAAGAGAGCCAAAGTTTTGAGGGTCAGTTACACCATCTAAAACCAGAACTAAAGCCGAATTTTTTACCTCCATTGATTTAAGAAATGAATCAAAGGGAAAGTAAGAAAAAGGTTCCACCAAAGCCAGGACTCCTTGATGTACTTTTACTGGAGATTTTAATGCTATTTTTTCTTTTGAAAGATAAGTTAAGGGTATATTTTTAACTAAAGCAATTTTTTTTATTTTCCCTATAGTTTTGTCCTCCCTTATCCCTTGAACTAGAAAAATTCTTTTAACTTTTCTTTCGGATTTAAGAATCTCTAAAAGAGCATTTTTGCCAGCAATAATCTCACTCATAAGCTTATTTTGCTAAAGGAAAGCGCCAACGGGGTCCAAAAGGTGTATCTTCAATTTCAACCCCAAACTCTTTTAATCTTCTCCTTATCTGGTCAGCTCTTTCCCAATCTTTTTCCTTTCTCGCCTCTTCGCGAAGGGAAAGAATACAGTCTAAAACCTCTTCAAGGTTTAAACTCTCTTCTGATTCGCTTCCAACAAGTTCCAAATAATAACCCCTTAACTTTCTAACCAAATCTGGAAGAATAGAAAGAGGCTGCATCAATTTTAGACCTAAAACACCAGAGAGATTAAGAATTTTATCCCTCGCCTCTTTTAACACCTTTTTATCTTCAATCACTAACCTACTTTGATTTTCATCAATAAAAGTATTAACCTCTCGAGCTAATTCGAAAATGGCACTTAAAGCTCTGGGGGTGTTAAAGTCATCATCCATTGCTTTCTTAAATTTATCTTCTGTCCTTTTAATTGCCTTTTCAAGCCCTTTCGTTCTCTCTTTCTCAGGCAGTGCTTCAAACCTTCCCCTCGTCAAAATAAAATTGATATTATCCAAAGTTATCTCTAGCCTTTCCCAAGCTTTAGTTGCTTCAACCATTTTCTCAAAAGTAAAATCAATGGGACTCCGATAGTGAGTAGAAAGATAAAAAAGTTTAAGAGCATTAGGATGCCACTGTTTCAATAAATCTCTTAAAAGAACAATATTTCCGACAGATTTTGCCATCTTTTCTTCTCGAAAAGTGAGAAGTCCATTGTGAAGCCAATAACGAACAAAGGGCTCTTCACTTAAATAAGCCTCCGATTGAGCAATTTCATTTTCATGGTGAGGAAAGATTAAGTCCATTCCTCCACCATGAATATCGAAGCCCATTCCTAGATACTTTAATGACATAGCTGAACACTCAATATGCCAGCCGGGCCTCCCTTTACCCCAAGGGCTATCCCACCAAGGTTCTCCTTCTTTTGCTTTTTTCCAAAGAGCAAAGTCAAGAGGATTTTTCTTTCTCTCGCTCACCTCAACCCTCTCACCAGCTCTCATTTCTTCTTTAGTTCTTCCAGAAAGCTTTCCATAACCTTTAAATTTATCAACTTCAAAATAGACATCACCATCCACCACATAAGCAAAACCCTTATTAATTAAACCAGCAATTATCTCTTGCATCTCCCTAATGTGCTCAGTTGCCTTAGGATAAACTTCAGCTGGTTCAACTCCGAGGTTTTCCATGTCTTCCAAAAAAGCCCGAGTGTATTTTTCAGAAACTTCCTCGCAAGAAATTCCTTCTTCTTTCGAGCGATTAATTATTTTGTCATCAACATCAGTAAAGTTCTGAACACACTTCACCTTATAACCGAGGTAGCGAAAATATCTTTTAATCATATCAAAAACAATGTAACAGCGAGCATTTCCAATATGAATAAAATTGTAAACGGTAGGACCGCAAACATACATTTGAACTTGATTCTTTTCCCGAGTAATAAAATCTTCTTTTTTCCGAGTCAAGGTGTTATAAATTTTTAGACTCATTTAATTTCTCTCACTTGACTTAAAACTCTTTCTACCCGTTTTAAAGATTCATCATGCCCAAGGATAGAAATGAGATAAAAAAGCTCGACGCCAGAACTTTCTCCAGTCAAAGCTATTCTTATTGGTAAAAAAACATCCCTAGTTGTTAGCCCTTTATTCTTAAATTTCTCTTTAAATTTCCTCAAAAAGTCTTTAGCTTCTGTGAAACTTATTTCTTTAGCAGGAAGCGTTTCCTTTAATTCTTCCAAGACTTTGATGGAATTTGGATTTTTCAAAAAACCTAAAACTTCCTTTGAAAGAGAAGCTTCTTTAAAAAAGATTTTAACATAAGAAGGAACATCAGAAAGAAGCTCTAGATTTAACTTGACTGCCTCAATTGCTTGAAGCATTTTTTTCTTATTAAATTTATCTTTAATTATGCCCTCAGCAATAAGATAAGGGAAAGCCAATTTTAAAATTTCTTTATTTTCTTTTAACTTTAAATGTTCACGATTTAACCACTTTAACTTACTTAGATTAAAAATAGAGGGGCTCTTTGAAACTCTTTCTAAGGAAAAATCTTCAATTAAGTTATTTAAATTTACAACTTCTTTCTTTTTGGGTGACCAGCCTAAAAGAGCAAGATAATTTACGATAGCTTCAGGCAAGTAGCCTTGTTTGCGATATTCATTGATCGAAGTAGCTCCATGTCTTTTGCTTAGCTTAGAGCCATCTTCCCCTAAAATCATAGGAAGATGAGCAAAGAGGGGTAAAGGGTAACCTAAAGCTTGAAAAAGTAAGATATGACAAACAGTATTGGTTAAATGGTCTTCTCCCCGAATAACATGGGTTATTGCCATTTTAGCATCATCAACCACAACCGCTAGATGATAAGAAGGCCTCCCATCAGAACGTAAAACAATAAAATCGCCAAAGATCTCACTATTAAACTCAACCCACCCCTTAATTAAATCTTTAAATTTTATTTTCCCCGCTGGAATCCGGAAACGAACAGCGGCTTTCTTTCCTTCTTTTAGTAATTTTTTCTTCTCTTCTTGGCTTAAGTTCAAACATCTCCTATCGTATCGAGGAGCTTTACCAGCCAAAAAAGCTTCTTTTCTACGCCTTTCAAGTTCCTCTTGGGTACAAAAGCAATAGTAAGCCTTTCCCTCTCTTAAAAGCCTTTTGGTTTCTTCTTGATAAAGTTTTTCCCTTTCACTTTGGCGATAAGGCCCAAAAAGACCACCTAAATCAGGGCCTTCATCCCAGTTCAGCCCAAGCCACCGAAGATCTTCGCAAATAGACTCCTCGAATTGTCTCCTAGAGCGAGGGAGATCAGTATCTTCCATTCGAAGAATAAATTTTCCCCCCTCATGACGAGCAAAAAGATAGTTGAACAAAGCTGTCCTAGCTGTCCCAATATGAAGATGACCAGTGGGAGATGGAGCAAACCTCACTCTTGGGCGCATAATCATTAAGAACTCCCTTGATGACCTGAGACTCTCTTAAGCAAAACAACAGACTGAGCAGCAATTCCTTCTTCTCGACCACAATAACCTAAGCCTTCAGTAGTCGTTGCTTTAATACTAACTTTCTCTTTTTCAATATTAAGTGTTTTTGCAATTTTTTCTTTCATTTTCTCTCGATATGGACTGAGCTTGGGTTTTTCTAAAATAACAGTGATATCGATATTACCCACACAATAACCCTTTTCTTCAATAATTTTTTTGACCTCTTCGAGTAACTTTAGAGAAGAAATGCCCCGATATCTTTTTTCAGTATCAGGGAAAAACTTTCCAATGTCACCTAGAGAAGCTGCGCCCAAAAGAGCATCCATTAAGGCATGGAGAATAACATCAGCATCTGAGTGCCCATCAAGCCCAAGATGATAAGGAATCTCCAGCCCACCCAAGATTAAAGGACGCCCTTTCTTAAAGCGATGGGTATCAAAGCCTATCCCGACCCGCATTTTCTTTCTCTTAAAATTGCTTCAATTAAAATTAAATCAGTTGGAACTGTTACTTTGATGTTATCTCTCCTCCCCCTTATCAGCTTGATATTATAACCAAGCCGTTCAAGGAGAGTAGCATCATCAGTTGCATAAAAATTATCTTGATAAGCTTTCTCGTATGAATGAAGTAAGGGGTCAAGCAAAAATATCTGAGGTGTTTGAATTTGCCAAATTAAATCTCGGTTCAATGTGCCCTTCACCTTCTCACCCTCAACCTCCTTCAAGGTATCAAAGGCTGGCACACCAACAACCACTCCATCCCAGCCGTTAAGAGCTGAAATTGCTTCTTCAATTAAATCAGGGGTAACTAAAGGACGAGCTCCATCATGAATGACAACAACTGAAGTGTTAGAAGGTAAAACTTTTAACCCATTGTAAACGGAGTCTTGCCTTCTCATCCCACCTTCAATTATCTTGTCGACCTTATTTAAGTTAAATTTTTTGACCACATTTTCCAAGCAAAAATCAATTTGGTCAGAGTTAGTAACCACTATCACCTTGCTAATTGATGGAGCCTTTTCAAAAGCAGAAAGGGTGTAAAACAATAAAGGTTTACCTAAAAGAGATAAGTACTGTTTGGAAGTGCCTGCTTTCATTCTTATGCCTTTTCCAGCCGCCGCAATGATGGCAACTTTCACTTAGCTCCCTCTTGAGGTCTAGTAAAAATAATCCGCCCAGCAGAAGTTTGAATAGTGCCAGTAACACTTACTTTTATCTCTTTACCAATAAACTTCTCCCCATCTTCCACTACCACCATCGTTCCATCATCCAGATAACCAACCCCTTGACCATCTTCTTTCCCTTCCCGAATAACTTGAAGCTTCAACTCCTCACCAGGTAAAGCAATTGGCTTTAAGGCATTACTTAAATCATTTAGATTGAGAACTTTAACACCTTGGAGCTGAGCAATTTTAGTTAAATTAAAATCGGTCGTTATTATCTTAGCTTTAATTTCCTTAGCTAAAGTAACTATTTTTGTATCAACATCAGGAATTTCAGAATAATCTTTTTCAATTACTTTTAACTTTATCCTCGGATCACTTCTTAAATCTTCAAGAACCTCTAACCCCCTCTTTCCTCTGTTCCTCTTGGAAGAATCTTTAGAGTCAGCAATTGACTGAAGTTCCTTTAAAACAAAATAGGGAACATTAAGCCTCCCCTCTAAAAAATTAGTCCTACAGAGATCAACTATCCTTCCATCAATAATTGCACTGGTGTCTAAAATCTTTTCAGAGAGATAAGAGGAGTTAAATAACTTGTCCTCCTCACCAGGGGAAAGGATGACCTTCAGCTCTTTTCTTTTATGAAGAGCTATGAAAAGTCCAAAAGAACCAAAAAGGAAAAAAGATAAGAAAGTATAAAAGCGACCATGCTCTTCAAGAGTAATCAAAAAAGGAAAGGAGATAATTGAAGCAATAACTAAGCCAATTAAAAGACCAACAATTCCAACGATTAAATCGATACTAGGAACTTCACTAAGAAGGTTCTCGAGCCAACTTACCAAAAAAGTTAACTTCCGACCTAAAATACCACCTAGGACAAAGCCAACCCCTGTGAATAATAAAATTATTAAAATTCGGCCCCAAATTCCTTGATAAAAAGAGCCAATGAAGGGGATAAAAAAACTATAAACTTGAGAACCGATAAAAGTAAAAACTAGCATAATAATTAAGCGAATAACCTCAATAAACATAAAAAAATCCCACCTTTATTTAATTTTTCTTGCTTATTTTATTTACACTTTAATCCCTCCTAATTAGAAATTGTTGTTATAATAAAATAAGCCTATAATGTTCTTTTTATTTTAACATAAACGCAAAAAGAGTAAAAATTTAATTATCTTGTTGACGCTCTTTGCCTAAAAAAATATAATCAGGCTAAGTAGGAGGATTTAAATGGATAATGATTCATGTCATAACTTTCAATCAACTGTTGGAAACTCTCTTGCTCGACATAGAAGCATTCTTGACGCAATGACCAAATTTCAAGAAGCTAATGCAAGAACAAATCGAGCCTTAGCTAAGGCTGTAACCATTTGTGGCTGTCTTAAGCTAAACGCCAAAAAACAAAAAATCCCAAAAAAAGCACGCTTAAAAGATATTTCAAAATATACCCAAACCCATCTCTCTGGAAAGCTCTGTGACAACTGCCGAGAAGTAATCGAAACTGAAATTGGCACCACTCTTTTTTACCTAACGGCTCTTTGTGTTCTTCTTGACCTCGACCTAAAGAAAATTATGGATAAAGAAAATGACCGAATTTCTACCCTTGGCGTCTTTTCCCTCACTTAAAAAAGAATGAAGCTACTAGACTGAAGTTGGGGGGCTGAAAGTTAAACCCAAATTTGAAAAAATCTTTCCCAATTTTATCTTCAAGTTGATTGCAAGCCCTTTAAATGATTTGGAGTAGATTTTAGGTGAGGCAACTCGTCCAATTTAATAAGCCTATAAATGTCCCCCTATTTTTAAAAATTACAAAGAAATCCTTAAAAACGAATAGAAATACAAGAATTGTTAAATTTTAGGAATTCCAAAAAATTACCACATTAACTACGTTTACCTGGCATCACTTCATTGTCACTCTCTCGAGAAAGTGACAATGACAAAATTGCTTTTCTTACGCTCTCAGCAGTCTTAAAGGTTTAAGAACAGCGGTAGATCAGTGAAGCGCAATTTGAGCATTTGAACTCTGGTCATTTGATATTGTTTAGATATTGTTTAGCCCGACTGCCAAAGCCAATCAGTATTACATCTTGTAATTAAACTCAATTGATGATTAACTTCGTAACTACGCTTCTAAGAGTAAATATCACTTATTAGCACTGGGGGCAGATGCTTGGTAACTAGTGCTTAGAATTTATTTAATCTTTTCCCCTACCTACTATCTACTCCTCTTACAAGTATTTCTCCATTAAATTGTATTCTTTGAGTTTTCTCAAGCCTTCTTGAATTGCTTTAGCTCGAACCTCTCCCACCCCTTCTACATCATCAAGTTCACTAACACTAGCTTCTAAAACATGTTTTAAGTCATGAAATCGATCAACTATTTTATTAACCACAGAAAGAGGTAAACGTGGTATCTTCCGAAGAAGACGGTAACCTCGAGATAAAAGAGGTTGCTCCAGGATAGTTAAATCTCCTTTGTAACCCAAAACCTGAGCCACTTCCAAAGGGTCAAGTAGCTGATCAGAGGTTAAACGAGCTAATTGAACTTTACGCCGAGAAGGGTCGAGCTTCTCCGGAACATAGTCCTTAAATAGCATTAAGTTTCCTTCCTCAACTCCAGCCATTAACTCATCAAGCTGCATCTGGATTAACCTTCCTTCGCTTCCTAACTCAATAATGTATCGCTCAATTTCTCGAGCTACTCGCTCAACCATTTCCCCCCTCTGAGCCACATTAACAACATCAGCTAAGGTCACGAGATTTTCAAACTCAAGAGCACTTAAGTTAGAAGAAACTTGCTCTAATCGCGTTCGATATTTTTCAAGTGTCTGGAGAGCTTGGTTTGCTTTTGATAAGATAACATCAATATCTTCTAGAATATATTTGATGTCATCAATATAAACAGAAACCACATCCCGTTTTTGAGAAATTGAAATGACTAAACTTTTTGTTTGCCTGGCAACTCGCTCAGCTGTTCGATGGCGCATGCCTGTCTCGCTGGTCGGAAGGGAAGGGTCAGGAACTAAGTGAACATTAGCGAGTAAAATTTTCTTAACATTTTCATCAATGATTATCGCCCCATCCATCTTAGCCAGTTCAAAGAGGCGATGAGAACTAAATGGAGCGTTTATCCCAAAACCACCATTGCAAATTTGCAGAACCTCTTCATTGTCACCTATAACTATTAAAGCTCCAGTTCTTCCACTTATAATAAGGTCAAGACCATTCCTAAGCTCAGTGCCTGGAGCAATCTTTCTTAAAGCTTTTAAAAAAATATCCTCTTTCTTCTTGCTTAAATTTTTCCCCATTTAAAAACCTTATTTTAAAAGATTAAAAGCCTCTTTAACATTTTCTACTTGCTCAATTTTTAATTCTTTTTGAGCTATTTTATCATATTTTGGCATAATTACTCGAGAAAAACCCAATTTTTCTGCTTCTTTTAAGCGAAAATCAAGCAAGGGAACTGGTCTAACTTCCCCACTCAAACCAATCTCGCCAAAAGCAACTAAGTCAGAAGGAATTTCCTTATCTTTAAAAGCTGAAAATACGCTAAGAGCAACTGCTAAATCAACGGCTGGTTCGTCTACTCTTACCCCTCCAGCAACACTCACATAAATATCTTGATTAAAAAGTTTTAAACCAGCTCGCCTCTCTAAAACAGCTAAAACAAGGAGAAGACGATTATAATCCAGCCCTAAGGCAAGCCTCCTTGGAGTTGGAAGAAAAGAAAAATTAACCAGAGCTTGAACTTCAATTAAAAAGGGGCGTGTCCCTTCAATAACTGGCGTAACAGTTGAGCCAGAAACATTCTTCTTCCTTAAAGAAAGAAAAAAAGAAGAAGGATTAGTGGCTTCTTTTAAACCATTTTCTCTCATCTCAAAAACGCCAATTTCATTAGTTGAACCATACCGATTTTTAACCGAACGAATTATTCGATAAGAGTGGTTTGAGTCCCCTTCAAAATAAAGAACGGTGTCAACAACATGCTCTAATACTCTCGGACCTGCAATAACACCTTCTTTTGTTACATGGCCAATTAGAAAAATTGGAATATTTCTCGACTTAGCTAAACGGAGAAGGTAGCCTGCGCACTCCCTAACTTGACCCACACTTCCAGGAGCTGAAGATAATTCAGGATGATAAATAGTCTGGATAGAATCGACAACTACTAAGGAAGGATTTGTTTTTTCTACTTCCTCGATGATCTTCTCAAGGTTAGTTTCACAATACAAAAGAAGATTGTCAGATAAAGCTCCAATCCGATCAGCTCTCATCCGAATTTGAGAAGCCGATTCTTCCCCTGAAATAATTAAGGTAACCAAGTTGGCTTGAGAAATTGCATGCCCAACCTGAAGAAGAAGTGTTGACTTGCCTATGCCAGGTTCTCCACCCAGCAAAACTAAAGAACCTGGAACAATTCCCCCTCCTAAAACCCGATCAAATTCAATAATCCCAGAACTTAAGAGGTCCTTTTGAGCTGAAAAAATTGAGGTAATAGATTTAGGGGGAAATGAAGAAGTGCTTTCTCTTTCAGTAAAAACTTCAACTTCTTCAACTAAAGTATTCCACTCTCCACATTCAGGACATCTTCCCAGCCATTTAAGACTAACATAACCGCAACCCTGGCATCGGAAGAGAGATTTTGTCTTGCTCATTCCTCACTCTCACTGGAAGCTTTCACCTTCTCACCCTCTTTAGAGTAAAAGAATATTCCTTCCTTGCCAGAGTCAACAATAATTGTTTGGCCAGGGTGAAAATCCCCTGAGAGAATTGCCTCTGAAAGTGGATCTTCAACTAATCTTTGAATTGCTCTTTTTAATGGGCGAGCACCTAAGGTAGGGTCATACCCCTCCTTAACTAAAACTTCTTTAGCTTCCTCAGTTAATTCAATCATTATGCCTTTGCTTCTTGCTTGTTCTTTAACCCTAACCATAATTAAATCGATAATTTTCTTAATTTCATCTTTAGTTAATTCATGGAAAACAATAACATCATCAACTCGATTAAGAAATTCGGGACGAAATGTCTTCTTAAGCTCACTCATAATCTTGTCTTTCATCTGATCATAAGATAAGCCCTCACCTCCACCTTTAGAAAAACCAAAAGGAGTAGCTTTTTGAATATCTCTCGCCCCAATGTTTGAAGTCATAATTAGGATAATATTTTTAAAGTCAACGGTTCTTCCTTGAGCATCAGTAAGTCTACCGTCTTCCAGTATTTGAAGAAGAATATTAAAAACATCAGGATGAGCTTTTTCAATTTCATCAAAAAGGACAACAGAATATGGACGTCTCCTTACTGCCTCAGTTAACTGCCCACCTTCTTCATAACCAACATATCCAGGAGGAGAACCAACTAATCTTGAAACAGTGTGTTTCTCCATATATTCTGACATATCAAGTTGAATTAAAGCGCCTTCATCTCCAAAAAGGTACTCAGCTAAAGCTTTAGCTAATTCTGTTTTGCCAACTCCTGAAGGGCCAAGAAAAATAAAAGAACCTGAAGGGCGCTTTGGGTCTTTTAAACCAGCTCTTGTTCGTCGGATAGCTTTTGAAACAGCACTAATTGCTTCATCTTGCCCAATTACTCGAAAGTGAAGTCCTTCCTCCATCTTGAGTAATTTAGTTGTTTCTTCTTCAGTCAATCTAAAAACAGGAATACCTGTCCAAGTAGAAACAATTTCAGCAATTTCCTCTTCGGAAACTACAGGGAGGTTGGTTTCTTTTGAATTACGCCATTCTAACTCCTTCTCTCTTTTTTTCTGAAGCAAGCTTTTTTCTTTATCTCTTAAAGAAGCAGCTTTCTCAAACTCTTGGGCTGAAATTGCTACTTCTTTCTTTCGCCTAATTTCTTTTAATTCTTCTTCTAGCTCTTTGAATTCGGGAGGTGCCATCATGCTTAATATTCTAGTGCGAGAGGCAGCTTCATCAATTAAATCTATTGCTTTATCAGGCAAGAATCGATCTGAAATATAACGATGAGCTAAATTAGCAGCCGCCACAATTGCATCATCAGTTATTTTTACCCGATGATGAGCTTCATATTTATCTCTTAAACCTTTTAAAATTTCAATGGTCTCCGTGACTGAGGATTCATTAACAAAAATTGGTTGGAAACGACGTTCCAAGGCTGCGTCTTTCTCTACATGTTTTCTGTACTCATCTAAAGTTGTTGCTCCAATCGTTTGAAGTTCACCTCGGGCAAGAGCAGGCTTTAAAATACTAGCCGCATCAATGGCACCCTCAGCTGCTCCAGCTCCAACTAAAGTGTGAACTTCATCCACAAAGAGGATAATATCCCCCCGTTCCCTAATTTCTTTCATTATTCTTTTTAAGCGCTCTTCAAATTCACCACGATACTTTGAACCAGCAACTAAAGCACCAAGATCAAGTGTATAAATTTGCTTCCCTTTAAGAATTTCCGGTACTTCATTTAAAGCAATTCTTTGAGCTAGACCCTCAACTACCGCTGTTTTGCCCACTCCTGGTTCACCTATTAAAACTGGATTATTTTTTGTTCGCCGAGAGAGAATTTGCATCACTCGCTCAATCTCCTTTTCTCGACCAATAACTGGGTCTAGCTTCCCTTCTTTAGCTAACTTGGTTAAGTTGCATCCATACTCATCTAAGTAAGAAGACCTTGTTTTACCTCCAGGCTCCAAAACTGCTTGAGAACTCTCAGAGTAACCACTTAAAAGATTAATAACTTGATTCCTTACTTTCTCAAGGTCTGCTCCTAAATTAGTTAAAACTCGGGAGGCAACTCCTTCCCCTTCCCGAAGCAAGCCTAAAAGAATATGCTCTGTCCCAATGTAATTATGCCCTAACTGAAGCGCTTCTCTTAAAGAAAGCTCGAGAACCTTTTTTGCCCTGGGGGTGAAGGGAATATGACCGCTCGGAGGAGAATCACCTTTCCCAATAATTTCTTCAACTTGCAATCGAACGTCCTCTAGATTTATGCCCAAGTTCTCCAAAACCTTAGCAGCAATTCCTTCTTCTTCCCTTATCAAGCCAAGTAAAAGATGTTCTGTCCCAACATAATTTTGATTCAGCATTTTTGCTTCTTCTTGAGCATAAATAACAGCTCTTCTAGCTTTTTCTGTAAATCGCTCGAAAAATTTTTCGCTCATCTTTTTCTCCAGTATTTGGAAATTCCCTTTATTTATTTTTTACTCTTAAATCTTTTTTCTGTCAATTCCCCATTTGATACAAACTTTTAAACTCGCCACCTTTTAGTAATCCTATTCATAAATCCCAATCCCATTGGTGACTCCTTACCTGCCCACAAAATCATTAACACCAAAACATATATAGCTCTCCAGTTCACTGCTTACTCTCTTCAGCACTTTCACAAGTAACTTACATCTCACCTATAATTATATAACTTCGCCATAGGGATAAAGTTTCTTTAATAAACGGAAAATCTTGCCAAAATAAACTCCCAATTAACTCCTACACCAATCTTAAGAAGCATGACTAGTTTAACATCAAAGGCAAACTAAGTTTTTTCTGGTTTTAAGTGAGGGAAAAGTAAAACTTCCCTGATTGAATGAGAATCTGTCAAGAGCATAACTAGTCGATCAACACCAATCCCCAAACCACCAGTTGGAGGCAGTCCGATCTCCAAAGCTCTAATAAAATCTTCATCTAACCTTTGAGCTTCCTCTTCCCCATACTCAAGAAGCTTTAGTTGTTCTTGAAAACGCTTTCTTTGCTCCAAAGGGTCAGTTAGTTCAGAAAAAGCATTGGCTATTTCTCTCCCTGCTACAATTAGCTCGAACCGTTCAACCAAACTAGGGTTTTCAGGATGAGCACGAGCTAGTGGAGAAACTTCTAAAGGGTAATCTTTAATAAAAGTTGGTTGAAAAAGTTTACCTTCAACTAATTTTTCAAACATTTCGGAGATAATTTTCCCTTTACCGTAATACGGCTTAATTACTAAACCTTTTTCCTTTGCAATTTTTTTCAGCTCACCTAATGACAAATCAAAGCTTATATCAAGACCAGTATACCTGGTTATTGCTTCAAGCATAGTTAACCTCTCCCAATCATTTCCAAAATTAATTTTTTTACCTTGATAAGTAAACTTAAGTGAACCTTTAACCTTTGAAATAACAAACTTAATCATTTCCTCAGTTAAGTTCATCATATCATTATAATCAACGTAAGCTTCGTAAAGCTCAAGCATGGTGAATTCGGGATTATGCTTATAAGAAATGCCCTCATTTCTAAAATTTCGATTAATTTCATAAACTTTTTCCAATCCCCCAACAACCAGCCTTTTAAGATAAAGTTCAGGAGCAACTCTTAAGTACAAATTCAGCCCCAGCGCATTGTGATAAGTAGTAAAAGGGCGAGCACTGGCTCCTCCCGGAATTGATTGGAGCATAGGGGTTTCAACCTCGAGAAAATCTTTTGAGTCAAGGAATTCTCTTATTGCCTTAATAACCTTTGTTCTTGTTTCAAAAACCTCTTTTACTTCAGGATTTACTATCAAATCAACATATCTTTGGCGATACCTTGCCTCAATATCTTTTAGCCCATGCCATTTTTCAGGTAAAGGGCGGAGAGATTTAGTTAAAAGGGAATACTCTTCAACTTGAATTGATAATTCTCCTCTTCTTGTTTTAAAAACTATCCCTGAAACACCAACAAAGTCTCCAATGTCTAAAAAATTCAGGAAATCTTCGTATCTTTCTTCTCCCAAATGGTTAAGGGTCAAATAAAGCTGAATAGTGCCTGTTCCATCCCTCAAATCAGCAAAAGAAGCTTTTCCATGTCGGCGAATTCCCAAGATTCTCCCCGCTACCCGAACTTTTTCGTTAACACTTTCTCCTGGTTCTAGCTTCTCATAAGCTTCTACAATTGAAGAAATTTTATGGGTTCGATCGAATTTTTTTTTGTAAGGTTCCTCACCTGCAGAAAGAAGGTGAGAAAGCTTCTGCCTTCGAACTCGCAAAAGTTCGCTTTGGTCTTCTGAGCCCATTGCTTCCCTCTACTCCCGAATCCCAATGATTTGATAAGCTATCTTCCCCTCTGGAACTTCCACTTCAACAATCTCTCCAACTTTCTTTCCAATTATAGCTTTCCCGACCGGGGACTCATTAGAAATCTTGTGGTTACTGGGGTCAGCTTCAATAGAACCGACAATTAAATATTCATTTGTTCCATTAGTTTCCAAGTCCCTTAGGGTCACATAACTACCTATGGACACACAATTGGGATCATGGACTTGATTGATAATTTTAGCTCGAGAGAGCAGCTCATTTAACTGAGCAATTCGCCCTTCAACAAAAGCTTGTTCTTCTTTAGCATCGTTGTATTCTGAATTTTCAGCTAAATCACCAAAATCAATTGATGCTTTAATTCTTTCCGCAACTTCTTTCCTCTTTTGATTAACCAGATAGTCAAGCTCCTCTTGTAATTTCTGATAACCTTCTTGAGTTAAAATAATTTCTCTTCCTTCCCTCATCCATCTTCCCTTTCTGAGTTTAAAGAGCTAAGGAGTTATTATAAATAGGAGCTTCTTAGATGTCAAAAAATCATTAAAATGAATTTTCTTTTCTAATATTTCTCCCAATCGATTCTCTTTCTTAAAGCAAGGAGTAAAAGATAACCAAAACCATAAACAGCGACTGCTTCACCTAAGAAAATTGAAACTGCTGTCAACCAATAAGGTAGTTTAAAGAAAAGATGAAGGTAAGAAGAAACACCAAAAGCATTGACCAAAACTGGGGAAAGGAGAGCAAGAAAAGTATTTTTTCGAAGAAGATATGTCCCTAAAGCCGCTATCAAAGTGAAAAGGGAACCAAAAATAATATCAGGGAGGCCTAAACCACCAAAAATATTAGCTAAGAGACAACCTAGATACAATCCAGGTATTGCAGCTGGAGTCAATATCGGCAAAACAGTTAAAGCTTCACTGACCCTGCATTGAATCGGTCCATAACTAATGGGAGCTAAAAAATAAGTTGTTCCAGCGTAAAGAGCAGCAATTAAACTAGATAAAGCTAAAAATCTTATTCTTATTTTCAAAAATTCTCCTTGTTTTAACTTTTCTCGCCTTGAGGCGAGAGAGCAGGTTACCGCGACTGCCCCGTTATTAGTTGTTAGTTGTTTAACTTCAGTTTTTAGACTTCAGGCTATTTGACTATCTTGGAGATAGGAATTTCTAAAATATCTTCAGCCCCCCTAGCTTTAAGTGCAGGAATGAGGATATTTACTTCGCTTTTGTTCACCACAGTGACGACCTCGTAATAATTAGCATGGTAAAGTCGAGAAACAGTTGGTTTTTTCATAGCTGGAAGAGCGCTAACAACTTCATCTAGCTTTTCTTCAGGAACATTCATTGATAAAAGAACTCGACCTCTAGCATCAATCACACCCAAAAGAAGGGTTTTTATTTCCTCAATCGCCCTTCTTTTCTCAGAATTATTCCAAGAATCTTTATTAGCAATAAGCTTAGTGGTTGACTCCATAATGAGGCCAATAATTTTGAGGCGATTTTTCCGTAAAGTTTCACCTGTTTCCGTTAAATCAACAACCACATCCATTATGTCTGGAACTTTTGCTTCAGTTGCTCCATAAGAATAATAAACTTTAACTGGAATCCCCAGCCTTTGAAAATAGCGCTCGGTACACTTGGGAAACTCGGTTGTTACCTTACTGCCAGGAGGAATGTCTTCAGGCCTTTCAATTGGTGAATTTTCTGATACCGCAATTACCATCTTTACTGGCTCCTCACTTACCTTGCTATAAGGCAAATCAGCAACTAACTCAACATCAGCTGCAGCTTCAACGACACAATCATATCCGGCGATTCCTAAATCAAAGTAACCTTCTTCAACAAATTTGGGAATTTCTTGAGGGCGAAGGATTTTTACCTCTGAAATTCTTGGATCATTTATTTTAGGGGTATAACCACGAAACTCCTTTCTCACTTCTAAATCTGCTTCTTTAAAAAGCTTTAAAGTTTGCTTTTCAAGACTTCCCTTAGGAAGAACTAATTTGAGCATTTTTCCTCCTCTTTGAATTATCAACAAAGTTTAACATAGGCAAGATGAAGAATCAAAACCACAAAAAGCAGGAAACACTTAATAGTAAGTAATTTTTTATTTCCTGTTACTTGTTTCTGACTTCATAAGCTCTTCTTTTAATTTCTTCAATTTGGGAAAGGCTAAGAGCACGGTCAAAGCTTCTTAAACCAGCCAGCTCAAAACCATGTTTACTGGCTAATTTCATCATTTCATTCACTCTCTCGAGGCTAATTTCCTTCCCAAGAGTGTAGTTTTCATATCTCTCTTCCAGAGCAAGAATCATCGTCTCAGCGATACAAGCAAGAACTAACCCTTTAGGAAGTCCTATGTCAAAATCAAAATGAACTTTACCAGGTGCCTTGACTACCCCTCCATCAATTACTAAAACATCAGGGCGAACTTTCACTACCGCTTCAGCGACATCTCTAGGCCGAGCAACATCACAAATGACCGCTCCCGACTTAATATCTTTTGGATTGATAATTGCTTCTATTGCTCCCGTAACAGTCACAACTACATCTGCTTCTTTAATTAAAGAAATATTGGTCGAGCTATAAACCTCCCCTGAACTTCGGCTCTCTACTTTTTCTCTTACCCTTTCCAAATCACTTTTATTCCGCCCAATTAAAATTACCCTTTTGAAGTAAGGAGTAAGATAAAAAGAGCAAACCGAGCCAATAGAGCCAGTTGCTCCTACCACCGCTAATGTTGAATTTTTCAAATTAATCTCCATTAACTCAGCTGCTTTTAAAGTTCCTTCAATAGCTGTTCCAATAGTATAAGTGTTCCCAGTCGTTATTGGAATGTCAACTACTTTCGCTAATTTTCTCCCTCCATTCCCAACAATAGCAGTATGAGCTCCTAAACCAACAATTTTAGCTCCCTCTCTTTTAGCTACTTTGCACCCCTTGACTAACTTTTTAATAACATATTCCTCTTCAAGCTCATAAAATTGCCAGGTAAGAAGAGGAATAGCGATAAAAAAACCATCAGCCGTAACACCTGTCTTTGATGTAAGCCCTGTTATTTGGGATAAAACAAAAGGACGCCTTCTCTTTAAGACAGAAGCAACAAGCTTGGAAGAGACTTTCTTAGCAATCTTATATTTCTTGGCTACATCCTCAATGCTCATAGGATGAACAAAAAAAGCAAATACCCCTTTCATTTACTCCTCCAACAAGCCTCTCAATTAAGCTTTTCAATTCGGGGCTTAAAGTCGAGTTTACTTAATAAATTAAGATAATCTCCAGGTTTTGTCTCCTCCCAACTTTTTCCCAAAAGACTTAAAAAGAGAGCTTCTAAAACATTAGTCCCAAAAGAGCGTCCTTCAAATTCAGGAGTAGTTGTAATAAGATACTCCACTCCTCTATTTCTTAAATCTTCTACATCCTTTGGGGTAACAGTATTGGTAATCACCCACTTATCCTTCATTTCTTGAGGCATATATTTTCGGATAAAAAGAAAATCGCCCGCAATAACTTGGGCTTCTCGATAATACTTGGCATATTTCTCCTCCGGTTCTTTTTCTTGAGATTTACCAGTGGGATAAAGCATTTTAAAAGGCATTTTGGTAACAATGGGGAGAAGAAGTCGGGCAAAAATATAAAAGGTTTGAAAAGACCTTATTGAAATGGGAATTTTAAGCCCGAAAATTAAATCACCATAAATGATTTGACAACCCTCCTCGTGAAAAGCTTCAGCCATTCCAAATCTATCAACGGCACTGACCATCAAGACCTTTTTCCCTTTTAAACTAAAACCTTCCTTTACTAAATATCTAATTACTTCGCGCTCAAGGGTATTTTTTAAGCCACTACCATCAACAACAGGAGTTTTTCTAACTGCTTCCTTAAGCTTTTTAGCATCTCTAATCATATATTTTTTATTTCCGGCCCAAAGATACAAATCAATACCACCTAAGCCAATAGCTGCCACTTTTCCATCAAGCTCTCTTAAAAGAGAAATTGCTTTCTTGAAGTCTCCATCAGTACCAACCCGGGAAATCTTAAATTTCTCTCCCAAAAGCTCAACTTCAACGCTGTGATCTCTTTTTGAAGAGCCTAAACTTACGCTGACGACTTCTTTCAACAAAAACCTCCCATCTCTTTTTCCTTGGTAAACTTTCTAATAAAAGCTGACCAAGCTTATTAAGGTCAACATCTATACTTTCTTTAATAGGAGATCTCCCTATCTTTACACCAATGACCTTATCACCAAAAATCTTTTCAGCTATAGAAATCCTCCAATCAGAACCGAGAAAAACAATTACATCAAAATCCTTTAAAAAGGCAATAAGCTCCAAAATCTCATTAAAGAGTTCTACCCCACTTCGGCTTTCCACGAATTGATAACGCTCTTCTTCACCTAAGAGATAAACAAAGTCAACTCCTTTCTCTAAAGCTAACTTTTCTATCTCTTCCTTATTGGCAACGGGAAAACCAACTAAAGCAACTCTCTTTCCTTTCCTTATTTCACCTAAGCCTTCAAGATGAGAAATAAAAGAGCGATCTACCCCAATTTTCTTAGCCACTTCGGACTGGGTCGAACCTTTAGCCCTTAACTGAAGAATCTTATTGACTAAGTTAACTAACTTGTCTCGACTTATTACCTTATCTCCAACTCGAATTAATTCCATCCCATGTTTCTGTGCACATTTTTGTGAACATTTTACCACTTCAAATTAAAAAGTCAAATTCTGGATAACAAACTATCCTGTTGCAAAAGTTACTTAGCTAGATTAAAATTGAAAAAAGGAGGGAATATGGATATTGACTATCTTTCCCCTGAAATGGAGAGCTTTGTTGAAAAATATGTTGACTCCTTCCTTGCTTGGGATTTAATTGTTTTTTTTCATCAAAATCCTCAAGCAATTGATTCTTCTTATAACTTGTCCCTTCGCTTAGGAAGGAAAGAAAGGGATGTCAAAGAAGCCTTAAAGAAATTAGTTGAAAAAGGGGTGTTAAAAGAAAAGGGGGAAGAAAACCCATTATATATTTATTCTCCTCTAGATGAAGTAAGAGAGAAAGTAGACCAGTTTGTTCAGTCCTTATCTTCAAGAACCTTTCGCTTGCAGGTTCTTTCCTTAGTTTTGAAAAAAGGGAGGAGATAAGTGGAGAGAGTAAAGACGGGAATAACCTCTCTTGATGAAATGCTTTCAGGTGGCCTTTTAAAAGGAACGGTTTGCTTAGTAAAAGGAGCTCCTGGAAGCGGTAAGACCTCAATTGGACTGGAATTTATTTCAAGGGGGATAGAGGAATTTTCTGAAAACGGGCTTATTGTCACCTTTGAACATTTCCCTCAACAAATTTATCGAGATGCTTTATCCTTAGGCTTTGACTTAAAGACATATGAGGAAGAAAAAAAGCTTAAAATCTTATTTACCTCCCCTTCTCTTTTTATCCAATTAATAGAAGAAGCTGATGGAGAATTTGATGAAATAGTTTCTAAATATGAGATAAAAAGGTGCTTAATCGACTCCATTAACCATTTAGAAACACTATCACCTGACCCCAAAATCTTAAGGGAAAAAATTTATTCCTTTGTAAACGCCATAAAAAGACATGAAATCACCTCAATGGTAACCCAAGAAGACCTATCCTTAACTGGTGAACTTAAAGCTATTGAGTATGGAATCTCATACATTGCCGATACCTTAATCCAGCTTCGCTTTGTTGAGATTGAATCCTCTTTAGAAAAAGCCATCTTAATTGTTAAACAAAGAGCTTCAGGTCATGACAAAAAAATAAGAAAATTTGAGATCACAAAAGAAGGAGTAAAGATAGAAAAAGAATTTAAAGGGCTGGAAGGGATCCTTTCAGGTAGCCCAACTAAAAGTATCCTAGAGAAATTTACAGAGATAAAAGATAAAATTATTTAAGGAAAAACCTAATGGAGCAATGGCTCTATTGGACAAGAATTTTTTGTATTTTACTTTCTTTAGCTTTAACTGGCTTAATGCTAGAGCGATATTTGGTGAAAAGAGAGTACCACCTTCTTATTTGGATGGTGGCTTGGCTAACGGTTGCGGGAAGAGTTACTTGGGAAACCTTTCTCCCTAAAAAACTTGGTTTCAACTTTATTAATGACTTCCTAACCATCACTCACGATTTACTTTGGTTCATTGGTTTAGTTATCCTTTTAGAAGGAACATCCTTGCTGAAATTTATCTTTCCCTTCACCTACTTAGCTCTTCACTCCTTGCTCAGTGCTATCTTTTACTTTGGGCTAAAAAGTAACATTCTTGGAGCAATCGAATCCTCTATCTTTACCCATCCAATTCTTCTCTTTATTTTGTCCTGGTATTTTTATCTGTGTTTCAAGGCTCTTAAAAGTCTAGGAGCTAAAATAATTAGCTTTTCTTACCTTCTCTGGGCTCTCGATTACATAATTTTTGGTGTCCCTTATTTCGGAATGGGAATGCAATTAGCAGGAGTTTTAGGTTGGAGCATTGGCCTTATCTTTAGAATCTCAATTTTCATTGGCTTTCTTATCTTAATAAGGGAAGAACAACCTTCTTAGCTATTTTTATCATAAATTTTTTTTAAACCAATCAGAGTCAAGTTAGGATTATGCTCATCAATGGACTGACAAGCTGAAACCATCAAATGAGAAAGTCCTCCTGTGGCAATGACTATTGGTTTACCCTCAATTTCTTCTCTTATTTTTTTTATCAAAGTGTCAACTTGCCCAGCAAAACCATAGATAATACCGGACTGAAGACTTGTACGAGTGTTCTTGCCAATGACTGAGGGTGGCTTTTCTAAATCAACTCGGGAAAGACGGTCTGCTTTTTCAAATAACGCTTCAGCTGAAATTTCAACTCCTGGAGCAATCACACCCCCTAAATATTCACCCTTCTTGGAAATAACGTCGAAGGTAGTAGCCGTCCCAAAATCAACCACAATAGAAGGAGAACCATACAGCTCTAGGGCTGCAACCGCATTGGCAATTCTATCAGCTCCAACTTCATGGGGATTATCATACATTATGGGAATCCCTGTCTTTGTTCCTGGTCCTACAATCAAGGGTTTTAAAGGAAAATATTTTTCAACCATTTCAGTAAGTGAGGTAGTTACATGAGGAACAACCGAAGAAATGACAATCCCTTTAAGGTTATTAAAGGAAAGCTGAGCTAACCTAAGAAAATTTTGTAAGGTAATAGCTAATTCATCGGCTGTTTCCTCTTTATTAGTTGAAATGCGCCAGCTCTTTAAGAGATCATCCCCCTTAAAAACACCAAAAGAGGTTTGGGTATTTCCAACATCAATAGCGAGGACTAAGTGAGCCTTCTCCATAAAGCTATTATAGCAAAAAGATTGAAGGTCGCATGTTAAATTTTGAAAGGAAAATTAAAAATTGCTAAAGCTCAGTGCTAACTGTTTCCTTATAAAAATAGCTAGGTAAGCAGCAATCACTGCTTTAGTGACATCAAGCCAGATAAAAGGGATGACCCCTCCAATAATTGCTTTTTTTAAACCTATTTTAGTAATGATTGCTAGTTGAATAACCCCAAAGAAATAAATGACAACTATCCCAATCACCATAAAAATTAAAATGAGAATGTAACTGGGCTCTTTTTTTAATCCTACTAGCTTTCCAACTAAAAAAGCAGCTACTACAAAGCCAAAAAGATAACCGCCAGTCGGGCCTAAAAGTACCCCAAAACCTATTCCTCCTGCAAAAACAGGTAAACCAGCACAGCCCAAAAGGATATAAACTATCTGACTTAAGGCACCCAACCAGGGGCCTAAAACCGCGCCTGAAAGAAGGGTAAATAAAACTTGGAAAGTGATGGGAACCGGCGTGAAAGGCAAAGAAATCTTAATCCAGGCTCCTAAAGTTGTTAAAGCTGCCATCAAGGCCGTTAAAACAAGCTCTCTCGTTAAATATTTATTTCTCATTGTTAACCTCATAAAAATATTTGGTTAACAATTATACCTTTCAACCAACTAATGTCAAGGAAAAATTATTTTTCAGTTTTAAAGGTTTAAGCCTTGGAGTCTGAAGTTTCTAGACTAAAGTTGAAAATCTTTAAATTAAGTTTTTCCTTCAGTTTTTAGTCTTTAATTGAATTATTACTTCAGCTCTTCCAGCTCATTAGCGCTTTAGCTTTAACGGAGGTGGGTAACATCACCAGAGGTAAATGAGCGTATCTTACCCGAGGAAAGCTCAACTAAAAGAGCGCCATCGCCATTTAAGGCAATAGCCTTGCCTTCCACAACTTCAGATAAGGTTTCAACTCTTACTGCCTTCCCTAATGTCTCAGAAAATCTCCTCCAGCTATCAAGAAAATTACTAAAATGCCCTTCTTGAAACGCAAAATAATGTTTCTCTAAATTTTCCATAAGGGAAATAAATATTCCAAGACGATCAACTTTCTTTCCCAGCTCTTCCTTAAGAGAAGTCGCTGGGAAATCAAAATTCTTAAGAAACCTCAAATCAACATTAGCATTTACTCCTATTCCTAAAATTACCCATTCGACTTTATCGGATTCTCCTTTCATTTCAGTAATTATTCCAGCCACTTTCTTTCCCCTGATTAAAATATCATTGGGCCATTTAATCTTAGCTGGCAAAGATAAATTTTTCTCGATGCTTTCAACTAAAGCCAGGCCCGCTAATAGAGAAATCTTGGGGACATCAATTGGATTCACTCTAGGTAAAAGAATAACTGAAAACCAAATACCCCCAAAGGGAGACTGCCAATCTCTTCCTAACCTTCCCTTTCCTTTCTTTTGAACCTCAGCCAAAACAACTGTTCCCTCAGGAAAACCTTTTTCTGCAAGTCTTTTAGCAATTTCTTGAGTTGAATCGACACGGTAAAAATGTTTAATTTCGCAGCCAAAAGCTTTTGTTTTTAACCTTTCTTTTATTTCCCAAGGCACCAAAGCTTCGGTTAATTTAATTAAGCGGTAACCACGACCAGGAATTGCTTTTATTCGATAACCTTCTTTTTTTAAACCTGAAATGTGCTTCCAAACTGCTGTTCTGGAAAGCTTTAACTCCTGAGCCATTTTAGTTCCAGAAACAAATTTTTTTGCTTTAAGCTGTTTTAAAATATCTTCTTTCTTAAACAACCTTTTCTAGCCTCTTTTTTCTTCGAAAGTGACGAAGAATAAAATAAATGATAATTAAGAGAACAATGACTCCCAAGCCGACCCTATTAATTATCTTCTTAACCAACTTCCAGTTTGCCCCAAAGAAATAGCCAAGAAGAGGAATAATGATAGACCAGATAACAGCTCCTAAAAAATCGTAGAGAAGGAATTTTTTATATTCCATCCCAGAAATACCGGCGACCAATGGGGCAAGAGCTCTTAAAAATGAGGTAAAACGGGCAATAAAGATGGTTATTGCTCCATGAATTTTAAAGTATTTTTCAGCCCACTTCAACTTTCGAGGAGAAATTAACCAATAGCCAAATTTATCTATCAGCGGACGCCCACCTTTTCGACCAATTAAATAACCCACATTGTCACCAAAGACAGCGCCAAAGAAAGCTAACAAAATGATGTAAGAAATCTCAAGATGACCTTGAGCAGCAAAGAAACTTGCTATGACAATGACTGTTTCGCCAGGGGCTACTAAACCTAAAAAAGCTGAATTTTCTAAAAAAGTAAACAAAAAAACGAGGTAATAGCCATAGTTTTTAAAATAAGGTGAAAGAAACTTAACTATCTCTTCAGCAGTCATCCATCACCTCTAAGTAATTATTTCTAAGGAAATATCGATTGGATGAGCTTTAAGGGTAATTGCCCCTAGAGAAATGGAGTCAACTCCTATCTTTGCAACCTCCTCAACATTTTCAAAACTAATCCCACCAGAAGCTTCTACCAATGCTTTTTTACTAATTAACTTGACAGCCCTTCTCATTGTTTTAATATCCATATTATCAAGCATAATGACATCAGCCCCACTCTCTAAAGCTTCCTTGACTTCTTTTAAATCTTCTGCTTCAACCTCAATTTTTCTTCGGGAATATCGTTTTTTAACTCTCGAAACTGCTTCACAAATCCCTCCAGCCAGTTTTATATGGTTATCTTTTATTAAAATGCCATCAAATAAGCCAAAACGATGATTCTTACCTCCACCAATTTTTACTGCATACTTCTCAAGTTTGCGCAGACCAGGTAAAGTCTTCCTGGTATCAAGGATAGTTACCCCATAAGGTTCAACTTTCTCCACAAATTTTGCTGTTAAAGTAGCAATCCCTGAAAGGTGCTGTAAAAAGTTAAGGGCTGTTCTTTCCCCCGCTAAAATCGCTGAAGCTAAACCCTCTAAGGAAGCAATCATTTGCCCTTTGCGCATAACTTCTCCATCTTTTAAAAAAGGGGAAAATTTTATTCCTTTATCCAATAACTCAAAAACTCTCTTTGCTACCTCGATTCCAGCTAAAATTCCTGTTTCACTAGGAATTATGACAGCTCTTCCCCTTTGGCCTTTACTTAAAAGAGCCCTAGATGTAATATCTCCTTCCTTTGAAAGGTCTTCCTCTAATGCATTTTTTATAACTTTATCAAGATAAGCCTGGTTTAAAAGCATCTTCTTAGCTTATCTCCTTTGCGCCTGAGAGATAATCCCAAAAAGTAAAACTCCAAGTTCCTGTCCACTGAATCCTAAAAGTTCTTAAATTCGAATATCGAAATTCTAAATTCAAATGTTCCAAACCTTGCTTTGAATTTCGGTTATTTGGATTTTGCACTTGTTTAGAATTTGGTGCTTAAGATTTTAACTTTGACCAACTCCCTTTTTATTTAAAGATATTTATTTAAAGATATGTTATAACAAAAGAGCTTTGTTTGCCTAAGGTAATTTATGTCTCACGTATATGTTATGTAAAAGAGCTTGAGTTTGCTTTAGGTGATTCATGCTTCATCTATTTCTTTTTAAAAATAAAGTGTTTGCGCCAAGCTTTCCTTTGCTTAGGAAAATCTTCTCGGAAATGAACCCCTCTTGACTCTTTTCTTTTCAAAGCCGCTTCAGTAATCAACTTAGCCACAATTAATAAATTCTTAAATTCAAAAGTCTCAACGGTATTAGCTTCAAAATCAAAAACTTCAGCAAGAGAATTTATTACTTCAATTGCTTCTTTAAGACTTTTCTCACTCCTCACCACTCCAACCTTTTGGGTCATTGTTTTTTGGAGAATCTCTTTCTTTTCTTTAAAATCAAAAAAGCCACTCTTCATCTTAACCTCTGAGGAAATTCGAATCTTTTCTAAGGCTTCTCTATTTGAATCAAGATTTTCTAATAAAAAGTCCATGATTCTCTTGCTAAAAACGAGCCCCTCTAAAAGAGAATTACTAGCTAAGCGATTGGCACCATGAACAAAGGTTGCAGCAACTTCTCCGCAAGCAAAAAGACCTTCAAGATTAGTTTTTCCATTTAAGTCTGTTTTCACTCCTCCAATGAAAAAGTGAGCCGCAGGAGATACAGGAATTAAATCACGAGCCAAATTAAAACCACTTTCCCGACACCTCTGCCAAATAGTTGGAAAATGACTCTTTAGCTTTTCTTCTGGCAAATGAGTTGCATCAAGAAAAACATGGTCAGTTTGGCACCTTTCCATTGCTTTAATCATCTCTCTAACCACGACATCACGAGGAGCCAGTTCCGCTAAAGGATGAGCCTTAACCATAAATCGCTTACCCAAGCAATCCCTCAAATAAGCTCCCTCTCCTCGAATAGCTTCGGTAATGAGAAAGCGAGGGGAACGCTCTTCATCGAGAGCAGTTGGATGAAATTGAAAAAACTCCATATCGGCTAATTCCGCCCCTGCCCGATAAGCCATGGCAATCCCATCACCAGTTACAATTTGTGGGTTAGTAGTTACTTCGTAAACCTGCCCTGCTCCTCCCGAAGCTAAGATGACAGCTGAACCAAAAAAAGCCTTAAAGCTTTGAGTAGCTAAATCAAAGGCAAGAACACCAACACATTTACTATTATGAGTCAAAATGTCAACTGCAAAAACTCTCTCCTTGACTTCCAAACCAGCACACATCTTGACTTTTCTCATCAAAACCTTCTCAATCTCGCTTCCTGTCGCATCACCTGAATGAATAATCCGAGCAATTGAGTGCCCTCCCTCTCTAGTTAAACTGATTTCCCCTTCTATGCGATCAAAATCCGCTCCCATCTCTACCAGTTCTTTAATCCTCAAAGGTCCCTCACTAACAAGAACCTTAACCGCTTTTTTGTCACACAAACCATCACCAGCCTCAACAGTATCCTTAAAATGAAGAGCAGGTGAGTCTTTTTCTGAAATAGCTCCAGCAACTCCGCCTTGCGCATACCAAGTTGTTGTTTCTTTAACATCACCTTTAGTAATAAGGAGGGTTTTGAAGATGCCACAGGCTTTTAAAGCGGCGGAAAGCCCAGCAATGCCGCTCCCAACAATAATGACATCATAAAAAGACTTTTCGAGCTTATCTGTATCAAAATTACTTAAATAACGTGGGATGTTCATTTAAAAATTATCCTCAAAAAAGATAAGACTATTTTAAGATAATTTAACGAGAAGTAAAATTCGCTCTTAAGCTCAAGTTACGAATTACATGTCACGCGATTTCGACCAGAAGTCTTGCTTTGATACATAAGTTCATCTACTCTTTTAATTATTGTATCAACTGTGTCGTTTGCTCGTGCGAGCGTAGCACCAATAGAGATAGTCGTTTGAATGACATTTGTCCCTACCCTAAGTCTTGATTGTTCAACAAGAACACGAAGTTTATTAGCAATAGAACATAGCTGCTCCTGGTTGACATTTGCAATAATTGCTACAAATTCTTCTCCACCCCATCGGCATACAATGTCGAACAATCTAAGATTGCTTAACAACGTCCTCGCCACCATCTTTAACAATTTGTCCCCAACATCGTGACCATAGGCATCATTAACTTTTTTAAAGTAATCGATATCAAGGAAAAGAACCCCAAATGGCCAACCATACCTATGCATCTCTTCAAGCTTGCCATTTAGTTGTACCTCCAAATAGCGCCTGTTTCCTAACTCGGTAAGAGGGTCAATTAAAGCCATTTTCCGAAGCTCTTCAATATCTGCATAAGCAGCAACCTTAGGTGAGTAGTCAATGAATGTCTCAACCGCACCAACAATATGTCCATTCCCGTCTTTCATTGAAACTGCACTTACCAAAACAGGTACTCGATGCCCCTCTTTATGAAGAAGATAAATTTCTCGATGAGGTGCACCCCCTTTGATAATTGCTTTGACAAATGGACAGTCTTCTGTACCACAAAGACTAGCTCCTCGCTCATCGACATGGACTAAAACATTGTCTGAACAACGCGTTCCCAATACTTCCTCACTTTTGTAGCCTGTGATCTTCTCAGCACCTTTGCTCCAATAGGTAATTCTCCCCTCGCCGTCGAGGGTGAATACTCCTTCATATAAACTATCTAAAAGATTTTTGCAAAACTCACTGATTGACATCACTCAAAAACCTCTAATGATAAGCTGATTAAAGCAGGAATAATAGCTCAAAGTTAGGATATTATATCACTCATTCTCTTTTAGTTGAAACACTTTAGCTGAGCATTCATTTACATCTTTATCTGCCGCCATTCCACAACAAAAAGTAATTACCTTTTGTTTCATCCATTGGTTCATAAAATTTGCAGTCTTTGCATGTCGCCATTTTTTATTCGCTTCCCTTATGAAAATTTGCAATAAACTTTTTTATTCAAAAACAAGAAAATCGTAAATAGGAAATAAAAACAAAATAAAAAGATAAACTAGGGAAATTAAAATTGGACTTCTCCTATGGTCATTGGGACTCTCTGACCTTGAAAAAAGCGCTAGTCTTTCTTTGAACCACTTGGGCAGGAGGGCTCTTTTTGACACTGTTCAAGAAGGACTATATCAACCAGGTCTCCCCTAAATTCTCTGTCATCAAGTAGCTTTTTTACAAAAGCCTCTCTTTCCTTCTTAGTTAAAGCTCTAAAGCCGTCCCAAATACTTTTGCTGTCGCTTCTCTTGTAGTCATAATTAATCTCCTCAGCCTTTATTAACTTATAACAAACTTTAATATAATGGTTTACAGCAACTTAGATAAGACTTTCTTAATCTTTTGCTAATTTCGTTACCAATTCATTAGTAAGGGCTCTAAATGAAGAGGTAATAATTTACCACCAAATAGCCTACCCCAAGTCTCCTTGAGTTTTAGTTTTTGCCCCACTCACAATTTACCGTTCACTACCTGGCCGCCACTAGCTGTGCCTTCAGGCAGAAAAAAACAAAAAGCCCTAACGGCCTTTCTTCTTTCTGGTAGCGGGGAGAGGATTTGAACCTCTGACCTTCGGGTTATGAGCCCGACGAGCTACCACTGCTCCACCCCGCGCCATCAAAACTATAACTCATTACTAGTGAATTGTTCAAATTAAACCTAAAGTTAAGGTTTCTTAAATTATTTAAAAATTTTGTTGCTTTACTTTACCCTTGTTTCTATTTTGTTCCCTTGTCAGCTTGGAAGCTTACTTGCTATTCCTTGACTCTTGCTTGCTCACCCACTTTTTAATCTTTCCCAAGTGGGAAAAATTATAAAATGATTAAATCTCCTCACCTTAATCCTCTCCCAAAAGAGGGACTAGCCACTAATGAGGAGTTGGCGTTTCAGGTTCAGCACTTCAACACCACTACATACCAATTTTATCCTAGCACAAAACTTTACAAAAGGCAAAAAATGTTGTAATTTAGAGGGACAATGGAACAAAAAGTCAATTCAAAAAATTCACTCATGAAGCAAAAAAAGAGGTTTTTTTTCATCTTTATTCAATTAACAATATTTTTACTAACCTTTCTTCTCCCTTCGCTGACTTTTTCTCTTCCCCAGATACCAATCCACCAAGAAATTACAATGAAACAAATTGAGCTGGAAAAAGCTAAGGAGGAACTTTCCTTGCTTGAAACAGAACTAGAAATTGCTGTTGAAGCATATAATGCAGCCCAAATGGAACTTCTACAAACTCAAGCCAGCTTAGCTACGACAAAGCTGAACTATGAAAGTGTTAAAGAAGAATATCAAAGGCAAACTGAGATCCTCAATCAAAGAGTAAAAATTATTTATAAAGAAGGGGATATCCAGTATCTCGAAGTTCTTTTAAATACCAAAGGATTTATTGATTTCATTAGGCGCCTTCATTTTCTCTTGGAAATTGGGGAAGCAGACGCTAAATTTCTCAAAAGAATCAATGAAGAAAAAGATAGGCTCGATAAAATTAAAATGGAGTTAGAGCAGTTAGAAGAGAAACAAGCTTTAGTTAAAGATAGAATTGAAGCTAAGAAAAGTGAGATTGAAATGAAGATTGCTGAAAAAGAAGCCTATATGAAAACCCTCTCTCAAGATATTCAATTGCTTCTCCAGCAAGAAGCATTAATGAAAGAGAAAGAAAGAGAAAAAATCAAGGATCAAGTTGATCAGCTAATCAAAGACCTTAACATCTCCATTCCTGAAGGAAGTGTCGTTTTCACTGCCCTAAGATATCTGGGGGTTCCTTACCTCTGGGCTGGTGAAAATCCTGAAACTGGCTTTGACTGTTCAGGCTTGGTTAAATATGTTTTTGCCTTACATGGAGTTGATCTTCCCCATTACAGTGGAGCTCAATTTCAATTAGGTATTAATGTTGATAATATTGAAGACCTCCAACCAGGAGACTTAGTATTTTTTGGTAACCCCGTTCACCATGTTGGCATTTATATGGGGAGTGGTTACTTCATTCATGCTCCTCAATCTGGAGACTTCGTGAGAGTTACCCGTTTAAGTGAAAGAGTGGATTATGCAGGGGCTAGAAGAATCTTTGCTCCTCCTCTTTTTGAATTTCCAACTAGTGAGGTTCCAACAAGTGGATCTTATCTAAGGGAGGTACCTACTAGCTCTGTGATTCCATTTCCATAAACTCCCCTTTTATAAATTTTCTTAATTTAAGTTAGAAATAATTTATGTAAAATGAGAAGCCTAATTCAACTTGCTTTAGACAATGCATCTTTCTATGGTACAAGTTACGCTGACATTCGAATAGTCAATGAAAAAACAGAATCAATCTCCGTCCGAAATGGACGAATTGAAGAAATCTCTTATCACTTAAACCAAGGCTTTGGTATAAGAATACTCTATAATGGGAGCTGGGGTTTTGCTAGTTCTTTCCGACTTGAAAAAAAAGAAATTGAAAGAATAACCAAATTAGCTATCAAGATAGCCAAAGCAAGTTCTCGCTTAAAAAGAGAAGATATTACCCTCCCCCATCAAGAAGCCTATCAAGATACTTATCGCTCCCAATATCTAATTAACCCTTTCTCAGTGCCAATTGAAAAAAAACTGGAAATTTTACTCGCCGCTGATAGCCAAATGAGAAAAGGATCAAAAAAAATCAAGCTTACCCAAAGCCAAATTCAATCACTTTCAAAAAAGCAAATTTTTGCTAACACTGAGGGCTCGTTGATCGAACAAGAAATCATTGCCTGCGGAGGTGGAATTGCTGCTACAGCTGTTGATGGTTTTGAGGTTCAGAGAAGATCCTATCCTAATTCTTTTGGTGGAAACTATTCAACTCAAGGTTTTGAATTTGTCCAATCTCTTAAACTAGAAGAAAATGCTGAACGAATAGCCCAAGAAGCTGAAGCCCTTCTAAAAGCTCCCGAATGTCCCACAATTAAAACTACAGTTATTCTTGACTCAAGCCAAATGGCTCTCCAAATTCATGAGTCGATTGGTCATCCTACTGAACTCGACAGAGTTTTAGGGATGGAAGCCTCCTTCGCTGGAACTAGCTTTGTCACCTTAGATAAAATTGGCAATTTTCAATATGCTTCGGAAATTGTTAACATCACTGCTGATGCTACTTTAAAGGGGGGAATGGGTTCCTTTGGCTACGATGATGAAGGAGTAAAAGCCCAGAAAGTTGAAATTATTAAAAATGGTCTTCTTTTAAATTGTTTGTCTTCCCGTGAAACAGCTTCAGTCATCGGGGGAAAAAGTAATGGTACTGCTCGAGCTGATGGATGGAACCGAATCCCCATCGTTAGAATGACCAATATTAATTTAGAACCCGGAGATGCTAGGCTTGAAGAAATTATCTCAGACACAAAAGAAGGATTATACCTTGAAACTAACAAGAGCTGGAGTATCGACGATAAACGCTTAAATTTTCAATTTGCAATGGAAATGGCGAGAGAAATAAAAAATGGAAAATTGGGCAGAATTTATAAAAATGCTAACTACACAGGGATAACCCCTCAATTTTGGTGCTCTTGTGATGCAATTGCTAATAAAAAAGATTGGCAGCTTTGGGGTGTTTTAAACTGCGGAAAAGGCGAACCAGAACAAGTAATGGAAGTTGGTCATGGAACCCCTCCTGCCCGATTTCGAAATGTCCAAGTGGGATTAAGAAAATGAAAGAAAAAGTCAAAAAAGCTCTTGAGAAAGTCCTTCAATTTTCCCATGCTCAACAAACAGAAGTCCTAATTTACTACTCATCGTCTCAAGTTACTCGTTTTGCTAATAATACTATTCATCAAAATGTGGCAGAAGAAAATGTTAATGTTAGTGTCAGAGTAATTGAAGATAAAAGGATAGGTCATGCTTCATCAAATAACTTAAAAGATAAAAGCTTAAAAGAAGTAGTAGAAAAAGCAACTCAAAATGCCAAGTTTGCTCCAAGAGATCCCCACTTTTACTCTTTGCCTCAAAAAGAAATTCCTCGAGATGATATCGTCACCTTTTTTCCTGAAACTGCTGCCTCTTCACCTGAAAAAAAAGCTAATGATATTGAGAAGATAATTAAACTTGCTCTTAAAGAAAAACTTATTGCCTCTGGTGCCTATCGCACCATTACTAGTGTCCTTGGTGTTGCCAACTCGCTCGGAATTAAATCGATTCAAGATTTCACCAAAGTTTCTTTAAATCTTGTTATTATGTCTGATACCAGCTCTGGTTTTAGTAGCTTTGTCGGAGAAAATATTTCATTGTTAGATGGAAAAAAATTAGCTCAATCAGCCATTAAAAAAGCTCTAGAGAGTAAAAAGCCAATTAAAATTGAGCCTGGTCAATATGATGTCATCTTAGAGCCTGACGCTGTCTCTAACATGCTTGCCTTCCTCGCTTACGCTGGCTTAGGAGCTCTTTCGGTTCAAGAAGGAAGAAGTTTTCTCTGTGGAAAATTTGGCCAAAAAATAATGAATGAAAATATTACCATTTGGGACGATGGGTTAGCACCAGAAACACTCAAATTACCTTTTGATTTTGAAGGGGTTCCCAAAAAGAAAATAGTCTTAATTGAAAAGGGAATAGCTAAAAGAGTAGTTTACGATAGCTATACTGCTCATAAAGAAAAGATAAAGTCAACTGGTCACGCCTTACCTTATCCTAATTCAGTTGGTCCCCTTCCTTTAAATCTTTTTATGAAGGAAGGAGAAGCAAGCCTTGAAGAAATGATTGCCTCAACCGATAAAGGACTCCTCATTACAAGATTTCACTATACCAATCTTGAAAACCCAACATTAACTATCCTAACTGGTATGACCCGAGATGGAACTTTTTTAATTGAAAAGGGCAAGGTTACAAAGGGGGTTAAAAACTTAAGATTTACCCAAAGTATTCTTGAAGCTTTCTCTAATGTTAAAATGATTTCCAAAGAAAGAAGTCTTAAAGAAAATATGACTGGAGTAGCCTTTGTCCCTGCTCTAAAAATTAAAAATTTTAACTTTTCAGGAACAACTCAATTTTAAGAGGTAGAAAATAGGGAAAAAAATATTTTACGATAAAATCTCAAAAAGTTACGACTTAAGGGCTGATTTATTAACCCTCGGTGAGTGGGGGAATTGGCTCTCTTTAACTCTTAATCGAGTTAAACCAGGAAAAATTTTAGATGTTGGTTGTGGCACAGGAACCCTTTTAAAAGAAGCTACCAAAAGAGGCTTTAAATGCTTTGGAGTTGATTCTTCCCTCAAAATGCTTAAAGAAGCCAAGATAAAACTTAAATTAAAAGCTCAATTGGCTGCAGGTGATATCGAAAAGCTGCCTTTTCAGAATGATTCATTTGATTTAGTAACTTCAACTGGTGTTCTCTCCAGTTTTACCAATCCAACCCCTGCTTTATCTGAAATAATCCGAGTCACCAGAAAAAATGGTCAGATTAAAATCCTTGATCTGGGGATGGTAAAAAAGAAAAGCTTTCGTTTAGGTCTTGTTCAAAAACTTTTTCTTTTAGCCAACGACCACATTCATGATTATCAAAAACTCTTTGCCCAACAAGGACAAAAATGCCAATCTAAGAAAGTAGGAATGGATGGAATTTTCCAGCTCTTTATAATAAAAGTGAAAAAATAATTACTCACTGACCATTTCTTTAATTTTCATTAAGCGAGTACGCGATTCCCTATCTATCTCATCAAGCTTCATTGTAATAAAGTTTATCGTCTCTTCTAAAGAAGGAATTAGGATATATTCTAAAGCATTAACCCGTCGACGAGTTTTTTCAATTTCTCTGGCTAAAACTTCAGCTGTTTTTTCGACTTGAGCTAGCTCTATTAAGAAAGAAAGAACCCTCTTTAAAAGAAAAAGAGCATCATCTAGAAGAGAAGGGGTTGTTGTGAGACTGTAGCAGTCAAAGGTCCCTTTAATAGAAAGGGTTAATTGAGGAATAGCTACATTTAAAATGAAATTTTTTTCAATGTCCACCCCAATCTCCATCCGAGGATAGGACAAAGCTTCTTCAATTACTCCTTTTGAACTCTCCGTTCTAACTAAAGCAAAAAGCCTATAAGTTTCCACCAGCTCTTGTTCTACTTTTTCCCTGAGGTCAGCAATTTTTCGAACAATTGCCAAAAAATGCTTCATTAACTCATCGAGTTTATCCTTCAAGAGCTTATAGCCTCTTCTTGCAATCTCCGTTCTTTTTTTGAGTTTTAAGAGTTCCATCCTATTAGGATTAACCTTTAAAATTGCCATCTTCTCCCCTCATCTTAAGACTGAAGTCGAAAATTGCCATCTTTAGTCTTGAGTCTTTACGTTAGTTAGCTGCTTTAACCACTACTTTTTTCTTTTAAATATTTTTTGATTTGTTCCTCAGAAACTCTTTTTAACTCCTCACGAGGTAAAATGGTGCAAAGATCCCAGCCTAATTCTAAAGTTTCCTCAATTGTTCGATTTTCATATTCACCTTGAGAAACAAATCTTTCTTCAAATTCATCAGCAAACTTGACAAACTTTTTATCGGTTTCAGTCAAAGCAGCTTCACCTAAAATAATCATAAGCTCTCTAGCTTCCCGACCACGAGCATAAGCTGCGAACAGTTGGTTGGAAATTCCTGAATGGTCTTCTCTTGTCTTACCTTCACCAATGCCCTTTTCTTTTAAACGAGAAAGAGAAGGCAAAACATCAATGGGAGGATATATCCCTTTGCGATGAAGGTCGCGGCTTAAAATAATCTGCCCTTCGGTAATATAACCAGTTAAGTCAGGTATAGGATGAGTTTTATCATCTTCAGGCATAGTTAAAACAGGAATTTGAGTAATCGAACCTTTCTTACCTTTAATCCTCCCCGCTCTTTCATAATTAGTCGCTAAATCGGTATAGAGATAGCCGGGATAACCACGCCTTCCTGGCACTTCCTTCCTCGCTGCAGAGATTTCCCTCAAAGCTTCACAATAATAAGTCATATCAGTCAAAATAACTAAAACATGCATATCGAGCTTAAAAGCGAGATATTCAGCAGCGGTTAAAGCCATCTTAGGGGTGGCGATTCTTTCAATCGCAGGGTCATCGGCTAAATTGATGAAAAGAACTGCTCTTTCAATCGCTGCTGTTTGCTTAAACTCAGAGATAAAGTAGTCAGCCTCTTCAAAAGTTATCCCCATTGCTGAAAAGACAACCGCAAATTCCTCTTCCTTACCTAAAACAGTTGCTTGGCGAGCAATTTGAGCTGCTATTTGAGGATGAGGCAGCCCCGCTCCTGAAAAAATAGGAAGTTTTTGTCCCCTGACTAGAGGATTCATCCCATCAATTGCAGAAATACCTGTTTGAATAAAGTCAGTTGGGTAATCCCGAGCATAAGGATTAATAGCCGCACCATGAATATCTAAATATTCGTCAGCGATAATTTGAGGACCACCATCGATAGGGCGTCCAAGCCCATCAAAAACCCTCCCCAATATATCTCGCGAGACACCAAACTGAAGACTCTTTCCAACAAATCTTACCTTTGTTTGGGTTGTATTTATCCCTCTCGTTCCTTCAAATACCTGAACAAGAGCATAATCACGAGAAATTTCGAGAACACTGCCTCGACTAGAAGAACCGTCAGGAAAATCCAGTTCAACTAGTTCACCATATTTAACTCCTTTAACTCCCTCAACTAAAACAAGTGGGCCTACCACATCTTTAATTGTTAAATATTCCTTTAACATCCTTGCCTCCCATTCTTCGTCCTGACCGCTTCGACTTGGAGTTCTTTCTCAACCTCTTTTTCGATTTTTTTAATTTCTTCTAACTTTTCTTCCGGAACAAATTTAGCTCTAGCTATTTTTTCCTTCACCTTAGCCTCCAGGATTTCATTTAATGGTTTTCCTTGCTGAAATGCTTTAAGAGAAAGTTGATAAAAATGAATAATTAACCTCAAAAGATAGTATTGCTTTTTTAAAGAGGTAAAGGAATCAAGCTCGTTAAAGGCATTTTGCTGAAGAAAATCCTCTCGAATTGACTTAGCTCCTTCCATTAAAATCCTTTCTTCAGGTGAAAGAGCATCAATCCCTACCAATCTGACGATTTCCTTAAGCTCAGCTTCTCGCTGAAGTATCTTCATTGCTTCATCGTGTAAATTTTTATAGTCTTGGGCAACCTGTTCTCCCCAATATTCTTCAATCTTATCTAAATAAAGTGAATAGCTAATCAACCAGTTAATGGCAGGGAAATGCCTTTCATATGCGAGTCTGTCCTCAAGACCCCAAAAGACCTTAACAATCCTCAAGGTAGCTTGAACCACAGGTTCAGAAAGATCGCCACCGGGTGGAGAAACTGAACCAATAGCAGTTAATGTTCCTTCTCGATTATCACTACCTAAACAAACAACTCGACCTGAACGTTCATAAAAGGCAGCTAGGCGTGAACCTAAGTAAGCTGGGTAACCTTCTTCACCAGGCATTTCCTCAAGCCTACCCGAAATTTCTCTTAAAGCCTCAGCCCACCTTGAAGTAGAATCAGCTTGAAGAGCAACATTATAACCCATATCCCTAAAGTATTCAGCTAAAGTTATCCCGGTATAAATAGAAGCTTCTCGAGCTGCCACTGGCATATTAGAGGTATTGGCAATTAAGATTGTCCGTTCCATTAAAGGTTTTCCTGTATAGGGATCAAGGAGTTGAGGAAGCTCAATTAAGACATCAGTCATTTCATTGCCTCTTTCTCCACAACCAATAAATACAACAATTTCTGCATCAGCCCACTTAGCTAGCTGATGTTGAATTACCGTTTTACCACTTCCAAAAGGTCCTGGAACGCAAGCAGTTCCCCCTTTAGCTATGGGAAAGAAAGTATCAATAACTCTTTGACCAGTAATTAAAGGAGCATACGGAGCTAATTTCCTTTTATAGGGGCGAGCTTTTCTGACCGGCCATTGGTTAAGCATTTTTACCTCATGTTCTTTCCCTTCAAACTCTAAAATTGCTACCCTTTCCTCAACTGTAAAATCACCTTCAAAAATCTCTTTAACCGTTGCCTTTTGAAACTGAGGTGGAACCATTATTTTATGCTTAATTATTGAAGTTTCCTCAACCTCACCTAAGAAATCCCCAGCAGTTACAGTATCGCCTTTTTTAACAAGAGGTTTGAAATGCCATTTTTTCTCTCTGTTAATGGCTGGTGCATCAACCCCTCTAATGACAAAATCTCCAGCTACACTTCGAATTACATCAAGGGGTCGCTGAATTCCATCGTAAATTGAAGAAAGTAACCCTGGTCCCAATTCAACGCTTAAAGGCTCACCTGTTGATAACACAGGGTCTTCTGGACCAAGTCCTGATGTCTCCTCATAAACTTGAATTGAAGCAAACCCACCCCTAAGCTCAATTATCTCTCCGATTAGTTTTTCCTTGCCCACTCGAACCATATCATACATCTTGGCATTGGTTAGTCCTTCTGCAACTACGAGTGGGCCAGAAACTTTAACAATTTTTCCTAACTCCATTAAGTTCTCCCCTCTTTAGCTAAGATGTCAACTCCAACTGCCTTTTCAATAATTTTCCTTAATCTTGACTTAGCCAAACCTAATTGAACAGCTGCTGAAGGAATGATTAAAAAGACCGGTAAATCTTGATTCATCTTTTCTTCAACTAAATTTTTTAATTCTAAATAAGCCTGTTCAGTAAGGAGAATGATAGCATAGTCATCAAAAGATATTTTCTCCCAAACCTTAAAGGTTTCTTCTCTTCCCATTATAAAGACATCTACTCCCAATGCTTTAAAACCAAGGGCACTTGTTTTATCACCAATTATGGCTATTTTACGCATATAATTCTCGAATCCTCCCTCTCAATTTATCCTTGGGCACTTTCTCTATCCGCCCTATCAAAATTAATCTCAAGATATTTACCTCATTCTCCTTGGCTATTACATAGCCTATCAAAGGCTCAATCCCAATTGCGATAAGCTTTGCCTTCTTAGCAAACTCTAAAATAAAATCATCAGCCAGTTTATCAAAAAAATCAAGGTCAACCTTCCCATAGCTGATAATATTTAGTAAAATTTTTCGGTAAGGAGTAGCTTCAAATAAGCTAATTAAGGCATCTAATGGTTCGTGAAATATTTCTAAAAGATTTTCCTTTTTAACTTGCCCATTTTCTAAGAAAGCTTTCTCAAGAAAATCTCTTCCCCGCTTCAACTTCTTTGCTCTTAGAAAAATCTTTAAATTAGCCAAGTCTATCATCATTTTAACTATATTTTCCAGGTAATCATTCTTGAGAAAGGAGGCGATGGAAAACAATTCTTCAAATAAAGCTTGGTCTAAAATTATATCTATTTCTTGAGGGTCATTTTTCTCTTCAAATTGCTTTATTGCTTTGATGGTTGGGGTCTTATATGGTTCAGGTATTTCTTGGTAGTTTCCTTTTTTAATTAAATTTCTTAGCTCTTCTACCTCAAGAAAACCAAGTTGGGAAAAAGGGTCATCAGGAAGTTCCTGAAGGTATTTTTCCTTAATCATTGCTTTGATATTTTGAAAATCATATTTAAGCTGAAAAAACTGAAGAGCCTTTTCATCGGGGCAAACTTCTGAAAGAAATAAAAAAACTTTCTTTAAATAGTTCTCAAGAGCTTCTTCTACCTCGCTAAATGTCTTTACATCCTCCAAAAACTCACCATAACCAGTCTCAGCTAGAATTCTAAGTTGCTCCTCTAAGTCATCTGCTTCAACCAATCTTTCAAGTTGATGACAAGAAAGAAGTTTAGTTTCCAAAACTTTAACTCTCCCTACCCCAACACCATATTTAATTGGTTCAATAAACTGGCGAAATGATAACAAATGTTTCACCAACTAAGTAAGTAAAATTTTGAGAACCTCGCTTTCAATCTCACCTTTTAAATCTTCCAAGAAAGTTGAGAGAGAACAGTTAGTCTCTACTCTCCCCGACCTTAAAATAAAACCACCTTTTATTTCTCTTGACTCTAAAGATAATTTAATTTTGCCCTCTTTCCCTTTCTTAACTAACTCGGCATTAACCTCCCTCAAAAAATCTTCATTAAAGTACTTTCTCTCTGAAGGAGAAGTGATTATCTCTTCAGTCCCTAAAGAAATTGCCTTGTGAAGTAGCTTTTTCATTAAAAAAAGATATTCCTTATCAGGTAAGTTAAGAATTTTTTCCCAAGCACTCTTAAAAACTTCTTCCAAAATCTTTCTTTTTTCAGCTAGTACCTCATCCCGAGCAGCTAGTCTCGCCAAAGCGGTGATTCTCTTTGCCTCTTCTATCGCTTCCCTTTTTGCCTTTTGAATGATTTGGAGGGAAAGGCTTTTGGCTTCTTTTTCTCCTTCATCCGTTATTAGCTTTGCTTTTGCCCTTGCTTCTTTTTTTAGCTCTTCTGCTTCCTTTTTAGCGTCTTGGATAATGCGCTCGGTTATCTTTTCAATTGGCATTTTCCCCCTCACACTTTTACTAATTTTCCATGTTACACTTGCTTTTAACCCATTCCTGCTTTGACCGAAAGCAAAAGTAAAATAGTGGCAATTAGCGAGAGTACGGCGTAAGTTTCAACCAAAGCTGGTAGAATTAGAGCTTTGCCTGCTTCTTCCGTTCGCTTAGCAATCATTGGAGCAGCGCCGACTGAGGTCAAGCCCTGGTAGATTGCTGAGACGCAGCAGTTAAAAGCAACTGGCATACAAGCAAGAAATACTTGAAACCCAACGACTGTTGGAAGTTTAGGACCGCTTCCGCCCAGCAAGCCAAAAAAGACAGTTACCAAGACAGCGGTGATGAAACCATAAATCCCTTGCGTTCCTGGAATACCAACTAATGGCAACATTGGACCAAACTTATCTGGGTCCTCAGTGATAATTCCCCCAGCAACATTGGCAATATAAGTAATTCCAATAGCTGAACCAATGCCACCCCCGATACAGGCAGCTGCTGCTCCTAACAAAGCCCAGTGAAAACCAGATAGTGCATTTATAAAGCTTTCCATTCTCTCCTCCTTTCGTTATTCTTTAAAAACTAAATGTTTAGTTTGGATAGCAAATGGCTCAAATTTCCTACCACCATCAAAATAAAACTGGCTAAAAAACTCAACAAATTGGAGACGAGCTGGGTGAACAAAGCAACCAATTAAACCCATCCCCAGATTGATAATCAAATGGAAGAAGATAATTATTGAAAGCAACACCAAAAACATCAATAGAACCACTACTCCTTTAATTGAAAAAATATAGTTATGAAAGCCAGTTTGCTGAATAAAAATTTCGACCAAAAGATTTAGGGCACCAGCAATCAAACCAGTCGCTAGCCCTAAAGCTAGTAACCGAACATAGGAAAGAATGTTGCCAATGTATCTGGACATATTATAAAGGCTATAAAGCCCACTAAAGAAACTAACTAAAAGCTGGCGACTGGGTTTGAAAAGAAAAGCTAAAAGAAATGACACTAAAATCAACTTCCCAAGATTGGGATGTATATTTTTAAAAGTAAAGAATGTTACCACCCAGCCAATAACGGAAAAAGTAAATAAAGTTGATACTATAAAGGCTATTAATTTTTTAGCTCCTTCCATCAACTCCTTTTTCTTTATCAACTCAAATAAATTGCCAAAAGATTCGAAAAATCGATTGAAATATCTCCCGTGAAAAAAGACGATACCAAGCATAGTTGCCCCCAGTGCCTTAAGAGAAGGGCTAAAAATACTTTCAACCCATGGTGGAGTAACTCTTACCATTACCTCAGTTAGGGCAAGAGTTAATGTTGATAGAGCTGCCCACAAAAACAAAATTGTCGTCACTTGGTCGTATATAGCCTTGCTGAATTGACCGTTGCGAATATTGTTTACTGCGGCAAGAATTATCCCAAAGCTAACTTGGATAATTCCTAAAGCAATGGTCATAAGAAGAAAAGTCGTTAAATTATCTAGAGGCCAAATAATAACAGCTCTCTTTAAAAAGGCAGGTAAGTACTTAGCATCAAGACCAAAATAACTTCCAGTCAAAACACCAACAATTATTGAAGCAATGCCACCATAAGCAAAGAGTAATAAGCCCCTTTTAACATTCTCACTAACTTCCAGCTTTTTTGCCATCCACCAACAAGCCATTGTTAATAGGACTCCGTATCCGACATCGCCAAGGCAAATTCCAAAGAAAAGGAAGAAGAAAGGAGCAAGATAAGGCGTTGGGTCAAGTTCCCTATAATCAGGCATTCCAAAAAGGCGAGTTAAAGTCTCGAAAGGCTGAATAATGGGAGAATTTTTCAAGAAAATTGGTGGCTTTTCATCTTCTGCCGGTTCAAGAAGAGTTAGGTCAACCTCATGGGAATATTTTTCCATCATTTGACGAAGAGCATTTTCATTCTCCTCTAAAACCCAGCCTTCCAACATAAAGGTCTCTTTGGTTCGAGCAAAATTGCTCTCTACTTCAAGTCTCTTAATTCGACTATTGATGTATTCTTGCAAAACGATAATATCTTTTTTTAAATAAAGTAAATTCCTTGCTTTAGCAATCAACTTCTCCTTCTCCTGCTCAAGCTTCTCTATTTTTTCTTCAATCTTTAGAATTTCTTCTTGAGGAGTTTGCTCAAAATGAGGGAAAGAAACAAGACGCAAGCCATATTTTGCCATGAGAGGAGCTAAATCATTATATATTTCTTTATAATAAAAGAGAAGAATGTAAGTATTTTGAGGTTCTTCGTTTATCACTCCCAGTGAAGAATCAGGGAAAGTTTCTTCTAGCTCTTGCTGAAAAGCTGAAAGAGAAGCTGAAGGCAAAACACCCAAAATGATACCCACCCTCTTTGTTTCCTTAATTTCAGCTAATTTTAATTTTAAAGTAATCCAAGGAAGAAGATTTTCTCTAGATGCTTTGAGATAATTTATTTGGTTGCTGAGGTGGGTTAAATTAAAGTCAAGCAACTCGCATTCTTGATAAATTTTATTAAAATCAATCTTTTCTTCAATCTTTTCAAACTCATCCCAAGTTACCTTGAATTTCTCTTTAATTAAACTGGCCAATAAACCTTTTTTCTTTTCCTCAAAATTTTTTAAAAAGTCATGAATGAACTGAACTTTGGAGAAGGTAAGGTTTAAACTCCTCAGTTCCTCTAGGGGAACCTCTTCTCTTTCTTCTTCCAGTTTTTCCCGCAAATTAATTACCTGAAGAAAACCACTTTCTTGAAGCTCCTTCAAAAAGGAATTTTTGATTGAATGATGAGAAATGATAAAAGCTTTTTTGACCTTGGCTACTGCCATATTTTTCCTTAAGTTAACTTTTTATAAATTTCTTTTATAACAAAATCAACTGCTTTGGATAAGTTCTTTTTTGCTTGTTTTTGAATTTTTTCCCTTTCTTTCTTCGCTTCTTTTTTTATTTTATCAACCTCAGCTTTGCTCTGGGCTAAAATTTCTCCTTTAGCTTTTTCCCCCTCTTGTCTCGCTCTTTCAAGAGCCTCCTTAACAATTTGCTCCCTTTTTTTTAAGGCTTCTTTGACTTCTTTCTCCCCTTCTCTCTGCGCTTTTTCAATTAAAGCTTCAGCTTCAGCCTCTGCCTCTTTAATTAATTTGATTTTTTCCTCCATATAAATATCTTCCTTCGCAATCCTTTAATAAATAGAAAAATTCTAACACAACTTAAAATACATTCAATACATTTACCAAAGAAAATGTAAAAATCCTCTCAAAGTAACTATTAATAAATCTCTCTAATCACTTATTTCAACATTTTGGAGATGGAAGATAAATAAAAAGCACTTCCTTTTCAAATTTAGAAGGGGAGCTCAAATGGTAACTTAACGTGCAAAAATCCCATCACAGCAATAGAAATTGCTACTAGGGTCAGTAAAACAATCAAGATATCTAAAATGAGCGTCCCAATATCAAATTTTCTTTGAGGCAATGAAGGCGTCTCAATTCCTTTACTTTCCGTAAAAAATTGAGAAGTGGAAACCTGAGCTGACTTTTTCTCAATAACCTCAGGTGGGACAATTCTCGGAGTTACTTTCTGTGTCTGTGGCTTAACCTCCTCAGGAGCAGGAACTACCTTGGGAGTAGTTGGAGAAGGTTTTGTAACTTCTTTAACTGATTCCCTTCCAATCCCTTCTTTTTTGGGAAGAAGTGGTGAAGGTGGAGAAGGGGCTGAGACACCTGTTGAAGTAACGGGCTTGGGAGTTCCTGGCTTAGGAGTAATTGGTTTCTCAAATATTTTCCCTTCAAAAACAGGGGTTGGTTTTACCCCAGCTACTTCCTCAACTTTTAAAGAAGATTTTCTCCAAGGTAACAAATTTAACAAAGAAAACTTTTCTTTTGGAACTGGTGAAGTTACTGTTGAAGGTGAGGCAACAGGCTTTTCAGCTTTCTTTTCAGGCAAAATTGCTTTTGCCTCTTCCTTAATTGACTCTTGAGAAATAGGTGGTACTTCCTTACTTACTTCAACCGATGGTAAAACTTCTCTCTGCGCCTCCTGAGGAGCAAAGCTTTCTTCATGTGCCACTCTCCGAACCGGAGTGGGTTCACCAGTTGGAATACCAGCCGAGACAACAGTTAATATATCAAGCGGCAAAATAATTTCCGAACCAAACAATGTCTCCTCTTTCTCAGCTATTGAAACATCTGAAAGAACCAAGAAGTCCCCTGTTGGGTCAAACCCTTTAAAGGTTCCCTCATAACGCCGATTACCATCCCAAACAACAATTACCCTACCCTCATCAGCTGCTTTCTTTATGAAAGAGCGATAAAACTTTTTTGACACTTTACTCTCCCCTCCCAAAATCATTCACTCCTATAATTTAATTTTTCAATAGCAACAATTATATCAAATCCCTAATTAAATGCAAAAATATCCAAGTAGCAAGGGGATAATTTCATCTAAAATTTAAGCCACTTAGAAAAGAAAGACTTAGTAAAAATTAAGAAAAAATCTTGGATAAAATGGGTAAGTAAAGGTTGATAGCGGATTCGGGGCAAAGTTCTTGGCAACAATAACAACGAATACAAACATCATAATCAAAATGTGGAATATTTTCTCTCATCTCAATAGCATTAGAAGGACAGTTTTCGTAACATGTTTTGCAGCCAGTACACTTTAGCGCATCAACTTGGGGTTTTGGTGTAACCTGATTGCGAGCAAAACAGAAAATAAAGGAAGGAACCCGATCCATAACACTTCCAGAGGGTAAAACAAAATCTTTAACTAAAACTTCTTCAAGAGAAAGACCTAAAATCTCAATCAAGTCTGGTTTAATAAGCCCCATTTCTAGTGCTTTTTTAACCGTTGGAACAAGTGAGGGAGCAATATTGCAAACTTGAGCAACCACAAAATCGAGAGCAAATGGATCACGACTAGCCAAAATTAACCCCAAGTTTCGAGGATTACCACCTGAAGGACCTTCACCATCCATTGCTACCACAGCGTCCATCAGGCTAAGATGGGGTCTAATTAAAAGATTCAAATCAACAAGCATTTGAGCAAAATTCTCCCGCTGAGGAACTTTTAGGTGAAATTGAGCTTTCTTAACCCCAGGGATAAAACCAAAGATATTCTTAACTGCTCCTGTTAAAGTCATAAAGCCATGGGTCTTGAGTTTGGGCAAGTTGATAATAACATCAACTTCTTGATAAATCTTAGCGATTTCAAACCTTTTAAAAGTCTTGCCATCAGGATTCTTTGCCTCAATTACCTCTTGGTCAAAAATGATAATTTGAGTACCAGTCTCTTGGCAAACTTTGCCAATTCCCGTTTCCCTAAAAATCTTATTGAGAGCTTTTTGAGTGTTGCGCCCACCTGGACTGTCACCAACCAAAGGAATAGCCTCAATTGATTTAATCTCTTCAATGAGGACTTTTAAAACTTGAGGGTGGGTAGTAACAGCTCCTTCAGGATTTCGAGCTAAAAGCAAATTGGGTTTAAGAAGAACCTTACTGGCTGGTTTAACAAAACTCTCTAGCCCACCGAGCAAATCTAGAGTTTTGCAAACTGCTTCCTTAACCTGGCTCTCCTCGTAACTTGAACATTGAACAACTGCTACTTTGTGCATATGATTCCTAAAATTAACTCCTATTAGGCTTAAGACCCTGCTTGCTTTTATTCTACATTAGGCTATGTTAGATATAACCCAGCAAACAGTTTGTAGCTCCTCTGCTAAACTAAAGCCTTTTCTTACTGGCTCGTTCAATTTTAACATAGAAAAAACTTAACCAATGAAAATGAAAGTTTTGAGTTGACTTAAATTGACAAAAATTTGATAATTTGCCATACTTTTTAAAATGTCTTAAGAAGGAGGCTGAGGAATGAAACCACTTGCAGCAATTTCCCTTATTTTATTTCTTACACTAAGTCTTTTTCTTGGTTGTGGTGGCAAAGACAAATCTCAATTCGTCAAAATCACCGAGAAGGAACTGGCGTCTAATTCTTTTAACAAAGCGGTAATTAAAGGAAAACTCAAAAATAGCGGGAGCAGTGAAATTGGTAAAGTTGTTCTCAAGGCTCAAATTCTAGACGATAAAGGAAGTATTCTTGCGGAACCTTTTGAGATGTTTGGTCCAATAAAAGCAGGTGAAGAAATTGAGTTTTCCTTAAAGACAGATGTGGATTACTACAAAGCTAAAGATTTTAAAGTCGAAATTGATTCAGTCCAATAGACTTAACTAACCCAGGGGTTTGATACCGCAAAAATAGACCAAGTAACTACAATCACTAAGACAATCAAGAGAAAAAGAAGGAGAATTGACCTAAAAAAGACCTTTCGGCAGTTCTCCATTTCTTTTGAATTCATTTTTATCCCTACTTAAATTAAGATTACTAAGAATATCGGAAAATTTTATTTAAAGATTTTTCCCGCTTTAAGTTGATAAATCATCAACCATTTGAGGGAACACAGACTGAAGGCGGAAGACAGTAGACTGAAGTAAAAAGCAGACTGATGACTTAAAGCTAAAGTAAGAAATTAGCTTAGAATTTAAGAGAGTTCCCAACTTTAGTCTATAGTCTTGTTTCTTAAGTTCTTGTCTTGAACTTAATCTAGTAAGCTTCAGTCTTTAGGGTTAATAGTGAGCTATTATGGTTTTACCTCCATAAACCTGGTCACCAAACTTTACTCTCAACTCAATATCCCTTTTAAAGATAACCAAATCAACTTGGGAGCCCCTCTCAATGAAGGAAATCTTCTGCCCCAAACTTAACTCTTCTCCCTCTTTTACAAAGCAACTTATCTTATTAACAAATTTATCAGCAATTTCAACTAAGGCAACTGATAAGTCATCCCCCTTTAATATAATTGTGTTTCTCTCATTAGCTAAGTGAAATTTTTTGTCAAATAAATCAACAGCTTTTCTTAAAAAGGTAAATTTAAAATACTCCCAAAGGTCAACCATAGGAAAGTTAACTTTCGCTTGATAATAAAAGACTTTCTCAACTCTCCCTTTAATTGGAGCATAGTTAAAATGAACATCAAGGGGGGACATATAGATCCCAACGAGCCATCCATCCTTGTCTTCTAAAGTTATCTTGGAAAGCTCGCTAATTGCTATTTCTTCACCCAATTTTTTCGAAATGACTTTGCCTTCTTTAACTTGCCTGATGTAAATAACCTTGCCATCAGCTGGCGAGGCAATAACTCTCCCCTTTTCATCAGGGGTTCTAATTGGGTCACGATAAAACCAAACCTTTCTTAAATAAAAATAAATACCCCCTATTAAAAAAAGGGCAAGGAATAACATTAAAGCTAAACTCTTGGGGGAAACTATAGGAAACCAAAAGCTCTCGATAAATCTCTGGCTCTTAAAAATAACCATGCTCCCTCCCAAACTTGTAAGCAACATAAGGCAATTTAGGAAGGTAATAACCAGCTAGCCCTAGAGCAATCTTAGCCCAGCTTTTCTTAAAATTGGGGATTTTACGAGGACGAGGGGAAAAACTTCCGCTTCGATAAGCATTATCTAAAGCAGCATAAGTTTTAACTAAGCCATTTTTTTGGTAATAGCGCCAGACCCTGTCAGAAGGTGTCTCAAGGAAAATCTCTTTAGGTAAATAGTAAAATTTGCACAACTCTTGATAAAGAGGCTCTAACTCCTTACAGTAACCATGAAGAGCCACTTTCTTGCGAAGATAATTATAATTTTTAAGGTCAAATGGATATTGATAATCTAGTTGAATAATTACCTCGATAAGTTGAAGCAAGACTTTAATCCGCTCCAAGTCCCAAGTGGGGTCAAAGACCCTTAACTCAATTGTCCCAAGCCGCTTTGAGATAATAATGTCCTGAAACCTTTCCTCTCTATCATTTTTTAAGGGACCAACAGCAAAAGAATGGAAAATACGATAGGATTGACCAAAGTACTTTCCCCCAACAGCTGGTGCGTTGATGGTCAGTAAAGTAAGAAGAGGCAAAAAATAAACTAGATTTCGGTAAACTCTTTCCTTATTATCAAGTTGACTAAGATGAATTTGGAAAGCACAAGTATTTGTGGGGCTAGAAAGATTGAGTAAAGACCCAAGGGGAACAATTAAAGCAAGAGAAACTTCAGTTAAATCTTTCCTTCTCAATTTAAGGTCATTTAAAAGGCTATCAATGTTATGATGAACCCCTGTTGCAATTTCCACCCCTCCCATTAAAGCTTCAAGGATATCTTTTCCTCGAGCAAAATTGGAAGCAGAGTGAAAATAGTAAAATTTTGGGTTTTTCCTCAGCAACTGAGCTAAGTAATAAAGAGACTGAAGGGATGGTTTTTCTGGTTCTACTAAAAATACTTCTTCTTCAATTCCATAAAGGGGCATTGTTACCTCAAGTTTTTTAAATAAATTATACTTTTAAAGTATAATTTTAAAACACCCTCTTTAAAACCCCTTTATTATGAGGACTAGCCCAGCCTGTTAAATGTCCAGATGGTTAGTTAGCCGTTAGGATGTTTTTCTCTTAATCATAAAGAAATAAAGAATGGGGATAACAATGCCGAAAGGTAGGAATAAGCCAACAATTAACCCAATTAACCAGAGGGTTTTATTCTTTTCTTGACCAGGGGGGAATTGTGATTCTTCTCTCTTAACGCAATCAACAATCATCATAATCCAGAAAACAAGCGCAACAATGGCAACAACCACAGCTATCCCCCAGCAACAAAGAAGAGCAGTCCCAATAGCTTTACCTGCTTGTTCCTCTGCATTTTGAGCAAATGCCATTGCTGGGGAAAGTAAAGATAAAATAATTCCTAAAAGTAGCGATTTTTTTGTCATCTCTGCCTCCTTTCTTAGAAAAACCAAATCATCAAATATACTTTTCAGCTAAATCACCAACGATTGGGAACTTATATACCTCTCCACCATAAGCCTTAATCATTCCAACAATCCAAAAGATAAATCCAATAGGACCAAGAATCCAACCAACCATGCTGATTAAGGAGGGAATGAAAGGGATTCGAGCTACTCTCAAGAATATAGAGAAAATTGGAATAACAATTTGTAAAATTTGTAAAGCACCAAAAAAGATTAATGACTGAAAAGCATGAAAGCGAACAAACTTATTTTTATGTTCAATTAAGACAAAAATAAGCCCAGTAAGCCAACCTAGAAGATAGCATAATAAGCCAGCAATGTTTGGGCTTAAACCAGTTGAGGATTCCATCTCAGGTTGTGTTACTTCTCCTTGGGCTGGAGGAGGTTGAGAAGAAACAGAAGGAGTTGGGACAGCCTGAAGGGGAACAGGTTGAGATAGTGCCTCGGGTTGAGTTGAAGAAGTAACAGGTGTTTGAGCTGTAACTAAGCTTTGAGCACAATTAGGGCAATAACTTTTCTCATCAACAAGGGTCCGACAATCAATGCAAATTTCATTACCACATTTTACGCAAATAGCAACACTGTTTTTGTCAGGATGATTTACGCAGGCCAACATCTCACCCCCTTTCAAACGATATAAGAAGAGAGTTCTTTGAAGCTTAAGGAAATAGAAATAATTTTAAATTTCTTTTATCAAATTTCTCTTAATAAGTAAAGATATATTCTTCAATAAATTTCAGTCTTACCAATCACCTTTCCATTTGAAGCATCAATAGAAATTGACATCTCCCTTTCCAAGCTCGAAAAAACAACTTGCCACGCCCAAGAAACTTTTTTCTGAGGAGTAAGAAAAAACCTCAAAGACAAAAATATCCTACCCTGGGAGTCAAAAGCTATAACCTCTCTCCCACCATTTAGCAAGGCAATTTTTAAAGCTTCAGGACTGTCCAACCTCCAATCTGAGATGCTAGAATGAGAAAAAATATCAAAATATTCTTCCGGCGCTTGGTTACCCTTTTCCTTTCGAGTCACTCTTCTATCTTTTACTTCAATATAATAAGTGTTCTCTTCCAATGATTTTTTTGAATAAAAAATAAAAGCCCATCCTTCTCCTGATACAGCTCTTCCCCCTTCGTCAACCCGAACTCCCTTTTCTCTCAAAGTACTATTTATCTCAACCAACTTAGCATCAGGCTGCCAGCTTTTCGCCTCTTTCAAGGCAATTTCAAAAGCTTCCTTAGCCGTGAGATGAAGAACTGACTTTCCTAAAGTTTTAGCTTCTTTCTTCTGCCGCAAAAAAAACGAATAAAATAATAAAAAAGAGAGAAGAAAATATAAAAGAAAAAAAATAAAAAGGAAAAGCTGATATCTTCTTCCTGTAGAAACTCCTAAGCTCATGGCTGCCATACTTTTATTTATCCCCTTCATGAGAAATAAATTTGCCGTTTTTAGGATTAAAATAAACACTCAAACTTCTCGAGGGATCTTCTTCCAAAAAAAATTTTACCCTCCAAACCCAAAACAAAGATTTATCCTTTTGGAAAGGAATTAATCCTGCTGTAGCCAATCGATTTAACAACTCACATTTAATTTTAGTTTTTAGCTTTCCTTGAGTAATATTTTCTTGAAAAAAGTCCCTCCCCTTCCTTCTCAGTCCTTCTTCAATTATCTGAGAAAGGTCTACTTTCCAATCAAGTCTTTCTGATGAAATTTTATCCATAATTTTTTGATATTCTTTCCCTTCCTTAGAAGAGCTAAATGTATGTTCAGAACCCTTTTCTACTCTCACCTTGCCATTCTTATCAACAAATGCCCAAACTTGAAAGAATTTATTTACTTGAGGAACTTCATAATAAAATTGCCAGTCCCCTTGAGGGGTTTTTAAAAAACTTGAAAAATCCTTATTTGCTTGGTAAACGGGAGATTGTAATCGGATAAAAACTCCCCCACCCCAGCTTTTTCTAACCTTACCATCAGCTGCTTGATAAGCTTGCCGGGCTGTGATAAATTGACTTGACTTAGGCTTAATTCCCCCACATCCAACTAAAGAAAAAAGCAAAATTAAAAAGAATCCACCGAGAAAGAAAGACACTATCAAATTCTTCTTTTTAGTTAAAGCAACCATCATGGCTTTAGTGGAGTCGGGATTGTAGGTACAGTTATTGAAGGAATAGTTAATGAAGGCACCTTTAATTTTCCTTCTTCTTTGGCTTTCTCAATTTCCTCTTGTATTTTTTGACAACCTGGTTGAGCTTGCTTGTATCCAAGATAGCCTAAACCCCCAATGATTAGGAATGATAAGATAAAAATTAAAAGCAAAATACCACAGCCAATAAGGAGACAAGAAGCTGTGCTTCTTTTTTGAACCGGTGGATATTGAGGGGGAGCTGAAGACGTAGGAGCTTGAGACGGTGGCGGAGGTGGGCTTGGTGGTTGTGGAGTTGCTTGGGTAGCAACAATTTTTCCTAAACATTTACTACAATAATATTTTCCTGCAATTTCTTTGCCACAATCTAAACAAAAGGCTGAGCCACACTCTGAGCAAGAACCAACAGCTTCACTCTCAGGATGATTAATGCACTTCAACTTTTTCCTCCTTTCCCCATCTTTTTTAGCAAGGGAATTTTTAAACTTTCACCTCAGCCGAATATTTCTCTGCTAACTCTCCAACAATGGGGAGCTTAAATTTCTCTCCTTGATAAGCTTTAACCAAGCAGTAAATCCATAAGATAAAGCTAACAGGGGCAGCTAAAATAGAGATTATCCAACCTACAAGGGGAATAAAGCCGCCGACTAAGGAAATAACAAATAAACCGCCAAATGTTATGATTGATTGCATAGCATGAAATTTGACAGTACTATCTTCCTTCTCAATTAGAAAAAAGATTAAACCAGTTAACCAGCCAGCCAAATAACAAAGAAGAGCAGCTATATTAGGAGCTAAGCCTGTAGAGCTTTTGGGAGACTCAGGAGCTTCAGCCACTTTGCACCTCCTTTCAAAGAGCTAATTGCTAAATTCTAACATTCTCGAGGTCCATTTTATGGCTCAAAATTATCACTTAAATCGTAAGGTTGTCAATAAAATTCTCGAAAAGGAGTAAGAAAGCAAGTAGTAAAAGAAAGGTAGCTTATATTTTAGCGGAGCTCACTCCATAAATTTGTTTCCAGAAAAAAGAGAGTAGAAATTCAAGCTAGGCTACATTAGAAATTGCTATGACTTTTCTAAATAATTCTTAAGTTGCCTCTTAATAATTAATAACCCTCTTGCTCATACTAGTTTTAAGATACTTCTCACAAGCTCTTTCAACCTTTTCCAAAAGATAAGTTTCGTAATATAAAAGCTTAAAAGGTCTCCGATTCTTAGTGAAAGTGGTGCTTTTTCTATTATCCTTCTTAAGCCTGCGCCTTAAATTAACAGTAAAACCAGTATAGAGTTTTTTGCCCTTATTGCTTTCAAAAAGTAAAGATAATACACATCCAACCTTTAAGATCCATACCCTGACATCAATTGGAATAATAGAAGGTTGGTGCGCCTGGCGCGACTTGAACGCGCAATCTTTGGCTCCGGAGGCCAACGCTCTATCCATTGAGCCACAGGCGCAAGTTCAAATCCTAGCTCTCTTTTGACTCTTGGTTATAGTTTAGCAGGTAAATAAAGAGAAGCAAATATTGTAAATGAGAGCCCCCTTTGGTATGGCTGGTGCCCGGGGGGGGAGTCGAACCCCCACACCCTCACGGATAGCGGATTTTAAGTCCGCTGCGTCTGCCTGTTCCGCCACCCGGGCTTGAAAAGAACCAAATGAAATAAAGCAAAGAAAAATATATCAAAGGCAAACCAAAGGTTCAATAAGACAGAGCTAAGCCGTCAAGAAGGTCTTTTTCGCTTACAATTATTTTTTTTGCTTTAAGCGCTCTCATCACCTCAAGAAGAATTAAGGTACCAGCAATAATAATGTCAGCTCGAGCAGGTTCGAGACCATCGATTTTTTTCCTTTCCTCTAATGGTACCCTTAGAAATTTCCTCAAAACTTTTTCAACATCACTTTGGGAAAGGCAAGAGTGATGAACTTTCTCTGGATTATATCTTTTTAATCCCTGATGGACTGCTGAAATGGTAGTAATTGTTCCAGCTACTCCCAATAAGATATACTGGCTTTTCTTCAGAATTGAAAGAGGTTCTTTGATAACATTTTGAACATACCATCTAGCTCTTTCCATCTCTGTAAAATCAGGCGGGTCTTTTTTTAAAAACATCTCCATCAATCGAACAGAGCCAATCTTTAAACTATAAATAAATTCTACTTTCTTAGAACTCCCGGAAATTAGCTCAGTGCTTCCCCCACCAATGTCAATAACAAGGAACTTCTCCTTTTCTGAAGCAATTGAACCCACATCGCTAATAGCTCCGAGAAAAGCTAAGCGTCCTTCCTCTCTGCCAGAAAGAATCTCCACATCAAGTCCAGCTTCTTCCCTTACCTTTGAAATAAAATTAAAGCTGTTTTTTGCCTCCCTAACTGCGCTTGTTGCTGCAACTCTTACTTCCTCTACCTTATGCTCGTTCAACATCTTCTGATATTTTTTTATTATTTCGAGAGTTCTCGCCATTGCACTTTCTTTTAAAACCTTACTACGGTTAACTCCTTCCCCAAGACGAGTAATAACAGTTTTTCGCAAGAGCTCTTTCACCTTATGATTGTCAAAATCAAGGATGAGCAATCTGACTGTATTAGTTCCAATGTCAATTATTCCTCGCCTCAAGTATTTTCACACCTTAAAATTAAAATACTTTCTTTAATTTTATTTATCTGCTCAAACAACAGAAAGAAGAGAAAACCTTCCAACATTGGTTGATTTATTGTAATAACCTTAACTAGCAAGAAGGTTAGTTTAATTTAAAAAGCAATTTTTGATAAATCTTGGGGGGTAAAAATTCTTGACATTCTTTTAATAAAAGAAGTTATAATTTTCTCGCTTCTCTTCGACGCTTGAGGTCACTTTGTTTTTCTTCACTTGCACGGAGATACTGCTTTAACATCCTCTCAAAAGAAGAATCTTCTTTCCCTTTCTCCATTTTTAATTGGGGTTTCTCTTCTAATTGCTTTAGAGATAAATCAATCCGCCCGTCTTTTTTAATACTTACTATTTTTGCTTTTACAGATTCACCAACATTCAAATAATCGCTAACATTCTTAACATAGGAATTAGAAATCTCCGAGATGTGAATTAAACCATTTTTTCCCCCTTCGAGCTCGATAAATGCCCCAAAATTAGTAATCTTAACAACTTTACCTTCTACTATTTGACCTACCTCAAATGCCACTAAGCTAAAAACTCCTTTCTCCTAATTGATGAGTGTATTTTACTGATTAAGCCGAAACTATGTCAAGGATAACAGGGGTGATTGTCTTTAAGAAGAAACCCTAGAATAAATTTTTAAAAAAATCGACCACCCTTTGCCAAAATGATTTTTTCTTCACCTCTTTAGGCTTTTCTTCTCCACCCCCTAAAGTTTGATTAGCTTTCTCCGGAGGGACTACAATATAAGCTTTTTCTCCTGGTTTAATTAAACCTAAGTCTTTTCTTGCTAACTCCTCAATGGTGCTTGTGGTTTTTAAGCGAGCTAGCTCCTCTTCTAAAGCTTTATTTTCTCTTTTTAACTTGAGTAGCTTCTGTTTCATTTCATTAAGCACTTTCTTCTGCTCTAAGCTTTCTCGATAAGTTGGATAAATAAGAAATAACACTAAGAGAATAGCTAAAAAAGAAAGGAAGTTAGTAAAATTAAAAAAAGAAAAAAACTTAAACCACTTGGATTTCTCTGGCTTTCTTTTCATTACCTTCAAAAAGATTATAACAAATTAAGAGGGATTGAAAAATAAAAGAACTAAAGTCTCTGCTTGAATGCTTTAAAGCCTGGGTAACAAGCTGAATCAGCTAAAAGCTCCTCAATGCGTAAGAGCTGGTTGTATTTAGCAACTCGTTCAGCTCGAGCAGGAGCTCCCGTTTTTATTTGACCCGCACCTACAGCCACCGCTAAATCAGCAATAGTTGTGTCTTCAGTCTCACCCGAGCGGTGGGAGATAACAGTTGCATATCCAGCTTGATGAGCAAGGTCAATAGTTTGTAAAGTTTCAGTTAAGGTTCCAATTTGATTAAGCTTAATTAAAATGGAATTAGCAACTTTCTTCTCAATGCCTTCCCGCAATCTCTCAAGATTAGTTACAAATAAATCATCCCCAACTAGCTGAACTTCCTTCCCAATTTTTTCAGTTAGTTTTTTCCAGCCAGCCCAATCTTCCTCTGCCATCCCATCCTCTATCGAAATGATAGGATATTTATTGACCAGCTGAGAATAATAATCAACCATTTGATTAGAAGAAAGTCTTTTACCTTCTAATATATACTTGTCTTGATGGTAAAATTCACTTGCCGCTGGGTCAAGAGCTAAACAGATATCTTCTCCAGCTTTATAACCAGCTTTTTCAATTGCCTCTATAATTATCTTTATTGCTTCTTCATTAGAAGAGAGATTAGGAGCAAAGCCACCTTCATCTCCGACTGCTGTACTTAAACCTTTTTTCTTAAGACTCTCTTTGAGGCTGTGATAAACCTCAACGCTCATTTGGAGTGCTTCTTTAAAAGAATGAGCTCCAACTGGTACAATCATAAATTCCTGTAAGTCAAGATTGTTATCTGCATGCTTCCCTCCATTCAAGATATTCATCATGGGGACGGGTAGAGTGCGAGCTTTCATACCACCTAAGTAATTAAAAAGGGGTAAGCCAACTTCATTTGCGGCTGCTTTTGCTACCGCTAGAGAAACACCAAGAATAGCATTAGCTCCCAACTTTTTCTTGTTCTCTGTCCCATCAAGTTCAATCATGGTCACATCGATATCTTCTTGAAAAAGTGCATCCATCCCAACAATTTCAGGCGCAATTATTTCATTGACATTTTTTACTGCTTTGGAGACACCCCGCCCAAAATACCTTTTCTTATCACCATCTCTAAGCTCAACTGCTTCAAATGTACCAGTTGAAGCCCCAGACGGAACAGCAGCTCGGCCGAAGCCCCCTCCTTCCAAAACAACATCGACCTCAATAGTTGGATTGCCTCTTGAATCTAATATTTCCCTCGCCCAAACCTCCACTATTAAACTCATTCCAACCCCCTTTTCACTTCTCCAATAAAAGGCTATCTTTCCCCTAACTTTTAAACTTAATCTTATTAACCTTGGTTCTTTGACGTTCTAGCTTTTTTGACTCTTCCCAAAGATAATCCATTTCCTCTAGGCCCATCTGCTCTAAGTTTTTTCCTTTTTCTCTCCCCCTCTGCTCGATATAATCTAAGCGCTTCTTAAATTTATATGCTACTTTACGAAGAGCGCTTTCAGGGTCGATCTTAAATCTCCTTGAAAGATTGACAAGAGAAAAAATTAAATCTCCTATTTCTTCTTCTAATCTTTTCTTATTATTTAAAGAAGCTTTAAGTTCATTTATCTCTTCATCGATTTTTTTTAAGATATCCTTTCTTTTATCCCAATCAAAGCCAACCTCAGCTGCCTTTGCTTGAAGATTGTAAGCATATAAAAGACCAGGTAAAGAATCTGGGATGCTTTCAAGCAAACACTCATTTTTTTCGCTCCGCTTGATGCGTTCCCAATTGGAAACGACTTCCTCAGATGAGGAAACCTTAACCTTATCAAAAACATGAGGGTGACGGCGAATTAATTTTAAGATTATCTCCCTTAAAACATCTTTGATGTCAAATTTTTTCTTTTCTGAAGCCATTTGAGAATGCAAAACAACTTGAAGAAGTAAATCACCCAATTCCTCCTTTAAATCTTGAAAATCACCTTCCTCAATTGCTCTAATGACCTCATAAGCTTCTTCAATTAAGTGTCGCTTTAATGAATCATGGGTTTGTTCCTTATCCCAGGGGCACCCTGAAGGACTCCTCAAAACCCTTACAATTTCCACTAATTCATCAAAGCTGTAATCTTTCTTCACTATTCATCCTCATCTCAATAAGCTGCTTTATTCCACTTTTCTACCAGTGGAAATTATAACATAAAAAGCTGAAGACTATCGCTTGAAGATAGAATAAATAAAATAAAAGAGAATAGCTAAAAATCAAGTTGCTACAATTAAGTGGCAAATGAAAGACAAAAGCTTTAATTAATCAAATAACAAGTTCTTCAAGCAAAACTACCTGACCATCAATATTCCAATATTCTTAAGAATTTGAGAATAAAATTTGAGCAAGATTAGAAGCTATTCTTAAAAAACTTAGCGGTTTAACTATTTTTAACACCTTCACAGCTTTAAAAAGTGCTAAAAATTAAATGTAAATCTTAATTTTGGATTTTTTCCGTTGGTTTTTAAGCCAGTCTTCTAAATATTTCTCCTGGTTCTCTTTTTTAATAGCGTTAACAATTTCTTTTTTTGCTTGTTCAAAAGATTTTTTCTTAACTTTTTTATCTACTAACTTAATAATGTACCAACCAGCACTAGTTTGAATTGGCTCACTCACTTCGCCTTCCTTAAGCAAAAAAACCTTATCAGCTAGCTCAGCAGGTAACTCCTCTTTCTTCTTCCAGCCCCAATCTCCACCTCTGTATTTTGTCTCTGAATCAATAGAATATCGGCGAGCTTGGGAAGAGAAACTTTTCCCTTCCTCTAAATTAGAGTAAACCTTTTTAGCTCCCTCTTCTTCTTTAACCAAAATTTCTTTCAATTTAGCTTCCTGAGAAATAATGAATTTATCTTGGTTTTTTCCATAATAATCTCTTGCTTCTCGATCACTTACTTTCACAGAAGAGATAATCTTTTCTACTGCTCTCTCGATTGTAAGATTCCTTTTGATGTTCTCCTTCAAACTCTTTTCTGTCATTCCCTTACTCTTCAAAGTTTGCTTAAAAGCTTTCTCTCCACTAAACATCTTTCTTATCTTGTTAAGCTTCTCTTCAACTTCCTTTTCCCCTACCTTGACACCTAACTTAAGAGATTCTCCAATGATAAGTTCATCATTTATCATCGCGGTTAAAATTTTCTCTCGAAAATCTTTTTCAAGTTCTTTGCCTCTTTCCCCAGCTAAAAGACCCCCGTGACTCGCTTTTAAATCATTAATAATCTTATCGATCTCTTCTTGGTAAATTTTCTTTCCATTAACTTCAGCAACAACTCTTCTCCCCTCGCAGCTTGGAAGAACAATCACCCCTAAAAAAATAAAAAGACATGTTAAAATAAAAAAATATTTTTTCATCTCGCTTCTCCTTTCCATCAATTTTGAAGTAAGCGTATTATATCACTTAAGAAAAGAGGCAAAAAAGATAAAATTTCTTTTTTATTAATACTAATTGACCCTACTCCATAAACTAATTTAAACATAGGATATTTCTTCTTGAGTTCCTGGTAGACTTGGGGGATGCTCTTTCCCTTTAAGAGGAGTTGACCTTTACGGTAAGAAATCTCACTTAATTGAGCCTCTCGGGCTTGGGATTTTATTTCACATATTTTAATTAAATTTTCAGTTTCACAAGGGATTTCCCCAAACCTATCCTCAAGTTCTTCTCTTAATTTTCTTGTATCTTTTAAATTTCTTAAAGAAGCCATCTTTTTGTAAATTTCAAGCCTCAAACTACCCTCAATGTAATCTTCAGAAATAAATGCACTTACCGGTAAATCAATCTTCACCTCTACCTCTTCTTTAACTAGCTTTCCCTTAATCTCCTCAACTGCTTTCTTAAGAAGGTCCATGTAAAGCTCAAAGCCAAGTAAAGAGATATGGCCATGCTGTTCAGGACCGAGCAAGTTACCAGCTCCCCTAATCTCTAAATCTTTTAAAGCAATTTTGGCGCCCGAACCTAATTGGGTAAAATCAGATAAGGTTTTTAACCTTTCTAACGCTGCTTCTGTTAAGACGCTTTCAGGTTGGTAAAAAAAGTAAGCATAAGCTCTCTTGTCTGAGCGACCAACTCGCCCTCTCAGCTGATAACCCTGAGCTAACCCTAGTTTATCAGCTTCATCTACGATTAAAGTATTAACAGTTGGAATATCAATGCCTGATTCAATAATGGTAGTGCAAACTAAAACATTATATTTCATTTTTAAAAAGTCAACCATCACTTTCTCTAGCTCTTCCTCATCCATTTGACCATGAGCTACCGCTAATTTAACTTGAGGAACTAACTTCCTTACCTGCTCAGCTACCTGATAAACATCCTCAACTCGATTGTGAACAAAATAAACTTGACCTCCTCTTTCAATCTCCCTCAAAATTGCTCTTTTGACTAAACTCTTGTCGTATTCACCGACATAAGTTGAGATGGGGAACCTGTCTTCAGGAGGGGTTTCAATAACACTCAAATCCCTAATTCCGCTTAAAGACATTTGCAAAGTTCGAGGAATAGGAGTTGCGGAAAGAGATAAAACATCGACTGTTTTTTTTATTGCTTTTAAGCGCTCCTTTTGGGAAACACCAAAGCGATGCTCCTCATCGATGATGAGAAGACCTAAATCTTTTGGTTTAAGGTCAGGTGAGAGAAGGCGATGAGTCCCAATTAAAATATCAATTTTGCCTTGGCTAAAATCTTCAATGATTTTCGCTTGCTCCTTTTGAGTCCGAAACCTAGAGAGAAATTCTATGAAGATCGGGAATGGGGCTAACCTTTCTTTAAAGGTATTAAAGTGTTGCTGAACTAAAATAGTGGTGGGAGCTAAAAGTATAACTTGCTTTCCATCCATAACACACTTAAAAGCCGCCCTAATAGCTACCTCAGTTTTTCCATACCCAACATCACCTAATATTAGCCTTTCCATCGGCTTGGGCTTCTCCATATCTTTTTTAACCTCTTCAATTGTCTTCAATTGGTCAATAGTCTCTTGATAAGGGAAGGATTCCTCAAGTTCAGCTTGCCAAGGAGTATCAGGAGAAAAGGCATGCCCTTGAAGACATTCCCTTTCTGCATAAAGCTTAATGAGGTCAATGGCGAGTTTTTTAATTCCCTTCTTTGCCCGAGCTTTGACTCTTGCCCATTCACTTGAGCTAAGACGATTTACTTTAGGTAGCTTGTTGTCCCCCCCAATATATTTAGAGACTCGGTCTAACTGGTAAGTAGGAACCTTTAAAAGTCCATCTAAGTATTCAAGAACAAGATACTCTTTAGTAGCTCCATCAACCACTATTTTTTCTATTCCCTTGTAAATGGCTACTCCATGTCGTGAATGAACTACATAATCACCTGGTTCTAAATCAGGTGGAGAAAGAGCTGAAATCGATTGAGTAGAAATTCTTTCGCGTCGAGTTAAAGAAGGGAAAATTTCTTCCTGAGGAATCAAAGCTAAATTAATTTCAGGACAAATAAATCCTTGCTTAATTTCACCCTCAAGTAAAATTAATCTGCCTAACAAGTCTTTTCCTCTCCCCTCTTCTAAAGAAAAAATAGGATTTAAACCCCAATCCCAGAGTATTTCTTTCATTCTTTGAAAGAAACCCTTTTCAAAAACGAGGAGCGTAAGGAATTTTTTTTCTTCTAACTCCCTAAGTAATCTCTCGAGTCTTTCAATTTTTCCCATCAAAGGGGGAAGATTATCCGACCTTATTTCAACAAGATCCTTCTTGCCCTTTTCATGAAAAGAAAGAAAATTCAGCCTTAAGAAAGGGGAAAAAGAAAGATCTTTTAAGGAAAATAAATAAGGTTGAGGAGGAAAGGGAATTTTTTTCTCAAAAGTTAAGTAATCTAAGGTTTCTTGATAAAGGTTAACTATCTTTTCCTCTTCCTTTTCAATTTTTTTAGGTTCATTTAAGACGAAAATGCTTTTTGGAGAGAGGTAATCAAGAAAACAATCAAGCTTAGGGTAAAGAAAGGGAAGATAAATTTCAGAACCTTCAAAGTACTGAAGTTCTTTTAATTTAGCTAAATCCTCTTGGGGAAAGAGGGAAGAGTCCAAATTCTTCTCAAGCCTCATCACATCTTCTTTTCTCAAAACGATTTCCCGACAAGGAAAAAGATAAAACTCATTAAGAGTAGAAAATGAGCGTTGATTTGCAACCATAAATTGGCGAATCGACTCAATCTCATCTCCAAAAAATTCAATCCTTAAAGGGTGAGATTGGTTTGGTGGAAAAATATCGATAATTCCTCCTCTTAAACTAAAATCTCCCCGCTCTTCCACCATCTTTCTTCTTTCATAACCAAAATTTTTTAAGCAATTGATTAAATTAGAGTGGTCAAATATTTTCCCAACTTGAAAATGAACAAAGCGAGGTGAATAATAAGATAAAGGAGTAAAGCCTGGCAAAAAACCTTTAAGTGAAGAAACAACAGTCATTTTTTTTCCATCTTCAAGAAAGTTTAAAATCTCTAACCGTTCTGAGACAACCTTTTTACTAGGAGCCATCCTTTCTAGTAACAACTCTTCCCGCTCCGGTAAAAACTTAACATTTTCCAAGAAAAAAGAGAGGTCTTGATAGTAAATCTTCTGCTCCTGAAGAGTGTCAGTTAAAATAAAAAAAGTCCTTTTAAAATAGTTCTCTAAATATGCAATTAAAAAGGGCCTTAAAGAAGAGGCAGCTAAAATAAAAACTTCTCCTTGATTTAGCCTTTTCTTAATCAATTTAAATTGGTTGCTTTCTTCAATTATTGGTTTTAAAAACTTAAATTTTTTATTAATCATTTCCAACACCAAATGGGTCTGGTTAAAATTCACCAGACCCCCAAAAGTTCACAAATCTAAAATTCCAAATTTTACATTCTAACCCATAAAACCAGACTGAAGCTAAAATTTCTTTTAAGAATATTTAATTTTTAGATGATTTTTTAGTCTTAAGCCTATTTTTAATGTACTTTATTCTTTTTCCCTTTGCTACTATATGTTGGTTCCTCATCTTTTTCCTTAGTCATTTACCCCGTCTTTGACGAGATGGTTCTTGATATTGCCTACCTTGTAAGAAATCTTTAATTTCCTTTCGGGGTTTAGAGCTTAGGATTTGAGCTAAAAGATTGGCTTATAGCTTTTTCAAAGCCATCTCCTACAATCAGCTTTATCACCTCAACCGCTTGATTAAGAATAAATTCAATTTTAGCCCATTCACGACGAGTAAATGGTGAAAGAACAAAATTAGCTGGGCTTTGTTTGCCCCGAGGGCGACCAATACCTATCCGAAGACGACAAAAATTTTCCGTGCCTAACTTCTCAATTATCGAATTTAGCCCATTATGACCACCACTTCCTCCCTTTTTTCTTAGCCTAATTTTCCCTAACGGTAAATCCAAATCGTCACAAATGACTAAAAGATTCTCCTCAGAAAGTTGAAAATGTTTAAGAATATTTCTTACTGCCCTCCCACTAGCATTAACATAAGTAAGAGGCTTAACTAAAACTATACCTTGCCCATTGAACTCTCCCGCCCCCCAAAGAGACTCAAAAGAATTAATTGAAAGAGGAATATTCAACTCTTCTTCCAATCTATCAATTATCATATACCCCAAGTTATGACGGGTATTTTCATATCTTTTTTCGGGGTTTCCCAAACCAACGATAACTAACATTTTGCCTCAAAATCTCAATAAAAGGATAAAAGTTAAGAGATTAAAATAATTTTAGCAAATTTCCAAAGCCTGGTAAGGTAAACTATTAGTTTACAAATGTTGAATTGGTGACCAGGAACTTAAAAGTTTGTCTCTGCCCAAACCCACAACTTTAATAGTTAGCTAAATTTTTTATTCTTTCGTCTCTTCTTCAGTTGGTTTTTCTTCTGTCTTAGCTTCAGTAGCAGCTACTTCCTCTTCTGGAGCTATTTCTTCCACCTCTTCGACTTTTTCCTCATAAACAGTGGGCGGAACAATTGTGAGAACAATCTCGCTGGGGTCTGAAAGAGGGATAACTCCTTCAGGGAAGGGTAAATCTTCAACTCGCACCGCGTCACCAATCTCAAGGGAACTAATATCAACTTCTAGATGTTCAGGGAGATCTTTAGGTAAAGCTTCAACCTCAACTTCCCAAATGCCATGCTGGAGAACACCCCCGACCTCAATTCCTTTGCATTCCTCTTCATTCTTAATTACAATTGGAACAAAAGCCGAGATTTTTTTATCCATTTGAATCTTTTGAAAATCAATATGAAGATAACCATCCCTAAGAGGATTTCTTTTTGCCTCCTTTATTATGGCAGTATGTGTTTCTCCATCATTCAAATTCAACTTAACAATGAAACTCGTTCCTTCGTGAGAATGAACAAGAGAATAAAAATCTTTTGCCTTAACCGATAATGGTAATGGCTTTATCTTATGACCATAAAGAATTGCTGGAATTTTCCCTTCACGCCTGAGTTTGCGAGCTATTCCCTTGCCCACTTTTTCTCTTTTGTCAGCCGTTAATTCCGATATTTTCACCTTTCTTTAACCTCCACTATTCAGAATTGTTATATTAACAACTAAAAAAATTATTTTCAACCCTCCCAATCTCAAGAGAACCTTAAAAAAATTAAGCATGCTCTAGCCCTTTAAAAAGCCGACTTACTGATTCGTCTTTATGAATGTAAAAAATGGCTCGACCAAAAAGAGAAGCCACTGAAAGAACTTTTATCTTTTCGCTTTCCTTCCCTTCATCAATAGGAATGGTATTGGTAACAACCACTTCTTTAATAAGAGAATTTTGAAGTCTTTTAAGTGCAGGGGGAGAAAAAATGGGATGAGTAGCGCAAACATAAACCTCCTTAGCCCCTTCCCTTAATAAAGCCTCAGCACCATTAACTACTGTCCCACCAGTATCAATCATATCATCAATGATTAAAGTTATTTTCCCCCTAACTTCACCCACAACATGGGTTACTTCAGCAACATTATGTTTAGGGCGACTTTTATGCAAAATAGCCAAACCTGCTTCTAAAAAGTCAGCACATTTTTTAGCTATTTTGACCCGACCAACATCAGGTGAAACAACGACTAATTCTTTAAATTTTTTCCCTTTTATGTAATTAACTAATAAAGGAACAGCGGTCAAATGGTCAACTGGAATATTAAAAAATCCTTGAATCTGGCCGGCATGAAGATCCATTGTAATTAAGCGATTAATACCAGCTGTAGCTAACAAATCAGCAATTAATTTAGCACTAATTGGTTCCCTTGACTTTGCTTTTTTATCTTGGCGAGAATAACCAAAGTAAGGAATAACTGCTGTGATGCGCTCAGCTGAAGCCCTCTTAAGCGCATCAACCATAATTAACAACTCCATAATATTTTGATTGACAGGATTACTGATAGTTTGAATAACAAAAACATCAGCACCTCGAACACTTTCTAAAAAGCGAACATAAATTTCACCATTATCAAAATAAGATATGCTTACCTTTCCCAGTTTTACCTTCAAATAAGAGGCAATTTCCTTGCCTAGCTTTGGATGGGAATTACCAGAAAAAATCATAATCTTTCCCCGCCAAACAGGAGAATTATCTCTTCTCAACTTCTTTTTTGCCCCCCTTCCTTCTTTTTCTTCTCTTCCAATCACCAATTATTATTTGCTCTGCCCTTTCCAAAGCTAAAGAATCTTCTGGAACATCACGAGTAATAGTTGAACCGGCTCCAGTGACTGCTCTTTTCCCTATTTTAACTGGTGCTACTAACATGGTGTCGCTTCCAATAAAAGCTCCTTCCTCAATCAATGTCGGATGTTTTTCCACCCCATCAAAGTTACAAGTAATTGTTCCTGCCCCCACATTTACATCCTTGCCGATGGTAGCATCACCGATGTAGCTTAAATGAGGTACTTTACTTTTCTCCCCTAGCTCACTTTTTTTCATTTCGACAAATGTTCCAACTTTTGCTCCCTTTTTAATTACCGTCCCAGGTCTGATATGAGCAAAGGGGCCAATTTCAACTTCATCCTCAATTGAAGCTTCATTAACCCTTGCCCAATAAATCCTGACCTTATCTCCAATTTGTGAATTAGTTATCTTAACCGAGGGACCCACTTCACACCTTTTACCAATCCTTGTCCGTCCTTCTAGAAAAGTTAAAGGGTAAATTACAGTATCTTCCCCCACTGAAGTCTCTGGCCCAATAAAAGTAAGTGAAGGTTCCAAAATAGTTACACCACCATCCATCAAGTAAGAGCAGATTCGCTCCCTCATTAACCTGTTAGCTAAAATTAAATCTTGACGAGAATTGACCCCAAGGATTTCTCTCTCGTCATTTATTTTAAAGGCATTAACCCTCAAGTTTCTTTTATTTAAAATTTCAATGACATCAGTTAAATAATACTCTTTTTTTACATTAAGGGGTTTTACTTCAGCGACAGCTTCAAAAAGAGGTCCTGCTTTAAAAAGATAAACACCTGAGTTAACTTCCTTAATTTTTCTTGTCTCTTCTAGTGCATCTCTCTCTTCAACAATTCTTTGGACACTACCATCCGAATTATAAACTACCCGTCCATATCCAGATGGTTGAGATAATTCACAGGTTAAAATAGTTGCTGCTGGTTTCTTCTTTTGATGAGCCATAATAAAACCCTTAAGCGTATTCAAGTTAATGAGTGGAGCATCACCAGGCATAACAAGAATTTCACTAGAAAAATCCTCAATTAAAGGTTGAGCTGATTTAATAGCATCGGCTGTCCCCTTTGGTTTTTCCTGAATAGCCCAACAAGCGTTGGCTGGCAAAACCTCTTTAACTTTCTCTGCTTGGTAGCCTAAAATAACAACTAATTTTTCAGGATTTAAACTTTGAGCTAACCTCAATGGATAATAAATTAAAGGTTCCCCACAAACAGGATGAAGCACTTTAGCTAAGGAAGACTTCATTCTTGTTCCTTCGCCAGCTGCCAAAATAACAACGACTAACTTCACACTAACTCCTTTAACTTTTTTCAAAAAAGTAACTTCTCACTTGTAACCTGTCCATGAAATCAAAAATTAAAAAGTCTTGAAGGATAAAGTTCTGAAAATAAAACTAATAAGCAGTTAATAGCAAATTTAGTTTTCAATCCTCAATCCTTCAATCCTTCCTACTTCAGCTCTTCAAGCTCTTAACTTTCAGTTCCCTGTTTCCAGCCATAAACAAAGAGCCAAAGCCAAGAACTAGAGCCATTTTATCTAAAACCTTATCTTATCTCAATGCTTATTAGATGGCTGGGGCGGGAGGATTCGAACCTCCGCTGCGGGATCCAAAGTCCCGTGCCTTACCGCTTGGCGACGCCCCACCATTCCTATAAAACGATCCTTCAGACATAGCTCTCAAACGCAATTTACAAATCCTCTTGATAAATCCAGATGGTTCTCTTAAATTCGAATACCCAAATGATAAGGCTCAAAATCCCAAACAGTTTCGAGCTTCATATTTCGATTTCTCTCCAAAGATACCACCCAGACTTCTCTATCTCTTAAGTGGTCTTATTTGCCAAAAGAGCTAAAAATTATTTTTTTATCTTCTCATACTCTTCCAAAATAGCTTTTTGGATTATCTCTCTGGTTTCTGTGTTTAATGGATGAGCAATATCACGGTATTCCCCATTGGGGAGCTTGCGACTAGGCATTGCTACAAAAAGACCTTTTTCTCCATCAACAACCCTAATATCATGAACTACAAAATCATCATCAATTGTAATTGAAGCCATTGCTTTTACCCGATTCATTCTTTCAACGAGCCGAACAGCTACTTTGGTAATGTTCATTTCTTTCCTCCTGTGAATTGATTTAAGTCAAAGCGATTGCAGAAACTTCAATTTTCACGTCTTTTGGAAGGCGCGAAACTTGAACCATTTCTCTGGCTGGATAGTCCTCCTCAAAAAATTCTTCGAAAACTTGATTGACCTGTGGGAATTCTTCAAGCTCAGTCAAGTAAACAGTCAATTTAACCACTTTTGAAAGAGAGCTATTGCCAGCCAATAAGATTGCCTGGAGGTTCTTTAAAACCTGCCTTGTTTGTTCTATTATTTCTCCTTTAATCACCTCCCCTGTCTTAGGATCGATTGGAATTTGACCAGAAACGAAAATTAAATTATCTAATTTGATAGCTTGGGAATAAGGACCAATTGGCTTGGGGGCATTTTCAGTTAAAATCTTTACTTTCATTTTCCTCACCCCAATTTGCCATTACATCCTGGACTAATTTTAAATCTTCTTCCTTATCAACGTCCAAACCTACTTCTGGATAAGGCGTAATAACAGCAATAATTTTAGCATTAACTAGTGAGGAAAGTCTCTCCTCAGCCTCGGTAATAGTTAATCTTTTAAAGAAGAACTTCAAGAGAAATTTAAAACCTAAAACTTTAGCTAATCTCAAAGGACTCTTTCTAAGCGAGTAAAATTGATTGACCAATAACTCATTATTAAGTAAAATTTTGGGATTAACAAAAATTAAATTACCCCCTGTAAATGTTCCTTCTCTCACCGTAGCATAGGTTCTCTTGGCTAAAGGAAACCTTTTGTTCATTTCTTCTTTAGGAACAATTGGATAGTAACCATCTGCTCTTTTTAGTTTACACCTTTCGAGAAAATCTTTTATCGCTTCTGAAGTTATTAGAGGAATGTCAGAAGATAAGATAAGGACTTTTTCGCTTTTAACTTCTCTCAAGCCTTTAAAAAGGTTTTCTAGCATTGTTCCATCTGTATAAATAACCTTATCTACCTTCTGAGCCCAAGAATCAACTGAAACTGAGGGGGGAATAGTGACAAAAATATGCTTAATAAAGGAACACATTCTGAGCTGGTCAACAACATATTCTATCATCAACTTTCCCCCTATTTTAATCTCACCCTTACAGAGAGTTTTTTTGCCTTTCTTAAGGGTTCCTCCACCAAGAACAACTGCATCTAAAAGCAATTTTCCTCCCATTTAAAAATTTAATTTGGTTAACTAATTCTCAGAAATTGAATAAAGTCCCGTTTGCTCACCAAACTCAACCCCTCTTCGAACTGGAAAAGTTAGATAAACTTCCGAAGATGTCTTTTGAGCCATTAGCTTGAGCTTTGTATTAACTTTTAAAGCCTTTTTCTTCAAATCAACTAGGGAAAAAACAGCTGGTCCACTTCCACTCATTAAAGAACCAAGTGCTCCCCAAGTTAACGCTTCTTTTTTTATCTTAAAAATAAGAGGATAAATTCTACCAGTAACTTCCTCTAAGTCATTCTCTAATCCCTGAGCAACTTCTTTAAGATTTTTTCTTTCAAGCCCTTTAAGAATAATGGAACTACTTTTCTTAGAAACCCTTTCTTTTTTCTCATCAAATTTCTCATAAATTTCCTTGGTCAGAGCTTGAAAAGGAGGCTTAAACAAGATTATCCAACACTCTGGAAGAGGAGAGAGAGAAGATACATTCTCGCCCTTTCCTTTAACGAGACAAGTTCCTCCTTTAATAAAAAAAGGGATATCAGAACCAATTTCTGAACCAATTTCTATTAATTCTTCATCCACTAAATTCAAATCAAAAAGATATCTCAACCCCACTAAAACTGCAGCTGCATCTGCACTTCCGCCCCCCAAACCAGCTGAAATTGGTATTTTTTTAATTAATTTAATAGAAATACACGGAATATTGAATTTTTTTTGTAATGATTGAGAAGCTTTTAAAACCAAATTATCCTTCCTCACTAAAAAGGGAAGATTGCACCAAAATTTGGTTTCTTTGGAAGGAGCGAGTTCTATTTCATCAGCGAGGGAAATATTTTGAATAATACTTTCAATCTCGTGATAGCCGTCTTTTCGCTTCCCAAAAACTCTGAGGTATAAATTTACCTTACCGTAAGCCAATAATTTAATTTTCACTTTTAAGCCTATTCTGAAAAGAAAAAACAAAACTTATAACTCTACTTCTGCAGTAAACTAACTCCATTATAATACTTTTAAAGATGTTGCATCTCAAGAAAACTAAAAAGTAATTTAAGTCTTAACAGTACAAGTAAAATTATTTAAACACAAAGGAAGGTTCAATGCAACCAAGGAAAAAGATTTTCGCCACTTAGGGGATGAGAAAGCTCAACCGTTTTAATTAAAATATCGGCATAACTATAAGATATTCGCCGACTTTTTTCCAGAGGTTCCTCAAGTTTTATTACAAATAAATTGGGGTGAGTTTCTTCTAAAATTCCAATTCTCTCAACAATCCGACAACGACCTAAATTAGTTCGGAATTTCATCCTGGAGCCACGATAAGATTCCAAATCTCTTCTTATTTTCTCGATTACCTCGTGTTGGAATGATTTAAATTCTGACATTTGCTCCCCTCGCAAAATGTAATTATACCTGATAAATTCAAAAAAATCAAGATATTTGTAAGAAAAAAACATTTTTTAATTTAGTTTTGTTTTAATTGTTCTGTATAAATTGGTAAATTCTTCCAAATTTAATGCTTCTGCCCTTGTCTTTAAGTCTATTGACCCCTCCTTTAAACTTTCCGCTAACTCTTCTTGGCTTAAAAGGAAAAACTGAGAAGAAATCAAACTATTGAGAATCGTTTTTCTCGGGTAAGCAAAAGAAGCTGAGATTATCTTAAAGAACAAGTCAACATCTTCTACCGCTACCTTTGGAGAAGTTAATCTGACAATTTTCATCACTACCGACTTTACTTTTGGTGGTGGTTTAAAAACATTTGGTGAAAGTTCCATTACAATTTGAGGGTCAGCAAAAAATTGCACCTTTAAGGAAAGAGCACTATAACTTTTACTCTTTGGTGTAGCAATCATTTTTTGAGCTAATTCCTTTTGAATCGTCACTACCATTTCTTTAATTTGAGGGTAAGTCTTCAAATAACTCACAATTAAAGGAGTAGCAATGTTATAAGGTAAATTAGAGACCAACTTATTAGGAAAATTTAACCCCTTAAACAACTCTTTTAAATTTAACCTTAAAGCATCTCCTTGGAATATTTTTACATTAGGCTGCCCTTGCAGAACTTCATTGAGAACTGGAAGGAGATTTTTATCAAATTCAATCCCCAAGACGAGCCTTGCTTTTTGAGAAAGGAGATAAGTTAAGTTTCCAACTCCAGATCCAACCTCTAAAACGACATCATCTGGGGAAATGTTGGCAATTTCAACAATCTTTCTCAAAATATTAAAGTTGACTAAGAAATGCTGACCAAACCTCTTTCGCGGAAAAACTTTAAAATTCTTTAAAATTTGTGAGGTCTTTAACCATCTTGAATTGTTCATCAAGGCAAGATTTTAACGCTAAGAGACCTTCGGCCAAACTGTTGGGCTTCCTTAAGACTATCAAAGCAAAGGTCAATTCGCTTACCTTTAATTGCTCCCCCCGTGTCAGCAGCAATGGCAATACCATAACCAGGAATATAAAGCCTTGTCCCTAATGGAATAACTCTTGGATCGACTGCAACGATTCCTTTTCTTGCCCTTGCTCCTGTTGCGGTTCGGTAACCACAGCCATGACCAGGGGTATAAGCTGTAGCATTTAAAACAAGAGTTGAGTCTCCTCGTGAAACACTAATAGGAAAAATACGAGAATAACTCCTTTGCCCTCTTGTTCCAACCGCAAGCACTGCATTAACAGGGGAAAGAGAAAGTTTCTCCGAGATTAAGGTTCGCTTAACTTCTTTACCACCCTTAATAAGTACCTTAAAAGTACGAACTAAAATACCTTCCTTCCCCCGTTGGATAACTTTTTTTTCTCCAAGAGGAAGTTTATTATCTCTTCTCTCGATTGTTTTATAGGGTATAGGTACCCTCACCGTCTTTTCTTGTTCAAAAACATGGGTAACATAGACTACTATCCCACGCTTAATTTTAGTAGAAAGCGAAGGAAAAATAATATCTTGAGAAGTTATTTTCTCCCCTACTTCATTTAAAGCTTCTTTAACTGTTTTAGCTACTAATTTTTTAGCTTTCTTTTTACCGTCTATTACAAAACTTACTGGTGTGGCTCTTTCTACGACTACTTTCATTCCCTCTTTAAGAGGGGTATTAAGATTTGGCTTTACTACATCCCCTGATTCGATTGTTACCCCGTTTTCTTCTAGTAAGTCACCAACCGTTTCTCCCATTGTCTTTTGATAAGTGACCCTTTCGCCAACTATCAGCTGGACATCTTTCTGAGCCCAGACATAGGCGCTTACTACCAGGAGAAAAACTAGAGCTAAAAAGGGTAAAATTACCTTCCTTCTTAGCCCTGGCGACTGAAGAAAACGTAAACTCAATCGCACCAGTCCTTTCAGTCTTTTCTTTATTCAGTTGTCAAGAGGGAAAAGCGGTTAAAAATTATAACACAAAAGATTTTCAAAAGCAAAACAATTTATTAATTGGGAGACAAAAAATTAAGTGGCTAACTCTTCAGAAGATTGAGTTTCTCTTCTCCTCTTAATAATAAAAAGGGAAACTACTGCTCCAAAAAGAGCAAAAAGAATTACCAAAACTATTACAGCTATTAAAATAATTGCCCACCATCGAACATAAACAGAAGAAGCTTCAACCTTCCCCCCTTCAATGGGATTAATTCGCCAGGTTGCTGTTCCTTCCTTTACCTCTGAAGTATTAGCTTTAGTTAACTTCCCAGGTAAAGTAAGATTATAAACAACTGAAAAAACCTGAGCTAATCTTTTTTCCTCAGGGGTTGCCTTCTTAAGAGAAGGAAAGCTTTCCAAAAAGGTATAGTTAGAAAAGAAAAGAAAGTTTTTTTGAATTAACTTAATATTGCTTGATTTAGGCTGAGGACTTTTTTTGTCCTCCCCCATCTTTTCATTTATTTTCTTGAGCTCTTCAATATCAGAAAAGTTAAAACTCGATTCATAATGAACCTTTCCTTCTTGAGAATATTTTTTAAAGTTGGCTTCCTGAGGCAAATCTTTTTTTAACTGCTCTTCAAGGGAAATTTGTCCTTCTTTCTTAGCTTGCGCTTCAAGGAGGGTAATAAGGTTTTCATCGATTGCAACATCAATAATCCTTTTCCCAGAACCATTAGGGTTAATTTTTGTAGTTACCGTAAAAGTGACGCAGCCTGATAAAAAGAGGGCAAAGATTAAAAGAATTGAAAAAAGAAGATAATATATTTTTTTCATCTTTGCCCCCTTATAAATTGAGTAAGTCAAAAATAGCTTATTGGCTTCGGGGCGTCAAGAAAAATTTTTTTTAAAAAGAGAAAACTTCATAAGCATTATTGGTTGTAATCTTTGCAACCTCATTTAAAGTTACCTCTTTAAGAAAGGAAATTTTTTCAGCAATTAAGGTTAGAAGAGAAGGTTCATTAGTTTTTCCTCTAAAAGGGTGAGGAGTTAAATAAGGAGAATCAGTTTCAAGTAAAAGATGGGAAAGAGGAAGTTCCCGCACAACTTCACTTAATCTTCTAGCATTTTGGAAGGTAATTGGCCCGGCGATAGAAATTAAATACCCCATCTTTATTAGCTCTTTCCCCATTTCCAGAGAACCTGAGAAACAATGAAAAACGACTTTTCTTTCTTTGGAACCTGCTTCCCTAATTATCTCTAAAGTATCTTGATAAGCTTCTCGATTGTGCACTATGAGGGGCAAGTTTAACTCTAAAGATAAATCAATCTGCCTTTTAAAAGCATCCTTTTGTTTCTTTCTCGGAGAAAAATTGTGATAGTAATCTAAACCCGTTTCTCCAATAGCTACCACCTTAGAATTCATAGCTAATTTTTTTAGCTCAGCAATTGTCTTCTGGCTAACTTCATGGGCATCGTGAGGATGAATACCAATAGCGGCATAAACACTTTCAAATTGATTAGAAATGGAAAGAGACTTGAGGCAGGAATCATAATCAGTTCCCACTGTTATTATCTTTTCAATCCCTTTAGTGAAAGCTCTCTTAATTAGAATTTTTACTTCCTCAGGCTGATAAAGGTCAAGATGAGTATGGGTATCAATGAGCATAACTCCCCCCCAAACTAGGCTGAAATTCTAAGGGCTTGAAATCTAATTTTAGTTTTATCGCCTACTTTTTTTCAATCCTTTTTGAGCTATGCTTTAAATTTTTTAGTTATCCTTTGTATTAGGTGGATGGATTATTCCCGCGATTTGGACAAACTTTTTATTGGATACATTTATACTTCTAGTTTTTCCCCTTCTCTTCGCTAATCACCTAGTGCAACGCGGTAAAAACAACTTACTAATTTTATCAATATCTAGTGACATTAAAAATGTGGTAAAAAGTTAGGTTCACTTTAGTTTTTAAATTTTTGTGAGAGCCTTGGGTTCATCCTGAACAAAGTTAAAGTCTTTTGCTTTCACTCTTTACTTCTCCAGCTTTTCAGCCTGCTTTTTGCTAATTGTTAGCTGGTTACTGATTAAAGAAATCCTTAACTTCCTTATGGCACCTTTTACAATCTTTTTCTTTGGGCGCTTCTGTATCGGTGAACTTGGTTGCCCCATGAACAACTCGAGAATGACAATCAGTGCACTGAATTTCATTTTTAAGGTGAATGTGGTGCTCAACTTTCCTTTTCCCAACCCACTTTATTAAGGTAACTTCTTGGTGGCATTTTAAACAGTTTTCGTTTCCAACTCGACTTTTAATGGGTTTAGCAAATCCACCTGTGAAATGAAGAAAAACTCCCTTCACCCCTTTAAAGTAAGCAAGGGCTGAGCCAATTGCCCCTGGCTTAGTGTGGCAAAGTCGGCAGTCAAACCCGTGATGAGAAGAGTTTTCCCAAGAATTATAAGCTTCTTTCATCTCATGACAAAAACGACAAAAAGAAGGTTTAGAAGCATAATCCAAAGCAAAAATAAAAGCGACTAAAAATATAATGGAAAAGCCAATCCCTAGAATTCTTCGCTCATCAGGATTCATTATTTGGCCTCCTTTTTCCTCAAAGCTTTAACCTTTTGGGCTTCCGATTTTAACTGAGCTAAGTGAGATTTAAGCCGAGCCGTTCCATACCAATGACCATAATCAGGGCTAATGTGGTAATAACCTTGAGTAATATTAGAAAAATCATATTTTAACATTTGGAAAAAGACTTGCTCAATGAAAGAAGTTTCTTCATAAGCTAAAGTCTTACCTGATAAAGGAGGAATGCCATGCTCTAACTTTGAGCCAGGAACTTCTTTTAAATACCCTTCTTTATATAAATCTTGAATGATTCTCCTTCCTTCTTCCAAAAGAGCAATTGACTCTCTTTTTATCTTGTCACATTTAAGAAGGTAATCTTGGGCAAACTTTCTAGTGTGGCATTCACTACAAGCCTTAATAATTTCGGAGCGCTTTTTAGTCACTTTGTGATTACCGTGACAATTTGAACAAGTAGGCTTGCCACTTTCTTGAGCAATCCGCCTATGAACTGAAGAGTCATATGCTTCTTTTTGAGGGTGGTCTTGACCCATATGGCAATTTTCACACCCACTCGTTACCGTTAAAGGTGGTTTAGGTTTCTTAAATTGATGGGCGGAGTGGCAAACATCGCACCTTTCCTGAATTGAATGGCAAGCTTCGCAACCAAGCTTTTGAACCTCAAAACTTTGAAGCTTATACCTCAAATTAGCTCGAGCTAAATTAAGACCAAGAGAATGTCGGCTCCTCTGCCAATCAGCAAATTCCTTTTCGTGGCATCCAGCACATTTTTTTGGCAAGACCCGACCTTTCAACCTTTTCATTTCCCGATGGTTTATTCCGTGACAAGCAGTGCAACCAACTCCATTTTCTTTGTGTTTACTCTTCTCCCATAAGATAACTTGAAACTTAGAATATTTGCGGTGGCAAATGAGACACTTTTCATCTTTTTTGGTAGTTTCCCTCGTTTCTGAAGGAGAGCAGCCAAAAATGATAATTAAAAAAATAAATATCAAAAAAAGAACAAATACTTTAATTCTTTTCAAAAAGTTCACCTCTCAGGTTTACCTTTGAGGTATACCTTTTAGGTATTATTAACAAAATTTTTTTAAGGAGCAACCAAAAATTAAAATAAAGTTAAAAAGGGCAAATAATAGCAGGACAACCACCTGCGTATTCAGAATCAGCACTAATGTGGTCTTCCTCTCCTGTCTCCTTAGCTAAAAGAGAGCCAATATAAAGAACCTGTTCTTTTCGGCTCCCATAACGATAGACAGTAATTCCCTTGCACTTTAAATCATAAGCTAATAAATAAACTCGGCGCACATCTTCTGGAGAGGCATCGAAAGGTAAGTTAACCGTTTTTGAAACAGCATTATCAGTGTAACGCTGAAAGACAGCTTGCATCTTGACATGCCACTCAGGGCTAATGTCAAAAGCAGTAACAAAAATTCTCCTTATCTCCTTGGGAATCTTTTTTATCCCTCTTGCTGTTCCCTTCTTAGCTAATTCCATCATCAAGCCCTCACTATAAAAACCACATCGAATAGCAACTTCCTCAAAGATGGGGTTGACCTCCAGTAACCTAGTTCCTTCCATTACATTTCGGATAAAGGAAAGAGCAAACAAAGGTTCAATCCCACTACTTGCCCCAGCAATAATGCTAATTGTTCCAGTTGGAGCAATGGTGGTTAAGCTCGCGTTGCGCATTGCTCGATAACCTTTTTTCCTCCAAATACTCTTCTCAAAGTTAGGAAAAGAGCCTCGGCTTTCTCCTAACTCGATTGATTTCTTTCTTGCTTCCTCAGAAATGAATTTCATCACTTTTTGAGCAATCTTAAGTGCTTCCTTTGAATTGTAAGGAATGCCTAACTTAATAAGCATTTCAGCAAAGCCCATTACCCCTAAGCCAATTTTACGATTTCCTTTGGTCATTTCCTCCACTTCTTTCCGAGGAAATTGGTTAACATCAATGACATTGTCTAAAAAATGAACAGAACTTCTAACTATCATTCCTAATTTTTCCCAATTAATTTGATTATCTTTAACCATCTTAGCTAGGTTAATTGAGCCTAAATTACAACTTTCAAAAGGTAAAAGGGGTTGTTCGCCACAAGGATTAGTACTTTCAATTTGACCAAGAAAAGGGGTAGGATTATGACGATTAATTTCATCGATAAATATGAGTCCAGGGTCACCAGTTCGCCAAGCCATTGTAACAATTAAATTAAAAACTTCTTTAGCTTTAAGTTTCTTTGTCTTTTTGCCTGTTCGCGGGTTAATAAGGTAATATTCTTGATCGTTCTTTAACTTATTAATAAACTCATCGGTAACGGCAACTGAGAGATTAAAGTTGGTTAAAAATCCTTCTTTCTCTTTAGCAGCAATAAAATCTAAAATATCAGGATGGTCAATTCGCAAAATACCCATATTGGCTCCCCTTCTTCTTCCTCCTTGCCTTATCACACTGGTCGCAACATCGAAAACCTGCATAAAAGAAAGAGGGCCTGAGGCAATCCCCATAGTCGTTTTAACCACATCTCCCTTGGGACGAATTCGAGAAAATGAAAAGCCAACTCCCCCTCCTGACTTATGAATTAATGCCATATCCTTAACTGCATCGAAAATTCCTTCAATCGAATCCTCAACTGGCAAAACATAGCAAGCTGATAGTTGCCCTATCTCTGTTCCAGCATTCATTAAAGTAGGTGAATTGGGTAAAAAATCAAGATTAACCATCATCTTGTAAAAGTCTTCTTCAGCTTGAGCAACACTTCTCCTTCCATAAATTTTTTCTGCTTGAGCAACTGCCCTGGCAACTCTCTCAAACATTTCTTTTGGTGTCTCAACCACCATCCCTTTCTCGTCTTTCAGCAAATATCTTCTTTTCAAAACCTTAATGGCGTTTACTGAAAGTTTTAAATCATCTTTGACGCCAAAAAACTTCTTTGCTTCCCTCACCTCAAAGCGTTTTTGACGGTAAAGAATATAAGCCCGAGCAATATCAGCATATCCCTTCTTTATTAAAACCTCTTCGACTAAATCCTGAATATTTTCAACCGTCGGTATTTTCCCCTTATAATTCTTTTCTAATAAAGAAACAACTTCACTAGAAACCTGAGAAGCTAAATCTTTTTCCTGGTGACCAGTTGCTTGAGCAGCTCGGGCAATAGCAAAAGCTATCTTTCCTTGGTCAAAATTGGTGATAGTTCCGCTTCTTTTTCTTACTTTTTTAATTTGAAAATTTCCCATCTTTCCACTTTCACCTCATCATTAAGGAAATCCTGCTTCAAGTATTGCATGATTGAACATACTATATCAAATTTATTTTTAAAATAACCCAATCTAATTAAAGCAAAAACAAAAAGCTGACAAGAATACCTGCCAGCAAAATTAAATAAAGAAAACTAGTTATAGAAAGTTAATTACTTATGGTTGAAGGAGATAATTAGGCTTCTTCGTTTAAAGCTTGAACTAATTCATCTGGGTCGATACCATGAGCTTGAGCTGCTTCCGCTAACGTCTCACCACTCGCAATTAAACAGCCTAAACAGTGCATCCCATATTGAAGTAAAATCTCAGAGGCCTTTGGGTTAGCGTTAAGAACTTGAGAAATAGTAAAATCTTTTTCAATCTTCATCTTGTTACTCCTTTATTTAAAATTATACCATAAATTGCTTACCTTTAACCAACTCTACTGGGCTCTCTTTTTCTTTTGGAGAAACCCTTCAGTATGGCAAATAATACAATCGTTCTTTAAAACCTTACCATTGTGACAACTAAAACAACTTTCTTCAGTAAGAAAATTCTCATAACCTTTAATCTCATGAGCTACACGATTATGACACTTAGTACAATTCATTCCCAATTTTGAATGAGCCTCATGGTCAATTTTCAAACCTTGAGAAGGAGTAATGTTCTTTAAAGTATGACATTGGAGGCAAGATTCATCACTAATATCTTTAGCTAATTTACTCTCTTTGTTAATTGGCTTTTCGTAATTACCTGTTATCTTAAGAATAAGACTTTTAGGAGCAACCGTCATTTTGTCCTTAAGGAGAGCAATTAGCCCAGGTTCAACATGACAACTGATACAGTTAACATTGCGATGATTTGACTCTTTCCAGGCTCTAATATCAGCCTCCATTTCATGGCAGAAAGAACAAAATTGAGGTCGGCAAGTATAAGCAATTCCACCAACAAAACCTAAAACAAGAAAAAAAGCTAAAGCACTTAAAAGGAAAACGTTTCGGGAAATTACCAAAACAAAAGCTCTTCGAGAAAAACCAACCCCTTTGCGTGCTTCAGTCGTCGTGCATTTTCTAGGATCTCTCCCTAAAATGCACTCTCCACTTCGAGTTTGATAATCACAATCTGCGCATTTACTTACCACTTTGCCCCTCTGAATTTTTTAAAATCCTATCACAAATATTTTTATTTTCCAACCACTTTCTTGATATTTTTTCCTTTCTCTTTAAAATTTAAAAGAAAAGGACACTACCTAGGTTCAAACACATAGTAGACACCTTGGTAGAATAGATGAGAAATAAAGGAGGTGTCCGTGAAAGGAAGGGTAGGAGTAGCTACAAGGTTATAACTTGCTTTTGCCTCATCAAAGAAAGCTTAAAAGCCTTAATTTCCTCCCAAAAGAAGCTAAGAAAAGACTTAAATGGATTGACTACTACTTGAAACACAAAAATGGGAGGAAAACTTGCCATTATTTTGGAATAAGTCAAACCACCTTCTACAAATGGCTTAATCGCTACGAAAAGATGGGACCCAAGGGCCTAGAGAACCGCTCAAAAAGACCAAAGACCTTCCGCTGGGATCTCTTCTCTATCTTGACACTAAACATTTAACCTTTCCTGGAAAGACCTTTTATCAGTTTACAGCCATTGATTCAAAAACCAGAATCAAGTTCATCAAAGTCTATTCGGGAGCCTCTTCCAAGGCCGGAAAACTCTTTCTCCATAAGTTAATAAAGTTTATGCCTTTTCCTATCTCAAACATTCAAACCAATAATGGAGCTGAATTCTTAAAGTATTTCCATCAGGAACTTGAAAGGCGAAACATAGCTTACTACTTCTCTTTCCCTAACTGTCCTAAACAGAACTCACGAGTGGAATTATACCTACAACTACGTGATACCCCATCAGTCTCTTGATTATTTAACTCCCATGAATTACTTGGAATCTCTAAAAAAGGAGGATAAAATTAACTCCCAAGTGTCTACGATGATATGAACCAGTGCACCAAATTGCACCTAAAAATTAATGATGTTATAATTTTTAAAAGAGTATTTATTGCTCAAAATTTAGCAAACTCTCCAAAATCTAGGGGTTATGAATAAAGAATACGATCAAAGTAGTTCCATTGAAAATATTCTTAAACAAATGGCTTCTGCGCTTAAAACTCTAAGGATTTATCCAGCTCAAAATCCTATCCCAGCTCAAGCAATTAAAAAATTCTACCAAGCCTTAGAGCAATTCTTGGAAGGAGAAGGGGGCTTAAGAATCAAAGTAACCAAGGAATGCTTCATTTGTCACAACCTAACCATTGAGCCAACTGGTAATGAATTAATTAGTTCACTCCTCCAAGAGTTGTATACCCGAGGATTAAGTCAAATAACTTTTTTCTCTAGTCTCACCGAAGAAGAACTTACCAATTTTTTATCTCTTCTCAATTTAGAACCACAAACTATTAGAGCAAAAGGTGGATTGAGCTCTCTTCTCTGGGAAAAAGAAATTGTCAATATAATTGTTCAAGAAGTATCCCCTAAAATTTTTCCACCAGCTCAATTAAGTGAAGTTGAAGCATTAGAGAAAGAGTTTCCTCATCAAAATCTTCTTGAATTAATGCTGGAAAAAATTTCACTCTCGCCGGAAGAAACAAAAATTATCCTAAATTTTCTCTCGCAAGCTGATAATTTAACTGAAATCATAAAAGAGGCTCTCGAAAAGGGAGACCTTGAGACAATTTACCAATCAATTATTAAGATTGCCCAAGTTTTTAGACAAGAGTTACCTGACATTGCCTCTCACTACTTCCGCAATCTTATTGAGGCTATTCTCTCTTTGGATGAAAAAACACGCAACGAACTTTTCTCTAAGAAACTCCTTCCCCACCTAGAAGAAGATGAACTTGCCCCGCTCTTCAGCCAACTTTCGGTTCCTGAGTTAGTTAATATTCTTTCAACCGCCATTAAAGATAAAGAAATTCCCATTCAAAAAATCCCTAAATTAATCGAAAAACTTAATTTAAGCGAAGAAGCTAATAAAGAAACTCTTATCCTTTTAGGGAAAAGAGTAGCTGGAATTGTTCCCTTGCTAAGAACTTTCGAGAATTCAATTAAAGAAAGAGAAGAAAAGCAAAGTCTCGAGGGTTTAACTTTAGAAGAAAAGCCTCTAGAGGACATTGAAACCACCCTCGCTATTGAAACGACCCTTGAGTTTACTGAAGAGGAAAAAGAGAAACTTCAAGAATTGATTAAAAGTGGGAATGAGCTTGAAACAGCTTTACCCGTAATCAATACTTTAATCGACATGCTTTCACTGGAAGATAAATTTGAAAATTTTTCTCAAATTTTAACTTCTTTAGAAAATCTTATGCCTTCATTAATTAGTGCTGGCGAATTTAATTTATCTGTTAAAATAGTCAACGCCTTCCGTGACCAATATTTAAGTAAAAGTAATTTTCCCCCAAAGTTTCGGGAAAGATTAAATCAATCAGTTAGAAAAGCAGCTTCACCAGATAAAATTAACCAGATTCTTAGCTCCCTCCAGTATTTAGAAAAAGAAAGTGAAGAGTTTAAAAGAGCTTATTCTTACCTCCTCTTACTTGATCGGAGCTGGGTTGTTACCTCTTTGCTTGAACTCTTAGCTCAAGAAAAACAAATTTCAATGCGAAAATTAATTCTTAATTTGCTTGTCGACTTGGGGCAACATGAAATTCCAATTCTTGGAAATAAAGTTAATGACCCAAGATGGTACTTAGTTCGAAATGTTGTGACAGTTCTTGGATTAATTAGCCGAGAGGAAGCTCTCCCTTATCTTGCTAAAGTAATAAGCCATCCTGATTCTCGTGTTCGCCATGAAGTCATTAAAGCTCTTGGAGCAATTGGAGGAAAAAAAGCCTATGAGTTAATGGCTTCTGTTCTCGAGGGAAAAGATGCCGAGGACTCAAGCATTGTCATTAAGATTGCCGCCAAAACAAAAAATCCACAAATGGTTCCCCATCTAGCCAAAATAATTGAAGAAAGAGATTTCTTTGGGAAAAAAATTGATTTAAAGAAAATGGCAGTTGATGCTTTGAGTCAAGTTGCAACACCAGAAGTAATCCCAGTTCTTGAAAAATGTCTTCAGAAAAAGTCATTTCTCTTTCGGGCTAGAAATAAGGAAATTAAAAAAAGAGCAATAGAAGCTTTGAAGCAAATTGGAACACCTCAAGCTCTTGAAGTACTCCAAAAAGCTAAATTAGCTTAACTAGGTGACTAAAGATGGAAGATTCTGAAAACCCTTTAAAAAAAGAGATTAAGTTGCGAGAAGGGGATATCTCGCTTGCTCACTATAAAGCAGCAGTAGAAAAAGCCAGAAAGATTTTGCACTCTCTCGTCTCTGCCTTAAAAAATGAAAGTTACTACCCACCCCATCACCCTTTTGTAGCTCAATCTCTATCTGCTCTTCATGAGATCCTTAAAAGCTACTTGCTTGAAGGCAAACCAATTATCCTTAATTTTTTTCAAGACGAACTTTACTATGAAGATGTTCCTTTACCTGAAGAAAGTCTTTCTCATGCTCAACTAATTAAGAACTTCTCAGAAAGAGATATTGGGAGCATAACCTTCCAAACTGGAGTTACTTCTTCTGAACTAAGAATATTCATTCACCTCCTTAACAAAAATCCAGAAGAACTTTCGGAAAAAGGAGGATTAATTCAAGCTCTTGCCCATGAAAATGTGGAACATATAATAGTAGGAAAACCTCAACCAACCCCTAGCCAAAAAATTGATACCAATGAAGGTTCAGTCGAAGAAAACTTAAGAAAGATAGCTAAAGAAACCTACCACTACGCACTAGGAACTATTCAGGAAATTACAGAAAATATTAAATCTGGTCAACCAATCAACGTTAAAAAGGCTAAATCAACTGTTCAGCTCATGGTAGATCATATTCTCCAAGACCCTTATGCCATGCTTGGCTTAGCCAACTTAAAAAACTATGACTATTATACTTTTTACCACTCAGTCAATGTGCTCATTCTCTCATTGACCCTAGGTGCTACCCTCCCCCTCAAGAGAGTTCCTCTAAGCATTCTCGGCATCTCTGCTCTCCTCCATGACGTGGGTAAAATTAAAATACCCTCTGAAATTATTAAAAAGCCAGGCCCTCTAACCTCAGAAGAGTGGAAAATCGTTGAAAGACACCCCCTTGATGGAGCTGAAATTTTAAGTGAAGTTAGAGGCTTAAACAAACTTTCAATTATTGTCGCTTTTGAACACCATATGAGCTTTAACCAAAGAGGATACCCTAGGTTACCTTCTCCCCGAACTCCCCATATCTTTAGCCAAATTGTAGGAATTGCTGATGCCTATGATGCAATGACTTCGCAGCGCTCCTATCGCCCTCCTGAACTGCCTGATAATGCTCTTAAAATAATCCTTCAATTGAGTAATGAAAGTTTTGACCCCATTTTAACGAAGTCTTTCGTCAAGTTAATGGGCATTTATCCTGTTGGTTCTCTTGTCAAATTAAACACAGGAGAGATAGGTGTTGTTTATCGCTCTAACCCTAACGATTTACTTCACCCAATTGTTAAAATAATTCTAGATAAAAATGGTTATCTTATCGACCCTTATAAATTTGACTTATCCCAAAAAAAAGATGGAGAATTTGAAAAAACTATCACCAGAAGCTTAGATCCTGAAGCATTTAAAATAAATGTAAATCAATATCTTTTATGAAAAACTAAAACTTCTTTACTGATTCGAATCCTGTCCCCATTGACAAGAATTTTTTTTCTTGGGTATTTTACATGTTAAGATATGTCCCCTTGGTACTATCAAGATTAATGAGGCAATAGTTGTTATCTCTTAGTTCAATTTTCGCCTTTTCCGTAAAACCTTTTCATCCCGTAAGAAAATGCTGCTTTTTTCATCTTGAGCCTTCCTAATTTTTAGTAAATTTTACTCCTTTTAAAATGAGGAGACTTGACAAAAAGAGTAATTAAGTTTTAAAATATGACTAATTTAATTAAAAAAGTCATAAAAGGAGAATGGATGAGACTAACTAAAAGAGCTGAATATGCTTTAAGGGCAATGCTGGAGCTTGCCTTTCAACCTGAGGAGAAATATATTTTATCGAAGGAAATCTCTGAAAAGCAGAGCATTCCTCTAAAATTTCTCGCCCATATTTTTTTAGATTTAAGCCGAGGAGGTTTAATTCAAACAAATCGGGGTATTGGTGGTGGAATCAAAATAACTAAGCCTCCTTCCCAAATAAACTTAAAGGAAATTATTGAATTAATTGAGGGCCCAATTGCTCTTAATGATTGCTTAACGACCCCTTCTCAATGCCAAAGAGATAAGTTTTGCTCTCTTTATGATGTTTGGGCTGAAGCTCAGAAAAAGTTCCTTGAAGTGCTTGAACAAACAACGTTAGAGGATTTAGTTACTAAAGGTTCTAAAAAAAGCCAAAGCTTGAGCGGGAAAAGAAAGCTATAATAGCTAAAGGAGAGATAAAAAATGAGAAAAGTTTATCTAGATAATGCTGCCACAACCCCAATTCACCCCGAAGTATTAAAAGTAATGCTTCCTTACCTTAAAGAGATATATGGTAACCCTTTGAGTCTTCACGATTTTGGTGAAGAAGCTAAGAAGGGAATTGAAAAGGCAAGAAGCCAAGTAGCTAATTTAATTGGAGCTAGCCCGGAAGAAATCATTTTTACTTCTAGTGGCACTGAATCAAACAATTTGGCTTTAAAAGGTATTGCTCAAGCTAATTCTAAAAAAGGCAATCATATAATTGTCTCCCAAATTGAACACTTCTCAGTTCTTTACCCTGCCAAGGCTTTGGAAAAAGCAGGATTCGAGGTTACTTACATTCCAGTAGATCAATATGGTCTTGTTGACCCCACCGATATTGAAAAAAAGATAAAAAAAGAAACGATTTTAATTTCAGTTATGTTTGCTAATGGAGAAATTGGTACAATTGAACCAATTAAAGAAATTGGCAAAATAGCTCGTGAGAAAGGTGTTTGCTTTCATACCGATGCGGTTCAAGCTGCTGGTATTATTCCAATAGATGTTAATGAGACCCAAGTTGACCTGCTTAGCTTATCAAGTCACCAATTTTATGGGCCAAAGGGTGTTGGTGCTCTCTTTGTAAGAAAAGGGATAAGAATCTTACCTTTTATTGAAGGAGGAATCCAGGAAGATGGAAAAAGACCAGGTACTGAAAATGTGGCAGGAATAGTTGGTTTAGGAAGAGCAGCTGAACTTGCAAGACAAGAACTTCCAGAGAGAATTACCTACTTAGCTCCTCTTCGAGATAAACTCATTGAAGGGCTTTTGGGAAAAATTGACCGCATTATCTTAACTGGCCATCCAACTAAACGACTCCCTGGACATGTAAGCATCTGCATTGAGTTTATTGAAGGAGAATCGATGCTGATGTTTTTAAATATGGAAGGAATTGCTGCTTCTAGTGGCTCTGCTTGCACTTCTCGTGCTTTAAAGGCTTCTCATGTTCTTTTAGCCACTGGCATCTCGCACGAAACTGCTCATGGTTCTTTAGTCTTTTCAATAGGAATGAAAAACACCAAGGAAGACATTGACTATGTTTTAGAGGTTCTTCCGCCGATTGTAGAGCGCTTAAGAAAGATGTCTCCTCTTTATGCTAAATACTTAAAAGTGAAGGGAGGAATTTAAAATGCCTCTTTATAGTGAAAAAGTGATGGAACATTTTAAAAATCCAAGAAATGTTGGTGAAATTGAAAACGCAGATGGAATAGGTGAAGTTGGCAACCCTGTTTGTGGGGATATGATGACCTTTTATATCAAAGTCAAAGATAACCATTTAGAGGATGTTAAGTTCCAAACCTTTGGATGTGGAGCAGCCATTGCTGTTTCAAGCATGGTCAGTGAGATGGCTAAAGGTAAAACCATTGAAGAAGCTCTCAAAATCACCAACAAAATGGTAGCTGAAAAACTTGAGGGTTTACCCTCTAACAAGATGCATTGTTCCAATCTAGGAGCCTCGGCTCTCCACAAAGCAATTGAGAATTATCTGGAAAAGAAAAAGGTCAAGCTGAAAGTAAAAGAAATGCCCAAGCCCAGCGAAGAAAAAGTGTGTTGCTGCCCGTATTGCAAATCCTCTATCACCATGCCCTATCCTTATTGTCAATCCTGTGGTAAAGAATATGTGTTCTGCCCCACATGTAAAAAACCATATCCTAAAGGAACGAGAACCTGTTCTCAATGTGGGAAAAAGCTTGAATAAACTCGCGCACAGGAGATTTAAATGAAAGCTAATGCTACTTTAGATACCTTTGGGCTTCTCTGCCCCATGCCCATCATTAAAACTGCTCAAAAAATTAAAGAATTAAAAGAGGGAGAAATCCTGGAAGTAATTTCCACTGATGAGGGGATAAAGGAAGATATGCCTGCTTGGTGTAAAAGCACCGGCAACGAGTTCTTGGGAATTGAGGAAGAAAAAAATGACCCTATTATTTACAAAGTTTATCTCAGGAAAAAGGGGTAATTTAAATTTTTTCTCTCAAAATTACCTGGTGTTCAAGAAGCTTTATTTCTTTAACCTCAGCATCAACAAATTTCTGTTCGCCAAAAAGGTCAACTAAAAGTAGTTTATCTCCTTCAGGCTTTATGGTAACAACATTTTCCATAAAATCCTCCAGCTTTCCTTCTTTTTCAATAAAAACCTTTGCTTCACACATAATAGGTCCTCCTCGTTATTCTAAAATTTTTTTCTTGACTATTTCTATTGCTTCTTCCATTAAATGAGGTAAAGGGAGCTCAGATGTACCGACAATCTTTAACTTTGGGTAACTTAAAGGAAGCAAAACTTTTTCCCCGGCTGCCAGAGAAATTGCTTCAGCAATACCAGGAGTCACTTCGCCCATCATTGAATTGGGAATAACAACAGCAATTGGAGCAATAATTAAATCGGCTTCTTTAATCGAAACTTTAATTGCATTTTCACCACTTGCTCCACGATTGGCTCCAGCCTTCATCATTTGACTGACTGCCACAGCATTAGTTGCTAAGGCAACAATCTCAACCTCTGGGAAGTTCTCACGAAGACGAGAAATTATTTCTTTGCCAATACTGCCACCAAGCCCATCAATGACAGCAATCTTCATTTTGCACTATATCCCTAGCTCTTCAATTAGTTTTTCGGTGTTCATTGCTCCAACAACTGTTTTTTTAACCTCGCCTTTCTCAAAAAGAATAAAAGTAGGAATACTCCTTACCTCATAGCGAGAAGCAACTGCTGGATTATCATCGACATTAATCTTAGCAACTTTAATTTTTTTTTGAAATTTTTGGGCAATTTCTTCCATCACTGGCGCCATTATTCGACATGGACCACACCAAGGTGCCCAAAAGTCAACTAAAACAGGAGCTTCAAAACTTTTAATAACTTCTTCAAAGTTAGCGTCAGTTAATTCGATTATCTGAGCCATTCACATCCCTCCTTCAAGTGCGGTTTAATCTTAACATAATGCTAAATTATTGACGATAAGTTTTTCGTCTCTTCCTTTCAAGATATCTCTCAGCCATGATAGAAGCTAAAGCCCCTTCGCCAACAGCAACAGCCACTTGTTTTAACTGACTATGACGAACATCACCAGCCGCAAAGACTCCCTTAACAGAAGTTTCTAGGTCTTGGTTAGTTAAGATGTAACCTTCTTCATCCAGCTCAAGAGTATCCCCCAGCCATCTAGTATTAGGGATGTTACCAACATAAATAAAAACGCCATCAATTGGTTCCTCAATAATTTCATTGGTCAATTTATTTTTGATAACACCTTTCTCAACTTTACTTTCGCCCTTAATTTCAATAAGGTGTGAGTTCCAGATAAATTTAACCTTAGGATTGGCAAAGGCTTCCTCTTGAAGAATTTTAGTAGCTCTTAGCTCATCTCGACGGTGAACAACTAAAACTTCTGAAGCAAACTTGGTCAAAAATAAAGCTTCACTAATTGCTGAATCCCCACCCCCAACTACAATTACCCTCTTATCTTTGAAAAAAGCTCCGTCACAAGTAGCACAGTAGGAAACTCCTCGTCCTGTAAGCCTATCCTCGCCCGATATTTCAAGCTTAGCTGGATTTGTACCAGTAGCAATAATAACTGCTTGAGACAGGAAATTTCCTTGAGCCGATAAAATTTTTTTAAAATCATCTTCCAGCTCAAGCCCTGTAACCTCAGTGAGATTTTTAATTTCCAGTCCAAATCTCTTAGCTTGTTCCTCCATCTTTTGGGCTAAATCGAGACCAGAAATCCCTTGAGGGAAACCAGGATAATTTTCAATCCTTTCAGAGAGAGTGATTTGTCCACCAGTAACACCTTTGTCAAGCAAAAGAGTTTTTAATCGGGCTCGGGAAGCATAAATGCCAGCTGTAAGCCCTGCTGGCCCACCACCAACGATAATGAGGTCATAAATTTCTTTCAATCTAGCTCCTTTGAGATTTTAAGATAGCTTTTATTTTCTTGAGATTGCTTTGAGCAGCCTGGGAAAGAGTACCATTAGGCTCAAGCTCAAGATATTTTCTAAATTCTTTTTCCGCTCCTTTTAAATCATTTCGCCCTCGCCACAAGACAACACCAAGGTTATAGTGAGCATATGCATGTTTTGGGTCAATTTTGATAACCTTATTGAGTTCAGCTAAAGCAAGGTCAATTATGCCTAAATTAAAGTAAGCAATAGCTAAGTCAGTTCTGACATCGGTATTAGCTGGGTCTAGCTTAATAGCTTTGCGATATATCTCGATTGCATTTTGATACTTATGGGAGTCAAAATAAAAATTACCTAAAGCAATTAATGTTTGGAGGTCGTTAGGATTTTCTCGAAGAATTCTCAAGTATTCTTGTTCTTGAACTTTATAGGCTTCAAATTCAGCCCTAATCTCTGGTGGCAATTCCACCTTGGATTTGTTTCCACCCAAAACGCCGAATTGGATAATTAAAACAAGAGCGATAAATAAAACAAGGCCAGTGGCAATTGGAAGCAAACTTCTCTTTTTTGTTTTCAATAACCGACTGATTGACTCTCTTCGGCTTTCTCTTTCTCTAAACTGTTGCACTTTAATTCCAAAAAGTTGAGCCTTCAGAAGCATGTTTAAATCGTTAGTAACAATAGTAACTTCAGCCTGAGGATTATCAGTAGCAATTTGATAAACTGTAGCCAGAATTTGGTCATCTGAACTTTTGATATTTAGTGAGGAAGGATAAGGCTTGTTTGGGTCAAAAGAAACCACCCTCAAAGTAGAGCTGTTTTCTAAGCTAATACCTTCTACCAGTTTGCCCTTCTCTGAAATATCAAAGAGAAGGCGAGAAACTTTTCTCCCTCGAAAGCGCAAGTCTTTATCTAAGGAAGTCATTTTAAGCTTATCTAATTCAACAAAAACAGTTTGAGGAATAATCACTTCACTTTGAGGAAAAGCAAAAATTATTTGAGAATCATATAAAAGAGCATTAGTATCAAGAATTATTATTTTCTTTTTTTTATTAAATTCTTTTTTCATCTTTTAGAAATTATTTTTTATGTCCTTTAGTTTCCTAACTCCTCTTAGAAGCTTACCAGCTAAAAGTGGTTACTTGACATATCGAGCATACTTAAGAAAGACCTCTAAAGCTAATTCTACCGCACTTTCGGTATCGAGTTCGTTTTCTTTCAGGCATTCTCGCATTCTCTGGCTGATTATCTGAATTCCTACTTCATCAAGAGCACTTCTCACAGCAGCTAACTGAGTTAAAACCTCTTCACACGAGCGATTTTCCATAATCATACTTTGGAGACCTTTAACTTGCCCCTCGATTCTTTTCAACCTATTTAAGATTTTTTTGTCTTGATTATCCATAATACCCTCAAGGGTATTCTAAAAGAGCCCAATAATATCTGTCAAACTAATTCCAATAAGGAGAAGACTATATAAAGTTACTTATGATTGAAATAAAAATTGGTTTAAAAAAGTTTCTAACTTCAGTCCTTAGCTCAAGTTAATCTTGCCTCAAGTAGCTGCTTATTCATATGAGGGGGTAGCACTTCCAGTAACGGAAACTTTCAGGTACGGTTGGAAGTAACCAATTCGGTGAACGATAAAGGTATCTCGAACAGGGATAATAACTTCTACTGTAATTTTCTCAGGTGAGAAATTAAATTTGTTTAAAGTAACCCCCATTTCTTTAGCTTTGCTTTGACTAGTATACTCGGCAGCACTTGGAGAATGAGTTGAGAGGTAATTTTTCATACCTTCTTGAGCAATCTCATCAGCTAAACTTGTTTGAAAGCGTGGCATTGCAACTCTTATGGCGTCATTAATAATGACAATACTGATAGCGATGATAATAAAAAATTTAATAACTATACTAAATGAGTTTCTCATTTGAATCTTTCACCTTTCTTAAGTTGATAGCGCAAAATAAGCAACAAAATTGCTAGTAATATTAAAGTGAAGAATATTTGAGAAATCAAGCGAGAAAGATAAGTGCTAGCAATGGGAATGGCTGAAGTCTTGATTAATTTTCCATTAAGGCTTTCAAGTCTTACCGATAGTTTAAGTTGACCATACTTCTCAGCAACTACAGGAAAAGAAAGGATATTTTCCTTTGGATTAAGGGTGTATTCTCTCGCCCCTCCTTTGGGGAAAGAGAGACCAGCACAAGAAACTTTTACTCTTATTTTCAAAGGATAGTTATTTTGATTAAGAATTGAAATAGGAATTTTCCCTGATTTACTTGCTAAAGTAATTTTTGTCTCACTTACTTTAATTTTTTTTAAATCTTCTTCAACTGAATTTTGGATTGCTTGAAGAAATTCCATCCCCTTATTTTGAAAATCTTTTGCCTGGCTAAAGCTTCTATTTTCAGCAATCAAAAGAAATCTTTTGAGCTTTTCTCTTAAGGGATTTTCTTCCATTGTTAGGTCAAGAAAGAGATTGAAAAGTTCCCGAGTTTTTTTAACTTTTTCATAATATGACTTTTCAACTGAAGATTCACTTTGAGGGTTAAGAACAAATTTAATCTTTTGAGGAAGGAAATTTGTAAATTCTCGCAAAAATCTCGCTTTGACCCAGGGAACTTTCTCCAAGCTAAAAAGGAGAACCTCGAGTCGGCCTGGTTTAATATCAGAGAAGTCAACTACAACTAGGGAGTTAATTTGATTTGAAAGATAAATTTTGGCAAGGTAAGCTAAAAAATCCTGAACAGCTAATTGATGAGAAGTATCCTGAGAAAGAATACTTGACGCCTCTAGGTCAATGGGGAAAAAGAGTAAATTATTTTTTTTAACTGGTTGATAAGGAAAAAGATTTTTACTCCTACCTACAACATACTTGACTTTTCCTGATAGAAGCGAAAATGATTTTGAATCCAAATTAAGGTTAGGAGGATAAACTCCTTCAATCTTATTTGGAAGTTCCAAAATTTTTCTGGCAACTTTTTCTCCCTCTTTAATTTGCTGGTTAAAATCTTCATGCCAACCCCTCTTAACTAGCGAGGGGAGTGAAGGAGAAGCATAGGGCAGAAAAAGTACCTCAACTTTTTGATTAGTAATTAAACTTTTAAGCAATTGGAGAAGTTTCTTGGTGTTAGATGGCCCCCTCAAAGCTGAAGGGATACTTTTAACTCTTTCTCCATCTAAGATCTTGTAACCATCTGAGAGATCTTTTAATTGTTCGAGAAGGATAGGGGAAAAAACTAGGTTAACCCGAGAATTGTGAAGACTAATGATTTGAGCAATGAGAAAATAAATACCTGGAAGCTGAGGGTTATTATCGCATCCCTGAACTAGTTCATCATCGAGATATATCCCCTCAGAGTTAAAGTGAACATTTTCTTCTAGGGGAAGAACCAAAGCAAAGTTTAAAGGAGGAGTGAGCCGATTAACAATGATTAAAGAGGAATTTATCTCCTCAACTATCTTTCCCCTTTGCTTGAGGATGAACTTAATAGGATAAACGCCTTCCCTTAACTTTAATTGGGAAATTTTCTCTCGAACTTCAAAAGCCGTAAAACCGGGAGAGAGCTTGTTTTTGTAAAGGGAACGGCTTAAAATTACTTTTTTAATCTTTTTTTCTTCAGGTTTTTTGGGCTCAGTTATAGAAAAATAAACCCGGATATTCTTTACTGATTGAGTAGTGTTGTTAGCTACCCTGATAGACAAGATGAATTCGTCAGAAGTAGAGTAATAAATCTTATCAAAGTTAAAATTTAATGAAACTGAAGGCTGCGGGAGATTCTGTGAAAAAGCGAGAGAAATTTTTAAATTAACTAAGAGAAAAATAACTGATAAAATAGTTAAAGAGTGACGAATTAATAATCTTTTCATCGTTTAATTTCAAATGTTAACATGATTTACAAGTGAGGTAAAATAGAATAAAAGGAAAGGTGAGAAAAATGGCTAAAATTTTTGGAAATTTTAAAATTCCGAAGGAGTTGCCCTTAATTCCTTTAAGAGATTTGGTTGTTTTTCCTAATTTGGTGGTCCCCCTTTTTGTTGGAAGACAAAGATCGATGAACGCTCTTGAAAAAGCAATGCAAAAAGACCACTTAGTTCTACTTGTTTCTCAAAAGAAAGCTGAAATTCAAGAACCTTCTCCTGAAGAACTTTATGAGATTGGTTGCGTCGCTACAATTATGCAAGAGTTAAAATTGCCAGACGGAACAGCTAAAGCACTAGTTGAAGGAATAAGAAGGGTTAGAATTCTTGAGATTGTTCAGGAAGAACCTTACTTTAAAGCAAGGGTTGAAGAACTTCCAGAGATAGACCATAAGGATTTGGGAGCCGAAGCTCTAATGAGGAATGTCGTCAGTCAATTTGAAAAAGCAGCTCAATTGGGAAAACCAATTCCTCGAGAAGTGATTTTAGCTGCTTTAAACATTGAAAGCCCAGGCAGGCTAGCTGATTTTATCGCATTTCATCTTAGTTTAAAGACCGAAGAGAGACAAGAAATTCTTGAAGCGGTTGACTCTGTTAAAAGACTTGAAAAAGTTAACCTCCTTTTAAGTAAAGAATTAGAGATTCTTGAAATTGGAAGCAAGATTCAGTCAAGAGTTAGAGAACAAGTAAATAAAGCCCAAAAAGAATATTTCTTAAAAGAGCAGTTAAAAGCAATTCAGAAAGAGCTGGGGGGGCTTGATGAACAGCAAGCTGAGATTGAAGAGCTAAAGGCAAAGATAAAAGAGGCAAAAATGCCACCTGATGTTGAGGAAAAAGCAATGAAGGAAGTGGAGCGGTTTTCGAAAATGCCACCTGGCTCGGCTGAACTTTCGGTTGTTCGCACTTACCTTGATTGGTTAATTTCTCTTCCCTGGGCGATTAAAACAACTAAAAAATTAAATTTAAAAGAAGCAGCTAAAATTTTAGATGAGGACCATTATGGTTTGGAGAAAGTGAAAGAGCGAGTAATTGAGTTTTTGGCTGTTCACAAGCTGACTAAAGGTAAAGCTAAAGGTTCCATCCTATGTTTTGTTGGACCTCCCGGAACCGGAAAGACATCGATTGGTAAATCAATTGCTCGAGCCCTAGGAAGAAAGTTTGCTCGAATTTCCCTAGGTGGAGTTAGAGATGAAGCCGAGATTAGAGGTCATCGAAGAACTTATGTGGGAGCACTTCCGGGGAGAATAATCCAAACATTGGCTCATGTTAAGTCAAAAAATCCTGTTTTTATGCTCGACGAGGTAGACAAGATAGGGGTTGACTTTAGAGGTGACCCTTCCTCAGCTTTGCTTGAAGTTCTTGACCCAGAACAAAATTATTCATTTTCTGACCATTATCTTGAGGTTCCCTTCGACCTTTCTGAAGTAATGTTTATTACCACAGCCAATATTCTCGATACTATTCCACCCGCCTTAAGAGATAGAATGGAGGTCATTCATTTCCCTGGATATACTGAGGAAGAAAAATTAAAGATAGCTCAAAACTTTCTTATTCCGAAACAAGTTAAGGGTCACGGCTTAACCAAAAACAACTTAGAAATAAAAGAAGATTCACTTCGAAAATTAATTAGAGAATACACGCGAGAAGCTGGTGTCCGAAATTTGGAGAGGGAAATATCCTCCATTTGCCGTCAAGTTGCCAGGAAAGTAGTTGAAGGACGCAAAAAGAAAATTAAAGTTAAATCAAATAATTTAGCTGATTTTCTTGGACCAACCCGATTTAGATATGGGATGGCTGAAGAGAAAGATGAAATTGGAACAGCCACTGGATTAGTCTGGACTGAAGTCGGAGGAGACATAATTTCAGTTGAAGCAACTTTAATGAAGGGGAAAGGAAACTTAATTTTAACTGGCTATTTGGGAGATGTCATGAAAGAATCAGCTCAAGCAGCAGTGAGCTATATTAGGTCGAGAGCGAGTGAGCTCGGAATTGATGAAGATTTTTATAAAAAATATGATATTCACATCCACGTTCCGGCTGGAGCAATTCCCAAAGATGGCCCTTCAGCTGGAATTACTATGGCAACTTCACTAGTTTCCGCTTTAACCAAGAGAAAAGTTAAGAAAGATATTGCCATGACGGGGGAAATAACTTTGCGTGGGCATGTTCTTCCAGTTGGAGGAATTAAAGAAAAAATTTTAGCTGCTCATCGTGCTGGTATTAAACAAGTTATAATTCCAGAAGAAAATGAGAAAGACCTAATTCTTGTTCCCAAGCATGTTCAAAAAGAACTCAAATTTATTAAAGCTAAAAATGTTGATGAAGTTTTTAAAGCTGCTTTAGAGCCTAACCGAGGCAAAAAAGCTACTCATATCCGTGAGGTGGTTAAGGCTTGAAAATTGGGGTAATTTCCGATACCCACCTCAGAGAGTCAAATTCACCATCAGTTCAGCCTTTAAAAGAAATTCTTAAAAAACACTTCCATGGCGTTGATATGATTCTTCATGCTGGTGATGTTGGAGATTTAAAGTTTCTTAACTGGCTCAGCTCCATTGCTCCTACTTATGCTGTCTGGGGCAATATGGATTCGTTTGAAGTTAAGCAAGCTTTACCTGATAAAAGGGTAATAGAATTAAAAGAGTTTAAAGTTGGTTTGACTCATGGTTGGGGTCCTCCTTGGGGTTTAGCTGAAAGAGTCAGGAGCAAATTTGATGAAAATATCAATTGTCTGGTCTTTGGCCATTCTCACCAGCCTTTTAATGAGTTTGAAAGGGGGGTTCTCTACTTTAATCCTGGTACTCCTACTGATAGGCAATTTGCAACAGTTAACACCATTGGTATTTTAACCGTTGAGGAAGGGATTAAGGGAGAAATTATTTACCTATAAAAGTATAAAAGCAGTAGCGAGAATATAGCCTGCCTGTTGCCTTCCTGTCGGCAGACAGGGCGGACAGGTAGCGAGTAGCGAGAGAAGAGTCCCCTTCCCTCTCCCCTGAGAGAGGGCTGAGGTGAGCAGATATAGAATTTCATACTTTTTCCTCTCCCTGTCTGCGGTAGGCAGGCTTCTGGGTACTTGACAAGGTGAAGCAAATATGAAATCTTGCACTCTTCCCCTTTTTAGGGGGAAGAACAAGATGGGGGTAAGTAACCCCCATTGTCACTTTCTCGAGAAAGTGACAATGGTTAGAAATTGGTTTGAGGTGTGTTATTGAAAAACCAAAGCTCAAACCTTCTTTTTCACTTTTGCGAGAAAGTGAGAAAGGGGAAAGTTGGTAATTTTCTGTTTTGGGACATTTTGGGACAAGATTTTGTGAAAAAAGTAAAAAATTTATTGACAAGGAAGAAAATTGGGGTCAAACCTCGCATCTAATCTGAACAACTCAAATGAAATCTTACTTTCAAATTCACTAGATTTCTCCCTCAAGGAAGAGGAAAGGTTAGGGGATTGGGTGATTGGAAAGTTAAAATATGAAGAAAAGAAAACAAAAGAGTGAATGTCTTTATTTTGCCTTGACCTGTTTTGCCTGGAGCTTGCTGGCTTGTAAGCTAATTTGTTGGTTAGTTTTCCTGGTCTAGGTAGACTTCCTCGGAGTCAGAGTTGTAGCCAATAAGCTCAGCGTATCTCCCCCAGTCAATGGTTGTATGGACCAACTCTTCAGCTTCTTCTTCAGGAAGATGGGTTGAGAAAATTTCAACAAAGTACTCTCTGTCCATTTGTTTATCCTTTTGAGACTTGAGGATGTTAATAATTTCCTTAAAAACTTTTAGCTTTTTAAGCTGCTTCTTAAACAACTTTTTTCTCTGGTTAACATCACTGGCTAAGAAATCTTGGCCAATTTTAGTTAATCTTATGTCACCAGTTGAAACTTCAGTTAGGTTAAGTATTTCAGAAGCGTCAACAATAGGCATAAAGTCTTCGAGGTCGTATTGGAGTTTCTGAGCTAAATTAGGGAGGTCTTCCTTCCCCTCAGCGTCTTCAAGGAACTCTAAAAGACCAATAATTTCACTTACACTAGCCCGCGGTAGCGGTTCAACTTTCATTCCTTTCTCCCTCCTTAATTTTACAATATCATTGAATAAATTTCATCGGTTATTTTCAGGAGCTCTTTGTCTCTTTTTTCTCTAGGTCTTTTAACCTTTACTGGCACCTCAGCGATAACCTTGCCTGGTCGTTCTGAGATAACCACTATTTTGTCAGCCATATAAACAGCTTCTTCAATTGAGTGAGTAACCATAACAATACTTTTTAAAGGTAAACTTTTGTCTTGCCATAAATCAATAATTTCCTCCCTTAGGTTTTCAGCTGTTAAAACATCCAGAGCAGCAAAAGGCTCATCCATGAGTAAAAGCTCAGGCTCAACCACTAAGGCTCTAGCCAAGCCAACCCTTTGTTTTGTTCCTCGGGAAAGCTCACGGGGATAAGCTTCTTCAAATCCTTCTAAACCCACTTTGTCAATATACTTTTCTGCTTTGGTAATTGCTTCTTCATATGGAACACCTCTAGCTTCTAGGCCAACGCAAATGTTTTGAAGGACTGTTAGCCAAGGTAATAGGGCAAAAGTTTGAAAAATAAGGGCAGTTTTGAGGTTTATCCCTTTAACTTCTTCACCTCTATAAAGAATCTTTCCACTGGTTGACGCATCTATCCCAGCAATTATTCTTAGGAGAGTGCTTTTTCCACAATCAGTTGGACCTACTAAGCAGACAAACTCACCTTCTTTTACTTCAAATGTAATGTCTTTAATAACAATGATTTTTTTAAACTCTTCCATATACCATTTACCAACATGCTTGACTTCAAGCAAAGGCTTTTTCCTCTTCATCTTTAAGCTAGAACCTCCAGGGAAAATCGATTAGCCCCTAAGTTGTAAAGTTTTTGCCAAACTAGCTTGTTAAGCAAGATAATCGTTAAGATAAGAGAAGCCAAACAAAGAAAAATCATCAAAGAATTCCCCTTTTCATAAGTAGCAATATCCAGAAAAGGACCAATTCCGAAGACTGAATGAACTTTATCATTAAAAACAACATATTCTGAAACTACTAAGGCATTCCAAGCACCGCCCCATCCGCTCAAGCTTCCTGTGATTAAAGAAAGGAAAGAAGCAGGTAAAATCACTTTTCTAATGTAAAACCACTTGGAAGCCCCAAAAGCTAGGACAGATTCCTTTAATTCCTCAGGGATAGTTCTAACCCCAACGATAAGGTTAAAAAGGACATACCACTGCATCCCAGTAAAGACTATGAGAAAAGAAGCTAAGTTCATCCCCCCAATCAAGTAGCGATTGACTAAAACAACAATGAAAGGAAAAAGAGCAGTGGCTGGAATAGCAGCTAGGATTTGAATTAAAGGCACTGTCCAAGCAAGACAAATCAGATAGGCGATTAAGAGGCGGAGAAAAGAGACTAAGATACTAAAAGGAATAAGTTTAGCCTCTCGAGGAATGGGATGAGAAAGGAGCTTAATCAAACTTTCCAGTGACCACCAAACTAAATAAATCCCTAAAAAAATAAGGGAAATGTATAACCCATAAAGAGCTACATTGCTTACCGTGATGACTATTTTACTTTCTTTTAAGTTAGAAAAGGCCTTTCGAAATGGCTTACTTTTTTTTTCAAGTAGTTTTAAGGTTTTAATCCAAAGGATGTTAACCTTTAAGGAAAATAAAAGATCTTTTAAAGAAGAGAGCCAAAAACTTTTGGGAGTGGTTTCGCCCTGGGGTATCATTTGATAAGTAAATTTATTTGCCCAAACTGAGAGAGGATGCCAAAGAAATATATCCATCAAGACAATGATAAAAACGAGAATACTAAAGGCAAGGAGAGTAAGGTCATAACGCCCCTTATCGGAGCTGTAAAACAAAAAGCTTCCAATACCAGGAAGGTAATACCTTTTGGCACCAATAGCAATAATCTCACAAGCCATAAGGAAGTACCAACCGGTAGCCCATGAAACCATAGAATTATAAATTAATTTGGGGATACAGGCAGGGAAAAGAATCCTTTTAAACTTGAGCCACTTATTAATGTTGTAAGCAGCTGCTGCTCGCTGAATATCTTTAGGAATAGTGATGAGCGATTCGTAGATTCCAAAAGCCATGTTCCAAGCTTGAGAAGTAAAGATGAGAAAAATAGAGGCCAATTCAATTCTAATACGCTCCCCTTGAAAGAGAGAGATGAAAAAGAGCAAAGCGACTGGGAAAAACCCAACTACAGGAACGGATTGAAGGATATCAATCGTCGGCAAGAGGAGCTTTTCTGCCCATTTCCTGGAAGCAGCAGTAAAACCGCAAACAATAGCAAAAGCTAAAGAAAAAAAATAAGCTATGCTCATTCGGAAAAAAGAAAAAAGGGTATCACGAGGCAGAGTCTTTCCTTCAATTGAGAGAAGGGAGACAAGCTCTTTAACTAAAATGGCAATAAGCCCAAAGAATATAATTAACCCAACCCACTTTACAAGCGTTTTCATTTTTTACCTGAAAAAGACTTTACTTTAAAACTTTTATTATTTTACCTTTTGGTAGAGGGGGAGAAAAGAAAAATTTATTTTTCTCAGGCTTGACAAAGGTATTAAAACTCATCAAGAAGTGAAATGTAAAAACGACTGTCAAATTGCGAAGTTAAAAGTTTTGAAAGCCAGGATGATACTGTTTTATACCATATTATAACTTTCAATCAGTGAAAAATTAAACTTTTCTTTTAGTAGTTTAAAGATTATAATGTTTTCAGATAATATAATTTAAAAAGTAAATGGAGGTGGAAAAATTGGACGAGCCCCGAGAACCTTCTGAAGGTAAGGAAGGAAAGGAACTAGAAGAAGGGGAGGCAAGGGTATATGCGAGGGAAGCATCAACACTCGAACCACATATGGCAGCTGCTTTGTGCTACTCTTTAGGTTGGTTAAGTGCTTTAATTATCTTCTTTGTTGAAAAAAGAAGCCGCTATGTGAAATTTCATGCAATCCAAGCTCTTCTCTGGAGTGTAGGAGCTTTAATTGTCTGGTTAATCTTAGGAATTTTGTGGGTTGTCCTTGTTCCCCTTGGAGTCGCCAATTTTTTCTTTAAGATAATTGGAATGATTATAATGGTAACTTTTTTTGGTTGGGGCATAGGCAATGTTTATATGTGGTTAATTTTAATGTTCAAGGCTTATAAGGGAGAATGGCATAAGATTCCTATTTTAGGTGACAAGGCAGAAGAAATTGCTTAGATATTTTGTTTGATTTCCCCCTTATTTTCAAGACCATTAACGGCGAAGATTTCCCCCTTAGAGTTAACAACAAGAGCTTTAATTTTATTTTCTTTTAAAAATTTCATCCCCTGATGATATCCTTGGGCAAAAACAGCGGTTGAGAGAATATCGGATAAAGCACATGAATCTTTAGTCAAAATTGAAACACTCATAAAGCCCTTGGATGGTTTGCCTTCTTTGGGATTTAAAATATGGTGATAGCGCTTCCCCCCTTTAATAAAAAATTTTTGATAGTCACCAGAGGTGGAAATACAATCCCCGTCAGAAAGGTTTAAGGTAGCGATAATTCCTCCTTTCTCTCGAGGATTTTCTATTCCTACACGCCAAGGCAACCCATTGGGCTTTTTACCAATAACTTTAGTGGAACTCCCCGCAGTTACAAGGGCGTTTTTAATTCCATTCTTTTTTAAAGCTTCAATAGCTAAGTCAACAGCATATCCTTTAGCTACTCCTCCTAAATCAACTTTTACCATACCGTTTAATTTGATAATCTTTCCTTTCTTTTCGAGCAAAATTTTTTCGAAGCCAATTGAATGAAGAGCAGTCAATAACTCTCGAGAGCTTGGTATTCGTCCCTGATGAGCAAAGCCCCACAAATCCATTAACTTCCCAATACTAATGTCAAAATAACCATTGGTTTTTTTAGCATATTTTTGAGAAAGAGAAACTATTTCCCAAAGTTCCTTTGAAGCTTTGATTTTTCTCGTTCGATTAAGTTTGGAGAGCTCGCTTTGAGCATCAAAATAATTTAGTTTTTTCTCAACCTCTTTCATCCTTAAAAAAGCTTTCTCAATAGACTCTTCTGCCTCTTTCCTATCACGATCAAAGACTTTAATAGTTACCAAAGTATCCAAAAGGAATCTCTCTTTAGTAACCGGTCTCCTTGAAATTGAGAGTTGATTGGAGAAATAAAAAAGAAAGGTCAAAAAGAGAAAAAAGCAAATTCCTACCAAAGTATTTCTGATTTTTTTCATAAGTTTTTTCATAAGATTTCTCGAAGCCAACTTTCATAGTATAATAGCATTTGTCAAAGTAAGAAGGTAGTTAGATTCTTTAAGTCACTTGGGGGGGAAATGACAACAGTAGGAATTCCTCGAGGTCTTTTATATTACAAATACTATCCCCTTTGGAGCACCTTTTTAGAAAACCTCGGCATTCAAGTGGTTACTTCCCCTTCAACAAACAAAAAAATTTTCTTAAGGGGATTGAATACAGCTGAATCGGAAGTCTGCTTACCAGTTAAAGTTTTCTATGGTCATGTTCTAGAGTTAAAAGATCAAGTTGACTTCCTTTTTATTCCGCGGATTGTAAGTGTTGAAGGGAAGGCTTATACTTGCCCTAAATTCTTAGGCCTACCCGATATGATTAAAGCAGTAGAAAATACTCTCCCCCCCATTTTAAATCCTACCTTTAATGCCAAGAAAGGCATAAGGGAATATTACCTGACCTTTTACAATTTGGGTCGAAAATTTACTCAAAATTCAATTAAGATTGCTCAAGCTTTTCTGAAAGCAAGGAAAGCTCAGAGTACATTTAATAGGAACCTTCTAAAAGGGGAACTTCTTTCAGATATTTTAGAGGGGGGGAAAGCCCCAAATCAAGATAACTGGAGTGGTTTGCGAGTTGGCTTAGCTGGGCACCCTTATAACATTTTTGATTCTTATGTTAGTTTAAATTTAATAAAAAAACTAAAGGAGAAAGAGGTCAAGATAGTTACAGGAGAATCAGTACCTCACCGAAGGATTGAGAAGGAAACCAAGCACTTACCCAAAAAACTTTTTTGGACCTACGAAAAAGAGGTTGTTGGGTCTATTCTTTACTGGTTAAAAGAAAAGGTAGTTGACGGGATAGTTTATTTACTTTCTTTTGCCTGTGGCCCTGACTCACTAATTCAAGTTTTAATTGAAGATGAAAGTAAAAAGTTTGGTATGCCCTTAATGCCTTTGACAATAGATGAGCACAGTGGAGAAGCAGGCCTGGTAACTCGTCTTGAAGCCTTTTTAGATATGCTAGCAAGGAGAAAGAGGAGAAAGTGAAAATAACCTTTCCTCATATGGGGCATATTGAATTTCTCTTAAAAGATTTATTTACCCGCCTTGATGTTGATTTTATCATTCCTCCTCCAAATTCAACTGAGACAATAAAGCTGGGAGTAAGACACGCTCCTGAACTTGCCTGCTATCCCTTGAAAGTCACTCTTGGTAATTTCATTGAAGGACTTGAAAAAGGTGCAGATACCTTAATTATGGCTGGCGGAGTTGGGCCTTGTCGCTTTGGTTATTACGCTGAGACTCAAAGGAGAATTCTTAAACAATTAGGGTATAGTTTTGAAATGATACGAGTTGAACCTCCAGCTGCTCACCCTATTCAGTTTATTAAATCATTTAAAAGAGTTGCTCCGAAGAAAAAAATTCGGGAAATCTGGAAGGCAATTAAGGTTTCTTTTTCCAAAGCTCAAGTAATGGACTTTATTGAAAAAAAAGTTTTAGCTATTAGACCCTTTGAAGTAAATAAAGGCGAGACAACAAAAACCAAGAAGAAAGCAATTAAACTTCTTGATCAAGCTTTCTTAGAAAGTGAGATTGAAAAAGCAAAGGAAGAAGCGCTTAATCTTTTAGATTCAATCCCTCAAGATAAAGAAAAACCATTTTTAAAAATAGGGCTAGTTGGAGAATTCTATCTCTTGCTTGAACCCTTTGTTAACTTCGATCTAGAAGAACTCCTTGGCAATATGGATATCTATCTTGAGCGAGGAGTATATTTAACCGATTGGATTGGCCCCTCCAGTAAAAATCCAGTTATGGGAGTGAGTAATGAAGAAATAGCCCAAGCAGCTTTCCCTTACCTTTCTCACTTCGTAGGAGGGGAGGGTAGACAAACAGTTGGCCATACCATAATCTTTGCTTACCAAGGTTTTGATGGAGTCATTCACTTGATGCCCTTTACTTGTATGCCCGAACTCATCGCCAAGAGTATCTTACCTAAGATAAGTCAAGATTTAGATTTTCCCATTTTAACTTTAGTTTTTGATGAGCAAACGGGTAAAGCTGGTTTAATAACGCGAATTGAAGCCTTTGTTGAACTTTTAATAAGCCGTCGCCGTAAGGGGCTTTCTCCGAAAAGACTTATCAAAATAGCTTATCGGGGAGATTCACTTGAACTTACAGGATGGAAAAGAAGATGAAAAGACTAAAGGGTTATCTTGGAGTTGATGTTGGCTCAGTCAGCACTAATTTAGTCGCTTTATCCGAGGAAGGGGAGGTAATTTCCTATGTTTATCGCCGAACTCAAGGTCAACCTATTCAAGCAGTTCAAGACGGTTTAGCTGAGCTAAGAGCTCAATTACCTTGCGAAATAGAAGTTAAAGGGGTAGGAACAACTGGAAGTGCTCGTTATTTAAGTGGTGTCATTGTTGGTGCCGATATTGTTAAGAATGAAATTACAGCCCATGCAGTTGCTGCTATGCATGTGATTCCCGAGGTAAGAACTGTTTTTGAAATTGGAGGGCAGGATTCCAAAATAATAATAATAAGAGATGGCATTGTGGTCGATTTTGCTATGAATACTGTTTGTGCGGCTGGTACTGGTTCCTTCTTAGACCATCAAGCAACTCGTTTGGGAATTCCAATTGAAAAATTTGGGGAAATAGCCTTAAGAGCAAAGAAAGGAGCTCAAATAGCTGGTCGTTGCACTGTGTTTGCTGAATCAGATATGATTCATAAGCAACAAATTGGTTATCCAGTCGAAGAAATTGTCTATGGCTTGTGTGAAGCTCTAGTTCGGAATTACCTTAATAATTTAGGTAAGGGTAAAGACCTTTTACCTCCCATTGTTTTTCAGGGAGGGGTAGCAGCTAATGAGGGAATTAAGCGAGCCTTTGAAGAAGCTTTAAACGGGGAGGTAATTGTTCCAAAATATCATCATGTTATGGGAGCAATTGGAGCGGCTCTTTTAGCTCAAGAAGCAACTGATGATGGAGAAATCTCCAATTTTAAGGGCTTTGAAGTATCTCAAATTGATTACGAAACATCTAGCTTTTTCTGTGGTGGCTGTGCTAACAATTGTGAAATTGTCAAGATACAAGTGGACGGAGAAGTTTTAGCCCGTTGGGGAGGAAGATGCGGAAAGTGGGAAGTTGATGGTATTGGTAAGCGAAAGGCTCTTCTCTTCTAAATTCCCAACTATTTTGAGAGATATTCATCGATGGCTCGAGCGGCAGTTCTTCCCGCCCCCATCGCTGAGATTACTGTAGCTGAACCAGTAACAATGTCTCCGCCAGCAAAAACTCCTTTTTTGCTTGTTCTCCCAATTTCATTGATTTTTATATAGCCTTTCTCATTTAATCTCAAGCCAGGAGTGGTCGAAGGGAGAAGTGGATTAGCTCGTGTCCCGATAGCAACAACGACAACATCGACATCGAGAATAAATTCTGAACCAGATACTGGAACGGGGCGGCGTCTGCCCGTTTCATCAGGTTCACCAAGAATCATTTTAATACATTCAATCGCACCTACCCAACCATTTCCTCGCGAAAGAATTCGCTTGGGTAAAGTAAGAAAAATAAACTCAACTCCCTCTTCTTTAGCATGTTCAAACTCCTCATGCCGGCAAGGCATCTCCTTTTCAGATCTTCGGTAGACAAGATAAACTTTCTTAGCCCCGAGGCGGAGAGCTGTTCGAGCTGAGTCAAGAGCAACATTGCCCCCTCCTACCACTGCTACTTTTTCTCCCCTCTTAATAGGTGTATCATATTCAGGGAAAAGATAGGCTTTCATTAAATTAACACGAGTTAAGAATTCATTTGCAGAGTAAACTCCATTTAAATTTTCTCCTTCAATTCCCATAAAAAGGGGTAATCCCGCTCCAATACCAATGAAAACAGCTTGATATTCTTGATTAAGAAGTTCGTCAATGGTAACTGTCTTTCCAACTACCACATCAGTTTGAATTTTAACCCCCATCTTTTGAAGAAATTCTATCTCTGCCTGAACAACTTTTTTGGGTAATCTAAATTCAGGGATACCATAAACTAAAACGCCACCTGGCTTGTGTAAAGCTTCAAAAATAGTTATATCGTAACCCAATTTGACTAAATCACCAGCCACTGTTAGACCAGATGGTCCCGAACCAATAACCGCTACTTTTTTCCCATTGGGTTTTGGCACTTCAAACCCTTCAACCAGACCTTTTTCTCTCTCAAAATCAGCCACAAACCTTTCTAATCTCCCAATAGCAATTGGTTCATATTTTTTCCCCAAAGTACAATACTTTTCACACTGGTCTTCTTGAGGACAAACGCGTCCACAAATAGCTGGGAGAATATTTTTCTCTTTGATTTTCTTTACCGCTTTTAAGAAATCTCCTTCTTTTACAAACTGGATAAAGGCTGGTATGTCTACCTCAACTGGACAGCCCCCTACACAAGGAGCTTTCTTACAAGAAAGGCATCTTTCTGCTTCCGCAATAGCGTTTTTCACACTATAACCTAAAGCCACTTCGTTAAAATTCTCTATTCTTACCAGAGGTTCTTGCTCCGGCATAGGAGTTTTTTTAGGATTAATTTCTTTCTTTTTCTCTGCCATCTAACTTTTCTAAAGTTACTCCTTTCCCACTAATGAAAATTTTAAAATGCTTTATAAAATTAGCTTGCTTTTTCACTTAAGGATTCTAAAGCTATTTTTTCCTCTTCAAGGTACACCTTTTGCCGAGATAAAAGGAGGTTCCAATCAACAAGGTGTCCATCAAAGTCAGGACCATCAACACAACAAAATTTTGTCTTTTCTCCAACCTCAACTCGGCAAGCACCACACATTCCAGTTCCATCAACCATAATTGGGTTCAAACTAACGATTGTTTTTATCTTTTCTGGCTTTGTCACTTCTGAGACAAACTTCATCATAATAGCTGGACCAATAGCAATAACTAAATCGACCTTATTTTCTTTGATTAGTTCCTTTAAAGCATCAGTTACTAATCCATGGCGACCTTTAGAACCATCGTCTGTTGTAATATGAAGCTCATGAGAGACAGCAAGTAAATTACCTTCTAATATTAGTAGTTCTTTGCTTCTTGCCCCCAAAATAGTGATGACATAGTTTTTAGCTCTTTTTAGTTCTCGAGCTATAGGGAAAATCGGGGCTGCTCCAATTCCTCCAGCTACACAAATAACCTTTCCATATTTTTTAATCTCTGTTGGCTTTCCTAAAGGTCCCACTAAATCAACAATTTTATCTCCAACTTTTAATGAGGCTAGTTTCTTGGTCGTTTTCCCCACCGCTTGGAAAACTAAGGTGATGCTTTTATTTTGGCTTTTAAAGTCGACAATAGTCAAAGGGATTCTTTCACCAACCTCATCAACTCGAATAATGACAAATTGACCAGGCAAAGCTTTCTTTGCCACTTCTTCAGCTTTAACTTCAATTAAGTAAATCTCAGGAGCCAACTCTTCTTTTTTTAAAATTTCAAACATCCCTTGCCACCCTCGTTTATAAAAATAGTGAAAGCTAATCGTTGACTAAATTAAACAACATGATATTATTATCGCTAATCAGAGTTATGTCTAAACTAGTATAATTTAACAAAAAGATTAGAGGCAAGAAAAAATTACAAATAGTTTTACTCAAAAAGGAAAATAAAAAAGTTTGAGCAAGGAGGGGCATTGAGTTATAATCAGGAAAAGCTCCAGAATCAATTTGTTATTCTCCGGTGGATTGTTCTTTTTGCTTTAACCTTTTATTTTCTTCAATCTTTTCCAGAAGCAAGATTTTATACACTTCTTTTATTTTCTTTAGGTTTACTTTACCTCCTTGCATACCATCTTCTCCGTCCTTATTCCCGATTTAGTTCAAGAAAAATTGATGGGCTAATTTTATTAATCGATACCTTTTTTGTTGTTATGATAAGTCCTTTCTTTGGCGGTTTGGCAGGAAACGCTTACCTTCTTTACCTCGCAGTTATTTTAGAATCAGTTTATGAGTTTAGTCTTCTCGGTGCTTTTTTTGTGATAGGAGGAATACTTCTTTTAAATGCTTCTATCTATACCCTCACTCATAGTCCTTTCTGGTCTCCTTCAAGCTTTCTTAAAGAGCCGTTGCGAATATTAGCTACTATCCTGATAGTCCTTGCGGGAAGCATATTTTGTCAAGTTCAAAAAGAAGAAATCCTTAAACAAAAAGAAACCTTAAAAAACCTCCAAGAAAGGATAAAACAACTCTCTGTTTTGGGGAAAATAGTTGGGACAGAAAGGTTTTTATTTGACTTTTATGCTCTTTTAAATTTTATTCTTTCACCAGTGAAAGAGGCTCTTCGAGCTGAAACTTTGATTATTAGCCTAAGGGAAGGTGATACTTTAGTTCACCAAGTAGTTATCGGAAAGGGAAAGGAAACTTTGGAAAGAAAAAGAATGAAAATAAACCACAACTTGCCAAGCTTGACTATTAAGAAAGAAAAAACTCTCCGAGTAGAACCGAAAAACCTGACCCAGTTTTCAAGAGAGTTAAAATGCTTCAGCTTTTTGAATCCTAATACAGTTATTTCAGCTCCGATAAAAAGTGAAGAGGGAATTATTGGGGTAGTTACTGCCATCAATAAGGAAGAGAGAAAAATTTTTTCACCTGACGACGCAGAATTTTTAGGAATTGCAACTCACCACTTTCGAGCAATGATTAAAGAATCCATCTTGCGTCAAGAACTCCACCAAAAAATTAACGAACTTACAGCCATGTCCCAAATCGCTCAAGTGACCACTTCTACACTTAAACTGGTTGACTTACTTAATCAAGTGCTTCAAGTTCTCATCAAGTTATTTGATGCCTCTTCAGGTTCAATCATGCTAGTCGAGAAGGGCCTTTTGAAAATTAGAGCAGCTCATGGCCTTCATCCATCAATAGTTAAAAGGGCCCGAAGAAAGCTTGGAGAAGGCATTAGTGGTTATGTAGCTCAAGAGAGAAAAAGCCTCCTCTTAACCAATCCCCTTGAAGAATCAAAGCTTAAAGGAGTTAAAGAGTCAATTCGTGATTCAGTAATTGCTCCTTTAGAAGCAAGAGAAAATGTTGTAGGTGTTGTATGTTTAAACAATGAAAACGGAAAAAACCGTTTTACCTCAGAGCACCTTAGACTTTTAGAAGCTCTCTCGAACCAAATCGCTATTGCGGTAGAAAATGCTCGAATTTACGAATTAACTCAACGAAAATCCGTTACCGATCAGCTTACTGAACTATATAACCACGCTTACTTCTGGGAAAGACTGAATGAAGAGATTGAGAGAGCAAAAAGGCACTCTCATCATCTTTCTTTAATTATGATAGACATTGATGATTTTAAAAAATATAATGATTTATTTGGTCATCTCAAAGGGGATGATTCTTTAAGAACTCTAAGCCAAATATTAAAAACTCAAATTCGCAAATCTGATATTGCTGCTCGATATGGTGGAGAAGAGTTCGCCATTATCCTCCCTGAAACTAGCATGAAAAAAGCTTTTGTTTTAGCTGAAAGGGTCAGAAAAGCGGTGGAGGAAAACAAAGATAAATTTCTTTCACCATTAACTATTAGTTTAGGAGTAGCTACCTTTCCCACCTCAGCACAAGATGCTAAATCTCTTCTTCAACAATCCGATTTTGCCCTTTATGATGCCAAGAAGTCCGGGAAAAATAAGGTTTGTTCCAAAAAGTAAGCAGACAATCTAGCAAGGCTATAAGCGATTAAAAGTCTCGCTCTTTATCTCTCAATTTCAGAAGAGACTTTACTTTCTTTGCTAATTCAATTGGGTGAAATGGTTTAGTGATGTAATCACTTACCCCCAATTCTTTCCCCTGCTTAATATCGGCTTCTTGAGCTTTAGCCGTAAGGATAATGACCGGAATGGATGTAGTTAAAGGATTATAGCGAAGGGAATTATAAATTTGCCAGCCATCAATATCAGGCATCATAATGTCAAGAATAATTAGGTCAGGTTGTTCAACCAAAGCTTTTTGAAAGGCTTCTTTTGCTTTTAGAACTTTAATAACTTTAAAGCCTTCCAACTCAAGGCTTATTTGAATTAGTTGAGCTACATCAGGGTCATCATCAACAACTAAAACTTTTTCCATTTCTAACCTCTATAAAAACTTATGATTAGTGTTTTCGTGTTTTCGCAATGAAATCGGAAGGATAAAAGTAAATTTACTTCCCTTTCCAACTTCACTTTCGCACCAAATTTTTCCTCCATGCAACTCGATGAGGCTTTTAGCGATAAAAAGCCCTATACCTACCCCCCCTGTTTTCCTGGTAAGAGCTGTATCAACCCGATGAAATTTCTCAAACAAGTAAGGTAGGTGTTTTTCAGGAATACCAATACCTTCATCCTTAACGCTAATTTCCACTTGGCCATTTACTTCCTTTCCCAAGATTTCAATGACCCCACCATCAGGGGAATATTTTATAGCATTGTCAATAAGGTTAGTTAAGACTTGCTCAATTCGGTCAGGGTCACCCCAAACTTCAGGAAATTTAGGAGGAAAATTAATCCTAAAAGAATGAGCAGTCACTTTCGGCTTTAAATTAACGATTACCTTTTCTATAAGGGGCTTAAACTTAATAAGTTGTCTTTTAAGCTGAATTCTTCCCATTTCAATTCGGGAAACATCAAGCAAATCTTCAATCATCCTGACTAAACGATCTGCTTGTCGATCAATTGTTTCAAGAAACTCTTTCTTGGTCGGTTGGTCAAAATTTCCTTTAGGGTGAAGAAGAAGAGAAATATAACCTTTAATGGAAGTCAAGGGGGTTCGAATTTCATGAGAAAGAGTTGAAAGAAAATCAGACTTAGCTTGTTCAAGCCGATGAACCTTAGTAACATCCTCAAAAATTGCGATTGCCCCAATAAT
>JACVJC010000004.1 GCA_015711795.1 Candidatus Geothermocultor quzhuomuensis
TAATTATTAAGAAAAAAATACCTATAAAAAAGCTACTCTTCTAGCTCTATATTGATTATAAATTTTTCCCTTCAAATATAAACAACAAAATTATCTTTGCAAAATTATCTTTGTCAAGCTTTTTTAATATATAATATCAGAAAAATTATCTTTGTCAAGCCCAAGGAGAGGACTGAAGAATTTATAGAGTATCATTGTTAACATTACCCAATCTTCCAGAAAATTTTAGGCAATAAGATAGTTCAGCTAAAGAACCTTTAGCAATTTTCAAGAACTAAATATATTCTTTGGTAGGCTGACGCTCAAATCCTTCGGCAATATTTGCCGGTATAGAAACTACTGCTCTTCGCATCTGTGATGTTAAGTTAGCCACTTCTACTTTGGGAAATTGTTCTGTAATTTAAACAATAAACCCTTTTTGGACAAATCTCTTCTCTTTATTTATTTGTTCATTGCTATTCTAAGGTTACACGGGTATCAGTTAAATCTTTTGACCTTTTCTTCCTCTCAGCAAGTCCAACAAAACCTAAAACAATGATGAGAATGAGCAAGAAAAGATAGGGACACCAAGCTTTCAACAAAGACCATACTTTCCCAAGGAGAGAAGGCTTCTTCTTGGCAATTGCTTCTTCTAAGCTTATTTTTAAAATTTGAAGGCGGTCGTTGTATTTATCAGCTACCACAAATAAACCGTTTCCCATATAAGCTATTCCAGTATGAAAATAAAACTCTCCTTCAGCATCTCCAGAATGACCAGAACCTAGCTCAGTTAAAAAATTCCCTTTTTGATCAAATACCTTGATTGTAAAATGAAAAGCATCATTAAGGTAAATGTGCCCTTTTTCGTCAAGAGCTACCCCCGTAGGTAAACCAAAAGGTCGGTCCGGGTCATAAAGATTTAAAGGTGGTCTTCCTTTAATCCAAATGACCTCTCCTTTCTTATTTAGCTTGACCAAGCGGGTATTGTTAAAATCGGAAACATAGATATTCCCTTCCTCATCAGCCGCTAAGCCATTGGGGAAATCAAATTCGCCAACTGCTCTTCCCCTCTGACCCCACTTATCAAGCTTTCTCCCTTCTTTATCAAAGAGATAAATTGGTCCTTCAGTAGCGACATAAAGACGATTGTTAGCAATTAAGGGAGTAATTGGTCTCTTTAATGGAAATTCTTTGATAAACTTACCTGAGGTGTCGTAAATAGAAACAATACTACGGGTTTTGTCAGTAATGTAAGCACGGTTTGTTTCCTGATCAATAGCTATCCCAAGAGGATGATAAAATTCACCAGGCTTTGCTTCTCTGCCAACAGCCAATTTCCCATAAGTGTAGAGGAATCTTCCATTCCTGTCAAAAACAACCACTCTTCCATGATTTGTGTCAGTGGTATGAATGTTTCCACGAGCATCAACAGCCACACCATGAGGTTTATCTAACATATCTTGGGGTCTCGCCCCAAAACCATAAATACTTAAAATAGGAGTCATCCCCTTAAATTCAACTCTTTCCTTAGTAGGAAGGCGAGTAATAAGAAGATAAAGATAAATAAGGGCTAATAAAATGATTAAGAGAATAACCAACAAAATAACTAGGTATCTTACTTTTGCCAAAATCTATCCTCCCGGTGGTCAGTAGTCAGTGACCGGTGATCATTGTTTACTGCTCACTGTTCTCTAGGATTTTAATCTCTTGAGAGCAGCAATTGCTCCTTGGTGGTCAGGAATAAATCTTAAGACCTCTTGGTATTCCTGAATAGCTAAATCAACTTCCCCTGCTCCCTCATAAGCCTGACCTAAAAGGAAATGGGCATCAGCCCAATAAAACTTTCTCTCAACCACCTTTTTCATACAGTTAATACAATCATTAAACTTTTTCTGGCGATAATAAAGCTCGCCCATATCAAACCAGGCATACTCATTATAAGGAGCTAAGTTAAGTTCATCCTTTAAAGCTTTTATCGCCCTATCTTCATCTCCTTTTTTAGCGTAAACTTGAGCCAACCAATACCTTAACATTGGCCTCTTTGGTTTTATCTTAAGAGCATGATTTAAATGGGCAATGGCATCATCGTATTTGCCCAAATCAGCCTCAGCTTTAGCCAAACCTTCCCAGTATTCAACAACTTGAGGGTGATTTTTCACCATCCCTTGATAGTAATAATAAGCTCTTTCCTCAATTGAACGGGGAACTGGTTTTTCAAAAAAAACTTTTTTAATTAAGAAAGCTAAGACGATAAGGATTAATATGATTAAAAGAATAACAAAAAAGGTAAGGATTGATGTTAATTTTTCCGAACTTTTAAAAGCTCGATTTACTTCAGCAATCTCTCTCATTTTCTCTCTTTCTTATCCCAAAATAAAAAAATTAAACCAATTTAGTCTCTTTAGCTTTGCAGCTGGGATACCACTTCAACTTTCCACAAACCCCTATTCACTGCTCTTTTGACTTCCTGACCTTTTGTTCTTATTCTTGGCCAGAAAAGAAGAGGTGTGACAAAGCTCACAGTTATTCTTCAAAGCCACCCCATTATGACAAGTAAAGCAATACTCTTCGGACAAGTGATTCTCATAACCCTTTATGTTATGGGCTACTCTATTATGACACTGGGCACACTTCATATTAATTTTCTTATGAGCTTCATGGCTGATTATAAGCCCAGGCGAAGGAGTAACTTCCCTCGCCATTGGATGACACTGAAGACAAGATTCGTTGCTCATATGTTCCGATAATTTGCTCTCCTCGTTAATAGGTTTTTCATAATTGCCAGTTATCTTAAGAAAAAGGCTTTTTGGCGCAACTGTTAATTTATCTTTGAGTAAAGCAACAAGGCCTGGTTCAACATGGCAAGCAATGCAATTAACATTGCGATGAGTAGAAACTTTCCAAGAATCAATTTGGGGTTTCATTTCATGACAATAGCTACAAAACTGAGGACGGCAAGTGAAAGCAATCCCGCCAGCTCCTCCAATAATTAAAACAAGGATAATTACTACAGCTATAAAAGTATTTCTTGAACAAACAAAGGCAAAAGCCTTCCCTGTCAACTTCATTTTCAAATGAACCACATGTTCTTTAAGAGACTTTGATTCCCTTTCCACCAACTTTGGCCTCCGAAAAAGTATTCAATAAGTTAAAAAATCCAGTTTTCCCTATGGTATTCATTTAGCTTTCCAGACTAAAATCAATTTACCCTAGCAAGAAAGTAAATTTATCTGGCACTTGATTATAAGTTAGTTTACTTCCTTGAATTTCCAATGTCAATTTATTCTTTTCCCAGCCTCTTTTTAAGATTCTCATAGGCATTCTTAGCTGGTTGATAATCAGGATTAATTACAGTGCTCTTTTTATAAAATAATAGCGCTTTCTTTAAGTTCCCTTTTGCTTCATAAGCTTGTCCTAAGAAAAACAAGCCTTCAGGAAAGTTCAAATAATAATCATTGCATTTCTTCAGGTTATAAAGGGCTTGATTAACATCTCCTAAATTTAAGTAACAGAGGCCTTTAATTAAATAAGCAGTATAAAGGTAAGGAGCAATTTTAATTGCTTTATCTGCTTCTCCCAAAGCTAACTGATAATATTCCTTGCTAAATTGCCCCCCTGCATAGCGGTAACAATCAGCTAGGAAAATATAATTATCCGTCTCCAAGGGGCTAGTCTTAATAGCCATTTTAAGATATTTCACAGCTTGGTTAAAATATTCCTTCCTGCCCGACCCTTTAGCTAATTGAAAAAAAACCCGGCCAAGCTCAGCTGAATACCTGTCCATATAAGGGTTTAATTTGATTGCTCTTTTAAACTCTTCAATCCCAGCCCTGAGATATGAATCTGATTGAGGATTAAAGCCTGATTGCGAAATGCTGGAAAAAGCAGCTTGAGTAAGCGAGGAAGCCCTTACAAAAGTGGTATCTCCCCGGTAAATATTATAAGAAGAAATCATACCAAGAAGAACAAGGAACGAAATTATAGCAAGAGAAAAGTATCTTAGCCAAAGAGTTTCTTCCTTAAAATTAAAGGCAAATTCTTTGGTTAATTTACTTTGAGTTAAAATTAAGCCAAAAACCAACCACCAAAAATAAGTTGCTCCAACTATACTAACTGAGGCAAAAAGAAAAGTGGTATAGGAAAAAAAACTGACAAAAAGACCTCCATTGATAAGATATTTCTCAGCATCTAAAAGGCTTTCACTAGCTAATTGCTGGCGATATTGAGCTGGATGAGAAGGGTTGCTTTGCAATTTTCCTGCCTGAACTCTAATTAGCTTAAGCCCTTCCAGAAAAACGAAAAAAACAAAGAGATAAAATAGAGTTACTCCAATAATACCAGTCCCAGCTGCTAAATGTAAGAAGTAGTTATGAGCATTATCAGCGACAACGGTTGGTGAAAGATGAGCATACTTTAAAGTTTGATAAGTTCTCGAAGTTAACCTAAAAGTATCTGGCCCCAGACCAAAAAATGGACTCTTCTTAACCATTCTTAAAGCAGCGGTCCAAATTTCAAGTCGAGTGGAGAAAGTTCCAGCTGGTTCAATTTTCACCATAGTTTTAGCTCTTTCAACCAGCTTCATTGGAGAAGTCTTGCTCCGTTCAGAGTAAAAATTAATAGCTAAGATAAATAAAAATAATAAAAAACCAATGAGAAGAAAGTTAATGATAACTTCTTTAGGCACTACCTTTTTAACTAGATAATAAAGTAAGAAAGCGAAAAAGGTGATAACTGCAATGACTGTAGCAACCCAACCTGTTCGATTAAAGGTAGTTACAAGGCAAAAAAAGATTAAGAAAGTAGAAAAAGAATAAAGAGCAGTCTCCCACAATTTTTTTGATGAAAGAGAAAGAGAAAGAGAAAGAGGAAAAACAACAAGTAAATAACCAGCTAATAAGGCTGGGTTACCTAGTGTAGAAAAGCTCCTTGTAACTTCAAAAGGAACTTGAGCCCAAGTAAAAATATCGTGGCCAAAGAATTGCATAATCCCATAGATAGAAGAGATAGCAGCAGCAAGAGCGCTGACTTTAATTACCAATGTTATTTGATTAAAATGACGAAAAACTTGGATGATAAGAAAAAGCATGATAAAGTAGTTAAAAAAAGTAATTAAGCCATCGTAGCGCCGATATTTACCAAAAATAGCAGTGGGAACATCAACCGAAAAAATGGTTGAAATGATAAGAGAAACTAAAAAAGCAACGATTACAAAGAGATAAGAATTAAACCAAACCTTCCCCTTTTTTTCTAAAAGAATTTTCAAAGCATAAACAAAAACTAAAGCCAGGGTAAAAATTCTAAAAAAAACTATTTTGGGTAAATCAAACTGGTCATAGGTGGAACGGGAAATTATCAAGGGTATGAGAAAGGTCATTACCAGAAAACCATAAAATAAAAGCGAATCCTGCCAAACCTTAAAAGTTAATCCTTCTTCTTTATAGACGATCTTTGCTTTTTCCCTTTTTTTCTTCCTTTTCTTCTTTCCCAAAAATCTTCCCCTTACAAGCAAAAAGCAGTTACCTGTTGCCTGTTTAGCGTGAACCCCGACCTGAAAGAACCACTTTTAATGTTTGAAAAAGTATCTTTAAATCAAGGAAAAATGACTGATTATAAAGATAAATTAAATCATATTTTAACTTATTCTGTGGTGAAGTGGTATAAGTTCCACTTACCTGAGCCAAACCAGTTACCCCTGGTTTTATTTTAAAACGCTCACTATAACCAGGGATAGTCTTTTTAAACCGCTCAACAAAGAAAGGCCGTTCAGGTCGAGGACCCACAAAACTCATCTCCCCTTTTAAAATATTATAAAGCTGAGGCAATTCATCAAGCCGATATTTTCTTAAAAATCTACCCACAGGAGTAATTCTAGGGTCATCTTCCAATGCAAAAACTGGCCCACTTTCTTCTTCCGCATTTTTAACCATTGTCCGAAACTTATAAAGCCAAAAAATTTTTTCTCCTTCCCCAACTCTTTCCTGCTTATAAATAACTGGCCCGGGTGAAGATATCTTAACGATAATAGCAATTAAAATCATCACTGGGAAAGTTAAGATTAAAAGGAAAAGAGAGAAAAAGAAATCGAAAAATTTTTTAACCAACCTTACCCAACCAAGGACAGGCTTTTTGGTCAATTCAACCAAAGGGATATCACTTACCAGACTATGGTTAACTTTTCCAATAAATATCTCATAGAGCTCAGGAATTACTTCAACCCTAACGTGGCCTTCGCTTGACTCAGCTAATTTTTCTAAAAGCTCGCGATGTTTGACTGCTGAAGCAACAATCACCCTTTCAACTTGAAACCTTCTAACCAGAGAGGCAATATTTCTAACTGAACCAATTATGGGAAAACCTTTAAGTTTTTGCCCAACCTTTTTTTGAGTTGGAGCAATTAAACCAATGACTTTGTATCCCCAACGAGAACGGTTTTTTAATTCTTTAGCAATTTCAATAGCTGATTCACTTGTACCCACAACAAGAACTCTTTGAGTTGGGAACTCATAAGGGAAAAAATGAGTAAAAAAAATTCGCCAGCTTGTAACTAAAACTGTAATTAAAAGCCAAGATAAAACAAAAACAAGTCGGGGAAAGGAAAATATCCTAATAAAGAAAGATAAAGCAACAATTAAAATAATGCCGAGAGAAACCGCTTTAACTACAGAAGAAAATATTTCCCATTCTTCTTGAGCCTTTTCAATCTCATAAAGGTCGTAAACGAGAAAGGAGAAAAGTTGAATTAAAGTAATAAAAACAGCTAATTGGGTATAAGCTTGAAAGTTAAAAGGGGGTAATTTACCCCCAAATCGGAGAAGAAAAGCTAAAATTATTCCCAAGTTAATTAAAATCGTATCAACTATTAAAGTTATGATCAGCCACTTTTTCCTAGCCACTTTATTATTTCCTGTAGATTTTTAAATATTAATTAATGCGTTTTTATTATACGCTCAATCAATTTAGTCGTTGAATAACCTTTCTCTTCTTTAATTAAAATCACTTTGCCACCATAAGATTTAACAACTTTTTCTTCAGGAAGTACTTTCCCTTTATAATCTCCACCTTTAACATGGATATCCGGCTTGATTTCCCAAATTAATTTAATTGGTTTTTCGTCAGGAAAAACTATCACATAATCGACACAGGAAAGAGAAGCAAGAATTTCTGCCCTTTCAGCTTGAGGGACCAAAGGACGATTAGAGCCCTTAAGTTTCTTTACAGAACTATCGCTGTTTAAACCAACAATTAAAATATCCCCTTTTTTCTTTGCTTTCTTAAGGCAGCGGATATGACCAAGATGAAGAAGGTCAAAACAACCATTAGTGAAAACCACTTTCTTCCCTTTTGCTCTCTCCTTTTCAAGCACTTTTTTTAATTGATTAAGATTCAAAACCTTTCCCATCTCTTCTCAACACCCGCTCAGTTAACAGTTACCTGTTTCCTTTGCTAAAATCAAAATTTCATTTGGAGAACAAGTAGCTGTCCCAATTTTTCTGACGACTACACCAGCTGCTAAATTAGCTAAAAAAGCTGCTTCTTGAAAAGTGGCACCTGAAGCCAAAGTTAAAGCCAAAGTAGCAGCAACAGTATCTCCGGCTCCAGTTACATCATGAACTTGAGTTGAGATTGCTGGAATATGACAGGGTTTTCCCCTTTTTTCAAAAAGGGATACTCCTTCCTCAGCTCGTGTTACTAAAACTGCTTCTAAATTTAAAATAGCGATAACTTTTCGGGCTGCCTTTTCTAAATCACTTTCACTCCTAATAGGGAAATTAGCCAATCTTTCGATTTCTACCACATTAGGAGTTAAGATAGTAATGCCTTGAAAATTTTCTAAAACCAGCTTTTTAGTATCAGCCACAATAGGTTTTCCTTTAGATTTTGCTTCCTTAATGACCTTCTTTAAAATGGTCTTAGTCACTGTCCCTTTGTTGTAATCAGAGATGAGGAAAGCATTGATTTCATTTAAATTCCAAAGGATGAAATTAGTTATTTTTCTTTCTAAATCAGAGTCAATTTCACCTCTAATTTCTCGGTCAATTCTAACTACTTGTTGAGTGTGAGCAATTACTCTCGTCTTTAAAATGGTTGGTCTTTCTTTGTTAACTAACAAGCCATCGGTTGAGATTTCCCTTTTCTTTAATTCCTCCAAGAGTTTTTCCGCTCCAAAATCATCTCCAATATATCCTGTTAAAATTGGTTCACCGCCCAAACTCTTAATATTATTAGCTGAATTAGCAGCTCCACCAGGTAAAAAAATGTGAGAACTAAACTCAAGAATAGGGACAGGTGCCTCCGGTGAGATTCTCTCTACTTTTCCATATAAAAATTCATCAACCATAATATCGCCTAAAACAAGAATTTTCTTCCCTTGACAACTTTTTAAAATTTCCTCAATTCTTTTTCTTTCCATTTCTCCTCCCCAACTAGTTAGTAGTTACCTGTTTTCTTTGAGTATCCAATCAACCGCTTCCTTCAAAGAGTTTACTACCTTATTGGCTTTTAACTTTCCTCCCTTCACTCTCTTTTCTAAACCCTTAACTCTAATCTTTAAACTTTTCAGTTTTTCCTCTTCAGTTTTCAGTCCCTTTTTTGAGCCTTTGACCTTTGAGCCTCGACCTTGAATAAGCACAGCCTTGCATCCAGCTCTTTTACCTGCTTCAATATCTCTTTCACTGTCTCCAATTATAAAGCTCTTTGATAAGTCAAGATTTAGCTCCTCGGCAGCCTTAATAATTAAGCCAGGTTTTGGTTTCCGACAATTACAATCAAGCCGATACTTCTCAATCAAGGCATCAGGCAAATGGGGGCAGTAATAAACTTTATCGATAACTGCTCCTTCATCCTTTAATTTCCTCACTATTTCCTGGTTAATTTCTCCCAGCTTTTCCTCGGTAAAAAATCCTCTAGCCACACCGGACTGATTAGTCACAATGACTATTTTGTATCCCTCGGCTCTCAGTCTTTTTATCTCTTGGGGAACTTCTTTTAAAAAAATAATCTTTTCAATCGAATCAATATAGCCAATATCTTTATTAATGATACCATCTCGATCTAAGAAAACAGCTTTATCTCTCACCCAAGACTCCCCAAAACCTTTAGACTTAGGAAAAAGCTTCCTCAACAAGTGCACAAATTATATGACCAATTGTTATGTGAGCTTCTTGAATTCTCGGTGTTACATTGGAAGGAACATAAATAGGAACATCTACCAAATTAGCTAACCTGTACCCCGTCTTTCCCGTTAAAGAAATTGATTTGCAACCTTTTTCTTTCCCAACTTTAACAGCCTCGATAATATTAGAAGACATTCCACTAGTGCTAATAGCAACTAAGACATCATTAGGGTTGGCTAAAGCTTCGACTTGGCGGCTAAATGAAAAATCAAATCCGAAGTCATTGCTGAGAGCGGTTAAAACAGAAGTGTCTGTGGTCAAGGCAATAGCTGGTAAAGCTCCTCTAACCTTCTTAAACTTTCCTATTAACTCGCAAGCGATATGTTGAGCATCGGCTGCACTCCCCCCATTGCCAAAAAGGATAACCTTTCCCCCTTTTTTTAAAGCAGTAATGATTACCTCAGCTGCATCAGCAATAGAACTAACTGTTTCTTCAATCATTTCCCCTTTTAAACGAGCACTTTCTGCTAATTCTTTTTTGATAAACTCTTCCATCTTAACCTCCACATTTGATAAATCGTTATTAAATCCTCTATACCATTCCTAACGGTAAAAATGAAACTTTAAACCCTTGATTTCCTGCTTTAAATTAAAAATATTAATCATTTAAACATTTGCTAACAAGCTATCTAGCTCCTTAGCTTACCTTTTCTTAATTATTTTTTTCACCGCATCCATAACTTCTTCAACAGTTATTGCTCTCATGCAATCGTCCTTCTCGCAACTGGAAACAATGCCTAAATATTGCTTAGTGCAAGGGCTACACGGTAAAGGATGATAAATGGCAATATTTTTTTTACCATAAGGACCCCACTTTAAAGGAGTATTTGGCCCAAATAAACCAATAACCTTAGTTCCCATCGCAGCTGCTACATGGAGAGGACCAGTATCGACTCCAATAAAAAGGTTAGCCTTCTTAGTTAAAGCAGCAAATTGCTTTAAAGTTGTCTGCCCAACTGCTAAAATTGGCTCAAATTTCATTTGATTTACAATCTTCTTAACTAATTCTCCATCACTTCGAGCTCCAGAAAAAATAATTTTAGCTTTAAACTGTGAAATTAATTTATCAGCTAGCTCCGCCCATCTTTCTGGAAGCCAGCGTCTTGCTTTAGCTCGAAGGCTAGTCGCAGGATGAATGACGACTATAAAATCATCTTTATCAACTCCATTCTCCTTGAGAAATTTTTTAATAAATTCTTCATCACTTGATGAAATAACTAATGGCACAAGTTTAACTTGGCTAACTTTTGCTCCAATTGCTTTTGCCAAACTTAAAAAACTTTCAACTTCATGCCTCTCAAGTGGATAAGAAACAGGAAGATTAAAAAGACCTTTTCTTCCTTGACCTGGGAGGATAAAACCAACCCGCCAAGGAGCACCAAGTAAATATGCTAGAATAGTAGTGAAACGATAATAATGTTCAGCATCAATGACTAAAGAAAACTTTTTCTTCCTAAGTTTAAGAAAAGTCTTACATAGTGAGCCCAAATTGGGTGGCTTAAAATAAATAATTTCATCAAGATAGGGAAAACCAGATACTACCTCTTTTACCCTCGGTGTAGTGAGAAGACAGAGTTTAACTGAGGGATATGTTTCTTTAACAGCCCGTAAAGTTGGTAAAATGAGTGTTAAATCCCCCAAAGCTACCGTTTTTATTACTAAAATGCTCTTAACTAGCTTAGGGTCAAAAAGAGGGGTTTTTGTAAAGAGCCTTTTTATACCTTCTAAACTTGCTAAAACAAGGCATATACCTGTACCAACAGTTTTATCAAGAAATCGAAAGACTTCCAACATTTTAATTTCCCTTAGTTTTCGGGGACTAAAGAACTATATAACCTCAAATATTTTTCCAACATCTGTTGAGAGTCAAAATTTTTTTCCACTCTTTCCCGACCCTTCTTGCCCATTCGCTCTCTCAAGTTCGGCTCCTTCACAAGATGAATGATTTTCTCTGCCAGTGCCTGGGGATCAGCTGGAGGAATTAAATAACCAGTAACCCCATCTACAACCGCTTCAGGAATTCCACCTACCTCAGTCGCTACCACTGGTTTTTGAACCGCCATCGCTTCAAGCAAAGCGAGGTTAGTCGTATCGCTAAGAGAAGAGGCAACAAAAATATCCATTTTCCCAACTTCAGAAATGGTATCTTCTTGATAGCCGGTAAATTTAAAACAATCTTTTAAGCCCAGAGTAGCTACTTTATCTTCAAGGTGTTTTCTTAAAGAACCATCTCCAACAATTACAAAATTCACTCGCTGACCAAGCTCAGAATTCTTTATTAAAGCTGCTGCTTCTATAAAGTAATCAAATCCCTTGACGGGTTCTAAACGTCCTAAAGTGCCAACAACAACTTTCCCTAACTCCTTTTTGGTTTGAAGAGTTTGAACTGGCTTTATAGGAATACCATTTCTAATCACGATGATTTTTTCACTTGGTATTCCTATTTTGACTAGTTTCTCTTTGACCCTCTCCGCAACAGCAATAATCATATCGGCATATTGAGAGGTAAATCGGTCAGCAAAATTTCTAATTATCTGAATAACTTTAGCTTTTAAACTCTTATCATACGAAAGGGTTGAGTCAGGTTCACAATGAACTGTAGAAACTACCGCTGGAATACCTGATATCTTTCCAGCAATTCGCCCGATAACATTGCAGAAAAATCCATGAGTGTGAAATATATCCGCCCCTATCTTTCTTAGTTCTTTTGAAATTCTTAGTATCGTTAAAATGAAATTTTTAGACATAATATTTAGCGGAATAGTTTCAATGCTCAACTCATTTAGAGCTCGTTCAATACCAGATTGGGGTAAACAAATCACACAAACCCTAAATTCCCACTCCTTGGCTGCTTTAGCTAATAAGAGAAGATGCTTTTCTCCACCACCCAAAGTATCAAAGGGGTAATTATTCATATAAACAACCGTTCTTTTTTGTTTTTTACCCATTCCTCTTTGTATCAAAAAATGAATTAAGTGAGTCCTTTTAAAACTCCTCCAACATTTTTAAATAATAAAGGACATGCAAGCTAAATTAAGAAAAGATTAAATGAGAAAGCAAAAAGTTGCAAGCAAAACACTTTGGTTCTCTTTTAAAATAGGCTTTAAAGTTAGCTTTTAAAACGAAATGCTGAGCAATTTAAGCCAAGAGCAAAAAGTATGGTAATATTGATATTAGTTTGACCTTTAAAATTTATCTCTACCTATATGTTTAAGTTAACAATACCAATAAACAAATTGCCTGAATTAAAAAATGAAATGGAAAATTAGCTATATCTTGAAAGATCCAAGAATGCCTCATTTTTTAGCAAACAACTACATTAAAAAGAAGAGACTTTTAAAAATAACTTCTAAGCCGTTGGAGAAAGCCCAAATCAAGTTAGCTCTTACTTTTGATATCGAGTATGACTTTGGAATAACCAAACCTTCATATAACTACTATTCTGTTGAGCCTTTTTTAAAAAAAATATCTAAGATTCTCTCAAAACAAAGAATTGTAGCCACTTTTTTTATTCAAGGAAGTTTGATTAGTAAGTTCGCTAGTTATTTACGTGAGCTAGTAAAACAAGGACACGAATTAGGACTTCACGGATTTAATCATGAGTTATGGGGGTATGACTGGTTTACTCAAGATGAAATGACCTCTTTAGAAACTAGAAAAAGGGCAATTGAGCAAGGAATCGCTGAATTTAAAAAAAACGGTTTACCCCTTCCCCAATCCTTCAGAGCTCCTTATATGATAATCGATAATGATTCTATTAAGTTACTTAAAGAATATGGTTTTAAAGTGGACTCTTCTTACCCCAGCTATAAAGGAATTTTACCAATTATGACAAAATTTAATGATTTAACTGAAGTTCCTGTAACAGTTAACCCAATACCTAAGTTGAGATTTAATAAACTCATTCCTTATTCACAATATGAAGTTTTTAATTTAGCAAATCTTCTCCTTAAAAGGGATAATGAACTGCCAAATTACATTAAAGAAGTAATAAACATTCAAAGATCATATCAACAAGAGCCTTACTTAGTGTTCTTAGCTCACTCTTGGGAATTTGAAGAATTACCCAATCCACCTAAAGGATGTGAATATGCTTCAAAGAAGAATTATTTTTTGCTCTTTAAAAAGATTGCACTTATTAGAGATAGGTACTTGACCAATTTTTTTCGCATAAGTGAATTAATATAAAAAGTCATCACTCCTTTCCACCCAACCTTTTAATAACTTTTCTAACCTGACCCTTACCAGTACTAAGCCACCAGCTAGCAAACCTTCCTTTGAGGGAAGTTGGAATAAATAAAGACTTGACACTTCGTTCATTAACCCCCCACCGATATTTATATTCTTCTTTCCCAAGAAGAAAATCGAAATAAAAAAGTTTCTCTTGGCAAGCTCGTTCAATTAAATAAGATAAAAGAACCTTGCCCGGAGAGTAATTTTCAAATTCACCTTTATAACTCGGCATATAATAGTAAAATCTATCTTTAGATTTAAAGCCAAAATGGAAAGCAATTGGAAATTGGTCAATCGATAAATATGAAAAGGAACTTAAAGGATGATAAAAAGCTAAATTATAAATAAATTTCTCTATTTCTTTTTTCCCCCATTTTGAGCTATATAAACGATAGAATTCAAAAAAGTATTTTTCTTTCTCCTCTCTAGGCGCTTGAGAAACAAATTCAATCTTGCCTAGTTCAGCCAACCGCTTTTTTTGACGCTTTATGTCGCCCCGGTGCGAGCTAGACCATGTTTGCTTTATCTTCTCATAAGAAAAGTGAGGAAAGATTTTAATAAATGGGGCAACATCTCCTTTCCAAAAAAAACTCCAACGCAAATCTTCTAAAGCTGCTTTAAAAGAGGGAAACATTTCTTCAGGGATATGGACCAAGGCAAGTAAATCATAAGTAACCTTTAACTCAAAAGCGGCTTGAAAAAGAAATCGCAAAATTTCAACTTCCCTCTCCTTATCAACAACTGGAAGAGCATAATCTGCTAAGCTACCGCCCACAAACTCAAGCCTTTCCCCTCCTCCATCTTTTAAAAGCGAAGATTTTAAGATGACAGGAAAAATGCCAACTAGCTGAGTGCCCTTCCAGGCTGTAATTAACTTAATGTTTTGTGTTTCCCCAAAAGCTTTTCCCCAATATAAAGACCATTCTGGAGCTCCAAAAACTGGGTCTGCATTAGAATGTTCTAAGAGCTCATTCCATTGGGGATAAAGCTCAGAAATAGCTGTTCCTTCTAAAACATCAATTCTCATAAAGTAAAAGCTTAAAACCTCCTTAATGCCTTGGTTATCAAGCTCATTTCCTTAAAGTCCAAGTCCTGGTGAATTGGCAATATTACTAGTTCACTTTGGATTTTTCTTGCAGTAGGATATGAATTGCTTCCTAAAACTTCCACTGGAAGAGTTGGCCAAAACTGGGCCCCTATCCCTTGACGCCTCAAAATTTCAATAATTTTATCTCGCTTCGTGCTTCTCAAAGGGAAAGCGTAAGGGCATATTTTCTTTTCTTCAAGGTTAAAAACAGGTTCGATTCCCTGTTTAGCAAGAAAGCTCTGTAAAATTCTATAGTTGTTTTGTCGAATCTGAAATATCTTACCACTCTCCTGCATTAACTTCTTAAGTAACTTTAAAGAAAGCCAAGAAATACCCCTTTCATATATTTCGCTTTTTCTGTAACCTGACAAACTTTCCTTTTTTAAAGGTCTCAATCCATAAAATGTGGTTGGAACCCACTTAAAAATTCTCTTGGCAACAACCCTTATAATCCATTCCCAAGGTATTTTTTTCTCAACTTTAGGTCCTTTATTTTTCCCCCCATTAACAGCTGTAATTAAAAGTGCCCCGTTAGGAAGGGGAAAAATTTTTCTTAAACTAAAAACCACTGCGTCACCAATAACTTTAAGCTCACCCTCAAAGGAAGGCATCACATGAGCCCCATCCTCAATAATATGCATCTTATTAAGTTTACAAAACTCTTTTGCTTCCTTAACTGAGTTGGGAAAACCAAAATAATGAACGAGAACAAATATAGACATCACATCCTTAGTTGAAACCTTAAGGTCTATAGAATCCCAATTAGGAGTTAAATCATCTTTGATGTCATAAAACCTAAGAGCACCTCCCCAATGCCTCCTGAAAATCTCGATTAGTTCATCACAAATATAAGCTGGAAACCATATCTCCCTATCTTTACCAGCTGAAATGTTATTTGCCACATCCAACATAGCCTTTCTCGCGTACCCATATAATGTCCCTCTAAATGAGAATTCTGGTGCTTTTTCCTTTTGATGGAACAACTGCAAGGAAAGCTCTTTGAAAATGTCATTAAAATTTGGTAGAGGTTCAGCGTATATCCGCATCCATCCCTCGAATTTAAATTTCATAAAGTTTTTACAGGAAATAACATTACAGATTATGATTATAACCTGAGTTGATTAAAGCTGAAAGTGCTCACCCCATTAGATTGAGCTGATAAATGCTTTGATTGAACTATATTTTACCTACCTTTATAATAAAAATACTTTAATAAAAAACCAAAATAATAAATAATTAAATAGTAATCAAATTTCATTAGAGATGAGAGCTAACTTATGGCTTCAAAAGTTAAATCAATTTTTTTTCTCTACAATCGAAAAAACCTGAGAAAATGTCGGAAAATTCTCTTTAAAGAACACCGCAAATGGATTTACCTGGGAGATAACTTTTTAGATTACTTTAACCTTTCTCAAAAGCTAAAAGGCCTAGGAGCGGAAATTAAAGCCCAGCCACTAAACAATATTGCTCAAGGAATTAGAAAAGAATATATTGATTACATTGGAGAATTGAGTACCCGATACAATTCCCTGACTTGGTGGGAGTCGGTAATTTCGGAAAAACAACCTTCCAATTCTACTCTTTTCCGTAATCTTTGTTTGTGGGAAAAAACAAAATCTCTACTCAACAAAGAAAAAAATGCTCTTTTAATTATAGGCAACCTAGGACTATATAACCAGATAGCTGATTTCTTTAAAGATAAAGAATCTATTCCTTTTGAATTTCTTTCTAAATGCGGATTTTATTTAAAATCTATTCTCTTACTCCTAGCTAAACGAACCTTTTTTGTGCTTAGCCAAATTAAAAAAATTATTATTACTAAGCTGAAACTAAGAAGTTACACTAAACAGCTCAAAAGAAAACTACAACAAAAACCTCTTATATTAATCAATTCTTGGATTGACAATCGTTCTTTTTCTGAAAAAAGGGGGTACTACGATAGCTACTTTAAAAAACTTCCTGACATTGCTGCTCAAGAAGGTTACAATGTAGTTATTATTCCCTATATCTTACCAACTATTAAATATGGCAAAGCTTTAGATTACATTAAAAAAGTGCCTGATAAAAATTTTCTAGTCCCCCATTACTTCTTATCTTTTCTCGATATATTAAAATTTTCACTCGCTAATTTTAGTCAAATTATTAAATATAAGAACTTACCTCTTTTTCGAGAAGCTAACATAAATAAACTTCTTCGATTTGACAGGTGGAATGACCTTATTAACAATAGAATTTGCTTTAATCGACTCTTTTATGTTTTACCTATTAAGTTAAAAAAATGTGGTTTCAATGTTCAACGAGTAATTTATCCATTTGAAAACCAAACTTGGGAAAAAGTCTATTTGGCAGGGCTAAAAAAAGCTTTCCCACAAGCAATAACTGTTGGATATCAACACACATCATTTTCAAGCCTTACAACCAACTACTATATTTCAGACAAAGAGCTTAGGCTTATTCCTCTTCCTGACAAAATTGTAACTGCGGGCGAAAGACCCGAAGAAATTCTAAAAGGACATTTTAGCGATCGGGTTAAAACAGGAGGGGCAATCCGTTATGAATATCTCTTTAAACAACAGAAAAGAGAACTAAGCAAAGAAAAAAAGAGCACTAAAAGGATTCTTGTTGCCCTTCCTGGAGAATTTGAAGAAGCCTTGGAGCTTCTTTATAAAATCAGCAGCGCTTTAAAATCTTTTGAGGCCAAGATAATTTTAAAGTCTCATCCAACTTTGCCTCTAGGAAAAATCCAGCGTTATCTTGGTTTAAAAGCCTTCCCAAAAAACTTTCACATTCCTCAATCAAATACCCCAAGCCTTCTAAAAACTGCCGACTTAATGATTGCCACCTCAACAACAATGGCTTTAGAAGCCTTAGCCTTAAAAATTCCTGTGCTTAAAGTTGACTTAGATTTCTCGATTGTAGCTGGGCCACTAATTGACATGCCAGAAGCAGTTTTTTCAGCTCATACTGAAAAAGATATTTGCGAATTGACCAAATATATTTTGCTCAATAAAAATGAGATAATTAAGGAAAAAAGAAATATATGGGAAGAGGCTATATCATCTTCTTTTACTCCCCCCGATATTTCTAGTTATAAAATCTTATTAAATGAATGAGAATGTTATCCTTGAGGGAAAAGAATTTTATATTCTTGGTAATCATTTATTAGTTCTCTCGGTAATTTTAAAAAGTAATAAATTGCTTTATTGAACTGACCACTTTTCACCAAATCTCGCACCATTGCGATTCTTACCTTTAACTTCCTTTTTAAAGCATTAAATATCTTAAAATTATGCTCAGTTGCTAACTTTCTAAAATGAACATCTAATACATTTAAGAGATTGTTGTAGTTCATTTCTAAATTAGCACTGATGTTTGTTTCATGAAGGACATACTCGCCTAAAAATTCATGCAGAAAATAAAACTTGCAACCATTAGCCGCAAGACGAAGCCAAAGATCATAATCTTCCACGGAGAAAAAATCTTTTCGTTCATCAAATAACCCTACTTGATATAGCTTCTCCTTCTTAACAACAACTGCTGATGTAGAAAGACAATTACCTCTATAAAGTAGAGCTTGATACATATCTTCAACACCTGGACCATAAACTGACTTTCGAATGATTTTATCAGCCAGTGTCACATACTCATCATGACAAACCAAATCAATGTCTTTATTATTAAAAAATACCTCCATTGTTTTACTAAGTTTCTCTGGATACCACTTATCGTCCGAGTCAAGGAAAGCAATCATGCCAGCTTGTGATAACTTTATCCCTGTATTTCTTGAAACAGCAGGCAAACCACTCCTTTCCTGATAATGGTAAAAAATCCGTTTATCTTTAAATGAGCTAATAACTCCCTTAGTATTATCTGTTGACCCATCATCCACGACAATAACTTCAAAGTTTTGAAAAGTTTGGTCAAGAACACATTGGATAGTCTGACCAACAAAGTGAGCATTATTATAGGTAGGAATAATAACACTAACTGCTGGAACCGTCATTTAACTACTAATTTTAACTTAATTTTTAATTAAAAACTTAGGATTTTCACATTCAAAATTATTCTAACTTAATTATTCAAAAACAACATTATTTTAAAAGGATTAAAAATCACTAACCAGCTTACTACCTTTACTTTCTATAAATATCTCCCCAAAGGTGAGCATTAGAAGCTATTACTTTAAGAGCATTAGGCTTACTTGACCAGCTAAACCGATAAATTCCTCCTGCAGCTTTAACTAAAGCCAAACCAGCAGCTACATCCCAAATTTTTATGTCATCCTCGTGGTAAGCATCTGCTCTGCCAGCCGCTACATAAGCTAAGGATAAGGCAGCTGAACCTAAAAGGCGAACCTTTTTAAACTTCCTCACTTCCTCAACGAAGTTTAAAACAGACTTTTTAGAAAAATCTCCTCCCACCGGAAAACCAGTACACAATATAGCTTGTGATTTTTGAGCAACTTTGCTCACTTGAATTGGTTTTCTATTAAGCCAGGCTCCTTTGCCAACTAAACCAGTAAAAGCTTCATCCCGAAAAAAATCGTAAATCACCCCTAAGAGAGGTTCTTCTTTCCTCCAAAAGCCAATTGAAATGCAACAAGCGGGAATGCCTCTTGAAAAGTTAACACTACCGTCGAGGGGATCTACAACCCAGCGGTATTCAATGTTAGAATCTTTCTCCAACAAAAAACCAGCTTCTTCTGAAAGGATTGGAAAATTAAATTCTTGAGAAAGCTGCTCTATTATATAGGATTCTAGCATGTGATCTGCATCAATCTTAACATCTCGAGGCAAATCGATAAGAACTTCCTGGTTTTTAGATATATTTTTTAGGATATTTTGACCTGCCTTTTTAGCTGTAGATAAAGCTAACTCAAGTAAAGATGATAAATTTATTTCAGCCATTCCTTTATTCATTCTCCTTTAAAGCTTTAATTAAATTTTCTACTGCTTCCATTTCCATTTCTCTTCGACATTCTAAGGTATAAGAGCCAATGTGAGGAGTTAGGATAACTTGCTTATAATCACATAAAACACCATCATAGGGTTCGCTGCTAAAAGTATCGAGCCATGCACCCGCTACCTTCCCACTATCAAGTGCGTGCTTGAGCGCCTGTTCATCAATTACACCCCCCCTAGCAGCATTAAGAATATAAACGCCCTCCTTCATCAAACTGAATTCCCGTTCACCTAACAAACACTTCTCGCCACTACAGTGCAGAGTAATAATGTCAACTTGTTGTAAAGCTTCATCCAGAGTAATGATTGGAATATCATTAACCTTTCCTGAAAACCTGGGGTCAACTGCAAGAATCTGAGCACCAAGAGCTAATAAAAGTTGTCCAACCTTCTGACCAATTTGACCAAATCCAATAACCGCTACCTTCATTCCGGCAACTTGCCTGCCTATTTTTTTTACCCACTGGTGTTTGTGAAGGGCTTGATTCATCTGAGGCACCCCTCTTAAGAGAGAAATTAGACACCCAACGGTTAGTTCAGCCACTGCAGTTATAGGAGCTTGAGGAGTACTTTTTACAATAATACCAAGTTCCTTTGCAGCCTTAAGGTCAACATTGGAAAGACCAGAACCGCAGCGGGAGATTACTTTTAACTCTGACTTTTCTAAGACTTCCCGATCTAAAGGTTCGAGCCCAGCAATTAAGCCGATTACACCAGGCAACAGTGCAAAAAGTTCTTTTTTAGACAATTTGCGGCCATAAGGATTTTTAATAACACTAAAGCCTGCCTCCCCAAGTCTCTCTAGAGGAGCTTTATCTAACTCACCAAAACTTGACGGTCCAATTAAAACTTTCAATTTAGTTTCTTCACCAAACCCCTATAATCACTTTTGCCCCAAACCTTGCATTGGAAAAAGTTGATCTTTAAAGATGTTTAAAGATATTAGCTAACCTATCTTTTCTTTAAAAATTCTTTTTTCTTTCCTTTAAACCATATTGCAACCAAAGAGCAACTAAATGGTCAATAACAAGATGGACATCTTCTACTGGTCCATATTCGCCTTTTGGCGTTTTAACATGAATTACGATGTCACAAATATTCCTGAGCAAACCACCATCAAAACCAACCAAGCCAATAACTCTTCCACCCTGCTTTTTTACCCATTCTGCCGCCTTAATAACATTAGGAGAATTACCACTTGCCGAGATAGCTACTAACTTATCACCAGGTCGAAAATGAATTTTTAGCTGGTTCACAAATATATTTTCATAACCATCATCATTGGCAATAGCAGTCATTAAGGAGATATTATCAGTGAGAGCTAGCGCTTTTAAAGGTTTTTCATCAGTACCCTTTTTAAAAACATCCATACCAATGTCATTTGCCATATGGGAAGCGGTAGCTGCTGAACCTCCATTACCAACGATAAAAACTGTGTTTTGATGTTCTCGAGATGCTTCTAACTCATCAATGAAAGCCGCTATCGTTTCAGGATTAATTTCAGTAAGTAGCTTCCCAACATAGTTTAAATAAATTTTCGCAAATTCTTTGGCAGAAGTAGATTTAGTAACGAAATGTTCGATATTGTTCATAAACTTTTCACAATCCTTTCTTTTAATCTGGAGATTCAATTTTATAAGCTTTTCTCCATTCAGGGTCAGCGTAATATATTCGATAAACAAGTTTCATTGTTTCTAAAGCATCTTTACTTGAACCGTGTTTAATCTTTTCACCTTTAATAATTGCGTCAGCAAATTCCCATATTTCATCACGCCAGGAATTATCTTCTAAATAAGTGAATGTTTCTTCCTTGGTTGTGCCAACATCAGCCTCATCACGCCAGCCAATAACAAGCTTTTCCTGCCCATAACTTTTTGAACCAGAAAGAATCCCGTGAAGTTCGAGAAAACCTTCGGTGAGGTTAACTTCTAAGGAGAAACGGTGCTGCCACTGAGTTGCACTTGAATGTAACATTGCAATACGACCTTTGGTATCCCGCATAAGCGCATAGGCATTATCTTCAACATTGTGATGCCAGTAGCTATTAGATATATAACTTTTGACTTCAATAAACTCCCCACAAAAAAGTCGCATTAAATCCACCATATGAATCCCCTGATCAAGAAGGATACCTCCACCAGCATATCGCCTTGAAGCCCGCCAACCACCAGAAAAAGGAATAATCTTGCTCTTACCGTAAACTCCTCGCAAGTTAATAATTTCACCAAATTTGCCAGAATCAATTAGACGAAGAGCCTCCCGCACCGAGTCATGATAACGATGATTAAATCCATATTTGAGTAACAAATTGGGGTGCTTTTTTTCAACTTCAATTACCTTCTTAACATCAGAAACAGTACGGCCTGGTGGTTTCTCGCAAAAAACATGCAATCCCCTTTCAAGTCCTGCAATCGTTACCTCAGGTGCTAAATAGTTAGGCAAACTGATAAATAACACATCAAGTGGTTCCTCTAAAAGCTGGTGATAATTCCGATAAGCTCGCACACCATCAGGCATTGTGAAACACTTCCGGAACTTTCTATCACAAACAGCCACAGTCTTTAGGTGTGGATGTTGATCAATGAATTGCCGTCGGCGTGTCCCTACCACACCATAACCTGCAATGCCAACCCTAAGAAACTTTTGCTTCATCATTACCTCTCCTAACTAACCAATAATTACAATTATAAACTAAAGGTCATCAAATTCCCTATACATATCTTCCATGAAATTTATTAGGCAAAATTTATTTCCATTTCGCCTCATTCCAATAAGGATTGAAAATTACCTTTCACCCACACTCAATTAAATATTTTTCCCTAAAAGTATTATCTTCAACAAATGATGCTAGCCAAAACCCCTCATAATCCATTTTTTTTCAAAAATATTTAGTTATTGAAAGCAAACTCCACTGTGGATATTGAAAAGCTATTTTTTCTCGTAGCACACGCCAACCCGAATGTAAAAAAATTTTTTCCCAATCGCTAGGTGAAAACTCAAAAATATGGACATTCTCAATAGTTGGCTTTCTATCACCAAAAACTGATGGATTTAAGTAATCCAAAGCAACCTTACTTTCCCTGACATAAGGAACAGATATGACTAACCTCTCCACCACAACATTATGAAGAGATTGGAGAAAATCTATGGGGTTAGGAAGATGCTCAAGTGTTTCCATCACAGTAACAATATCAAATTTTCTCTTCAAACTCGCCAATTTCATAGCATCAGCCCGGATTGCTTTTAAACCACGCTTCCTTATGCGCTGCACTGCTTCTTTTTGAAGATTAAGTCCACAAGTTAAAAGTCTCCTTTGGTTCACTAAATCTCTAACCATAAGTTGTAATGACCCATCTGAGTCTCCCACATCAAGCAAGGTACAGACTTCTTTCTTTTGAAGTATTTCTGCCACATCATCTGCCACAAAACTACTCTGAGCAGTTAAAAGAAACCTGACTTTATATTCAAGGAAATCGCTTAGTCTTGCTCCAGTATAATGTTCTTTTAAATCAGGCAGTCTTTCCAGACTCAACCGGTATGCTTTCTTGAATGACGCATCTGAATAAATTGCCTTTAATAAAGATTTTATCGCCAACCATTTGCCCAAACTCTTTACTCTTTTCACTTCTACTCTCTCCACCCTTGCTTATCACCTTAAAAACAACACTTATTATTAAACACAAACACTCGATAAAGAGAAGCCTTAGAAGGGGCAAACATTTATAAATAAATTTATATTTTCAATTTTTAATATATCTATTTAATAATGTATCATTTTTCATCATCTTTTCCACTTTTTTTAAATCTTCAATTGTATCAACGCTGTAAGTTACAAATGAAGTTTCAACCATCTTAACTTTATAGCCATGTTCAAGAATCCTAAGCATATCGATTGACTCGATGATCTCCAGTGGTGTTGACTCAAGCTGGTTAAACTTAATTAAAAAATCTCGCTTATAAGGTATGACACAAACCTGTTTAAACATCGGGACTTCTTTTTCCGCTTTTTTCCGAGATGGGATTGGCTCTCGAGAAAAGTACATAGCAAAACCATGCCTATCAATTACTACTTTCACTATGTTTGAATCCTCATGCTCTTCTCGCGATTTAAGAGGCGCTACTAAATTTACAACTAAAATTGAATTATCATTCAACATAGGCTTAACCGCCTCATCAATCATTTCAGGATATATCATTGGCTCATCACCTTGGATCATGACTACAATATCTAATCTTATCTTTTCTTGAGCTTCAATTTTAAGCATCGCCTCAGCAGTTCGATCAGAAGCCCTTTGGTGAGTATTGGCTGTCATAACAACTTTTCCTCCAATAGATTTAACATAATCAGCGATTTCTTCATCACAAGTAGCAACATAAACATCACCTAGCATTTTGCTCATTTTACTTCGGTAATAAACATGCCCAATCATTGGTATGCCAAGTATCTTAGCAAGAGGTTTACCGGGAAAGCGTGTTGAAGCCATACGAGCAGGGATTATGCCAAAAACTTTCACAGTTAATCCCCTTTACCGCTTCTAATAATTTCCTTGATGTTTTCAGGAATTGGTTTTTTAAATAGTAAAAAATTATGCATTATAAGAAAATCTAGTCCTGTTGTATAAAAACACTTCATCGCGTCAACAGGTGAATTCACAATTGGTTCTCCCTTAACATTAAAGGAAGTATTTAGAACAACAGGTACGCCTGTAAAATTATAAAAATGCTTTATTAGAGAGTAATATAAAGGATTAGCTTTCTTGCTAACTACTTGGGCTCTTCCTGTCTTGTCGACATGAGTCACAGCCGGTATCACATTTTCTTTCCCTGGCCTCACTGGGGGAACAAGTAACATAAAAGGAGCAGCTCCCCCATTACAATCAATAAAGTATTCATCTGCATATTCTTCTAGGACGGAGGGAGCAAAAGGTCTAAATTCTTCCCTAAATTTTATGCGCGCATTAACAATATCCTTATTCTCAGCCTTTCGAGGATCAGCTAAAATACTCCGATTTCCAAGAGCCCGTGGCCCAAATTCAGTTCGCCCTTGAAACCAGCCTATAATGTAACCTTCTTTTAAAAGGTAAGCCCCTACATAAGATGGGTCTTTTAATTCAACATATTCAACCCCAGAAATTTTTAGTTCTTTTTCAATCTCCTCATTGCTACTTTCAGGGCCCCAATAAGCATGGTCAAAATGAAATGAAGTCTTTTGATTAAGAATCATGTTTTGAATATAAAAGGCACACCCAACTGAAAGCCCACCGTCACCAGCGGCAGGCTGAATGAATATATCCTTAAATGGTGTTTGAGTCTTTATCCGATAATTCATAACTGAGTTTAGTGCTACACCACCTGCCATACATAGATAATCTTTCTTCGTTAAAGAATAGAGATAATTTGCAATCTCAACACCAATTTCATTGTACCTTTCCTGTAAACTAGCAGCTATGTCCATATGACGAGTTTCAATGGGTTCGGAAGGTAAACGAGGTGGGCCAAGTTCAGATACTACTTTTTCAGTAAAATACCTCGAGCCCCACTCAATTGGCGCATAAGATGGGTGTTGTACAAGTGATAAATCAATATCAACAACATTTTTCTCAGAAAATTTTAAAGCTTTTCTAAAAAAATCAAGATATTTAGGAGAACCATAAGGAGCTAAACCCATAACTTTATATTCATCATGTTGTTTAAAACCTAAGTAAGAAGTAAATGCATAATAAAACTGCCCAAGAGATGTAGGGAAATATTGCTCTTTTAATTTTATTATTTTGCTGTCCTCACCATAAGCTAACATCGTTGTAGTCCACTCTCCCCTCCCATCGGTCGCAAAAATAGCAGCCTCTGGAAAATGAGAAACATAGTAAGCACTGGCTGCATGGGCAAGGTGATGCTCAATAAAGACAATTTTTGCATTAGGAAACATCCTCATGCACTTATTTTTATCTCGCAATGAAGAACGAGAGAGATTAAGGACAAAAAGGCTTCGCCTGGGAAGATATTTAAGACGGCCGTAAGTAAGAACAAACTTTAACCTTTTTAACATATGAACAGTAGGATGAAATGGAATCCCAACATAATCAATATCCTCAGGTTTCAAGCCTGCTGTCTCTAAGCAATATTTTATAGATTTTTCAGGAAAACCACCGTAATGTTTGATCCTATTCATTCTTTCCTCCTCAACAGCGGCTATTAAACGCCCGTCCTTAAGAATAGCAGCGCTACTATCATGATCTAAAATACTAATTGATAGGCCTAAAATATTTGCCATTTAAAAATTGCCTCCTCTTTCCATTTATCTACTCCTTTTGTCCAGTTTTTCATTTTTTATTAACTCTTTTATTTTTTTCAAATAATCTACACAACTTACCCCCAAAAATAGAGTATCTAGGCTAAACGCAATGAATCGATAACCTTCGCTTATCTTTTTTTTAACTTCTACTAGGTCAGGATGAACTACATGAAAACCTGCTGGGATATTCATTTGTGTAGATATTTCTACTACTTTTTTTAGAACAGCTACCATATCTGGATGATCAAATTTACCTGGGTAGCCAAGAGAACTTGTCAAATCATAGGGGCCAATTATAAAAGCATCCACTCCTTCAACTCCCAAAATCTCCCTTAAATTATCGACTGCTTTTATATGTTCTATCTGAACAATAACGATACTTTCTTTATTCACCCACTCTTTATATCTTTTAAATTCCAAGCCATAACCTTGAGCTCTAGCTAAACCAACTCCTCTTGTACCTAATGGTGGATATTTAACTGCCCTGACCGCTTTTATAGCATCCTCTTTACTATTAATCATAGGAACAATAACTCCGTGAGCCCCGGCGTCCATAACCCGTTTAATTAAATTGGGATTGTTCTCACCAACTCTTACGAGAGGCACGCATCCTGAAAGTTCAATTATTTGGATTAGTAACTGAGCTTGTGAAAGAGTTATTACGCTGTGTTCCATATCTACAACAAGCCAATCAAATCCAGCTCCAGCCATAATTTCAGCAATACTTGGATGGCTTAAAGTAATCCAACTCCCAATTGTTAATTCACACCGATTTAAAATACTTTTTAAATTACTCGCTTTCAAACCACTTATCCTCTCTCAATTTAAATGTTTCACTGTTAACTTAACTAAAACCTTAATCCTATTACAATCAATTTCCGGCAAAATCAAAAATAGTCTTAAGCCTTCTTCGCTCCTTCTTCCTTTCCCAATCGGAAAGAGAGTAGATTATATATACTATAGGTTGCTGGGGCAAGCAATATTGGTATCAGTTCATTATAAATCCTAACCTCGCCTAAAGTCCCGAATAAGAATACAAAACAATAAAATGGAATCAAAACAAAGAGCAATTTTTTAAAATAATCTGGTTGAGTCTTCCACGAAAATGGAATGAGTAACCAAATCAAACCAAAACTAAAACCAAATGATAACAACGCCGAAAAAGTAAAAGAATTAAATTTAAGAAGAGAAAGTAAATACGTTATATTTTCCTTAAGCTGATAAGAAACTGGTGTTACTCCTCTAATAAATAACTTAGCCAACAGGTACTTTATCGACACCCAAATCATTAATTGGAAAGATGCGTGAAAAAACAATTCTTTTTTTTTAAGTTTGGCAAACTTTGTAAATAAAAATGCGAATATTAAAAATAAACTTGTATCCCTATTAAGCGTTGAAATTAGATAGAATAAGTAATATAATCGCCAATTTTCCTTAAAAATAAAGATCAAACCAAGGACAAAAAATAAAATTGCTGGAATATCAGAGGGTAAATAGATTTGATTGAGAGCACAATAGTTCCAAAAGAGTGGATAAAGCAAAAGAAAAGAATAATTATAAGCAATATCCCTTGGGAAAAAACAAAACAAATATTCTCGATAAGATATAAGAAGCAAAAAAGTAAAAATTGTTGTAAGAAAGGCATAGATATAAATCAAATCAACCGGAATGACTGTCTTAATAACCCGCGCTAAAAAAGGAATAAGTATCCTGTACTGATGAGGCGAGTCATGAGTAAAAGAAGTAAGCTCAGAAAGCAAATGACGCCCAACACCAGCTCCCCATGTTATTCTTAAATAAATTCGAGTAAATAGCATCGCACACAAGATAGATGCTCCATAGAAAAAAGCATCTTTCCATATATCTTGCTTCATCAAAATTTTTTTAATCATAGCTAATTACTTTATCTTACTCCAATCCTATATTTCTAGCTTTTTAGCCATTTGCCCAATCTAAAAAATAAAAAAATTTTATTAGCTTTTTATCTAAAAGTTATAAACTTTTAAGCAATAAAGTATATTGCCCAATTTTAAACTAATTCTAATCCCCAATGAAAGTAACATCCCCTTTTAGACCCCAAAAATTTGACTAAAACGAGTTTTCATTATGCATATTCAATTCTTTCTTGCCCACCGTTTACTCATCCAATAAGCTTCTAAAGCCACCAGTCTAAAATAAACTCATTACCTATTTTTAACCTCATCAAGAAAAGCAAAAACGAAAATAAAATAAAACAACTAACTTTTCTCTGAATCTAATTTTCGATTAAACTTTCAATAAATTTTATTATGTTTTCTTTCGGATTCTTCTTGTGTACATAGTGATAGTAAAAAGTATCATCTCTCTTCGGTTTTATTTTACCTTTAAGAAAAAGGTCTATTTTTGAAATAATTTCTTCCGTACTTTCCGAGTAATGAACCCGTCTCTGAACTTCTTTAAGAGCTTTTTCCTCAAATGGGTGGATATAATCATCCATAAGAAATATTTCAGTATCTAGATGCAAAACCTCATATAATGGAGTGGATGGGAACTCTATAATGACAACCTTGGGATTATACTTTTCTAAAAATTCCATTAAAGTTTTACCATAAACAACTTTTAAGTTTTTCAACCGCCTTAAAACTGGCAACACTGAACAATTTTCATAATTTACATAAGCAACTGGTTTTATGTAAACTTTGAGCTTCTTTAAAGAATTTAAATATTCCAATAATCTGATTTGTCTTTCCGTATGTCTATCGGGCGAAATTCTTATCATACCACCTTCAAAGATTGAGACAACTGTGTTTAAAGGGAACAAAATGTCTATACTTTTTTTTGATTTATTGCTCCTAATTGTTGTTACCTTCCCAAACGGCAAAATTTTAGGATCTAATTTAATGTTAGGGTACAATCTTTTTAAATCATTTTCAGTAAACCCGTAAGATATAAAATAGTTACATCTTTTAAAATCTGAATCGAAATGCCACGGCTCCAGTGCGTTCCCTATTACTGCTCCGTGTTGAGCACCTAAAATTTTTATCCCTTTTGACTTTAAATATTCAAAAACCAAAGCTTTTGTTTTCCCTATCGGCGGGTTTCCCCAAATGCCTAGTATGATTGGGTATTTCTTATTGACCTCCCTTAGTAAATCAATGGCATTTATATAATCACCGATATTTCTTGAGAAGTCTTCTTTAATTTCCTTTATAAATATTTGATCAATTGGTTCTTGGAAAGCTTTTTCTAAATCTAATTTTTGAAAATAATTTTCTCCAGTAGTAATTGATTTTTTGCCCTGAAAGCCGACTGGATAAAGACTATTTTGAGGATAAAACAGGATATTATAATTTGACAATGCGTCTTTTAAAAAATTTAAATCATACAAAGGTTCTGATAGCAAGATAGTTTTTCTTTTTTTTAAAAATTGTTTAAATCTTTTCTTTAGAATCAGGTCATTAACTAGCTTTTCCTTAAGTAATCTTAAATTTCTAAGCCTTTTAACACGGATTATTGTTTTTTTGAGAAATTCAAACTCATTTTTTTTGCGATAGCAGATGATACTTGTAGATAAACTTTGCTGAATTAATGAAGCAAAGTAACCCATACTTGTACTAACATTAAAAAAATGATTAAAAATATTTTCGTAAAATGTAACTTTTTTTAAATCATAAATTTTAATTATTTTTTTCAAAGATTCAATAAAATAAATGTATCCAGAATATTGATATTTGCCAAAATATGAATAAAGTGGGACAAAATACTTCATTTCTAAATCAAATTGGCTATTTATTACGGGAGACACTTTATCATCTAAAAAGCTTAAAATCTTATCCACCTTATCAGAAGAGAATTTTTTATAATTTATTACCTCTTCGCTTGAGAGAAATTTACTTAAGCACTGACACTCTAAACCGTAAACTTCTTTTAAATACACATCCACGCTGGAGTGAGTAGAAAATAGAAAATTGCCCTTATAAAGATTATTTTTTACGCAGTGTTTGGCATCAGAAATATTATGAAGGATGAGAGCAGTATTCATTCTTGACCTTTATCCGATGATTTTTGTAATACATTCTACTTTAAATGGTTATTTTGTATTTGATTTTGCTTCTATACTTACAATTTTTTAATTTTCATCCTTTATTTATTTAATTAAAATTTTCAAAAATCTGCTAATCAATGAAAGAAATTAAATTTTTTTCTTTATATTTATTGATATATTTGTAGAGTCTTGAATATTCCAAGTTATGTTTTAACGCAATATCAAGAATAGTTGTTTTCCCATCAAAATATCTAATAAGGCAGGTCATAAGGTAATTCCATTTTTTTTGCTCTTCGGAAATGGAATTTCTCACACTTGGATCTACGGTAGGAATATATAAATCATATTTAGGATTACTTAAAGCAATAAGACCATTAAAATGCCTTTTCATCCTTGTGTTAGTCTCTATTATTTCTATTATACCCAAGACAACCTCAACAGCTTCTTCTAGCCTTTCGGGAAAGATTATTTTCTCAGTATCTAGACTTGAGTGGTATTCCTTGTAAGGCCAACGGGAAAGAGAGATACAAGGAATTTCATATCCTGGGGCTTCCCAAACAGTTTCGTCATTCCCGACTATTTTTCTAAATTTATCCTGATAGTAATCGGGAAAATTGTGACTTAAATAATGTTGAGCAACTATATCTATTAAACTATTACCGCTAAAGGATTCTTGCATTGCAAGCCTATTATTGTTTCCAAGCATTTCAAGGAATATAGCGTATTTAAATGTTTTCAGAGTCTTTTTCGGCAAATATGCCAAATAAAAAACAGTTCCAAGGTGCTCGGGTGCAATTACTATACGATAGCTGTATTTTCTTTTTTTCTTCCTTTTTTTTAGCCTCTTGATGGTTTCTATAGCAGTTACAACACCTGAGATATCGTCATTAGCTTGGGCAGCATGGCAATTATGAGCATTAAGAACTATCGTATCCTCTTTATCACCCTCGAGGAAATAGTCGAGAACTTTCATACTCCCATCTTCAAATAATGTTTGGATATCAACTTTATATTTCCCATCCCGCAAACTTTTATATAGTTTATAAGGAATACATAACCCCCAATCCTTGAGCCATTGTTTATAGTAATAATCACAATGATAGACAAGGGCATTAGCTAGCTTTGGATGATAAAAAAGATGTTTCTTTAACTCTTTAAGTGACACTATACCTTTAAATGAAGTGGAGTAACCTGCAACTCCTAGGGGATGTTTCATTCCATCGTAGATAAGCTTTCCGTCTTTCTTTATTTCAGCTTTTATAGCTTTCCACTTTTTCGGGACAGTCCAGCCATTATGTTCCAATCCTGATTGGTATTCATGAATAGTAAAAGGGAGCTCTTCACAAAGTATCTCAACAGCTCTATCCGTATCTTCAGATACAGGAGCCAACTTAAGAGGATATATTTTTTTGAGAAGGTTTATCATGCTGGACAAAACTATTAGTTCTCCTTATCTACTAAACCTTGTGCATCATATTCAGCACTAAAAAGCATCGATTCTTCCAAATATTTAATAGGAGTATAAAACCGTTGACCAATTTTTAAATGAGAAATGATATTTTCACCCTCTTCATTGTGTACTTTGCAAATTAATAAAGCTCCATCCTTTGAGGCAACGAAGACTTTGCCTTTATGAATCCTATAAATCAAGCCTGACATAAAAGGGTGAAACTTTCCTTCAGCATAGTGTGCCTGACAATCTTTTAAAAATACTCTCTTGCCATTTAAAAATGTAGAAGCACCTGGATAGGGGTCATCGAAAGCACAAATAAATGCTTCTATCTCATTCGTACTCCAAGACCAATTAATATAAGCGTGCTTTAAAGTGTATAGCCGCGGGAAATATAAACTAAAGACCTCCTGAAGCTTAACAAGCTCAAACTCTTTTCCCGCTTGAATTTCATCTAAAAACTCATTGAATAACTTTATTCCCTCTTCATCAGATACTTTAAAATAGTCTTTTGGAATCCTTGCCCATTGGGGGATTACAAACTCTCGTGTTTTTATGATCTCCCCAGAGTCATAGACACCAGGTTTCATTTCCTCATTTATTAACTGGATGTTCCAACACCCACTTCTATCTTCCCTCAATATTTGCCAGGTGAAATGAGCGCCTCCTCTATATTGAGGGAGTTTTATAACCATAAAATCGAAAAGTCTTCCTTCAAACAAATCTATCGTCTTCTTGTCAAAGGTATAGTCTTCCCCTAATCCAATCCCCATAGCTTTTTCTCCGCTTGAAATAATAGATTTAAGTTCCGGGGACCTGTTTATATTACTTACATTGTAAAAAGATATGTTTTCTTCATCTAAAGCTTGTCTCAATGTGATGTTGGTTTCATCATAAATAACCTCTTCCAAATGCCTCTCAACTGCAAAGACATATACTTTAATTTTTCTTTTGATTGCCTCTTTCGCGAAATCTACAATCAGTCTTCCGCCACCAAAAAAAATTATTATCTCTGGACGTTCTAACTTTATCAAAGATTTAGTCATCCCTACACCTTTCCAACAAAATTTCATCAATATATTCACCATTGAAAAACCGGTGTTTTTTATATCTCCCAACCTCTTTATATCCTGCCTGGGAAAAAGCTTTCAAAGAACTGATATTGTTTTCATAAATACCCGTGATAAGTTTATGGAGATTAAGTTGTTCAAAGGAATACTTTGTAATTAACTTAATAGCTTCCGTTCCATAACCTTTACCCCATTCGCTTTTCTCCCCAATTAATAACCCAATGTCTCCAAACTTGTGTATTTGATCCACCCCACTAATTTTGATGTTTCCAATATGTTTATTATTTTCCTTGAGAAAAATGCCAAATAGAAAATCACTTGGACTTTCTTTCATGTTTCTCACATACTCTTTTAAATCCTCTAATGAATATCTTTTAAATCTACTCTCCAAAAACCGTGTAACTTCTTCATCCTCCATCCATTTTACATAGTTTTCTCCAACATCTTCGGGTAATAAAAGCTTTAGAAAAATTCTATCCCCTACAACCTTCATTTTTACGCCTCCCTTACTCCAACTTTTTCCCCTCTTAAATAAGATTTAATTCTAATAATATCGTAATCTCTCAAGAATAACATTTTTCCTATGGCGCAAGCATCGCAATCGGTTTCTTTAAACAACCTTGCTATATCATCGTAAGAACCAGCCCCGCCTGAGGCTATCAAAGGAACAGGGATTAAACTACTTATCCTTTTATACAAATCATAATCGAACCCTGAGAGTGTCCCCTCTTTATCTATGGATGTAACTATTAATTCACCTACCCCATAATTAGTAAGTTTCTTGATGATTGATTCAAGTTTCTCAATTACTCTCCTCGTGCCAGAATAAATATATACTTCATAATCCCCATTAGCATCCTTTCTTACATCTAATGAGCCCACAACAGACTGAGAACCAAACTCACAAGCCAATTCCTTTACCAATGAAAAGTTTAGTGCTGCATGAGTGTTAATAATAATCTTATCCGCTCCTGCTTCCAAACATCTTCGTGCATCTTCTACCGTCTTTATGCCCCCACCTGCCCCAATTGGTAATCTACACTTTTCTATCATTTGACTAATTATCTTGGTATCAATCATTTTCCCCGTCTTTGAAGCTTCCACGTCAACTATGAGTAACTCATCAGCTCCTTGCGCATCATAAATCATTGCTTGTGAAACAGGATCTCCGACATCAACAAAGTCACTAAATCGTGTCCCCTTAACCAATCTCCCTCTTTTTAACAAAAAAAGTGGAATTATTCTCTTAATAGGCAACCTGCCACCTTTAAAAAGTTTCTCAAGAACCTTAAGCCATCTCCCTGGCTTTTCTCTGGGTGAAATTGGACACCAATCAAATTATCTTTTCTCACCCCTGATACAATCTTCAACCCGCCATAACCAACAGTGGCTATAACAACATCTTCATCTTCTGGGACAAAATGATAGCTATGCATAAAATAAAAAGAGTTGTATCGCATACCTTCAAATAGCTTACTATCCAAAGGTTTTACAATCTCCCAACCAATGTGAGGAACTTTAACCAATTTATCTTCTATTTTTACTACTTTTCCTTTAATCCAGCCAAATCCTTTGTTTTCCCCATTTTCATAACTTAAATCTCCGAACAGTTGCATTCCTAAGCATATGCCAAGTACTGGTTTCCTATCGACACGAACTGCATGATCAAGCTTATGCCAAAACTTAGATGCCCGCAATTTAGAAGTTGCGCTTTTGAAATTTCCAACGCCTGCAAGAATTATTACATCGATCTTCCTAAGCTCCTCTGGTTGCTTTACTAAATCCACATCATAACCGTAAAAATTAAAAGCACTCCTTATAGAGCCTACATTCCCAATACCGATGTTTATCACTCCAACTTTCAAATTACACATAGGCTTATCACTTCTCTTCTCTAAACCACATATCTTGATCCCAAAGCTTAGGGCTGCTAGGAAGCTTCTTGGGGTTTATAGGCTTAAATGGAGGAATAACATGTTTAAGGACTATTTCATTAAACTCCTCCTCAGATATACCAAGATACTCTAAGAATATCTCTAAGCTTTTGGGTTTTCTCCCTTCATATTTTTTTACAAGCTCCATTGCCTTTTGCCTTGACATTCTACCACTTCTTATTTCAATCGATGTACGGTGAGTCATTCGAGAAAAACCTCGCTTAAGGTATTTGATATAATCCCTCACCCCTTCAAACATACATTCAATTTTATCGAAGCTAAGCCCTGGTAAGCTTTCAATTTCATCTTCTTGCCAACCAAGTTCCCTTTTAATTATTTCAGTATTACTTGCCTGATCCCAAGGGATAAACTTCCCTAACGGAATGCTTATCACACCCACTCTTCTTAATTCCTTTATTGGAGGGTAGATATAAGGTTCTAAATCGCGTAGCTCAACCCCTATGAACCCAGCCATATCTTCAGCTCGCATACCCAAAATTATCCTCCGATTAAATTTCCACTCATCTGTTTCTTCTAAATCCTCAAACTTAAAATATGCCTCATATTCACCACCCCCTTCACCCCATATGAGAAGAGGGATCTCAAATTTAACTGCAATTTTCATAGGATATGCGAAAACACCTGCATGACAGTGCCAACAAAAATCTCCTTTTCGGATAAGTGCCTCAAGCATTAACTTCTTTACTATTTGCCAATTAGGTGTGAAGGTGATTACATCGACTCCTAACTTTCTAAAAGTTCTATTTCTGTTTTCAACTGTTCTGGGCCTGTAGAACCAGTGATCAAAAGAAACAACTAAAGGCTTAAGTCCATACTTCTTAACAACCGCCCAGAGAGTAAATGTAGTATCTTTTCCCCCACTAAAAGGGACTATGCAATCATAAGGCCTTTTTTTCTTCTTCTCTTTTTCAAAAATAGAAAGTAATACCTTTTCTCTCTCCTCCCAATTGATTTTCTCTTGTTTCACTTCCCAGTTTTTACATATATTGCAGACACCATCATCGTTAAAATAAACAGTCTCCCATGTTATAGGTAAGGTACACCTTGTACATCTCCTCAATTCGTTTACTTTTTCACGATTTAACCTCAACTTAACCTCCAGATTTTAGTTAGACTTTGATAAAAACAAGACTGCTAACCTCATCTTCCTCTGTTAGGTAGGCCATACTCAATACTAGTGAATTATAAGGTGTTCTCAAAAACTTCACCTAACAAAACAAATATATTGGATTTAACCCTAGCAATATCCTCTTTTAATACATTCTTACTGAAATTCATACTGAAGAATGATTTTTTCAGTTATCTCCCAAAACAACTGACTTCTTTTCAGCCATCTCAAGATCTTGAAGCTGTTTCAATTTATAAAACCTCCCTTTACGAGATATAAGTTCGCTCCAAGTACCTTTTTCAACTAGTTTTCCGCCTTCTAAAACATAGATATAGTCTGCATTTTTAACAGTAGCTAAGCGATGAGTCACAATTATAACAGTAATCAAACCAGACAAACCCTCTATTGCTTTTTGAATCTTCTGTTCAGACTCAGCGTCTAAAGCGCTGGTAGCCTCATCTAATACTAATAAATCTGGCTTCTTTATCACTACCCTCGCAAGAGCAAGCCGTTGCCGTTGACCCCCTGAAAGTTGAATGCCTCGGTCGCCAATAACTGTGTTATAGCCATTAGGAAGTTTTTTGATAAACTCGTCAGCATAAGCAAATCTTGTTGCCTCTTCAATTTCTTCTTGAGAAGCATCTGGATAAAACCAAGTGATATTTTCCTTAACCGAAGCATTAAAGAAAACGGCATCTTGCTCAACATATCCAATTTTTTTTCTCCATTCCCTTAAATTGAGCATTTCCAACGGGATATTATCAATTAACACGCTACCAGAATTAGGTCTAATGAGCCCCATTAACAAATCAACCAACGTTGTTTTCCCTGCTCCAGAAGGTCCAACAATAGCTATTATCTTGCCCTTAGGTATTTTTAAAGAAACTTTATTAAGAACTAATTTCCCTTGGTCATATGAGAAGCAAACATCTTTAAAAACAATTCCTTTTGAAAGTTTATTTATAATCTTATTTCCGCTTTCTTCTCTAAATTTACTTGCTCGCTCGATAACCTCATCTACCTGATTAAGAGCGGGTAAATAAGTTAAAAGGCTGTGGATATGAGTTTGGACATTAGATAAACGAGGGGAAAGCCTGTAAAAGATAAAAAGAAAAACAACCAATTGAGCTAGGGAGATTTTAAGCTGAGTAACAGCAAGATAAATACCTAACAATATAATAACAGCACTAAAAGAGTCATAAAAAACACGAATCAAAGCTTGATTCATATATGATTTATACTGTTCGTGAGCGAGAAAGTTTATATGTGCTTGAAATCTATTAATCGTTTGAGGTTCAGAGGCACTTCCTTTAACAAGCTTAGCTCCAGAAATGTGTTCTGAAGCCTCTATCTGTAACTTTGTATTTGTATCTGTTATTGATTGACCAAACCTTGTTCCCACTGATACCCTCTTTTTTAAAAAGAAAATGACAATTAAACCAACGGTAATAACAGCTAAAGCCATTTGCCAAGAGATAAAAAGAGCCAATGCTAAATATACGATAATCACACTCATAATGTTCAGTGTTAAAATTAAGTAATGGTATGCGTTACCGGCACGAGATGCTTCCACAGTAAGAGCATTCACTAATCTCCCAGCTTTTTCTTTAAAAAAGAAAGGCCATTCAGCATCAAAAATATTTTGATAAAGCTTTTTCCGAAGATTTGCTTCAAAGCTAAAAATTGAACCTAAGGAAAGCTTTTGAGAGGCTAAAACAACTAGCTGTTCAGCAATAACAAGAATTAAAATAAAAGTTAATACCGTAACAATATTAAAAGAAAGATTAAAAAGAGCAATAATCTTAGCAACAATTTCTCCAATTGTTCCAGGAGATACAGCTACCTTTTTTCCAGAAGCAATAAGCTCAAGAAGAGGAACAAGAGCTGCTACGCCAAATCCTTCCAATATCCCTGCTAAGCTGAGAGAAGCCACAACTAAGACAAATCTTAAAGGTTGTTCCTTTAATAATCGACGGATAAATAACAAAATTTGCACTATTTTCCCTTACTAAATTTTTAAAACTTAAAAAACTTTCCCAATTAAACTATATATTTTTCCTCTATACTTACAATTTCGCAGCTCTCTTTTAAAAAATTTGCGCTCATTTTCATTTAATTCAGTACAAACAATAAGAGCATCTGGTTTAGTGCTTTCCAAAATCTTCATACCACCTACAGGTATGCCAAGGAAGCTATTTCCCATGTATGAGTTATCATTTTTAATAATACCTTTTATCTCTATATTATTCTCAGGAGCAACTATTGCTGTAATCTCTGAAAGCTCGTTAGCACCATATAGAACAATAGTTCTAACACCCTCTTTCGCTAAATTTTCTAGTTGTAAAGCAACTTGCCTTCGTGCCTGCCGATAAAAATCAATTGTATTTTTTGTCCACTCCATCGCTAACTTACTTTTATGAAGTAAGCCTCGCTTAGTTAGGTGGTATGTTATGCTTCGATTATTGTCCCCCCTGATTTTTATTAATCCCTTTCTTACTAAAGCATGAATACAAGAGTTAGCAATTCCAAGAGCAACTCCCAACCTTTTAGCCAGAGCACGCTGGGAAAGGTTGGAATCCTTTTCAATCTCCTCTAATACTTTCAAATCGCGCCATGCATCTGCTTCTTTAAAAAAGGAGTTTCCCCCAACCACTTCATCATCTCCACTAATCAATTATTGTTCAATATTTGAACAATATCTTAAACTTTTTCAAGCCACTTGTCAAGCAATCGAATTGACTCACCGAAAATCTACTTGAAATCCTATCGTTGCCTCAAACAAAAATCTACTTGAAAGGAGGGTAAGAATCTAGTTACCTTCAAGTAAACCAAAAGCCTGTCCAGACAGCAGGGAGGTAAAGGAGGCACTTAAATGGCGCTCACAATGAGAAAGAAAAAAGAGAAGAGAAAGGTAGGAAAAACATTGGGCTATTAAAGATTTGATACTTAAACGAGAGCTTAAACTCTTAAAATGAGCTTTATAGCTACTTAAGGCTTTATACCACTTCTTTCAGCCACAGATGAAGTTTAACCTTTAAAGAAAGATCACCAGTATCCAAAACAAACTTTTGAAAGTAGCCAGCCTAAAGAAGGAACTAGCTTTAAAGGATTTCGAGTATATTTTTAATGAGGCAACAGGTTGAAGAAGATTAATAGAAAAGCTGTGTTCATGCGCCTGAGTAGTTCACTAATAATTTAAGAAATCGATTTTCCAATTCTTTAAAAGAAGAAGTTATAAAACATGTATGCTATCTGTTACCAATAAGGATAAAACTTTGGAACTTTGATTTAAAATTCTTGACGTGCTTAATCGTAAATCTAAATTTCGAGAACATTAGATTATATTCCTTAATAGAATAAAAATGGTCGCCTGAAATCGGGTCTGTTGGAAATAACTCAGAGAATTTTGGACATAATTTTGGAAAGCTTTTAACTTCAAATGTTCTGCCGAATAATCTATGCTGAATTTTATCAGGCACTAATCTTGAGATGAAGAATTTGATAAAGTACTTAGGATAAGTTTTCCAGTACCCCGCAACAGGCTCGCCGATTATAATAACTATTCCATTAGGATTCAAAATCCGCCTAATCTCAGAAAGAAGCTTCTCTGGTTCCCTAGCGTGATGAAGGGCTGAGCTAAGAAATACAAAGTTTAAAGAATGATCTTTCAGTTTTATATCATAGAAATTGCCTAAAACTAGAACTACCTTTTCTTTAGGAACTTTATAGTGCTTTAAAACTTCAGGCCCAATCTTAAGAAGTCTGTGCTTGGAGTATTCTAAACAATATAGTTTATCGATTTTTCCCAATTCCAATAAATATGGAACAGCCCATAGGTTGCCTGCTGCTAAATCAATACCCGTACCAGTCAATTCTCGATTAAAATCGGTTTTTAATTTTTTAACACATTGTTTAAGGTTCTTTACTAAACCTGTTTCTTGGAGATATCTTTCCATCTTAGAGAAATTGCCATCCAAAATATACCATTCCTTGTTTAATTCCTCTTTTTCGTCATTCCAGTAGCTTGAATATTCAACCTTTTTTATCTCAGATTCACTTAGCCAGCGCTCAACCTGATAAAAAATAGTAGTACAGTTATGCTCAATTTGCTTGGAAGAATTTTCCATCATAAACGCCTCTCCATTTTAATACTATTCAATTATTAATGATACCTTTTAAAATTCTCTTTCTCAACAGGTAACATAAACATAATCAAATTAAATCGATTCCTTTAAGTTAAAGTCAAAGGGCGAATTAAAACAATTTATTCGCCGGTCAATTTAATTAAGACCCGAATTGTTTTCCATAATATTGAAAGGTCAATTAAAATTATTTTCCAAGGGGGAAGGGTGCGACATTTTTGAATATAATCTATGTCTGCTTTTAATTCATCTTCATAGGTTCGCTTAGTGCCTTTCATTATTTGGACTGGTCCGGAAAGGCCAGCTCTAATTACTTTTCGCCGATAGATACCTTTAGCAATTTCTTCTCGATATTCAGTAACGGGTTTAGGGCGTGGTCCGACAAAACTCATATCACCTTTTAGGATATTCCAAAGCTGAGGAATTTCATCGAAGCTCGTCTTCTTCAAGAGCTTCCCTACCCGAGTTAAATTCTCAGGTTGATTTTCAACCTCCTTAGGCTTTAACTTCTTTTTTAATATTTCTTCTTCAATTGATTGAAACTTAAGTATTCTAAACTTAAGTAACTTAAAAACTTTGCCTTGAGAGACTCTTTCTTCTGAGTAAAAAATAGGTCCTTTGTTTTGAGGTTTTAAAAAACCATCAAGTTTAATAGCTAGAGAAATTATTAAACTGAGGGGGAAAGTGAGGAGTAATAAAAAGAGAGATAAGAGTTTATCGAAAAAAACTTTAAGCCAGGGAAGATTCACTTCTTCCAAAGAAAATAACTCCTTTTTCTCTTCAATCTTTAGAAAATTCTTTTTCTTGTTATTTCTTTTCTCCATCTTTTCCTTTAAAAAACTCTCTCTTAAAACTCATTATTAAGCTTTCTTTGCAACCATCATTATAGAAACCCCAAATGGTGGCTTAATGAAAGGTGCAGACCAGACATCGAGTGAAAAGATAATCGATAAGATAAAATTAAGAACAGGGGTATTGAGCTCATTTTCGCTTTTTATCTGGATTTTTAGCAACTTGATTATCCTTCTTCCTAACCAAATTGGAATGAAAAGTAAATAATTAAAATAAAAACTTTTAAAGCAAGATAAACCAGCCTTTACCACTTTCCTCTTTAATTCCTTTTTTCTGTATCTTCTTTTGTGATAACTCACTTCATCCTGAAGACCCCAGAGAAAATTAAAGGCTGGAACGGTAATAATAGCTACACCACCAGGGCGAAGGACTCTCTTAACTTCAGATAAAGCTCGCACATCGTCATCGACATGTTCAATGATGTCTGTAGCCAAAACAAGATGAAACTGGTTGCTAGGAAAAGGTAAATTGCAAATATCTCCCTTGCTCACTTTTTCAAACCCCTTTTGTCGACAAAAATTAATGGCTTCCTCACTAATATCGACTCCACAAAAGTTTTGATAACCAAGGCTTTTTAGTGAGTGGAGGTTAGCGCCGCTGGATGTTCCAATGTCAAGGATAGAGGCATCAATGGGAATATCAAGTGAAGAAATTATCCTTGCTATAAGTTTTCTTCTCCCCACAAACCACCAGTGGCTTTCTTCAATCTCAGCTTCAATTGAATATACAGAGCTTTCCATGATCCCCACTCTTTTTATTAAGCTTAGAGAGCAGTGGTTTTTAAATATTTTTCCCGCCAAAGTTCAAAAATAAAAAGAGTCCAGAGCAATTTTCGATTATCTCTTTTCCCTTCAAAATGTTCTTTTAAAAGCCTCTCAATATATTGAGGATTAAAATAACCTTCTCTTTTAATCTTTGAAGATTCAAAAACATCTAAAACTAAATTTTTTAATTCTTTTTTAAACCACCGAGCCACTGGAATGCCAAATCCTTTCTTCTTTCTCTGAGCAATTCCTGGCGGAAGTTTTTGTTCCATTGCCTTTTTTAAAACATATTTCATGGTAAAACAATTTAACTTCAGATTAACGGGAAGGCTAGTAACAAAGTTAACAAAGGTATAATCTAAAAATGGTGCCCTCACCTCAAGAGAATTAGCCATGCTTGCTCTATCCACCTTAACTAGAATGTCATCTTGAAGATACATTTTCATATCTAAATAAAGAATCTTTTCCAAAGGCTCCTTAGTCTTAACTGATTTAAGATAAAATTTAACAATTTCAAAAGTGTCTTCCTTAAGAGCCCCCTTAACTGAAGGAGTTAATAGCTCCTCCTTTTCTTGAGGGGTAAATGAACCAAGCCAAATTGAGTTTCTAATTTCAGGGGAATAATTAAGCCCTAAGATAAACCGCTTGGCTCGAAAATCCAAACTAATATTAGCAGTTGAAACTGGAAGAGCATTAACAGCTGGTTCAATTAAACCCTTCCTTAAGAACTTGGGAATTTTTAAGTAATAATCGGCCAATTTGAAAGCTTGATAAGTGGGATAACCAGCAAAGAGCTCATCCCCTCCATCCCCTCCTAAAGCAACTGTGACATGCTCCCTTGTAAACCGGGAGAGAAGATAAGTTGGAATAATTGAAGCATCACCTAAAGGCTCATCTAAAAAATTAGCTACTTCTGGGATCAATTTCAACATTTCATTAGGGTGAAGGGTCATTTCATAATGGTCAGTGCCGAAATATTTAGCTACTTTTTGAGCATAACTCGACTCGTCAAAAGATTTATCCTCAAAACCAACATTAAATGTCTTTATATCACCAACAGAAAGCTCTCTCATCATTGCCACTATTGAGCTTGAATCAATGCCCCCACTTAAAAAAACACCAAGGGGAACATCACTAATTAACCTTTTTTTAACCGCTTCTTTAAAGCGCTCTCTTAACTCCTCTCTTATCTCATCCTCCCTTACCCCACTTAAACTAGCAAAACTAATATCCCAGTATTTTTTTATTTGGCAACCATCCTTGGAAAAAGTAAGGTAATGACCAGGAAGAAGTTTTTTAAGGCCCTTAAAAATAGCATAAGGAGCAGGAACAAATTCAAAGGTGAGATACATATTTAAGGAATCAAAATCAAGTTCCCGCTTGAAAAAAGGATATTGCAACAAAGATTTAATCTCAGAAGCAAAAATTAAAGTATCGTTTAAGATACTATAATAAAGGGGTTTCTTTCCTAATCTATCCCGAGCCAAAAACAATCTTTGCTTATCTCTATCCCAAATAGCTAGGGCAAACATTCCATTTATCTTTTGAAGAAAGCCTTCGCCTAAATCTTCGTAAAGATGAACAAGAACTTCAGTATCGGACTTAGTGTAGAAGTTGTGACCCTTTTTCTCTAAAGCATCTCTTAATTCTTGGAAATTATAAATTTCGCCATTTAAAATTATCCAAATCCTTTTTCCTTCGTTATGAATTGGTTGCTTACCTGTGACAAGGTCGATAATACTTAAACGGCGCATTCCCAATCCAGCATGCTCATCGAAGAAAGTTCCTTCATCATCAGGTCCCCGATGAATCATTACATTTCTCATTCGCCTAATTGTTTCCTCACTAATTACTTTAGAATTACTAAAGGAAACAACACCACAAATTCCACACAAAGGTAATCACCATTCCTTAATAAATTTAAATATAATAACCTGGAACATAACTCTAATAATTCAATGTCTCAAATTTCAAACTCCATAAGTTTGATCCTTTAAAGCATTAGAATTTCAAATTTTTTTGAATTTCTATTTCGTGCTTGGGATTTTAACTTTAGCTATCTTCCCCTTGTTTAAAGACATGTTATAACAAAGAGCCCATTTGCCTTAGGAGTTTATCATTTAAATGTTAATCTTTTCTTTAATAACAAAAGGCTTCTTGTCTAAAGATTCATAATAAACGCGGACAAGGAGTTCAGCCAGGAGGCCCATTAAAAGCATTTGAAATCCTAAGGTGATTAGTAAAGCAGTTAAGTGAAGAAGAGGAGACTGAATCATATAAACTCCTTTAAAAAGCTTGAGGTATATTAAAACTGAGCCCGAAACAAAACCACCTAAAAGAAAGATTGCCCCACCACCACCAAAAATATATAAAGGTTTAGTTGAAAAGCTACCTAAAAATTTAACCGTTATTAAGTCGAGTAAAACTTTAAAGGTTCGAGTTATGCCATACTTTGATTTACCCCTAATACGTGGACGATGATTGACAGTTAGCTCAGTAATTCTTGCTCCTTCCCAAGCAGCATAAGCTGGAATAAAACGATGCATTTCCCCATAAAGCCGGATTCTTTCAATTGCTTCACGGCGGTAAGCTTTAAGGGTGCAACCATAATCATGAAGCTTAACCTTAGTTATTACTGAAATAAGCCAATTAGCAATGCTAGAAGGAATTTTCCTAGTCAAATAAGGATCTTTTCTATTCTTGCGCCAGCCACTTACAACATCGTATCCCTCTTCCAATTTAGCTAAAAGTTTAGGGATATCGTTAGGGTCATTTTGTAAGTCACCATCCATTGGAATAACAACTTCCCCTTTAGAAAACTCTATACCTGCTGAAAGAGCAGCTGTTTGCCCAAAATTTCTTTTAAATTGAATTACCTTTATCCTTTTATCTTTGGCTACTAAATTCTTCAAAATTTGAAAACTTTTATCGGTGCTCCCATCATCAATAAAGATAATTTCACCTTCTCTTCTCAAATTCTTAAGAACATGAGATATTTCCTCATAAAGTGGTAAAATATTTTCCTCCTCATTATAAAGAGGAATAACAATTGAAAGATAAGGTTTTTTACTTAAAAGGGCCATTAAATTAACTCCTCAAGCCAACTTATTTCTGCTTGAAGTCCATCTGCCAAGCTAACCTTAGGCTTATACCCTAATTTTTGAACCCTACTTACTTCAGCTAAAGTGTGAGTAACATCACCTAATTGTTTTTCCTTATATTCAATCTTTAACTTCTTTCCAAGTAATTGCTCAAGTACTTTAAAAACTTGGTTAATTGAGACCTGATTACCCCCTCCGATATTAAAGATCCCACCCGCTGATGCTGAAAGAGCTAAAATTGTTCCTTCAATTGCATCATCGATATAAGTAAAATCTCTAGTTTGTTTCCCATCACCATAAATATAAAGAGGTTCATCTTTGAGAGCAGCCTTTATAAAACGATGAAAAGCCATATCAGGTCTTTGTCGAGGTCCATAAACAGTAAAATAGCGCAAGCTAACAACAGGTAAATTATAGTTGCGCCAATAAAGATAGCTAAGATTTTCAGCAGCTAGTTTAGTTACCCCATAAGGGGAATAAGGTTTAAGCAAAGATTCTTCCCTCATTGGCAAATCAGAGGTATCACCATAAACCGAAGAAGATGAAGCAAAAATAAACTTTTTAATAGGAAAATCTTTGCATGCCTCAAGTAGTTTTTGAGTAGCTAAGATATTATTTTCGAGATAAACCTGAAAATTATTTCCCCAACTACCTCTTACCCCTGGTTGAGCTGCGAGGTGAAAGACATAATCTACCCCAGTAAGGATTTCTCCAAGAGAAATTTTTAAAAGATCTCCTTCAATAAAAGAAAACTCCCTCCTATTCCTTAAGGATGCCAAGTTTCTTTCTTTATCTTCACGAGGGTAATAATCAGTAAAAGAGTCAAGGCCTATAACTTGAAAACCATCATTAATTAAACGTTCAGATAAATGAGACCCAATAAATCCAGCTGCTCCCGTAACAAGAACTTTTCCCATCATTTATGCCTTTATCAATTCGGACTTTTCTGTAAGCAATCTCAATTGCAACAACCTTTTACTTATTGATTTGCTTTAAATATTTTTTCAAGCCTTCTTTTAAATCCTTTCTATCTAAAGCTAATTCAATGTTAGCAATAAGCCAGTCAAGTTTTTTCCCAATATCATACCGACGCCCCCTTACTTGATAAGCGTAAATTGACTCTTTCTTAAGGAGAAGACGCATGGCATCAGTAAGTTGAATTTCACCACCTCGCCCAGGAGGAGTCTTTTTGAGGCATTCAAAAATTGTCGGGGTTAAAATGTAGCGACCAAAAATAGCTAGGTTAGAGAAAGCTTTTTTCTTAGAAGGTTTTTCCACCATATCCTCAATTAAGAAAACCTCTTTCTCCACGAGCTTTCCTTTGATGATTCCATACTGTGAAACCTTTTCCCAAGGGACCTCCTCAACTGCAATTACTGAAGCCTTATACTTCTCGTAAATTTGCCAAAGGCGCTTAGTGCAAGGAATATCAGTTAATGTAATAGTATCACCTAAGAGAACAGCAAAAGGCTCATTACCAATATGCTTCTGAGCACAGTAAATGGCATGACCTAAACCTTTTGCTTCCTTCTGCCGAATATAGTGAATATCAGCTAAATCTGCCAATCTTAAAAGCTCTTTTAAAAATTTCTGGTCATTTTTTTGTATAAGGTACGACTCTAGCTCAACTGAGCGATCAAAGTGGTCTTCAATTGCTCTTTTGCCTCGGCCAGTAACAATTAAAATATCATCAATCCCTGATTCAACCGCCTCTTCAATAACATATTGAATCGTTGGTTTGTCAACCACTGGAAGCATTTCTTTAGGTTGAGCTTTAGTCGCTGGTAAAAACCTTGTTCCTAAACCAGCAGCCGGTATTACAGCTTTCATGTTTGACATTGCTGTTTTATTATATCTTATTTCAACTTTGAGAAAAAAATTTGCAAGGTCATTGATTTTAATAATAAAATGCTACTTTAGAAAGACGCAAGGGAACTTAAATTGAAAAGAAAAAAAAGTAAGGAAAAGACAAAGAAACATCTAAAAGAAAAAAAGAAACAAATAGAGCCAAGCTGGATTCCTTATTCTAAATCAATCATTCTTGGATTTCTTTTTATTGGGGCACTCGCAAAAACAGTGCTTTTTTCTCCCCATATTGCTTTTCTCTTTCTTGGATTTTTTGTTTCTCTCTATTTTTATGAGTTCGCTTCCTCGATAATTGTCTCAATAAGCATTGCTTTTTTAAGTACACTGATTGCTCAAGCTAGAGGAGCTAATATCCAACTAACTCAAATTTTCTTTGTCTTTCCCTTTTTCTCCTCCCTAGGGGCTCTAGTTGGTGAAATATCAAAAAAATTTTTTAATCGAAAACATCTCGCATTTTTTCTCCTCTTTTTAATTTCCCTTAATTTTCTTTTTCAGGGGTTTTTAATCTCCAATCAATATGATATTTTAGTTAAAGCTTCTAAAGAGCCCCCAGCGGAAAGTTACGGTTTTGACCCTATATTTTTTATAAAAGTTTACTACTTAATGAAAGGAGGAAAAAGTTTTTATCAGGCTTACGACGAGGGATTCCGTCAAGACTCCCGATTTGACAAACCCTATGCAATCTTATCTGGGTGGCGGTCTCCAGTCGCTTTCTGGATATGGTCAAAACTTTTCCCTTCTGGAGCTGAAATTGTCTACGCTTTTATCTTTCTCTCACTCCTTGTAATGTTGGCTTCTTATTATTTGTCAATGAAAATATCTGATGAAGTAAGTGGCTTAGTTGCTCCCGCTCTTTTGGGAACTTATTACCTCTATGCCTTACCTTCTTGGTGGTTTATGGAACTTGAATTTTGGGCAACCTTCTTTGCTGTTTTTTCCCTCTTTTTCTTTCAAAAAAAGAAGGAGGAGCTCAGTTTAGGATTTGCTCTCCTAGCTGGAAGTATAAGGGAATGGTTAGTTTCATCTGTTCTTGGAGGTTTGCTCCAAAAAGTGCTAGGAAAAGAGGGGGGGAAAGCTATAGCCTGGTCATTATCCTTCATTCTCATAGTAGGACTATACATAATTAACTCTATCCTGGTGGGAAAATATTTAAAAAGCATAGGGCTTAAACCTACTTTAGGTTCACAAAAAATGAGTGGTGGGGGTGTCAATTTTATCTTATACACCCTCCAATTCTGCTCTCAATTCCTTTTAAATCCCGGAATAATCCCCTACTTAACCCTATTTCTTGCTTTAGTTGGGGCAGTATACCTTATTAAGGAAAAAAACTATTATCCTTCCTTTTTACTTATTCTTCCCCTCATCGCATTTCTTTTTGTTGGCTCGGATCGAGGGTTAGGCGACCCGCCTGGATTTAATGATTACTATAATGGGAGCTATATGCCTTTTGCTATCATTATCGCCCCTAGTTTTTGGAAAATTTTTTTGTTAAAGGGAAAGGGATAAGAAAAGATGTCAACAATAAAAGCTATCTTTCAATCAATGAGACCTAAGCAATGGACAAAAAACCTCATTATTTTTGCTGCTCTCCTCTTTTCACAAAATATATACCGCTTTGAGCTATTAATTAAAGTTGTCTTCGCCTTCTTACTCTTTTGTCTTCTCTCAGGTTCAGTTTATATCCTTAATGATTTAAAAGATATAGAAAAAGACAAAACCCATCAAAATAAAAAGAAGAGACCTCTCCCTTCTGGCAAACTCAACCCCAAAATAGCTCTTGCCACATCTTGCATTCTTGTTACCTTCACTTTTGGTATTTCTTACCTTTTAAAGCCACTTTTTACTTTAGTCGCTTTTTTATATTTCCTTCTTCAAATGACTTACATTTTCTACTTAAAAGAAATAGTTATCCTAGATGTGATAACTATTGCAACGGGTTTTGTCTTAAGAGCAATAGCCGGAGCAGTGGTTATCTCAGTAAGTTTTTCCCCATGGCTCCTTCTTTGTGCAAGCCTCCTTGCCCTTTTTCTTGGGCTTGCCAAACGACATCATGAACTTATCGTCCTTGAAGAAAATGCTTATAGCCACCGCCCCGTTCTTAAAGAATATTCCACTGCTCTTATCAGCGAAATGACTTCTATGGTTACTTCTGCCACCATTGTTACTTATGCTCTTTACACTTTTTTCTCTAAAACAGCAGCAAAGACTCACTACCTCATGATGACTATTCCATTTGTTATTTATGGCCTTTTTCGCTATCTTTATCTTATGCATCAGAAAAAATTAGGAGGCAGTCCAGAAGAAATCTTACTTAGCGATAAACCTCTTATTGTTGATATAATTTTATGGCTTTTAACTATTACTATTGTTTTATATTTATTGAAATAGGAGTTTATATATGCCAAGTAAAGTTGCAATCTTAAAAACAAAACCAAAGACAATTCTTCAAGATATTGAAAGAATAATGAAGCTGGCTGGGTTTGAAGAATTCTTATCCAAAAACAGCCCTACCATTCTTAAAGACAATATTTCCTGGCACTTTCCTTACCTCTCATCCAACACTACTCCTTGGCAGTTAGAAGGAGTAATTCAAGCTCTTCAAAAGGCTGGTTTTAAAGATATTGTTGCTGTTCATAACAACACGGTAGTTACTAACCCCTTTAAAGGAGGAAAATTAAACAAGCTGGACAAAGTCTACCAAAAATATCAAATCGATGAACTTTATAACTTTATTCCAAAACAAATTAAATGGATTCCCTATAAACCTAAAGCAAAAATGATTGCCCTTGACAAGATTTTTCCTGAAGGCATTAGGATTCCAGAATTTTTCATTGGTAAAAACATAATTCACCTACCAACGGTAAAGACTCACATTTACACAACTACAACAGGGGCAATGAAAAATGCTTTTGGTGGGCTTCTAAACACTAAACGTCATTATACCCATACTTGGATTCATGAAACTTTGGTTGACCTTCTCTCAATTCAAAAAGAAATCCATAAAGGAATTTTTTGTGTTATGGATGGAACAATATGCGGGAATGGTCCGGGGCCAAGAACAATGATTCCAGTCGAAAAAGACTATATCTTAGCTAGTGCTGACCAGGTGGCAATTGATGCTATATCAGCCAAGATGATGGGCTTTAACCCAATGAGTATTAAGTATATCAGATTGGCTCATGAAAAAGGGCTTGGAATAGGAAATCCCTCAGAAATTGAATTGATTGGTGAAGATATCACTAATGTTAACTTTGGCTTTAGAGTCGGGAAAAACCTCGTCTCCCGTATTGGTCATGGATTTTGGTTTAGCCCCTTAAAATTTTTTCAATATCTCTTCTTAAGGACCCCACTTGTTTATATTTTTGTTTTTAGTTCATATATCTATCACGACTATATCTGGTGGCCCCTTAAAGGTAAGTGGATACAAAAAAAGGTAAGAAAGGAAACTAAATGGGGAAAGCTCTTTGAGAGCTATTGATTGCTTTTAAGGACACTTAAGAATTCCTTTAAAGCACTTTTCCAGTCTCTTAGGAGAGGCAACCCCTTTAGTTTCAAGGAATAATTTTCTAAAACAGAATAAGATGGTCGCCGAGCTGGTCTATTAAGCTCTCTGCTTTCGATGGGAATAATTCTTATTCCCTTTAAACTTAAGCCTCCAATAATTTCCCGTGCGAACTCAAACCAAGAGCAGAAACCTTGATTAGTTATGTGATAAATACCGTAATAAGGAAATTCAATAAGCTCGGAAATTTTTTGGGCTAAATCTAAAGTATAAGTTGGTGAACCTACCTGGTCGTTAACTATTTTAAGTTCCCTTTGGTTTTGGGCTAAATTTAAAATGGTTTTAACAAAGTTTCTGCCTCTTTTGCCATAAAGCCAAGAAGTTCTAATGATAAAGAATTTTTTTAAGAGGCTTTGAACAAATTTTTCTCCTTCTAGCTTTGACTTTCCATAGACATTTATAGGATTTACAACATCACTTTCAAGATAAGGTTGACTTTTTATCCCATCAAAAACATAATCGGTGCTAATATAAACCAAAGGAATCTCACTTTCCTGACAAGCTAAAGCAACATTTTTCGTTCCCAACGCATTAACTCGATATGCCTTTTCAGGGTTAAGTTCGCAACCATCGACATCGGTATAAGCAGCAGAATGAATGACAATATCGGGTTTAATTTCATTAACTATCTTAAGGACTTTATGTGGCTTAGTAATATCAAGTTCTTGATGGGAAAAACCAAAAACATCATTTTCCCTAATTAAGACATCAACCAAATCTGTTCCTAACTGACCTCTTGCACCAGTCACCAAAACCTTCATTCGTGCCTTTCACTTATCTTCTTTGATCTTCAGTCTCCTCTCTAGTTTTCAAGGGTTTCCACCACCACTCATTTTTCAAATACCAATCAATAGTTTCCTTTAAAGCTTCTTGAAACTTATGACTTGGATACCAACCAAGGGCTCTTATTTTGCTTGTATCAATTGAATATCTTCGGTCATGTCCTGGCCTATCTTTAACAAACTCTATCAAATCCTCAGGCTTCCTTAAAATTTTAAGAATTTCCCTGACCACAGTTATATTTTCAAGCTCATTTCCCGCTCCAATATTATAAATTTCCCCTTCCTTCCCCTTTTGAAAGACTAAGTCAATAGCTGAACAGTTATCCTCAGTAAAAATCCAATCTCTAATGTTTTTCCCATCACCATAAACTGGAAGAGATTTGTCTTCAAAAGCATTGGTTATCATTAAAGGAATAAACTTCTCTGGGTATTGATAAGGACCAAAATTATTGGAACTTCTAGTAATAATCACAGGAAAACGATAAGTAACAAAATAAGATAAAGCTAATAAGTCTGCCCCTGCTTTTGAGGAAGAATAAGGACTACTGGGTTTAAGGGAATCGCTTTCTTTAAAAGAGCCTTCCGAAATTGAGCCATAAACTTCATCGGTTGAAATTTGAATAAACCTCTCGACTCCTCTCTCTTTAGCTGCTTTAAGAAGAGTATTAGTGCCAACAACATTGGTCACAATGAAATCATCAGGTGATAAAATTGATCGATCAACGTGGGTTTCAGCCGCAAAATTAAAGACAACATCAACATTTTCCAAAACATCAAGAACTAATTCTTGATCACAAATATCCCCTTTAACAAAGTGATAATTGGGATTTCTCTCAATATCACGCAGATTTTCGAGGTTACCAGCGTAAGTCAACTTGTCTAAATTTACAATTTGATAATCGGGATATTTATTAATTATATAGCGAATAAAATTACTTCCAATAAAACCAGCTCCTCCAGTAATCAAAACTCTCATCTTACCCCCGTTAGTGCTTGCGGTTTGTAAATCAGGTCTCAACGCACTAATTTTTAAATTCAAAACTCTAATGTTTTGAAAATCCAAACTTCAGCCTTAGTTTAACCATCTTTTCTCGCCCAATCATAAGGGATGTCATTTTTATATGGGTCAATTCGATACTCATCAGGTTTTTCCCGATTATAAACTTCAGTTGGAATATTAACAATAATTGCTTCTTCTTGACTGATGCATTTAAATCCGTGATAAACACCATTAGGAATTTGAATTAAAGAAGGATTATGAATACCAATAAAAAATTCATTTATCTCGTTTTTAGTGGAGGACTCAGAGCGAGGGTCATAAAGAACTATTTTAGCCATGCCTTTAAGAACGGTAATATTGTCAATTTGCTTTTGATGGTAGTGCCAAGCTTTAACTACACCTGGGTAGGCAGTTGTTATATAAACCTGACCGAACTTAATAAAAATCTCGTCGTCACTTCGGAGAATTTCCATTAACCTTCCGCGCTCATCAGGAATCACCTTTAATTTTTTGACTTTAACCCCCTCAATCATCTTTATTCCCCTTTACTTTAGTTGTTAGTTTTTACAAGCCTCAGCTCTTTAGTAGACTTCGACATGGCTTTGGTCACCAAGCATAAAACGATAAGCCTTAGGCTTCCTTTTAGATTTTGTTACCTCAACATCCCTTCCAATCAAGCTATCTTCAACTCGACTTATATTTCTTATCTTTACTCTCTCCAAAATAACTGAATGTTCTATTTCACTATTTTCTACCAAAACATCGTAATAAATTGAGGTGAATGGACCAATATAAGAGTTTAAAATCTTACTTTTCCTTCCAATAATAGCTGGTCCTCTTATGACGCTACCTACTATTTCTGCTTCTTCATCAATGGCTACCCGCCCAATAATTTGTGATTTTTTATCAACTCTCCCTTTTAAAAAGGGCTCCAAACCTTCTAACATAATTCGATTGGCTTCTAAAATATCTTCAAGTTTCCCTGTATCCTTCCACCACCCTTCAATTATATGAGGCTCTACTCTATAGCCCTTATCAATTAGATATTGAATGGCATCAGTAATTTCTAACTCTCCCCGCCAAGAAGGTTTGATTTTTTCAACTGCCTCAAAAATATTCTTATCAAACATATAAACACCAACTAAAGCCAAGTTGCTCGGTGGTACTTTTGGTTTCTCAATTAATCTGACAACTTTTCCGTCTTTGAGTTGAGCTACACCAAACCTCGCAGGATTCTCAACATTAGCTAAAAGGATTTGGCAATTTGGTTTATTTTTCTTAAAATCTTTAACTAAATTATTTATCCCATCCTTAACAATGTTGTCACCTAAAAACATGACAAATTCATCATCACCTAAAAAATCTTTAGCTATTTTAACGGCGTGGGCTAAACCAAGAGGAGCTTCTTGTTCAATATAGGTAATTTTTACCCCAAATTCCTTCCCATCACCTAAGGCTTCTCTTACCTCTTTACCAGTTTCACCGATAATGATACCTATATCCTTCACCCCTGCATTTCTGACTGCTTCAATAGCATAAAAAAGGACTGGTTTATTAGCGATTGGAATAAGTTGTTTGGCTGAAGTGTGAGTTATTGGTCTTAAACGTGTTCCTGTTCCTCCCGATAAAATTAAACCTTTCAACTAATTTGCCCTCCTTTAGTAATTTAAAGACTACAATTTTTTAAATTTGAATATCAAAAATCTCATTTCTAATTTTCCAATTTTTCAAACAAAAGATGTTTGATTTTTAAGACATTGTAATTTATTATTTCAAATTTGCTCTTCTTAATCCTTAATCCTTTCAAAGACTTTTTGGGCTGCTTCAACTGTTCTTTCAATATCTTCCTCATTATGAGCTAGAGAAACAAAAGCTGCTTCAAACTGAGAAGGTGCAAAGTAAATTCCCCTTTCAAGCATTTGCCAGAAAAATTGAGCATATCTTTGAGCATCAGAACTAAGTGCAGTTTGATAATCTTGAACAGGCTGATCGGTAAAGAACATGCACATCATGGAACCAACTCGATTAAACCAGGTCTTTACATTAAAATCATCAGCTAATTTTTTTAAGCCTTCTTCTAACTGAGCTGATTTTTCCTCCAAAACTTGGTAGATATTACTATTTTGAGCTAAGATTTTTAAAGTTGCTATTCCAGCAACCATAGCTACTGGATTTCCCGATAAAGTTCCAGCTTGATAAACAGGGCCTAGAGGAGCAATCTTTTCCATTATTTCTTTCTTCCCACCAAAAGCTCCAACTGGGAAACCCCCACCAATAATTTTTCCTAAACAAGTTAAGTCAGGTTTAATTTGGTAAAGACCTTGAGCCCCGCTAAGAGCAACTCTAAAACCTGTTATCACCTCATCAAAAATAAGAAGAACACCATATTCTTTTGTTAATTTTCTTAAGCCTTCCAAAAAACCTGGAAGAGGGGGGACAACCCCCATATTGCCAGCTATTGGTTCTAAAATAATCGCAGAAATCTCCTCATGTTCCTTAACAAGAACCCTTTCAACAGCTTCTAAATCATTAAAAGGTAAAAGAATTGTATCCTTTGCTGTTCCTTCTGTAACACCAGGAGTCCCTGGAATTCCCAAGGTTAAAACGCCTGAGCCAGCTTTAACTAAAAGACTATCGGAATGACCATGATAGCAACCCTCAAATTTGATAATTTTTTCTCGGCCAGTATAACCTCTAGCTAATCTGATAGCACTCATCACTGCTTCTGTCCCTGAACTAACCATCCTAACCATCTCAATTGAGGGAAAAATCTCCACAATCAAATGAGCCATCTCCACTTCAAGCTCAGTTGGAGCTCCAAAACTTGTTCCCTTCTCTATAACTCTTTGAACTTCACTAACAACCTCCGGGTGAGCGTGACCTAAAATCAAAGGTCCCCAGGAGCAGACATAATCAATATATTCATTCCCATCTACATCAAAAATCTTTGAGCCTTTTCCTTTTTCTATAAAAAGAGGCTCCCCTCCAACCCCTTTAAAAGCCCTAACTGGACTGTTAACCCCACCAGGAATAAACCTTTGAGCTTCCTCAAAAAGCTTTCTCGACCGTTCCCTTTTCATGCATCCCCCTTTCCAGAGAGTTAACATTTAGGAATGAGCAATTAACAGCAAATCTTCAATCCTCCTATTTGCTCTCTGCTCACTTATTATACCTTATCTCCCCTCTTTTCATCAGAAGAATTTATTAATTGCACATCTAGACTACTTTGTTCAGTGTTCAGTCCTTCAATCTTAGCTCTCTTAAAAGATTTAAAGCTCTTTGGTTTTGAGGGTCATATTTTAAAATCTCCTTTACCTCAGAAAGAGCCTCTTTTTTTCTATCCCCGCGCTTATAAGCCTCAATTAAATCAAAGTGAGCTTCCAAAAGTTCGGGTTCCATCTTAATTGCTTTTTTAAGCCAGTAAATTGCTTTCCTTAAAGCCTTTTTCTCGTAGTCCAAGCCAAAAAAGAGATAAGCCTCTCCCATTCCTAAATAGTTAAGTGGCTCATAAGGATTTAATTCAATTGCCTTATTTAAAGTTTCTAAAGCAGAAAGGTAATAAACTTGACCACTCCTTGCTTTAGTTGAAGTTCTTAAATAGGAAGCGGAGAGAACCCGATAATATAAGTCTTCACTTGGATTTTTCTTAATTGCTTGTTGTGCCTGAAAAATAGCCTTTTCCGGCAAATTTTGATTGATGTAAAAGTATGACCAAACAAGATTCTCATCAGCCAAAATAACCTTTATTCCTTTTGCTGCAGCCAAAAGGAAAATTAAGATAAAGAAAAGATAAAGAGGAAACTTAAAACTAGGTGAAGATTTAATTTTTATTCTCTTCAGCTTCCCCAAAGTAGCCATCATTAAAGCAATAAAAGTCCAAAAAAGAGGGGATACTGATGGTTGAGTAAAATTAAACTGAAGCCAAATGAAAAAAGATAAAATACCGGTAAAGATTGCTATTAAAAGAGAGTTTTTCTTTAAAAATGAGGGAAGTAAGCGCCAGAGAATTACCCAAATCCATAAATAAAAAGCAAGGCCTATAAAACCATTGGTCGTTCCCACTTGTAGAAAATCATTGTGAGCTTTATCGGTCGTTCGCCATTTCTCAGCTACTTCTTTCAACCATCTTTCCCCCTTATATTTTGGGAAAGCTATTCCAAAAGCATCTTGCCCAATCCCTAAAGGTTCAGCCTTTAAAATTTTAAGAGAGACCTCCCATATTTTTATTCGGTCAGAGAAGATTAAGCTAAAAAGAACTGATTTAATCTTTTCCTTTACCAAAAAATTTAAAGAGCTAAGGAAAATAAGAAAAATCAAAAGACTTAAAAGAACCATAAGATAAAATCTCTCTCGCCAACCTTTTAAGCCATAAAAGAAAAGAAAAGAAAATCCAATAAAAGCAGAAAGCCAAGCCGAAAAAGTTTGAGTCAAAACCAAACCAAAACTGATTAATAAAAAAGATAAAGAAAATAAAACAAAGAAAAGAGGCTTAAGCTTCCTCAATCCCTTAAAAAAAATTAAATTAAGGGGTAAAACCATCACTAGGAAAACCCCTAAAAAAGTGGGGCTTTCAAAAGTCCCATGGAAACGACCAGGAGCATTTAAAATAACACCCTTAGAAAAAGGGTCATATCCAAAGAATTGAACAACTGTATAAATTGAGATTAAAGTTGCAGAGATAACCAACCCATAAGCTATTTTTTTAATTTGTTCATCCTTCCAAGTAAAGCAAGAAACTAAAAAATAAAGGAAAGAATAAGAAAGAAAGGTTAAAAAGCCATCATAGCGCATTTTAACTCCATAAAAGCTAGTGTGGAAATGTTTTGAGAAAAGAGTAGTAAGAAAAGAAATAAAAACTAAAGAAAGGATGGGAATGGTTAAAGGAGTCCAGTTAAAACTTATCTCCTTTTGCTCAAAAGATTTTATTAAAAAGAGAAAAAAAATTAATAGGGTGAAAATTCTTAAAAATATCACTTTTGGTAAAAGATATTGGTCGTAAATATTAGGAATAAATAATAAGGGCAAAAAGAAAATTAAAGAAAAAATTCCCACTCTAATAAGTTTATCGGTCATTTCTGCAAGTTTATTCATTCTTGTTAACTCTTTTTAAGCCATCAAGAGCTGGCTCAAAATTTGGTTTCAAAATTAAAACCTTTTGAAAAGCCTCTTTTGCTTTAAGGAGAAATCCATTTTCTTCATAAAAAAGACCAAGATTGAAAAGACCCTCGTAAAAATTGGGGTCTATCATGAGAGCTAATTTAAATTCCTCTTCAGCCTTCTCAAATAAACCTCTCCGAGCATACAAAACACCTAAGCGGTTTTTAATTTCAGGTTGGTAAGGATTGTCTTGGTTAGCTTTTTGGCACCAGAAAAGAGCTTTTTGCAACAATTTCTCATCCCCAAAGATTTTACTCCCCTCAAGATAAAGGTCAGCTAATTTGAGTTCAGCATCCCAGCTATTCATTTTAAGCGAATCAAGAAAAACCTTAACTCCCTTTTCAAAAAGTTTTCTATTTCTTTCATCAAAGGCTTCTTTTAAATAAGAAGAAGCTAAAAAGCGCTGATAAAAATAGTCATTGGAAAGATGATTCGCCATAAGAAGATATTCTCTTGTTTTCTTTGAAGCGACATTTCCTTCCCTTAAACCACTAGCGGTATAAGTATCAGCTAAAAGTGACCTTGGAGTGAGAAAAACTCCAACCAAAAAAACAAGCAAAATGAAAAAAATTAAAAAAGGCTGGAATGGCTGAAAAAATTTCATATCTTTAAATTTAAAATCCACTTTCTCCCTGGTAAATAAGAAAGTAGAGAGCCCAAGGAGAACCCAAAAGACTGGTGTGACCTCTACAGTAGTAAAACTAAATTTAAGAGTAGTTAAATAAGAAATAAAAGAAGCTAAAAATCCAATTTCTAAAGAGGATTTCATCTTTTTCAATAAAAAAAGTAATAAGCTAAGGTAAAACCAAAAATAAGCAAGAATGCCTAAAAGTCCAGAGGATATTCCATTTTCTAACAAATCATTATGCACTCTCCCCCCAGCACTATATTTTTCTGGGTCATGTTTAACCCAATTAATACTCCTTTCTTTGTAATATAAGGTCCAAAAAGAGCCAAGTCCAAAACCCAAGATAGGTTTTTTTGCTATCAGCTTGGTAGCAATTTGATAAAGATAAAGGCGGGCTTCCTTCTCCCAATCTCTAAGAGAAGTGACTCGCTTTATTAGGTCACTTCGAAAAGGAAATAAAAGTAAGAAAATTAAAACAAAGGTGAGAAAAAGCCAAAGGAGTTTCTTTCTTTCCTTTTTAAAAAGAAAAAAAACAAAAATTCCAACTATCGTGCCAAGCCATGCCGCCCGAGAAAAAGTCAAAGAAAGAGCTAAAAAGAGAATTAAAATTGAGAGAAAAACTAAATATTTAAGGAAACCCCCCTCTTTAATCCAAAAATGAAAAAAAAATCCAATCAAGAGAGGAATAACTAAAGAAAGAAAGGCCCCAAAATAGGTAGGATTGCCCATAGTTGAAAAAGCCTGATAATTAAGGGATTTCCAGTTTAAAAAATCAATTTTAAAATACTGAAAAATTCCATAAACCGAAGCTAAAACCGAAGAAAAAAGTAAAGCTCTAAATAATCGGTTAATTTTGCTTTCATCAAAAGAAGCCTGACTAACCAAGAAAAAAAGCAAAAAATAGAAAAAGAAAGTGAAAAATCCTTCCCGATACTGATAGACATCGAAAAGACTCCGGTAGAGGTCAATTGAAAATAAGGTTGAAAGTAAAATTAAAGAAAAATAAAGAAAAAAGGGGGAAATGAGAGGAGTTTTAAAAAAAATAATTTTCCCTTTAAGGAGTGAAGATAAAAGAAAGAAAAGTATCAAAATAAGACAAGTTAAAGCTAAAAAAGTAAGCTTGGGAAGATTAAAAATATCCATCCCCCACGGATTTATAATTAAAGGAAAAAGAAGGAAAAAAAGAAAGATTACCCAGAAAGAAGTAGTATCATATGAGTTTACCCATCCCATTGTTCATCTTTTATCTCGAATCAAACTCATTGCTTCAGCTCTAGTTGCCTCATTCTTCTTAAAAATTCCCCTGACTGCAGAAGTTACAGTGATTGAACCTGGCTTATTGACTCCCCTCATGCTCATACAAAGGTGTTCTGCCTCAACTACTACAAGAACCCCTCGAGGATTTAGCGCTTTAACAATAACTTCAGCAATAGCAGTAGTAAGCCTCTCTTGAACTTGTGGTCTTTTAGCAAGAATATCCACTACTCTAGCTAGTTTACTTATCCCAGTTATTCTCCCATCTTTAGCCGGAATGTAAGCCACATGAGCCTGCCCAATAAAAGGCATTAAATGATGTTCACAAACTGAATACAAAGGGATATTTTTAACTAAAACCATTTCATCATGATTTTCAGCAAATTTGGGCTCAATAATTTGGAGTGGGTCTTCGAAAAGTCCACCAAAAATCTCTTCGTACATATTAGCAACGCGTCTTGGAGTATCCTTTAAGCTAGAGCGGTTTATGTCTTCTCCAATTCCCTCGAGAATAAGTTTTACTCCTTGCTCAATCTTTTCCTTATCCAAAAAAGTACTCTCCATCCATTAAAAGTATAGGACTAAAATAAGGGGAAAGGTCAAAAAAATAGTTTATTAATTTTCAGCAGGTCTTAACTCTCCCGGTATTTTCTCAATTTTTTTCTTCCTCTCAAGTTGTAGCTCAGTTTTCTCCTCAACCTCAACTGTTTTCTCTTTAACTTCTTTGGAAATGTATCCTTTTTCTAAAAGTTCTTCAAGCTCCTCCTTATCAAGGGTTTCTTTCTCCATTAAATATTTAGCAGTTAAGTCTAACTTTTTCTTGTTTTCTTCTAAAATATTTTTAGCCTTCTCAAATGCTTCATCAACAATTCGTCTAATCTCCTTATCTATTTCAAAAGCTATTTCAGGACTGTAGTCAGGTTGAGCTGCCAAATCTTTCCCCAAAAAAACGAGGTCTTGCTTTTGACCCAAAGTTAATGGGCCTAGTTTATCACTCATTCCATACTCACAAACCATTTTTCGAGCAATCTTAGTTGCTCTCTCCAAATCATCTTGAGAGCCAGTGGTAACATCATTAAAAATCATTATTTCCGCTACTCTTCCCCCAAGAAGCATTGCCAACTCATCCATTAGTTCAGAACGAGAAACCAAATAACGGTCTTCAGTAGGTAAAGTCAATGTATAGCCAAGAGCCCTCCCTCTTGGAATAATAGAAATTTTATGAACTTGATTAGTATGAGGTAAAATATGAGCAACTAATGCATGGCCAGATTCATGGTAAGCAATAATCTCTTTTTCCTTTTCACTAATGATTCTAGTTCTTCTCTCAGGACCTGCTAAGACGCGATCAATTGCCTCTTCCATTTCAACCATATCAATTTGTTTCTTTCCATGACGAGCAGACAAAATAGCTGCTTCATTGACCATATTTGCTAAATCAGCCCCAGTAAAGCCAGGGGTTCTTCTGGCTAAAACTTCAAGGTCAACAGTTTTATCTAAAGGTTTGTCCCGAGTATGAACTTTTAAAATGCCTTTTCTCCCTTCAAGGTCAGGTCGATCAACAACAATGTGACGATCAAATCTCCCAGGTCGCAAAAGGGCTGGGTCTAAGATATCTGGTCTATTAGTAGCAGCTATTAAAATAATATTGTCCTTTACATCAAATCCATCCATCTCAACTAAAAGCTGGTTAAGTGTTTGCTCTCTTTCATCATGCCCACCTCCAAGTCCCGCTCCTCGATGCCGCCCTACCGCATCAATCTCATCGATAAAGATAATACAGGGAGCATTAGCTTTAGCCTGGTCAAATAAGTCTCTAACTCGTGAAGCTCCTACGCCAACAAACATTTCAACAAATTCAGAGCCACTAATTGAGAAGAAGGGTACTTTTGCCTCTCCGGCTACAGCACGAGCTAAAAGAGTCTTGCCAGAACCAGGTGGACCATAAAGAATCAACCCTTTGGGTATCCTTGCACCCATCGATTGAAATTTTGCTGGATTAGAAAGGTATTCCTTAATTTCCTGGAGCTCCTCCACCGCTTCATCAAGCCCTGCTACATCTTTAAAAGTCACCCGAGGATAATCTTTCGTTGCTTTTCTAGCTCGACTTTTGCCAAATGACATTACCTTATTACCACTCCCCTGAACCTGCTGAAACATAAAAATCCAAAGAAGAAAAATTAAACCAAAAGGAAGGAGATTAATTAAAATCGAGAGCCACATAGTATTTTGAGGGTCAATTTCAATCTTAACACCATGTTTCAGAAGTTTATCTGCAATATCATAAGTTTCAACATAGTTGGTCTCAAATAATTCACCATTTTTATATTTCCCTTTAATTAGATGGTCTCTCTCTAAAATCTTAGCTTCCTTGACTTGCTTTGACTCTACCGCAGCCACAAACTTGTCAAAAGTCACTTTTTTATAAGAAGGTGAATTAAAGAAACTATTGCGAGCAAGGAACAAAATCAAAATAACAATCAAAAAGTAAAAAGCAACATTCTTTAATTTCTTTTGCAAAGTAAACACTCCCTTAAATTTCTAGCCTAAATATTATCACAATTTGGAGAAAGGAGCAATTTAACCTTCTGAAATAGCCTCTTCCTTGAGGAAATAAATGTCAGGAAGATTCCGGAATTTCTCATTAAAATCTAACCCATATCCAACAACAAAACAGTTAGGAATACTAAAGCCCAAATACTTAATCTCCAAAGGGACTCTTTGTTTGCCTTCCTTACTTAATAAAGCACATACCTCTAAACTAGCTGGATTTCTAGCTTTTAAATTTCTTATTAAATAATTTAAGGTCAAGCCAGTGTCAATGATATCCTCGACCAAAAGCAAATGACGATTCTTAACATCTTGGTCTAAATCCTTTAAAATTCTAACTATCCCTGAAGTTTTAGTCGATGATCCATAACTCGAAACAACCATAAAGTCAATTTCAAGTGGGATTTTCAACTCCCTGACTAAATCAGCTAAAAAAATTATTGCCCCGCGCAAAATCCCAATAATTAAAATAGATTTCCCCTTATAGTCACGGGAAATTTTCTCTGCTAGCTCTTTAACCTTCTCCTTAATTTGTTTTCGATTAATAACTATCTCACCTAGATATTTTTCCACTTCTCCCTCTTTTTACCTCTTTGGCCTCGAGGATAAGAACTTCGGATGTTTCATCAGTTACTTTAAATTTTTCACTAATTCGATATCCAACCACCCAAACTATTTCACCATTCGATTCTACTAAAGGAATTTGATCCCGCACCCTAAAAGGAACTTTATTATCAACTAAGAAATCTTGAAGTTTTTTTTCCTTATCCATACCCAAAGGAACAAATCTATCGCCTGGAAGTCGACTCCTCAAAATAAGAGGTAATTTAACCTTATCAGCATCAAGGTAAGCTTTTGATGACTTTTTGCTGATTGATAAGTCTTTAGCAGATTTAACTTTAGCATGAATACTAATATTTAAATCACTAAGCTCGACTGAGCCAGGCACTTTAATTTCAATTGGTTGGATGATTTTTTTTCTTAAACAATCTTTTCGAGCTATTATTATATTACCATATTCCCCAATAGCCACTAAATTTGATGGTAAATCAATCTGGAAGTGAGAAGAAGGTTGAGAAAAAGCAGTTAAAATTGATTCGATGTGTTTAAACTCTATCCCCTTCAAATCCTCTTTAAGTGCCTTGATTATGTTTCTTAAAATTCTTCTCTGGATTGATTTGGTAAGTTTTTTGAAAGGGGAGATGGAAATTTGATAAAAACCTTCTCTTTCCTTAACCACTTGGTATTGTTTTCTTTTGGCAATCTCCTCTAAAAAATCTTTCTCTTCGGAGATAATTTCCATTGTTTGAGAAAGATTCTTCTTAAAATTGGGATTGTAAGCAACAAGGTATGGAATTAAATAATAACGAATCTTACTTCTCAAGTTTGAACTGCTAAGATTAGTTTCATCAATCCGATAAGAGATTCCTTTCCTGCGACAATATCTTTCAATCTCTATTCGCTCCATCTCAATCAAGGGTCTGATAATTTTGCCTCTCACTGGAGGTATTCCAACCAAACCATCCGTTCCTGTTCCTCGAATTAACCTCATTAAAAAAGTTTCTATTTGGTCATCCGCTTGGTGACCTAGAGCAATTTTAGTTGCTTTAAGCTCATTAGCAGTTTTACTAAGGAGTCTGTACCGAGCCAACCTCCCTGCTTCTTCTAGAGACAAATGTTTTCGTCGAGCAAAAGCTGGGACATCAAAAGAGAAAATGCTTTTGGGAATCCTCAACTTATCAGCTAAAGCACTAACAAAAAGAGCATCTTCCTGAGAGCTCTCACCTCTGATTTTATGGTCGAGGTGAAAAAGGTGAAGTGAGTATTTAAGAATGGGGGCTAAAGCATCAAGAACATAAAGAAGACTGGTTGAATCAGGACCTCCGGAAACAGCAATTAAAACATAATCACCTTCCTCAATCATCTTATGCTTTTTTATGGTCGCCAGAACATTTCTCTCAAACTCATCTAATTTTTCTGCTACCATCCCCATCCTCATCACTATTGAGTATAAGTATTCAAAGGGAAAAGTTCAACGAAGCCAAAAATAGAATTTTAACTAGCTTTGTTTGGAACTCGGTCACGAAAAAATTTAAAAAATTAATCTCCCAAACTTAAAAATTTTAAGATGCCCTGAGCTATCCCTTGCGCAATCTTCCTCTGAAAATCAGGTTGATTTAATAATCTGTCCTCTTCAGGATTGGTTAAAAAGCCAACTTCTACTAAAATAACAGGCACCCTTGACCAATTAAAGCCTGAAAGGTCGGAACGAGCAACTAATCCATTATCTTTTAAACCAGTAGACTTAACTAACTCACTTTGAACAAGTTTAGCTGCCTTAAAGCTCGCCTGATAAAACAATTCAGTCCATTTGTTTCTAGCTGGATATAAAGTTGAGGCACCTCTTTGAGATGAATTAAGGCTACCGTCAGCATGTATCCTCACAAAGATTTGAACTCTATGTTTATTTGCTATGGCGGCTCTTTGAACATTGCTCAAATTGACATTATCAGAAGTTCTAGTCATCACTACCTTAACCTTTTCCCTTTCTAAAACCTCCTTTAGCTTTAAAGCGATTTCCAAATTCACTTGAGATTCAGGTTTTTTAGTTAAAACTCCTTTCGTTCCCCCTCGGCATTTTTCTTTCATAACAGGGGAACCTGGACCTATTGGTTCAAGTTCCAAATTAGCCTTTCTTTGATGACCGGGGTCTAAGCAAACAACATATGAGCTTTTCTTTTCTCTAATTTTTTCCTTTCTTACCTTCTCAAAAACCATTTTCTCATTGGAAGTATCACTATCAGGAATGGTGACGCTAGCTCTAACTTTAATCTCGCTTTCTTCCCCAATTATCCAAACTACCCATCCCTCTTTAACTAACTCACCTGAAGAAGGCATCTGCCAAACAATTAAATGACTCTCCCGCCCCAAGTTTTCTTCCCACTTGAGCTTTAAATTAAGGTCTTTACAAATAATTTGAGCTTCATTTAATGTCTTACCTAACAAATTAGGCATAGGGAAATATCCCTTTTTTAACTCCTCTTCCTTTTTTTCTTTAGCTTCCTTTAATTCTTCTTTTAAAAAAGGTTTCCTTTGCTTACCAGCACAAGCAAAAGATAAGAAAAAAAAGAAGAGAAAGAGAATAAAAAAGAAGAGAAATCTTTTTGTTGTTTTAAAAAAAATGAAAGAACTAGTTTTTACCCTCATCTTAAATAATAATCAAAAGCATTCTTCAAGATAAGAACCGTTGAGAGAGAACCACTAACAGAAATTTTCCTTTGAAAAAAAAGGGGATCAAAATCTAAAAAACCTAAATAAAGCAGCAAAAACCTCAAACCAGAACCTGAAAAAATTACCCTTGGCTTTGCATCAAACACTCTTGATAGCCCTCCTTTTTCAATTTTAAAATAAAACAATTGAGATGAGCCTTTAAATGAAAAAGCTAAAACTTCCCCCTCAATTAATTGCAAATTCTTACTGAAATCTTTATTCTTATTAAGAGATGAGATAGCAAAAAGAACTAATTTTTCTCGTAATTTTTCAATCATATTTCCTTACCATTGGTTGAGATTTTAACTTCTTGTTGCTTAAAGAAAAAAGAATTTTTTTTGCTTTGCTTAAAGGAATTTTTTTACTAATAGCACCATCAATAGTTTCAACTATCTCTCTTACCTTTTCTATTAAGGGGTAAACTCTAAGATATTTTATCCCTAGTGCTTCTATCTCTGGTAAGTGTGATAAAAGAGAAAAAACTTTGCCACTATAAATAACCGTTCCATTGACTAAAAAAAGAGTTTTTCTCTCTAAGTTTTCTAATAACATCTCTTTAACTTTATAACAAGCAAAGCCACAAGTTTTTCTTTCTCTCCCAAAAGCTTTGGCCGTAAAACAGCACCAAGAATAAGCTAAAGGAAAATGCCCATAAACAGGCAACTCCAAGGGAACTTTTAAAGATTTTGCTACTTTTTTTAAAGATTCAAAATTAAGGTCAAAACCTAAAACTACTTGACTCGCTCCCCAACTTGCTAAAATTTCAGCATCGATGGGATTATAAATATTCAAAGTTGGACCTATAGTCAAAGGCATTTGGTAATACTGCCTTTGAATAAAATTTAAAAAACCAAGGCTGTTGACTTCTACTCCATCCGCTAGTTTCATAAGTCGGTTATTTCTTTTAAAGTCTTCTTTTGTGGTAGCCAAAACTTGAGTTGAAAAAATAACCTCTTTACCTCCTCTCTCTAAGAAATCTCTTATTCTTGAAAAAAGTTTTCTATCTAAAACCTCCCTCTTGCTACAGCCAATCTCACCAACATAAACTCTTCCAACTTGAGGTAAAGAGGCAACTTCTTGATAAAAATGGATTAACTTTTCCTCCCCAAAATTGGTGGGAATAGGACCAATTGATATCTTCATTTAGTTAAAAAACAACCTAAAGTAAATTTTTCTCGGGCAAAAAGGGCATCAAGCCTTTTTTGCCAAACTTCCTCCACCTTATAAGTAGCAGGGTTATCAAAGTAAACTTTGAGTGCTTGCTGAAAAATAAAGGTAGATTCTTTAATGAACCTTTTTGAGCCTTGGCGACCCTCAATAATAACAGTGTCAATCCCTGTTTTAATAAGTTGAGGAAAGATAGATAAAGCATTAAGCAAAAGAGGACTTTGAAAAGAATAACCCTTTTCACCTGTGAAAAGATTGAAATATTTTCCCCGACAGGGAGTTGGATAATAACAAAGTTCTTCAGGTGAAAGTTCATTTAAGAGATAGCCATTAAGTCTCATTTTTAAAATCCCATCTTCATTCCCTAATTCAACTAACTCAGTAGGAGAACAAAGACTTAAACTATTATCAGAAATATTTGTGAAATAAGAAGAAAGAAGACATCGGCCTTCATAATTAATACAAATAGGACCAAAAACAAATACTTCTAACTCAAGATTGGAAAAGTCTCTAATTTCTTTAATTTCATCAAGGGTTAAAACTTGTGGAAGAATAACTCCTTTAATCTTAAACTTTCTCTCAAATAACTTTATCGATTCTAAATTAGAAGCTCCAGCCCGAGCGCTAAGCCAAATAGGTAAGCTGGGAAAATTCTCCGAAGTATATTTGAGAAGAGCTAAATCAGCTAGGATAATTCCATCCATTTTTAGATGATAAGCTGTTTCAATAGCCTTAAAACACTCATCAATTTGGAGAAATTGGGGGAAAAGGTCAAGGATAAGGCAAATTTCAACCTTTTTTGAATGAGCATAATCTATCCCTGCTTTGAGATCACCTAGCGAGAGTTTCGAGCCAGAGAAATGGTAAATACTAATTGGCAAACTTAAACTAGTGTAAACACCATCAACCCCTTGTTCAACAGCTTTTTTTAGACTTGGAAGACCGCCTGTGACTACCTTCAGCTTTGTCTTCTTCATTCACTAACGGAGCTCCTATCCATAAGCGAGATGGCAATTCCTCAATAAAATTAATGAAGAAGAAAGGAATTGTCAAGGAAGAGAAGGTTAAATCTTTCCAATCTTCTTTATTTCACCTTCTTTTAACTTGAGTTCCATTGCTTTTTGGACTAATTTTTTTTCAAAGGGAGACAACTTTGGAGAAAAAATTTCAACTAGAGGAAGAAGAACAAAACTCCGTTTAAATAAACCAGGATGAGGAAGAGCTAAATTTTTTTCATCAAGAGATAAATCTTCATAAAGTAAGATATCAATATCGATAAGGCGAGGTCCCCAGCGAATAGTTCTTTGACGTCCCATTTTTTTCTCAATCTTTTGACAAAGCTTTAAAAGTTCTTGAGGTGAAAGGGAAGTCTCAACTTTAATAACAATATTGTAAAAGTCTTCCTGCTCAAGACAACCATAAGGTTTTGTTTGATAAAGAGAGGATTTTTTCTCTATCTTGATTCCTGATTGAGAAAGAAGCTCAAGAGCTTTCTTTAAATTTCCTTTTTTATCTCCTAAATTTGACCCTAACCCTAAATAAATTCCCACCGCACTCGCCTCACCGACTTACCACTTTCCTTTATCTTCTCCCATGACAGCTCAAACAATATGAAGACTTGTGACACAAAAGACAATGAGAATTTCCTATTCTCCCAACCGTGCGTCGATGGACGCTTCGCCACGACTCTCTCTTCGGGTCATAACCTGGATGATGACACTTCTCACAATAATAAGGGTCGGGGTGGCACTTCTTGCACAAACCAAATAATCTCTTTTCTCTTTGGTGTAAACGAATCCAATTAGAAATATGAGGCATTTCCATCCCGTGACAAGCTAAACAATCTTTTTTCTCATAATGACAAAAAAGACAAGGTTTGTCATCTTTCTTAGCTTTCTTCCCATGTTTTCTTCTCCAATCTAAGATATCATGACTCTTAGGTGTAATTTTAAATTCCGAAGTATGACAAACATTACATTCCCGAGGAGCCTTTTTCCCATCATGACATTTCATACACTCACTCATTTTCATCCGATTGTAATAACCATCCATCCCAGGATGACCCACTCGATTATGGCAATAAGCACAAGTTAACTTACCCTTATGAGCATCGTGGTTGATAATCATCCCTTCCCGGGGAGTTACTTTAACAAGAGAGTGGCAATTAAGACAGTTATTCTCAGGTAGTTTCTTACTAAGTTCACTATTTTTATTTATTGGTTCTTCAAAACCTCTAAAATGATTATAAAGTTCTTTAAGGGTCGCCAGTTTGTGAATCAATAAATTTAAAACTCCTGGCTCAATATGACAGGAAACGCAATTAATCTCTTGGTGGGAAGAGCTTTCCCAAGCTTGATAATCTTTCCTCATTTCATGGCAGGTATTGCAGAAAGAAGATTGCATTGTATATAAAATTACTCCAATCGATAAGATTAAAGCAAAAAGGATAAAATAAAAAAGAAGACAAAACTTTTGAAAAAGATTAAGTTTCTCCATTCCCATAATTTCCCATCAGAATTTTGTATCAATTTTACCTTCTTGAAAAATTAATGACAAACTATTAGCCAAAATGTTAATATTCAAAAAGCTAATAATAACTAATTAATTAATCATAAATCCTTAGAATAAGGTAAAGCTTTTAAGATAAAGCGATTTTATGAGAAAATAAGAAGGAATTCTAAAGAAAATGGAAGAACTTCTCCTTGGGCGTTATCGAATATTAAGTAAGATCGGTGAAGGAGCTTCAGGGAAAGTTTTTAAGGCTTTCGATAATAAAATTGGACGTGAAGTTGCTATTAAAGAAATTCCTGCTACTCCCGTGACTGCTCCTAGGGTCTTAAGAGAATTACGAACTATTGCTAATCTTAATCATCCCAATATCGTTACGGTTTATGAATTTGAAGAAACGGAAAAAAACTACTACATTATTATGGAGTTCCTTGATGGAATTACCCTTCGTCAAATTTTAAAGAAACAACCTTTAACTCTCTCCCAAATATTAGCTATTGCGATTCAAGTTTGTGATGCCCTTGATTACGCTCACTCCTTTGAAATCATTCATCGAGATATTAAGCCTGAAAATATTATGGTTTTAAAGGATGGGAGAGTAAAATTGACAGATTTTGGTATTGCTCGTTTAATTAGTCGGAGTATTCATGAGAGAAGAATCGTTGGGACTCTTGGTTATATGTCCCCAGAACAAGTAACAGGAAGATTCGTTGATGAAACAACTGATATTTTCTCCACTGGCGTTGTCCTTTATGAAATGTTAACAGGTAAAAATCCGCTTTTTGCTGAAACCTTAAAAGAAACAGCCATGAAAATTTTAAACTTAAACCCACCTCCCCCTAGCACAATTAATCCTTCTATCCCTCAAGAGTTAGATAGTCTTATTTTAAAATCAATCGCTAAAGACCCTGACACAAGATTTCAAACTGCCCGCGAGTTTAGAGAAAAACTCGAAGATTTTCAGATAAAAAGTGGTTCTTTTGAAGATATTTTAAAACCAGTTATTGAAATTTTCCCAGGTGAAGAAGTTGTCTTAAAAGAAGAAAGAACACCATTTGAAGAAATGCGTCTCTCAGTAAGCAAGTTTTTAAGGAAAAGGGAAAGATTACTTAAAAATCTTTTCCTTGCCATTTCTCTTGCTTTAATCTCTTTTACAGGATTGCCAAAAACTGCTTTTTATCCTAAAGAGCTTAACTATCTTATTCCTGCAACCCTTTTTTCTATCTCACTTTTTTATCCCATTGCAGCTCTTTGGCTTACAGCTGCTTCCTTTCTTCCTCCCCTTTTTTCCCAATCACTTCTTTATGGAATCTTAGGAACATTTTTGCTTTTTCTTTATTGCGCCATTTTCACTGAGGAAGAACCATCTTGGGCTGCTCTTCCTTTCCTTTCTTTCCCTTTCTCCTCATTAAAACTTGACTTCTTTTTTCCATTTCTTATTGGGCTTATTTGTTCACCAGGAATTGCTTTTCTCCTCGGAGCCTTCGGCATCCTCTTTACTGAAATTTTTGACTTACGGTTAGCTCAAACTCTTCGCTATATACCCCTTAAAAACAATTTCTTAGGATACCCTAAGTTAAATCCTCAAATGAGTATCTTTGAGAGCTTTAAAGTTTTAATTAAGCCTTTTATTAAAGAACCCCTCCTTTGGAGTCAAATTCTCCTTTGGGCTTTAGCAGCAGCTTTAATTAGTTTACCAGCTACTATAATGAAAAGAAGGTGGTTGGGGCGGCTTGTTGGAGTAATCTTGGGAATCTCTCTCCTAGTAGGTGGGTATTACCTCATCTTCTCTTTTCTTAAAATAACTCCTTTCCCTTGGAGAAAAATAGTAAAAAGATTACTTCTCCCCATTACTTTAGCTTTTTTGCTTATCCCTATCCTGGAGGTAAAGAAATAATTAAAGAGGCCCGCGGGCAACTTCCTTGATGATTTTAATAAGCTGACCTAAGTCCAAGTTAGCCAGAGGTAAAAGTAAACTTAAAATTTTATCATGCTTCAAATAACCGCTCTCTTTTAAAAGTACAAGTTGACGCAAATCTTTATAAGAAATCACATTAACCCGATGCTGAACCTGGGACTTTCTAATTGCTGCAACAAAAATACCTTCTTGTGAAGGTGTAGGAACAACCATTAAAGCTGTAACTGGTTCAGAAAATGATTTTAAATTCTCTGACAGCTTAGAAAGAAAAGTCATTGCTTCTTCAAACTCAAAATCTTTAAGAAGAGGTCTTACCCATATCTTTCGAGCATTCCTTGCTATCCAGAAACCCGCTTCTACCTCAAAGCCAAGGCTCTTACCTAAGGAATCAATGTAAGAATTATATTCTTCCTCAGATTTCAATTCAGTAATTGAGGGGATTTCGCCAATGTCACTGGGGAGTGGGGCTTTCTCTTTTCTCCGACTTATCTGAAAGTTACCGGTTAAGGCATCCTTAATATCCATTGAAAGAATATCAGTCCACCCTCTTTTTTTAACTTTAAGTTTTACTCCAAAAACATTAACTGTTTTTAACTCTTCTTTTTCTTCTCTTCCCGCATTAGAGGTTGAAGGTAAGGAATCAAGAGATAAAGAAGGCTCAGTCAATGGAGTTTCGGTTAGCTTCTCTTCTGCTTTAGGAGATTCTCTTGACTCAACTACATAAAAGCAAAAGGGGCAAAAATTTTTTTCTTCCTCAGGAATTGGGGTACCACACCGAGGGCAATCCATCTTAACCTCTCTCCTTTAACTATTTTCCTTAATTATATCACCTACTCACTCATAAAACAGGATCAAATAAGAGTTAAGAGATAGGAAATATTTATTTTTATCCTACCTGTTACTTGTTACCTGCTTCTCAAGATGGCATCAGCCATTCTAGCAGCTCGTACTCCTTCCTTAACGTCGTGGAGTCTTAAGATGTTTGCACCTTCCCAAATTGCCAAGGTTGATACAGCAATGGTTCCTTCCAATCTCTCCTCGACGGGAAGGTTTAGAGTAAAGCCAATGAAAGATTTTCGAGAAGGCCCAACTAGAATAGGTTGCCCCAAACTTTTAAATTCAGATAATCTTCTAATCAGCTCTAAGTTGTGCTCTTTTGTTTTGCCAAAGCCAATACCTGGATCGATAATAATACTTTCCTTTCTAACTCCTCCATCAGTAGCCTTCTTTACTTGGTCGCTCAGAAAGCGATAAATCTCAGAAATAACATCTTCATAAACTGGATTTTGTTGCATATCTTTGGGTGTCCCTTTCATATGCATAATCACAATAGGAACTCCTTCTTCTGCTACCAGCTCAAGCATCCTTGGAAACCTTAAACCATAAATATCATTAATCATCGAAGCTCCAGCCTCAAGGGCAGCTTTGGCAACTTCAGGCTTATAAGTATCGATAGAGATAGGAATCTTTTTTGACTTTCTAATTCCTTCGATTACTGGAATAACTCGATTAAGTTCTTCATCTAGGGAGATAGGTTCTGAGCCAGGGCGAGTTGATTCTCCACCCACATCGATGATGTCTGCTCCTTCTTCAGCCATCTCTAAGCCATGCTCAATTGCTAAATTTTTCGAGAAAAACTTTCCGCCGTCAGAGAAAGAATCAGGGGTAACATTTAAAATCCCCATTATGTATGTTTTTTTAGAAAAATCAAATTTAAAACCTTTTCCTTTTAAAGGTGAAGGAAAGTTAGCAAAATTTTTAAGGGCATTTTTTATCTCCAAAGCCAGAGTGGGAAGGTTAAAATATTGCCCACTTAACTTTTCACAAAGATTCTCAAGTTGAGTTAAAGTGCCGAGTAAAAGAAGATCAGTTTTCTTTTCTTTAAGAGTAAAAGTTCCTCGTGAAATAGCAGCTTCTCCACCACGAGCAAGCATTTCTTGTTTAAGAATGAGAGCAGCCTTTATATCAAGAGCTTCTACTTTAATCGCTCGGAAAATCCCTTTCCGAGACATAATCTCAATTCCTGGAGCATCAACTTTAATCCGAGATAACTCTTTTTTAATCTCAGCTTCACTATCAACCTTTACCACCCGTGGATAATGATTCATCAACCCTCTCCAAGCTAAAGAACTTAAGTTTGAACCTTCAAAAACAAAATTTCACCAGCTATGCCTAAAAGAATTATCGCTCCTAAGATGCCAATTGCTTGAAGCAAACTAGCCGAAGCTAAGACAAGAGCAAGGAAGCCAAGGCTCCCCGCCACAAGATAAAGAATAGAAACTGCCTGCCACTCTTTTAATCCCAAATTAACTAAGCGATGAGAACAGTGGTCTTTACCTCCCTCGTAAATTGATTTGCCCTTTAACTTTCGGGAAAAAGTTACTAAAGTAGTGTCAAAGATAGGCACTCCCAAAACGAGGATGGGAACACCGAAGGTAATTAAATTGATATTAGAAAACCTAAGCTTAATTCCGATTACAGCTAAGATTAATCCTAGAAACATGCTTCCTGCATCACCCATAAAGATAATAGCTGGTTTAAAGTTATATTTTAAAAAAGCCAAGCTAGCTCCGCATAAAGCAGCTGAGAGAGTAGCAACCAAATATTGTTCATTTAAAGCTGCGATAAGGAAGAAAAAAAATGAGGCAATAGCTGAAATACCTGCTGAAAGCCCGTCCATATTATCTAAAAGATTTAAAGCATTTATTATCCCGACAATCCAAAAGAGAGTTATGAAAAAATCCAAGAGCCAGAAATTAAACAACCGAACTTTGATTCCAAGAAAATAAATGCCACTAGCCACGAGAATTTGAGAAACTAATTTTAACTGTGGGTTTATTGGTTTATAATCATCAATTAAGCCAATAATAGCAATTATCATCCCTAAGGCTAAAATCATTGAAAGCTCAAATAAAGGTTTAAAAGAAAAAATAATGGCAAAAATTAATGATATTGCAATAGCCATTCCCCCAAGGTAAGGCATTGGGTCAGTATGAATTTTTCCATTAGCTGGGTGGTCAAGAATCTTTAATTTGAGAGCAATTTGACGGGCTATGGGAGTAGTTATATAAGTTAATAAAAAAGTTAAGAAAAAAGCTAAAAAGTATTGCTCAATCATCGAAGCTATCCTTGCTCAAAAAGTTCTTTCCTTTTCTCTTCAACCATTATCTTAATTACCTCTTCCAAATTAACGGTTGGTTGAAATCCTATTAAGCTTCGAACCCGAGAAATGTCCGGTATTCTCCTTTCCATATCCTCAAAACCTTCTTCATAAGCTTCTTCGTAAGGAACATATTTAATTTCTGAGTTACTCCCCACAATCTCTATTACCTTCCTAGCCAAGTCTTTAATTGAAATCTCTTCTTGACTTCCTAAATTAAAGACTCCTCCTACTGCTTGTGGGTGCTCCATCAGCTGTATTAACCCTTTAACCGCATCACTAACATAAAGAAAACATCTTGACTGTTCACCGCTACCATAAACAGTTAAAGGCTCATTTTTCAGTGCTTGCTCAACAAATCGAGGAACAACCATTCCATAAGCACCTGTTTGCCTCGGACCAACGACATTAAAAAGCCTAACAATAACGGTGGGGAGATTCATTTCCTTCCAATAAATATAAGCTAAAATTTCATCCACCGCTTTTGAGGTCGAATAACTCCAGCGGCTTTTTAAGGGAGAACCTAAAATCCGATCGTCATCTTCTTTTAAAGGACCTTGGGTATTTTTCCCGTAAATCTCAGAGCTAGAAGTAACCAAAACTTTTTTTCGATAGCGGTGAGCCATTGAAAAAACAATTTCACTTCCTTTAATATTGGTTGTCATTGATTCTAAAGGATGCTCAACAATTAATTTAACCCCAACCGCTGCAGCTAAATGATAGATAATATCGCACCTCTCAACTAGCTTATCAACTAAAAACTCATCAAGGATTGAACCAATAACCAATTGAAAAGAGGAGTTGCCATCAAGATGTTTAACGTTTTCAATTCGACCAGTTGAAAGATTGTCTAAAGCAATTACCGAGTGACCTTGAGCAATTAAAGCTTCAGCTAAATGAGAGCCGATAAAGCCAGCTCCTCCAGTTATCAAAACTTCCAAGATTTACCTCTTTTCAAGATTTATATAAAATAAACTAAATTTGCTTTTTAAATTCTATCTAAACTCTTTGATAACCGTCAAACATTAAAAACTGTAAGCACTTAGCGGTAAAAAACAAGTTTTAGCGCTTTAATTGATAAAGTTTTTCTTGAGCTTCTTTAAAATTAGGATTAATAGCTAATGCTTTCTCAAGATTTTCCTGAGCTTTCACTTTCTCATTGAGACCAAGATAAGCTAAGCTTAAATAATAATACCCTTCTGCTTTTTGGCTAATTTTTAACAAATTCTCAAAGTCGCTTTTCGCCTTTTCATACTCCCTTCTTTTTAAATAAATTTTACCCCTTCCCCAAAAGCATCCTCCAACATCATTGAGGATGTTACGGACAACTCCTGACCAAAATTCTTTGTACTTTAAAAGTTTTATCCCTTCACTATAAGCTTTTATTGCTTCTTCCTCCCTCCCAATTGAATCATAAAAATCAGCTAGCCAAAGAGAATATAAAGGGTCATTAGGGTAAAGAGATCTTGCCATTATTAGCTCTCTCTCCGCTTCATTCAACCGTTGAGCAGTAGCATAGTGGATACCCAACTTCAAATGATATTCAGGTTCGAGTGGGTCAAGAGCAACAGCCTTTTCCAGCAAATAAATTGAAGAATAAAGAAAGGAAGGATCATTCGAGGACTTTCCTAAGCGAAAATATGTTTCAGCTAAATCTACTTTATATCTGGTATTAATTGGATTAAGCTGAATTGCTTTTTCTAAAAGTTTCTTTGCTTCAACAATTCTTCCTCCTTTTAAAAAACTTCGACCTCTTCGCCCATAAAGCTCTGCTCGAAAGGAAGAAAAGAAAAAGAGAAAAACCAAGAAGCCGACAAGAAAAGGAATAGCTGATAAACGCCTTTCTTTTAGCTTACCTTTTACTTTGATAAGTCGATAAGGCTGGGTTTTTTCTTGAAGCCAGCTTAAAGAAGCAAACTGCCCTAAAATTATCCAAAAAACAATACCAACCGCTGGGATGTAAAGACTTGAGTCATTAAAGTTATGAAAGGAAAAACCGACAATGCTAGCTAAAAAAGCTATTGCTAATTGATATTCTTTCCCTCTTTTCTTTAAACTCCAAAGATTAATTCCTTTTAAAAAGATTAAAAAAAGAAGAGATAAAAACCCTATTCCACCAATAACTCCCGTTTCAGCTAAGATTTGGAGATAAGTATTATGTGACCACCGTGAATATGCTCCTTGAAATTGATAAAGAGGTAACAGTCGAGCAAAAGTCCCAATTCCCCCTCCAATTAAAGAATTGTGGGAAATCATCTTAAAAGCCCCTAGCCAAAGGAAAAGACGATGTTTAACACTCGAATCGAGAGTTAAAGAAAAAATTTTTAAAAAGCTTGGTTGAAATGCGAAATAAGTTATTATGAAGCTAAGAAAAATGGGGGAGAAAAAAATTAAAAACTTTGTCACTTTACCTTTATTTGTCTTTTTAAAAGTGACACTAATTAAAAAGATAAAAAGACTAATGGTAAAAGAAATATAGCCACCTCTCGAAAAAGTCAAAACTAAACCAAGGAATAAGAGAAAGAAAGCTAGAGCAAAAAGAATTCTCTCAACCTTCGTTTCTCCATTTAAGCAAAGAAATAAGCTCAAAGGAATGATTAAAATCAATAAGGAAGCAAAATTATTTGGATTGGTGAAGATAGCAAAAGCTCTTTGGGAAACTTCAAGATGAAGCCTCTCTCGAACGAAAAAGTCATAAAGATAGTCTATTTGATTATTTTTTTGATAAAGAGAGACAAAAACTAGAAAAAGCCCTAAAGAAGTCAAAATTTTCAAGAAAAACTTGCTTTCCTCATAATTTTTGAAGAGAGCAATGCCTAAATAAAAGATAGCAAAGTAACTTAAAAAAAGAAAAAAGCCATCAAGTTTAGAGCTTGTGCTAGATAAAGAAAGGAAAGAGAGGAAAACTGCAATAAGAAAAAGGGAAATGGGGAATTCAAGTCCAGTTTTCCTCAAGGGAAATTCTCTTCTCAATTGAGAAATTGCCAACCACAAAGTAACCAAAAAGGTTAAACTGAAATATAAAATAGCTCGAGTAAGATAATAATCACCTCCCCCAGCATTGAAAGGAGACAGCATAAAAACAAAAAGGAGAAAAAAAAGATACCTAAAGGTTTTCTCGAAGGTAATTCTTTCACTCAACTTATTCACCAATCTATTCATAATATTCCTTTGAATCTAACAAAGATTGATAAAGCTTCTTTATATTAGAGATAAGTTTTTTAATATCGTATTTTTCCAAAGCAATTTGACGCCCTTTTTTCCCCATTTCTTTTCTAACTTCAGGATTATCAAGCAAAAAGTTAATTGCTTTAGCCATTCCATCAATGTCAAGAGAATTAACTAAAATTCCTGTTTCTTGGTGCACTACGACATCAGGAACCCCTCCAACCCTAGTTGCAACCACTGGTTTAGAAGAAGCCATTGCCTCAATAATTGAAACTGGTGTCCCTTCATTAAGAGAAGAAACAACAACAATGTCTAAGCTCGAATATATTTGCGGAAGATCACTGCGCCAACCAGTAAAAATAACATTTTCTTCAATTCCCAAACTTTTAACATATTCTATTAGCTCTTCCCTTAACTCACCATCACCTACCACCACAAATTGAGCTTTTGGAAAACTCTCCAAAACCTTCCTAGCTGCATCAAAAAATAACTTGTGGTTTTTTACTGGTGTCAAGCGACCAATAATTCCAATGAATGGGACTTGGGGCGAAATGTTAAGCTCATCCCGAAATTGGTCTTCACCTGACTTAAGGAATTTCTCAAGCTCAAAGCCGAGAGGAATAACTGCTATTTTCTTCGCGGGAGCAATATTAAAACTGACTAACTCTTTTTTTATCCCTTTACTAACTGTCACAACCTTATCAGTAAAACAGCTTAAAAACTTTTCAATCAAAATAAAAACCTTCGTCTTAAAAGGGTTAAAATAACTATGAAAAACGTGGCCATGAAATGTATGAAGAATGATAGGAACACCAGCTAATTTAGCAGCCAGTCTCCCTAACACTCCCGCCTTAGCGGTATGGGTATGAACAATTTGAGGCTTCTCCTTCTTGATGAGATGATAAAGTTTAAAAAATGTGATAAAATCCCTTAAAAAATTAATTTCCCGGCCTAGCTGAGGTATTAGTATTGGTTTTACTTTCTTTTCTTTCATTAATTCGAGCATATTTCCTTCATAAGGAGCCTCCACGCCCGAAACAAGCACCGATTTAAATTTCTCATTTAACCTTTCAGTCAAAAGAACTACATGAATAGCAGGTCCTCCAATATTAAGTCGGGTAATAATCCTTATCACTTTTATTTTATCCATCATAACATCTTATATCTCTTTTGGCTGTTATGATTAAGCGCTCAATTGCCTGCTTGCAAGCAGATGGGCCTGTCGCTTATTTGCCTCCACTCGAGCACAAGGAGACCTGTCAAGGGCTAGATTAGTCAGCCCCAGTCTCCCTTTTCCCTTCGGTACCACTCCACTGTTTTTCTTAGCCCTTCTTCAAAATCAACCTTTGGCTCATACTTTAAAATTTCTTTAGCTTTGGAAATGTCAGCTTGAGAATGTCTCACATCCCCCGGGCGAGGGTCAGAATAAACTGGCTTGATTTTAGTTCCTAAAATCCGATTCAAGTTACTAACTAATTCCCTTAAGCTATATCGCTTGCCACAAGCAATATTAAAAATTTTGCCAGCTGCTTCTTTTGCTTCTACCGTTAATAAATTAGCAATTACAACATTGGAAACATAAGTAAAATCGCGTGACTGTAATCCATCGCCAAAGATGCAAGGAGGTTTTCTTGCAAGCATAGCTTTAATAAAAAGGGAAATAACCCCTGAATATTGTGAAGTTGGATCTTGATGAGGTCCAAAAATATTAAAGTAGCGTAAACATACAGTCTCCAAGCCATAAAGAGCATAGAAATTTCGGCAGTAGTATTCACCAGTGAGCTTGGATATTGCATAAGGAGAAAGCGGTTTTGGCTCCATTTCTTCAACCTTTGGTAAAAGAGGGTTATCTCCGTAAATTGAAGAGGAAGAAGCATAAACGACCCTTTTGACCCCCTCTTCCTTAGCCACTAAAAGAAGATTTAAGGTTCCAGTGGCATTAACTTCATGAGTTGCTTTAGGATTTTCTATGGAGCGAGGGACAGATGGTAAAGCAGCTTGGTGTAAAATGTAATCTATCCCCTTAACTGCTTGATGAAGTTGGTCAATGTTTCTCAAATCTCCCTCAAAAAGCTCAATTTGATCAAGAAATTGAGCAATATTTTCCCTCTTACCAGTGGAAAAATTATCAAAAACTCGAACTTTTTCTCCTCTTCTTACAAGTTCAGCTACGATATTGGAACCAATAAACCCTGCCCCACCAGTCACTAAATAAAATGCCATCCTATCTCCTCTCTAGAATCCTGCGCCTGCAATCTAGTCAGTATAATCAGTAATGAAAATGATACTAAATTTATCTTCAACTTCCTTATACCTTATATAATCTTTTATCACCAGTAATAAAGGGATAATGGTAACATTTGAGCATAGCTAAGGTAAAAAGAACCATAAACAGAATTATTAAATTACGTGCTCTTTGAACTGCTCCTCTTATTATCTCTTGGGTTATAGGTTGCAAAATTCTCATATCAAAAATACTTTCAACAAATTGGATAACAATATCTCGTCTAGACTAGTTTTATACCACAACACATTAGCTAACTCTTTAACAAGTAACTCCACTGTTAATAAACAATATGCTACTTTAAATAGTCTTCCCTAATCTCAAGGTAGCTAAAACATCTTTTCTTTTTTTCTGATTCTTTGACAAATTTTCCCTCCACCTTTTTGAAGCTAGTTACATTTTATCTTTTTCTCCCCTTTTTACAATATAAATTACTCTCTAAAAAGAATTATAAAAATATATCTAATTATAGGTGAGACATAATTCTAAAATGCAAATTTATAAGTCCCTGCTCGCAAATCCAAAAATTCTAAATTCAAATGTTCCAAACCTTGTTTTGAATTTCGGTTATTTGAATTTTGCACTTGTTTAGAATTTGGTGCCTAGTGCTTAGGATTTTAACTTTGACCAACTGCCTTTCCTCCAGCTTGCTGATCTGAAAAGCAAGCCCAATTTGTAAAATCCACCTTCCATGTCACTTTTAGCATGCTCAAGGTCACCTTCCGCTTCATCTTGCCAATCTTCACTCCGTTCAACCCCGATTTCCTCCTTAGCGATTTATAGTATCCTATAACGCCTCTAAAAGGAAACAACATCCAGAATCGACTCAAAGGTGAATGAAATACTTAAAGAAATAAAGCCCAAGTTTAATATATTCATTATTGAGATCAATCAAATCTTCTTCTCTCGTCCACCAGTTTTTTAGTGCTAGATTTTTCTCTTTCGAAGGACTCATCATGAGCTTTACATCTTTACCCCGAAAAACAAATCTAAATGTGAGGATAGCTCTCCGGCTGTGAAATGGAGAGGTAACAATTATTGCTGATTTGTAGTTTCGCCTAGTCATTAAATCTTTTATAGCTTGTGCTTCTTCAAATGTGCTTGTCCCTTTATTCATTAAAATAATCAATTTCTTAGGAACTCCTTTTGAAACCAGCACATTTCTCGAAAGCTCTGCTTCAGTTAAAGATAAACCAACTGCTCTTATCTCATCAGGAACCAGCTCTCCCGATACTAATACTCTTTTGGAGAAACCTGATTTAAAAAGTTCAGCAGCATGACTGGCTCTTTCAAAAGCTTTTCCTCCAAGGACCACAATTAAATCAGCCTTTTCCACCTTATCTTCAACTATCAAAAAACCACCAATTGTCCTTAGCCAAAAAGAGTAAGTTAAAGCAAAAAAAAGGAAAAGAACAAATAAAATTAAAAGAATTACTTTAAGATTAATGAGCTTTTTGATGGCAAATTTCCCTTTTCGCCTCACAAAAATCACCTCTACCGCTCAAGTGTTTTTCTCTGCCATGTCTTCTCTTGCTCAACCAGCATGCTGATAAGCAAACCAGCCTAATAGTCAAACCTTAAGAATAAAAGAGAATAAAACAAATTAAGTAAGTCTTAGTTTCTTATACAATCAACGGGCCAGCCAAGTTAGCTCTGTCAATAAAAGTTTGGTGCCAAAGCTCTAAAACAAGAAGAGCCCAAATTCGATTTCCGTGGTCAATCTTTCCCATAATATGCTCTTCTAAAAGCTGCTCAATAAATTTGGAGTTAAAATAGCCTCTTTTCCTTGCCCGTTTATCGAGTAAAATCTGATAAGCAAATTCTTTTAATTCTTCTTTAAACCAAACACCTATTGGTACCCCAAAACCAGCTTTTCCTCTTGAAATTATCTTTTGAGGCAACAAATTCTTCATTGCTTTTTTTAAAATATATTTGGTAGTCATTCTTTTAAGTTTTAAATTGTGAGGGATAGCTGCAGCAAACTCCATAACCTTATGGTCAAGGAAGGGCGAGCGGGCTTCTAAAGAGTGTACCATACTCATCCTGTCCATTTTAACTAGCAAATCGTTGGGTAAGTAAGTAACCGTATCAACATAGAGAAGCTTATCTAAAAAATCACCTGCTTGAGCAGATTCAAAAGCTTTTTTTAAAAAAGAACTAGAATTAACATGGCTCAGATTCTCCTTTAATTCACTGGTGTAGAGAAAAGATTTCATCTCATCACTAAAGGTAGTCATCCATTCAGTGTATCTTTCCTCTGAAGGTAAACCAGCTGCTTTAACAAATCTTTTTAATCGCTTAAAAAAGCCCTTTTTAGCTGTTGATTCAGGCAAATTCTTAACTAACTGCTCGATTACATTTTCCCGCAAAGCTGCAGGAATTAAGGAGTAGTAGTCAGCTAACCTTGAAGCAAAATAACGTTCATAACCAGCAAATGCCTCATCCCCACCATCCCCATTTAAAGCAACAGTTACATGCTGACGGGTCATCTTAGCAACATAGTAAGTGGGAATAGCTGAAGAATCAGCAAAGGGCTCATCAAAATACCAAATTAATTCAGGTAAAATTGTTAAAGCATCAGGTTTGACTATAAATTCATGGTGGTCAGTCCTGAAATGTTTAGCAATTAGCTGTGCATATTTAAGCTCATCAAAAGATGCTTCTTTAAAACCGATAGAAAAAGTTTTAACGGGCTCAGATACTAACTGGCTCATTAAGGCAACCACTATCGAAGAGTCAATCCCTCCACTCAAGAAAGCCCCTAAAGGAACATCGCTTATCAATCGAATCTTCACTGCCTCCTTAACTAGTTCATAAACTTGCTCAACAATCTCTTGCTCAGTTAAATTTATTTTTTTAGTAAAATTTAAATCCCAGTAACGCTTAAGTCTTAACCTACCTTTTTGAACAATCAGAAAATGAGCTGGTGGCAACTTCTTTATCCCTCTAAATATTGTCTCTGGGGCTGGGATATATCCATAGGTCAAATAAGAGTGAAGAGATTCCAAACTTACTTCTTTCTTAATCAAGAGGTCTTGAAGAATTGATTTAATCTCTGAAGCAAAAATAAAAGTTTTATTGGAAAGGGTATAAAAGAGGGGCTTCTTGCCAACTCTGTCTCTAGCTAAAATTAACTTCTTTTGGCCCTCATCCCAAAGAGCAAAGGCAAACATACCCCTTAATTTCTTGATGCAATTCTCTCCTTCTTCTTCATAGAGATGAACAATTGTCTCAGTATCGCTTTTAGTGTAAAATTTATGTCCTTTCTTCTCAAGAAAAGAACGAAGCTCTAAAAAGTTGTAAATTTCTCCATTAAAAACAATCCAAATTGATTTATCCTCGTTATGAATAGGCTGTTTGCCTGTAGCGAGGTCAATAATGCTTAAGCGCCGATGCCCCAATCCAATGTTTCTATCAACATAAATTCCCTCGTCATCAGGTCCCCGATGAACAAGTGTCTGGCACATCCGCTTAATAAGCTCTTCTTCAACCCGCTTGTCTTCTTGAAAATAATACTTGCCACAAATCCCACACATAATTTTTAGAAATTTAGTATTAAACTTTTTAAATTATAAATTTTTCTTTGTTATCTTCATAACTTAAAAGATAATTGCCTACAGCTAAATAATCTACACATCCTTGAGCAAAAGCATTTAAAGCATCTTCTGGAGAACAAACAATGGGTTCTTCATGCATATTAAAACTAGTATTGAGAACTATATAATTAATAACCAGTTAAATCTCCTATTAATTTAACTAATCGATAGTAAACTGGGTTTTCATCACTAGATACAGTTTGAGGACGAAGAGTTCCATCAATATGAATAACAGCAGGAAATTTATCAACATATTGGTTTTTTACTATAAAAGTTTCTGTCATATAAGGGGCTTTCTTTCCATTTGCCAAATATTCATTAACTGCGTACTTCTCTAGAATAGAAGGGGCAAATGGCATAAATTCATCTCTTTTGAGCCTGTCATTCAGGATACTCTTAATTTCAAGTCTAAAAGGAAGAGCTAAAATTGTCCTACTCCCTAACGCTCTAGGTCCAAACTCCATCCTCCCTTTAAACCTTGCGACAATAAATCCATTTGCAACGAGATTAGTAATTTTTTTGTCTATATCTTTATAAAAGCGGTACTTTAGTCTTTTTTTATCTATTGCCTTTTTAATTTCTATATTCGAATATGTTGGACCCAGAAAAACATCAGCTAATCTTGAGTTTTTTAGCTCTTTTCCATTTGACTTTGAAAGTCGATAATATACCGCTAAAGCGGCGCCGGCGGAAAGACCACCATCTGTCATATTTGGAAAGATGTATAAATCTTCAACGCAATTTAACTCTCGGATACGCTGATTCATTTTCACATTCATCGCAACTCCACCATTTAAAACCACTTTACCGACTCCTGTTTTTTTAACAAAATGTCTTACTATTTCCTCCATTATTTCTTCGAGTAACCTTTGAGTAGCAGCTGCTATATCTTCCCGCTTATATTGCTCGGCGTATTTTCTTATCTTTCTAGCAAAACTGTTTCCAATTAAATCAACAGTATGACGAAACTCTAATTTATCAATATCTCTAATCCTTAAAACATTTCTTATCTCATTAAAAAATACATCTGAGTTTCCATAAGCAGCTAAACCCATAACTTTTCCTTAACCACTTAATTTTTTGAAACCCAATCCTAAAGTAACATTAGTATAAAATTTTCCTAAAGATGCTTTTTCAGATGCCCCAGCTAAAAAAGTTAGTCTCCCGTCCCTCCCCAAATAAATAGTTGTTGAATAACCATCACCTGAACCATCAACTGCAAAAACTAATGCCTCTTTAAATCCGCTTGTATAGTAGCCCGAAGCAACATGTGATAAGTGATGGTCAACAAAAAAATTCTTTCTTCTGGGAAATCTATCAATTTACGAATTTTCGAGATAATTATTTTCCTATAAAATACTTTTCAAATAACCCCACTAAGGGAAATTGTCTGAGAAGATAAATAGCTCTCCAAATAAAATATTGGATTCGCCACTTAAGGTTAATCTCTCTTTCAAAGCGAATTTTCCCCACCTTCCATCTAAACAGGAAAAAAGGGTCTCTCACGCCAGCAACAGCTATAGCATCGATATCTTTCCAAGAAGACTTAGATAATTCCATTACCATTCGGACAGAACATTCAGGAAAACCAAATTCAATTTTGTTTCTAGAAATTCTCTCTTCTTCAATTGCAGCTAGAATTTTTCCATCTTCAACAATGGTAGCACCGCAGTTATGTGAATCGTAAATTCCTAAAACTTTCATAATTTACGCCTTCTTTTTAAAAACATATAAATTATTTAAGAAATAAAAGAAATGAGTAGTCCTTTCTAAAACAAAATTGCTCGATAAAAAATATTTTTCCAATTCTTTTTTCCTCATCCCTAATTTTTCTCCTGACTTCATTCCCCTTTTTTTGTGTTCCCCCCACCAAATAAATTTATGAGCGATAAACCCTATAAGAGGATTTATCATTGTTAATAGAACCTGACCATCTTTTTTTAACAAACGATTGACTTCTTCCACTACTTCCTTCTTGTTTGGAATATGATTAAAAGAAGCCAAAAATGTTATTGTCTCAAATTCCTCATTAGGAAAAGGAAGTTTAGCGCTATTCTTAACAATCAATGCACCGCCGCCCCAATCATATATATCTACGCCAATCCCATTTTTATATCTCTTTACCAATTCGTTATCACCAGCTCCAATATCTAACAACTTCCCCCTAACAAAAGGTAAAACCGCCCGTAAGCGTGCTTCTTTTGTTGTTAGTAAGCCTAACTTTCTGATTATTTTCGAATCTGGTGGAAAAAAAACTAAAAAAGGTGAAAAAAGAATATCTTTAATTTTTCTAAAGATGGTGGCGATTTTAACCTCCCTTAAGCTCTGGTTTAGAAAAAAATAACTTCAAACTTGCAAGAGCTTTCTGCTTAAATTCTTTAAAGGACTTTACTCGCCACAAACTCTTAAAGATATATCGAGAACGGAGATAAAAAATTTTATATCCATAATTTAATAACTCCATCAGATCGTCTCTTTTAAGATTCTCTTCCCACAACTCAGGCACAAAATCTGTTCGAGGATTTTTCGCAAACTCTCTCCAATAATCTTTCTTAAAAATACCTTTCTTTAACCCTAGTTGATAAAGGTCAGTTGCAGGAAAAGGTGTGGTAACCGAAAGATGAATAAAATCGGGATCGAGTTTTTTAGCAAATTCGAATGTTTCAAAAATTTGCTCCTTAGTTTCAGTAGGAGAACCAATCATAAAATATGCTAGAGTTATAATTCCCAACTCCTTTGTTTTTCGGAAAATTTCTACTGCTTTATCAAGCTTTATACCCTTCCTTAAAACTTTAAGTATTTCGGGAGTTCCTGCTTCAACACCATAATGAATCCTTTCACATCCCGCCTGCTTCAAAATCTTGAGCATTTCTTCATCCACAGCATCAACCCTTGTTCGAATATCCCAACCTACTTCTAAACCTCTTTTTATTATCTCTCGGCAAATTTCTATAGTTCTTTCCCGGTCGATGGTAAAAGTGTCATCATAAAAGAAAAACTCTTTAATTCCTATTTTGAAACACTCCTCCATTTCATCAACAACATTCTTAGGACTCCTGGCTCTGAATTTCTTGCCAAGATGTGGACGGTCACAAAAAAGGCAACAGTAAGGACATCCACGACTACTTATCATTGTAGTTATTGGCGAACGCCTCGCTAGAAGAGAGGAATATTTCTTGTAAGGAGTTAACTCCCTAGAAGGAAAAGGTAAATCATCTAAATTGTCGATAAAACCTCGTTTCCGAGTTTTAATTATTTGCTCCCCTCTTTTAAAAACTATTCCTTGCACCTTACTCAAATCTCCACCCTTATTGAGGGTATCCACCAACTCAGTAAAAGTAACTTCTCCCTCTCCTAAAGTAAGGGAATCGATTTCAGGAATACTAATACTTTCATCCGGGTAAATATTTACATGAGGACCGCCCAGATTGATATGAATGTGTTTGCCAACTCTTTTAACTGCCTTTGCGGTGTTAATTACATCAATAAGAGTGAAAGTCAAAGTTTGAATCCCGACTATATCTGGTGAGCGCCTTTTAACTTCTCTCTCAATTTCGTCAAAATCCAGTCGCTCTAAGTTAGCATCTAAAATATCTATTTGATAGTGGGTATGATTCCTAATATATGCAGCTACATAAAGTAAACCAAGAGGAGGGTAAAAACCTTTTTCTTGTTCAACAAAGGTAGGCACATTAGTTTTAATCATATTTTTTTCAGGAGGATATATAAGAAGAATTTTCACTTGATTTCTCTCCGAAGAGCAGAAATTTGATCTGCTAAAAGACCAAAGCAAAAAATTAGCAAGCCAGAAAATATTAAAAGTAAAGCGGATTTAGAAACACTGGTATAAAAAATAAGATAATATAAAGCATCTAAACTCCCTACTCCTAAAAATAATAAGCTAATAGGTAAAAAAACCTTTAAAGGATCAAACAATACTATTGTTCTTAAGATAAGTAAAATAAATTCAAAACCATTCCTGAAAGGCTTGAGTTTGCTTTTTCCAATTCTTTTAACTGCTTGAACAGGAACATACTTAACATTATATCCATCCTTTAATAAAGCTAAAGTAATCGTGGTTGTAAAAGAAAAGGTATTAGGTAAAATATGCATAAATTTAAGAGCTATGTCCTTCTTTATTGCTCTAAATCCTGAGTTAAGGTCTGGAATTTTAGTATTTGAAAGATAATTTGCCAGCCAAGTTAAAACTCTTTTCCCCATTTGCCGGAAAAAAGAAATTTGAGAATCTTTTGAGCGAGCTCCCACAACCATGTCATAATCACCAATCAAGCTGACAAGTTCTTTAATATATTTGGGATTGTGCTGCCCGTCTCCATCCATTAAAACAACAGTTTGATAAGCTGCATTCCTAATTCCTGTCTTAAGAGCAGCGCCATACCCTTTATTACAAGGATGCCTTATTACTTTAATACCCTTAATTTTTTTAACTATCTGATTAGTATCATCTGTTGAACCATCATCAACTAAAATTATCTCCTGATTTGAATAATTTTTTTTGACCTCGTTGATTACACTCTTTACAATTTCCCCTTCGTTGAAGACAGGGATAACAATTGTGAACTTATTTCTCATTTTATCCATTAATTTTTTACTCCTTAAACTTTTCTCTTTTTTGCTTTATTCTATATCAACAAGCACCTTTTAAAAAAGACACCCTTAAATGAAAATGTATTGAAATGAAGAAAAAAAAGAACAAAGATTTCATATTTAATTACAATCACCTTTTCAATTTTACTCTTGTGCTTCTTTTTATTTTAAGAACTTTAATGCTTTTAGGTTTCTTTTATGGATATCCTCACTTAAAAGACAGTTTCGGGTGGTATTTTTATCATGGGGGTGACGAGAGACAATACTTTGCAATAGCATATAACTTTTCTCATTTTCACCTTATTCACTTTAAAACTTCTGCTATTATTGGATTTCCTCTTTTACTTACTCCTTTAGTATTCATCTTCCAAGCAGAAAAACTGACCCAACTGCTCCCTGCTTTGGTAATTATTCAAGGAGTCATCTTATTCGGGACTACCCTTTTCTTACTCGCTAAAATTGCCAGAAGAGTTACAAAAAATATAGGTGTTTCTTTGCTTACCACTTTTATCTGGACAATTTTCCCTTACATTCTACTTTATGGTGGGCGAGGAAATTGGGAACAAGTTCATGTTGATGTTTCCTACCAAACTTGGACTCAAATGTTAACCGAGCCTTCCTCAGCCTTTTTTGTAATTTTAGGATGTTATTTATTCCTTACCTCCTTAGAGAATGAAAGTTGGCACTTCCCCGCTTTAACTGGTATTACCATCGGGATTGCTACCTTAATTAGATTGCAAAATATGATAATGATTGGACTAATTTTCCTTGTTTTTATGTTTTATAAAAAACCAAAAAAGGCCACCCTTTTCATATTAATGGCACTCTTTGCCTTTACCCCTCAACTTATTTACAACTGGAAAGTGTGGGAATCTCCTCTTGCTTTCAGCTATACCCAGGCACTTCAAAAAGTTGCTTCTAGAATAGAGAAAAGGCCATTTTCTATATGTTACATCTTGCCACTTTTGAGAGGACGGGTAAATCTCTACCCCTTCCTCCATCTCTTTCCTCCTCTCCTCGTTCTAGGCTTTGTAAACTTATGGAAAAGAGCAAAAAGAGAAACAATTTTCTTAACTATGTGGCAACTGAGTTATCTCTTCTTTTATGGAAGTTACTATAACAGTGTTTGGGGAATATCAAGATTTTTACTTCCCGCATTACCAGCTATTTTAATTATGACATCAAGTAGCTTAATTTCAATGGAAAACATCCATCCTTCAAAAAAAGATGATACTTCTTTTAAAAAAGAAAAACCATTAAAAGTCCTTATTATTAATATAATTTTTATTCTAAGCTTGCTAATTGTTTTCTTTTGGATGATAGTTATATCTCTAAGCAAGCCTTACCCAAAAGGAAAATGGCTTGATTATATCCGAGTTAATCCGAATTACAAACTTAATGTTTTAAATATTAAAAGCAAAGGATTACTTCTTAAGTGGAAAGATCCCACACCAACCAATAAAATAGCTAGATTCAACTGCTATAAAGTCTTTCGAAACGGCAAAGAAATTGGAATAACCTCAAACCAAAAATTTTTAGATAAAGAACCAAAAAAAGGAGTTCTAACTTATCAAATTGGAGCAGCTGTCATAGTCATTTTAGAATTTAGCAACGAAGTAAAAATTAAATTCCATTGAGATAAGATATTATTTCTATTCCTCTAATTTATAGGCTTCGAAGTTCCAAGATTGTTCCCCTTTTAAACCAGAAACTAAGCGTAAAGTAACTATTCGATTTTGATTATCAATGACTGCAACTTTTGAAACGATGTTTGAAAGAGAAATGAGCTCGCCATCAGCGTTTAGTATCTGCATGCCCTTATCGCCAGTAACTACAATTTCATCACCAGGGTATCTTTTGGAAATATCCTTTACAGCTAAGTGATGTGCCAAAACAAATTTTTGATCTCCAGGCTTATACTTCAGTGAAGTGATGACATGTGTCCAGAGATTATCGCCATTGTCATCGAAAGCAGAAACATTCCCGCTGGCAATTACCACCAGTTCTCGCTTTTTATCTCTGTCAAGTTGAGCAAGCTTCATGTCTTGAACATCAAAAAACCTAGTTCTCTTAAATGGAAGCTCCCAAATCACATTATTTTTAGTAAGTGTCCTTGCAACAGGTAGCAAATTTGTCACTAGGGTAATATCAACTGAATTATCAGGTAAATCTTTAAAATTCGTTATGCCACCATGCCAAGCTGACCAAATAAGATCAATCTTCCCATCAAAGTTTAAGTCTCCAGATTGGAGAAAGTCTATACTGCTATGTCTCCCAACCTCTCTATACCATCCATATAAATTCACCTTGTAGATAAGCTTTCCGTTTCCTTTCAAACAAGTTATATAACACCCGCAATCACCAACGAAAATCTCTTTCTTGCCGTCTCTATCTATATCTGCCAAGCTGAGTCCATGAACAGGAGCATTGATGTTGTAGCGCCATAACTCGTTTCCTTTGTTGTCTAGACAATACAACATCCCATTGCCTTGGTACTCTTGACTAACTATGCTCCCATAATCTCCACAAATAACTTCATTATCATCATTCCCACTAACATCACCAATTTCTAAATCTGCTTGATTAGCAAAACTGGCACGATTAAATGCCCAAAGGATTTTGCCATTGTCATCAAAAGCAACCACTAAAAGGTCATTTGTTCCAGCAACAAATTCGTCCTTATCATCGCTATCCAGATTGCCGCGAGCCAGATTGTCAAAGTAAGATATGGAAAATGGGATTTTTTGTGAAAGAATTTTTTTCAAACTTGCCATACCTGCTTTACGGGCCTCAATAATTTTAATTTGTCTAGTAAAGGTGGTCTTAAAGCTAATTATTAAACCTTTACGGATAACTTCAATTGTTAAAGGGTAATGTATTGCCTTTAAATTAGTTAACCTTATTGACACATTTACTAAAAATTGACTCCCCTTCTGAAGCTTCGTTTCCCCCGTCAAGCTAATTTCTTTCTCAAGTTTACGATTATTCTTGAAAATGTGAAAAATTTTGATATTTCCCCAATTTGAACAATCAGCTCTTATAGTAATTGGAAAAGTTACCTGGGAGTGAAATCTGCGTGGAACTAGTAAATTACCATATCTGCTTTCAGCAATTTCTATTCTTTCACTCCTGGTTAAAATGAAATCTGATATGATTAAAACTAAAAACAAAAAGGCAATAACGAAAATCGTACCAGATATAATTAGGTAAAGCTTTCTTTTTAAGGTTACTTTTAAACTTCCCATGTCCACTTTTCCATCAACCAAAAGCTGTTAAAGATATCTCTCAAAAAGTATTAATTGCCAAAAAACTATTACGAAAGAAAGCAACACTTTTCCAGTTTTTCATTGCTCCTTCTTTTGATTCTATTAATCAAAAGCACCAAGCTAGAACAAAGACAACTATGGCAAAAACTTTTCGAGCTTATAATATATCCCCGAAAAATATTCCTTATTATGATTAATGAACTCTCCATCAAGATTCAAAAACTCCTCAAGTTTTCAAACCATTCTCTTAAAAATTCGTTTCTCCTATTCTTAATCTGATGGTTAGGAATCGTTTTTAAAAGACCTATGTTGTAAAACATCTTGTCTAAAACTTTAAGACGATACTTATTGAATAACTTCTCGACTTCAAAATCATAGAGTTGGAACATCGTAATGTCTTTCATTCCCTATTAGGGCAAGGATTTTCTTAATTAGAATTTTAAAGAATTTTACTGGCTCTCTAAAGTGATATTTACCTGTAGGATAAGCAGAATCAAAAGTAAAAAAGATCCACCCACCTAGTTTTGCCACCCTAACAACTTCAGCTAAAAATTTATCCAGATGAGCAATATGCTCTAAGACTTGAGTGGCAACAATAACGTCGAAATTCTCTTTTTCATACAAAGATTGCAAATCATATCCGCTTCCTGTTTGTAAGTGAACATTTTTCCAACCCCTTGTCTCAACTAAAGTTTTTGCTTTCTCAATCCCAACTACGTCAATACCATGTAGTTCAAAGTTTTTAGGATATTTCTTTAGTAAGGGCTCCCAGAATTGAAGAGGACTTGGGCCAACACATCCAACATCAAGAATCTTAACATATTTGTCCTTAACAATGCTGGAAAGCTCGCACAAAACTTTTACCTTTGCTGTATTACCACCTATCTCGGTTGTTGTTTCAAAAATATCCACTTCGACTCCCGAGTTTCTCCCTAACTACCAAATCATAGAGTGCTTCAGTCTCTTTAATCATTTTCTCTAGGCTAAATTTTTTCTCCAGCCTTTCACGTCCTTTTCTTCCCATTTCTGCAGCTAGCTTTGGATTTTTTAGCAGCTTAATAATAGCTTCAGCTAAAGCATTTGAATCTTTAGGTGGAACAAGCAGCCCTGTTTCTCCATCAATGACAATCTCTGGAATGGCACTGACCCTTGTGGCTACAATTGGCTTGCTAGCCGCCATTGCCTCTAATAAAACAAGACCAAAGCCTTCCCAGAGCGAAGGGAGCACAAGCAAATCCAAAGATTTCATAATGGCTTCAACATCGGAGCGAAATCCTGTAAAAATAACATTACGAGATAGCCCTAATTGAAAGGAGAGTGCTTCAAGTTCTTTTTTCAACCCCCATTCATCGTGACCTACAACAACTAACTCGGCATTCGGAATAAATTGGGTTATCTTATGCATTGCTTCAATTAAATATTTGTGCCCCTTTTGAGGGGCTAAGCGCCCGATAGTACCAATAAGAGGTGTTTTTGAATTAATTTGATACTCTTTCCTTAACTCATTGTTTTTTTCATCAACTACCTCGCCTATCTTAAGGCCATAATAAATCCGCTTTATCTTAGAAGGATGAATTCCAACTACCTTCATCATATATCTTCCAACAGAATCGGAAATAACAATCACTTTATCGTCAATCTTTGAGGAAAGTCTATTTAAAAAGGAAAGAAAAAGATTTCTTAGAAACGGTTCCTCATTGTGAACGGTTGAAATAATGATAGGAACGCTGAAAAGCTTGCCAATAAAAGCACCTGCTAAATCAGAGCGGTATAAATGAGTATGAAGTATATCAGGCCTTTCCTTTCTTATTAACTTTGCCAGCCGCCAAAGCCCTCCAATATTAAAAAGGCTAACCATCTTGAGGTCAACTATCTTAACACCCAAAACAGAAAAATCTCTCACCAATGAACGGGCTTCCCCGGCTTCCTCCTTTAGAAAAGCAACAACAATGTTATATTTTTCTTTATCAAGACCACTAACCAGCGAAAGTAGGTGCATCTCAGCTCCGCCAACGCTAAAAGTTGTAATAAGATAAAGTATCTTAATTTTTCTTTTCATTTATTTTCCTTTTAACAACTTCAAATTAGCGTAATTTATTAATTCAATATTTTCTTCTTTAATTATCCTCTTTGTTTTAGGGTCTGTTAAAACTTTAAGCTCCTTTTCTCGTTGTTCACAAAGATGAGGAGAAAAAATTCTAAGCCTTTCATCCATATAGCCAGGATGGGTCATAAGTTCAGTTACACCATCTTTTATATTCTTTAACAAAAGCTTGAATGTGCTTATCTTTATCTCTTGATTGGGAATAATCCCAAATATACTGGTGAAATAATCGGTAGTCAAAATTCCATGGAGTAAAAGGTGTGAATGAGCCCAATTGCATCTTACTTGAAGAAATTTTTTTTTCCAGTATTTAAAATAAAAGAAATTCAGAAACTTTCCTTTCACGAAATAAATCTCTTCCGCAGGAAGTCGTAAAGGAACATTATAATCCTTGGCCAACCGAATAACGATAGGAAAAATGGCTGGATGAATATGAATATGTTCATGACTATCGAAATGTGTTGGTGAAATCCCTGATTGAAGGCACTTTTCTATTTGAGCCTTAAGTTCCTTCTCGACTTCGCTTAAACGAATTTTTTGAAAGAAAAGTCTCCGAAGTAAGTGAGAGCGAGGAAAGAAAAATCCTTTCTCATCAACCAAGGTGGGAATAGCTTCCTTTGGCAATACAGATTTCCCACTGGTAAGAGTGAGATGAACACCCACAGCTAAATTGGGATTTTTACAAGCTAAGCGAACTGCCTCTTCAAAAGCCCACATATTTACAATTATCGTTGAACTGGTAACGATACCTTTTTTGAAAGCTTCAATAATCCCCTGGTTGACTTGCTGAGTTAAACCAAATTCATCCGCATTAACAATTAATCTTTTCAAAACAATCCTTTCCTTGATAAGCTTTCTAATTCTGCCAGAATTTTCTCTCTTTGCTTCTCCATTATATCTTGATGAGTGGGTAAAACTAAGATGTAACGAGAGAGATAATATGAATTGAGAAATTCGTCTCTTGGAATAATTCCAGGTAAAACATCCCAAAATGTTCTTAAGTTAATCCCTCTTCGAAGCATTTCAATGCGAACTTTATCCCTATTTTTAACTAAAATAGGAAAACCAAAGGGGCAAACTCCTCGAGGTAGTTCCCAAAAAATTGGTTGAGCGTTTCTTACTCTTCCAATTTCGCTTAAATAAAATTGGAAGTTGGCTATTCTCCTTTCAATAATCTCACTGAAATCAAAGCGAGAAATTAAAATCTGAGAGATTCTTGAGATTGCTTGAAGATTATCTCGCCACTTTTTGTCTTCAGCTTCCTGATAAAAAAGACGAATCTTATCTGACCTTAACAACAAAGGTCTTAGAGAAAAACCTAGCTTTATCTCAATAAAATTTGTCATCTCTTTTAAAAACCCTAAAAAGGATGAAAACTTACTGGCTTTTGCCAAAAGAACTTCCTTAAAAGCATTTCCTCTCCAAATAAGTAATCCCCCATCTGGTAAAGGTAAAGTTTTCCTTAGACTGAAAACTCCAGCATCTCCGAAACTTCCCAATGGCTCGTCGCCATTTCTGCTGAAGAGAGCTTGAGCACAGTCCTCCAATAAAAAGACACCTTTTGTCTGGCAAATCTTCCTGATCTCTTCAATTGGCTGAGGAAAACCAAAATAATGAATAATTAAAGCAAGCCTTGCTTGCTCATTAATCTTGGTAAGAAAATCGTCTAAATCTATCTCCAACAAGTTATTTACACGATAAAACTTTATTCTTACCCCGGCTTTTTGGAAAGGAAGAGCAACTGAAGTGCAAAGATAAGAAGGAAGTAAAGCAACCTGGCTAGCTGAAAAATTTAAGTTTTTAAGGAGAAAAAAAATAGCACTTCGAGCATTGGAAAAAAATGTTTTCGATTCAGCATTAAAAGGGAAAAATTCTTCCCAATCTCTTGTTCTCTTCTTTAAAAAAAACGCTGGGGAAAGAGTTTGTCTACCCGGTATATACATCTTCTCTCCCAAAATATGCTGGCTAACTTTTCTTAAAAAATTTTAACTTACCCAAAAGGTTTTGCCTGATTAGCCTAAGAAATTTATATTTGCGAGCTCTTTGCCTCAAATTTAAAAAGCCAAGATAAATCCAGTAAACAAGCCTAGAATACAAGTTTAAATTGGAAATAACAAATGCAAAATTCTGGCGTTCATGAGAGGCCCACCTATATTTATAATCTTCTTCTCCCTTCATAAAATCAAACTCCTTTATGCCCCCTTTAAATGAATCCTTTAACAAAGACTTAAGAAGTAAAGCTCCAGGAGAATAATCATAATATTCAGGGTCATAAGCAGGAATGTAATAATAAAATTTACCACCATAGATAAAAGAATAACTGGAAGCAACCACTTTATCATTCACTTTTAAAAGAGCTAAATCAAACCAGCCCTTTTTAGAAAAGACTTGAGCTAGCTCAGTATAAAATCGTGCTCCTTTTTCAGTTGAAAATACTGACCTTGTATATTTCTCCTTCCACCTTTTCCGATGAAGTTCAACCACCTCTTCTAAATTTTTTTCTAACCCATAGGGGAAAGAAATTCTTTCCAACTTCACTTTGCCAACCTCTTCCAATCTTCGCCAATTCCTCTGAAGGTTATAGCGGAATTTCCTCTTTTTTGCTCCAAAATATTCTTCCCATGAAGAATTAATTTTTAGATAAGGGGCTTTAGAAGAAACTAACCGCCGAAATGGAATTTTAAGTTGCATTAAGGCTTGTTCAATTAACTTTAGATTAGGAGAATCAGCTGGGATGTCTTGAAGCACAATCAAATTCCAGGATTTTATCTTACTCAGTAAATAAGAAAACATCGCCAATATAATTTCAAATCTAGGTTTAGGTAAAATAAAATCAAGATAATCTGCCTCAGGAGAACCTAAAAACTCAATTTTTCCTACAGCAAACGGCTTAAAGCCAATCGAGCTTAAAACTAGAGGAAAAAGAGCAACAATTTTACCATTTTCCTTAGCAACCAGAAGTTTTAACTCCTTTTTCTCTGGGAAATGCTTCCACCAAAGAGTCATCCAGTCAAAAGTTAAAAAAATATTGTCAGAACCACTTTCTTCTAAAGCTTTAGTCAATATAGTCTCATACGAGTTTAGTTCATCAAAAGTATTAATCTCTTCTATTTTCAACATACCGCTTAAGTTTTCCCTCATTTTATGGCCCATATCATGTAAGTGGAAGTGGTGCTTCTTGTCCGAAAAGCTTTATCTAAAAAGTTTATTATGGCGAGGAATGGTTGCCTTTGAAGAGCTTTCTCAATTCGAGATGGCATCAAGCTCCTTAAAGCAATAAATGCTCCTCCCGCCGCTCTGATTTCCACTTTCTCAAAATCTTTAAATAAAAAATTAATCCCATCTTGAGTAAACCGCCAGTAGTCTCGATTCTTTTCCGATTGCGAACCATGATAAGGATGGATAAAGGGAACAGTTGCAAAAATCTTGCCTCCTTTCTTTAAAATCCGGTGCATTTCCCTCACTGCTTTTTGAGGCTCCGGTATGTGCTCGAGTACATCTTTACAGATGATGGCATCAATTTTTCCGCTCTTAAAAGGGAGTTCCATTATATTTCCATCAACATTAGGTGTATATGGACCGTAATTCTTTGAAATTTTGTAATCCATTGAAAAATATTTTGACTGTTTAAACAAGTCTTCATATTTCTTTAGCTGTTTCCTGAAAGAATAAAATGTCCCCAAATCAAGTACAACTCTTTCTTTGGCAATTTTCTTAATGCACTGGTCAAAAAAACTAGAAGATTCGCCTTTTGGCTTCATTTTTTCCTCTCTGTTTGGCAAGCCCTCTTTCATACTGAAAATTTATCTTCTGAAATTAGCGCCTTTTTACTAGCCACAGCCAACCCTAAGAGGAGCCAGAAAAGAGCTAAAGTTGTACTTCCTCCGAAGAAAACAGTATCAAAACAAAAGGCGATGTCTAAACCAAGAAAACCAAAAAAGAGAGCAAAATAAAATCGTTTAAAATATAGGTCTCTAACTTTTCTATAGTTTTGCCACAGGTAACCTAGGATAAAAACAAGGAAAAAAATAAAGGTAAGTAATCCAATAAACCCCGTCTCCGAAGCTATTTGGATATATTGATTATGAGCATTACCTGAAATTTGAAAAGTTGTTTCAACTGGAAGACCACCCCTCCCTGTAACGTTTTCTCTCAAAGCAGTAGGAATAAAAATACGAGCAAAGCCTGACTCCATCCAACCTACTCCTAGAACTGGAAATTTCCTTATTAGCTCAAAGTGAAGGGACCACATTTTTGCTCTAGAAGCTAATGAGCCAGTACCTGTGAGGAATTCTGTGAATATTGAAAGGACGCGAGCTCTAAAAGCTTGATTTAAAGAAACTCCCATAGCCACTATGAGGAATGAAGGAATAAAAGCTTTTCTTTTCTTTGGTTGGGTAGAAGCATAAAAAAGTAAAACAACTACCGTTGTGATTAAAGGCCCTCGAGAAAAGGACAGTGTAGAAGCAACTAAAAGAAGAATAATGTTGAACACAAGAAAAAAGCGGCTCGATATGTTTTTCCTTTCAGGAATTAAACTTAAGGAAATTAAGATTAAAAACATTGAATAATAAACAAGATCTGCTGGATTACCCAACAGACCAGCTACTCGAATTGACCCCTCAGTTACTCCAAAAGGAGAAGATAGTGGATAAGGCAAAGAGTAACCTAAACGAAAGGAAAAATATTGTTCTAGAGCTAAAAGAGCTTGAATAAAAGACAGAAACACCAGGAAAGAAACTATCTTTCTTATCTGAGTTGTATTTCTAATTAAGTTTAAAATTAAAAAATAGATAAGAAAATACTCCCAGTATTTACCAAAAGAAATCACTCCTGCAAGAAAACTGTTAGAAGGAAAGAGGAAACTAGCGATAAATAAAGAAGTAAAACCAACTAAGAAAAAAAAGATGACAGAAAGATGAATTGGTTCTGAATAAATCTTTAAATCTTTTTTAATTGCACCTTTTGTGAACCAACTAAATAAGATTAAAACCAAAACAATATCTAACCAGCGAATTTCGATAGAGGCAACTGATGCTAAGGGTGAAGGGAAATTTGCTTCCATTTGAGCCATCAAAACCATCAACATTAATGCTAGCCAGGGCTTAGCAAACAAAAAAAGAGCAACAATGAAGGCAAATAAAATAAGTAAAAACTTTAGTAAACCTAAACCAGCACTTAAACCAATAAGAGTAGCCAATGCGAAGGAGATAAATATAAAAAGTTTATCTCTTTTATTCACTAAAAATGCCACTATTCCCACTACTCATTAAAAAAGTCCTTAATAGCTGAAACTTTATTATAGCACTAAGGGAATGTGGACAACTAAATAAATTAAAAAGAGTAAAGAGTATAATTAAAGAGTATAATTAATAATATAATTAATAATTAAGAAATGGTAAGAAATTTGAAATTGACCAAGAAGAAAATTAAAGTTTTGTTTTTAACAGCTACCTTTCCGAGTTTAAAAAATCCAATTTCTGGGACATTTGTATACGAGCAAGCAAAGGCATTATCGAAATTCGTCCCAATTTTGGTATTAGCTTTGATTAGTCAAGCCTTACCTTTAAAAAGACACAGAGAATATAGAGTTCTTGTTTCCAAAATTCCTAAAAGAGAAACGAAAGGAAAGATAGAGATAAATTATGTTAAGTATCTCCAGATCCCTTCTTTCCTTGATTTTTTAAGCTCAATAACTCCTCTTTTATCAGTATTACAACAGGTAAAATTAAAAACCTGGAAAGAAATCGACATCATCCATACTCACATGGCAGGTTTAGGCTGGTTAGGAGTTAAGTTAGGTAAAATATTTAAAAAACCAGTCGTAATAACTTGCCACGGTTCTGATATATACATCGGGACACAAGATTTGCCAGAATATAGATGGAGAAGAAAAAGGATAATCTGGGCGTTAAAAAAATGTCAAAAGGTTATTGTTGTCAGCAATGCTTTAAAAGAAAAAGTAGTCGAACTGGGTATCTCTAAAGAAAAGGTAGAAGTTATTCCTAATGGTTTTGATAAGCAAAGGTTTTATCTAACTAATCAGGATGATGCACGAAAAAAACTTAAACTCCCCTTAAATAAAAAAATAATCCTTTATGTAGGTAATCTTGTTCCTATAAAAGGAGTAAACTTTTTAATAGAGGCAGTTTCTTTCCTTACCCTAAAACGAAATGATTTTTTGTTAACTATAATTGGGGATGGTGAATTGAGAGAATTTCTTGAAAAACAAGTTAGAGAATTGAACCTCACTGACTTAGTTAAGTTAATTGGTAAGCTCCCCCATAAAGAAATATCACTTTGGATGAATGCTTGTGACCTTCTTGTTCTTCCTAGTTTAAATGAAGGTTGGCCAACAGTCCTATCAGAAGTATTAGCTTGTGGTAAACCAGTTGTTGCAAGTAAAGTTGGAGGCATCCCTGAAATAATTAAAAACAAAAATTTAGGTTTACTTGTCAAGCCTAGAAATTCAAAATCTCTAGCTGAAGCTTTAAATCATGCACTCAATTTAAGGTGGGACAGCAAATACATTGCCTCTCAAGTTCAAGAATTTTCCTGGGAAAGAATATCACAAAAAATATATGGTATTTACCAAGATTTAATAATAAATGAAAAACTATAACCCCTATGATGAACTTTATAGTCAGTTTAATATGGGAAAAAATCCTTTTGGCTATTCGCTAGATTATTTTTACTGGAGAGAAAGTGAGTTAAAAAGTGAGATATCCAAATATATTACCGAAAGAGGAAAAGTATTAGATGGAGATGGCGGTACAGGTATACTCTATCAATTTATATCCGACACTATTAGTCAAAAAGATTATTTTAACCTAGACCACAGTTTTGAAATGCTTAAATACAGCCCCTACACAAATATTCAGTCTCCTGCCGAAAATCTGCCTTTTAAATCGGAAGTTTCTGACTATGTTGTCTGTAGCGAAGTTCTTGAACATGTCAACGATAAAATAAAGGTGCTAAATGAATGTTACCGCGTTCTAAAAGATAGCGGTTTCTTTCTTCTCACCACTCCCCGAACTGGTTGGGTTGAAGATTACAAAAGAAGTCCTTTTATTATATTTTTGTTTTTTCAAGAAATTAAATTTAAAATTAAAGAGTTAATTCCAAAAAGAATAAAGAATTTAATTAAAAAAACTTTAAAAAGAAATAATCCTTCTTTGATAAAACCAGAAGGATTTCGGGACATCCCATCTGACGAGGCTTGGATGAAAAAAACGTTAGAAAAAATAGGCTTTAAAATAATAGAACAATATCGAATTGACAATCACTTCCCATTTGCCAAAAATTAAGGAGAGAGTAGGTTCTGGAGATGGTTTTCCGATACATTCGTTAATCCGAAAAGGTTTGACCAGTGTGCCTTTATCTGGGCAAAGAAATATATTAAAAGATAACTAAATGAATTTTGAGGTTTGATTGAGTTTTAAAAAAGATAGTGTCATAACTTTTTTTACTCAAACCATCACCCTCTTTTTAGGAATTTTTACCTCTATTCTTCTTGCCCGCATTTTGGGACCGCTAGGCAAAGGAAAGTACACCCTTATAATTTTATTACCCTCTCTGCTTATAGGAATTGGTGGGATGGGCATTGATTTCTCCACCGTTTATTTCGTTGGAAAAGAAAAAAAACGACTTGATGAGGTCATCTCAAGCGCTGTTTTAATCACCATAATTTTAGGAACTATCTTAATGCTAACAGGAATTTTGCTTATTTCTATCAATTATATAAAGGCTTTGTTTTTTAAAGATATCAGCTTAATTTTTCTCCTAATCGGCATTCTCCTTATCCCACTGGAAATGTTAACTAAAACCTTAAGTTCTGTCCTCAGAGGAATGAACAGATTTTATGAATTTAATTTAACCAATCTTTTTTCCAGCTTGTTTCAAGTTTCATTTCTAACAATTTTTCTACTTTTTCTTAAAATGAAATTGGGAGGAGCAATTTTCGCTTATGTTCTTAGCACTCTTTCCACATTACTCTTTTCCTCTATAATTTTAAGAAGAATAAAAAAAGTAAATTTTTTGCCCAAAATAAAAAGGATAAAAAATCTTTTAAGCTTTGGGCTCAAGGGGCACATAGGTAACTTAGTTCAATTTTTAAACTATCGGTTAGATATGTTCATAGTTGCTTTTCTCACAAGCTCCATTGCTGTTGGGTACTACTCTATTTCAGTAATGATTGCTGAAAAATTGTGGCTAATACCTGGCGCTCTAGGAACTGTGCTTTTCTCACGTGTCAGCTCATCCAGTAAGGAAGAAATCAAACTACTAACCCCGAAGGTTTGCCGTCACACCGTCTTTTTAACATTAGTATCTTCTGTTCTTTTAGCCATGCTAAGCAGGTATCTTATCATTCTTCTTTTTGGACAAGCTTTTTTACCTGCCTTAATACCACTTTTACTTCTGCTTCCTGGCATTTTTACCCTAAGTATCGCTAAAATTTTGGCAAACGACCTTGCCGGACGAGGCTTACCCTTTCTTAATACTTATGCCGCCACTATCTCCCTTCTGGTTAATATCCCTTTAAATATCATCCTCATTCCCAAATATGGTATCTCTGGAGCATCTATTGCCTCCAGCATTGCTTACACTCTAACCTTTATCTTCACCTTATACAATTACTGGAGCGTGTCAGAG
>JACVJC010000005.1 GCA_015711795.1 Candidatus Geothermocultor quzhuomuensis
TAAAGGGTCAAGCAGTAAGTGAAAATATAAAGATAATAGAAGCAAGAATGGAAAAAGAAAGCAAATTAAAAAGAGAAGTAGAAAATATAAAGAGGATAATAAATAAAAATTGAAGGTTTGACCCTATCTATTGTTTCAATTCACCTCCTAAAATTAATAATCTTATCGCCCCTCTATTCCTTCGCAAATCAACCAAATCAACCTCCTCTCCCCTGAAGCTTCCAGGGAAAAGGTATCGTCAACAACTATGAATTGGCCGAGGTCGCACCTCGACCAGTCTTAATCCACCTCCCAACCTTGTAATTTTTCGTAAAATTTCTTGTATTTCTTCCTCCAGCTCACCACCCCTGACGTAAGCGCCTAAAATTGGCGAGCCAAAGAGTTTCAATCCTTGTTTTATGGTACTCTATTTTCAACTACAGAGCTAGAACATATTTTCATAACACCTTGTCCAAAGTTTCAATCCCTTAGAGGGGTTTTTCTTCTTATCTACAATAATTCTCAACAAGGTGCTTTTTCCGGAGCCAGAAGGCTCAACAATGGTGACAAACCGTTTTCAAAAAGGTCGAAGTCAAAGTCTTTTATTACCTGAAACCCTTTTCCGTCTTCAATGAAAGATTTGCCTATGTGGATTACTTTGATAATGGCTTCTTTTTTCATTCAATCTCCAGAGAAAATCTTTTAGCGGCAAAGCGATAAAGTTTTTGCCATACAAGTCGATTAAGCACAATTATAATTAAAACTAAGACTGTGAGGGTAATAGCTATTTTTAATGGGTCACCATATTGGTAATTAGCTTTATCAAGTAAAGCACCTATGCCAAAAACCGAATAAGTCTGACCTTTGAAAACACCATATTCAGCCACCACTAGAGCATTCCACGAACCTCCCCAAGCAGCCAGCGACCCAGTAACCAGGGCCGGGAAAGAACCGGGGATTAAAACTTTTTTTGCCAGGAAAGTGCGGGACTTTGTCAGAGCCATAATGCTTTCTTTTATTTCCTCTGGTATGTTTCGCATCAACCCAAGCACCGGGAAGAATATGTACCAGAAAGAAGTAGAAAAGATTACTAAAAAAGCGGTTAATTCTAAACCGAAAGGTATTTTGTTTTTTAACACCAAAGCTAAAAGAAGTGGGTATAAGGCGGTGCCTGGCAGCGAAGCCATCATTTGTAAAAAAGGAGTGAATTTTCGATAGGCTTTTTCATTGCTTACGAGATAAGTGGCTAAAAGAAGAGCGATGACCACACATATGATATAAATAAGTAAGATTCGAAAAAAAGAGGCAAAAGTGGCTAGTATGGATAGAGCAAAGAAGAGCCAAGGGAAAGGTTTAGAAATTAAGTCAAGAAAAAAAGAGCGGTTAGTAAAAAGGAAAAGCAACAAAAGAAAAGCAAGAAGAGTAAAAAAAATAGAATTCGCTAATTCAAAAAGGCTTTTCCCTGATTTTGGTACTTTGGAAATTAGCTCTAAAGAAGATTTTTCCATGTTGAACAAAACTTTTTTTATAAGCTTGAAAACTTTGTTCAAATGAAAAAAAAGCAAAAGGTCTTTTATTTTAGAAAAGACAGTTGAATATTGAGTGGTTTCTCCTTCCGCGACCATTTGATAAGAAAACTTTTTGGACCAGTCCGAAAGTGGCTCAAAGAGAAGTTTGTGCAGTATATAAATAATTAAAAATAAAACAGTTAAGGTGATAAGAGTTAGATGAAGGTCTCCTTTTTCTGAAGAAAGCCAGAGGAGATAACCAATTCCGGGTAGTTTAAACTCCTTAGCTCCTATGGCAAAGATTTCCGAAGACATTAGAAAAAACCAGGAGTTTGCCCAGGAGACCATTGAGTTGTAAGTTAAACTAGGGATACAGGCAGGAAAATATAATTTTTTGAAAGCGAGCCACCCCTTTAGCCCTAAGGAATTCGACAGGCGGCTTAAATCTTTAGGAATGGTAATTAGCGATTCATAAACTCCAAAAGCCATATTCCAAGCTTGAGAAGTAAAAATTAGAAAGATAGCAGCTAGTTCAGTTCCTATGCGCTCTCCTTGAAAAAGTGAGACAAAAAGAGCTATTGCTACCGGGAAAAAGCCGACCACCGGGACTGACTGCAGGACATCAAGTGTTGGCAGAAGCACTTTTTCGAATTTTTTATTGAAAGCGGCTGCAAAGCCCATTGAGACAGCAAAAATAAAAGATAGAACGTAAGCAGCCGCTATTCGACCAACTGAGAACAGGGAGTAACTCAAAAGCTTGTTCAGCGGCGACGGTAGCTGTAAAGTTATGAGATAAGAAATTAAGGGAATTGCAAAAACAATTAAAAGTAAAACAAGGTTTTTTAAGATATCTATTAAGTTGAATTTGATTTCCTGAGTTTGGGTCTTCATACTTGGTTAATTTTAACTCTAACCCTTATAATGTTGAAGAAAGAAAATTTAGAGAGAGGAGACCTTTCTTTAGTTTATTTATTACTTTTGAAAGGAGGATAAAAAATCTCCTTAATTTTCTGGTTTTTTGTTGCTTGGCTTTATTTGTTCTTGCTTTTCTTGCTTTAATACCTTTACTTTTTTACCTCTTTAGTTTAGCTAACGTTATTGCCATACCAACTCAGTTTGTAAGGCATTTTAAAAATAAAAAAGCCTGGCAAAATCACACTTTGGAGCACGCAACTATTAATATTTTGGAACAGGAATACGGGTACATTTGTTTGACTGGTCTTTCTTTTGAAGATGGTTTTTTTTATTTTTGGGATTGACAAGCAGACTTGATTTTAAAAGCGGCGCAAGACGGGCACGAACGTTTGCAAAAGGGCAAAAGAAAGTTGGCCTTGTATCGACAGTGTGGGGCTTCCACCGGAATTTTTTTGTTTGTATTTTCTCCTATTTTCTGGTTTTTTCCTCCTTTACTAGATTGATTACCTAGTTTCCTTCTTTTTTTTTCTTGACATTAATTTTTAACCCCGCTCTTGATTTATTGGCTCAGCAGTTTTTAACTACTTCTTCTGATATGAGCGGTCTGGTGATTGCTTGATAGAACAGGTTATTCCAGCTGAAAAAGTTTCAATCCCTTACAGGGGTTTTTCTTCTTTTCTATTTTTGTGAAAATTGAAAGAAGCCTTGTCTCTTTTGTTTTTAAGCTCCCTTCTTCTTTATCAGATTCGAGCTCTATCCTCTCACCCGAAGACAACCAATCCGATAACTGCACAATTCTTTCATCAGGCTCAGTGGGCTCGTGATGATTTCGAATTATTCTTTGGATACTGTCAATTTGATCATATATAGCTTTAAATTTCCCTTTGTTCTTTTCCAAGAAAGCAGCTCCAACTCCAGCATGAGAGTAGGTAGTTCTAAACCAATTGCCAAGGTGAGTAATGTCATAATTAGCCCGCTGGAGTGGTTTTCCTATGTCATGGAGTAAAGCTCCTAAATATACCTGCAATCGTTCTTTTGTCATCACAGCCTCCGGGTCATACCCATCCCGTGGGTAGTTTTGCGCCCAGTGCCAGCGAAAAAGGCATAATCCGCTAAGAGATTTATCTGACGTTTTGCTTCTTTCTCGACACTATTCTTTATGATAAAAGTGACTTTTCCCACAAAGCCAGGAATGGTTATTCTGCCATCATTAAAAGGAATTGTTTTTATGTCCATTTTTGAAATTCCTACTTCTCTTTCTATTATATCGAGTAGATTTAACATTAACCCATCAATTTCTGAAAATTTTTTCCACTTTTTATAATAACTTTGAAAAACGAGTCGAGGCAAAGGCAGTGGCAAGTCTAAGTCACTCTGCCGAAAAGCAGTGGGAGTGTGAAATTCTAAAGTAATTTCCTCAGTTGAACTTGCGTTTTTAAAAAGGTCTTTATGAGTAGAATAACCCCCCACTTGTTTTGTTTTACCCATATTTCTTTGACTAAGAAATTGTTCTCTTTTAGAGAGAGCATGGGACAAGGATTTTCTATAAAATAAACGAAGAAAAGAGGAGAAATTTCATCGTCTAAGAGAGTTACTCTAAACCAGTGGTCTTTGCGGTATTTAAAAATAGGTGAGATTGTAAAAGCTTTTTGCCCAATGCTCTGGTGAATTTTTTTGCTTACCTCTGGGTTAACGGTCTCAAACAAATAAAGAATGGAGGCATGGAGATTTTTTGGGTTTACTTTCTGGTCATCCTCTAAACTTCCTTTGATAACACAGGCTAGAGGCATTACCACTCTCCGCAGCTTTTAAAAATTTTAAAATCAACTTACTGGCTTGAGAACCTACCCCACAAGTTTACTTCCGTGGCTTCCCGTAAAAGAGGTAAACAATCTGGTCTAAATTTATCAAAGGTTACTACTTTTTTCAATATTAAATCAATTTTGACTTAATTACACACTAATCACGAGCCAGGAGCCAAAAACTAAGAGCCACTTTTCACTTTGCCTTTTGCACTTTACACTTTTATTTTTGACTTTCCCTCGCTTCTCGCTGCTCTCTTTTTCCTAATATTTTATCTATTATCTACCACCTATCGCTTTTCGGTCTGCTTACTGCTCATTATAGTTGGTGCGGATATAATTTTTACCTGGAGCTTGTCTAATGTAACCTTTTAATTCAAGCATTGTGAGCTGACTCAAGACAAAGGAAGGGTCTTCTGAAAAACTGCGAAGAATCTCATCGATATTTTTTGTTTCTTCCCCTAAAAAATCAAGAATTTTTTGTTCAAAAGGTTGAAGTTGGATAGGTTCTTTATCTCTGAGCTTTTTCTCTTTGAGAAAAGATACTAAACTTTTCAATCCTAAATTCTCAAGAACATCAGAGGCATCCTTGACCAAACAAGCCCCTTGCTTTATTAAATTATTAGGACCTGCGCTTAGTTTATTTTTAATACTCCCAGGGATAGCCATCACTTCGCGATTTTGGTCAAGGGCAAAAGATGCTGTTATTAAGGCACCACTTTTTTCGCCTGCCTCAATAACCAAAACCCCTAAAGAAAGTCCACTAATAATTCGGTTGCGCCGAGGAAAATTTTGCTGAAAAGGTGGAATTCCTGCTAAAAATTCCGTAACTAAGCTCCCTTTCTCTGCAATTTCCCGATAGAGCTTTTTGTTTTCTCGTGGATAGATAATGTCTATTCCACAACCCAAAACCCCAATTGTTTTCCCTTTCTCTTTTAAAGCTCCTTGATGAGCTGATGTGTCAATTCCTCTTGCTAAACCACTAACAATAGTCACACCAACTGAAGAAAGTTCAGTTGCAATTTCTTCAGCAATCACTTTTCCGTGAAGAGTTGCTCTTCTCGAGCCAACAATGGCTACACCATATTCATATTTTTTTATCAAATCTCCTTGATAGAAAAGAAGAGGTGGTGGATAAGGTATTTCTTTTAATAATTTAGGATATTGCGGGTCACTCAAGGTCAATATGCCTATTTTTTCTTCCTTTAATTTTTTTAACTCAAAGCTTAAATCAATTTCCTTTCTTCTTCTGATAATTTTTTCAATAGAATTATCATCAAAAAGATTAGTTTTGGCTAAATCTTTTTGACCTGCCTTCCAGATAATTTGAGGTTCTTTAAAAATATCCAAAAGAAACCAGATTTTCTTATCTATCTCTGGAATTAATTTACATCCCAACCAATATTTTTCATCGCTCAATTTAACACTCACCTCACTCTACATAAATGCTCATCGGAAAAGGATAGAAACTTGTTTGCAAGTCCCAGTTTCTAAACTCCAACATATTTCATTTTGTTTTAAGTCTTTGAATTTCAGTCATTTTGCTTGGTTAGAAATTAGTATTTTCTGCTAAGAATTCACATATTGTGGTTTATACCCACAAATTCCTATCTAAACTTCGATATTGAATGGCTTCAGCGATATGCCCAATTTCAATAACCTCTTTTTCATCTAAATCAGCAATGGTTCGAGAAACTTTTAAAATTTTATCGTAGGAACGGGCTGAAAGCCTCAGCTCTTCTATTGCTTTTTCAAGGAGATTACAAGCATCTAAGGTCAGACGGCAAAAATTTTTAATTTGTTTTGGCTTCATTTGAGCATTGCAAGTTATCTTTAACCCTTTAAAGCGTTCTCTTTGAATTCTTCTCGCTTTTTCAACTCTCTCTTTGATTTCTTTCGATAGTTCTCCTTCAGAAGCCCTGGTTAGTTCTTCCTTGGTTAATCTAGGAACTTCAACATGAATATCAATTCGGTCCATTAAGGGTCCCGAAATTTTCCCTCGATATTGATTAATTTTACTTGGAGAACAAAGACACTCTCTCAAGCGGTCACCAAAATATCCACAAGGGCAAGGGTTCATTGCTCCAATTAAAGTAAACATAGCGGGATAAGTTATAGAAGTGGAAACTCGAGAAATTGTAACTTTCCCATCTTCCAATGGTTGGCGCAAAACTTGTAATGCATTTTTGGGAAATTCAGGAAACTCATCGAGAAAAAGAACTCCTTGATGGCTTAGGGAAATCTCTCCAGGACGAGGATATTGACCGCCACCAGCTAGACCAGCTACCGAAATAGTGTGATGAGGTGACCTAAATGGCCTCCTCATAACTAATGGTGAATTATGGGGTAATAACCCTGCAACACTATAAATCTTAGTAACCTCAATTGATTCTTCTAAAGATAAATCAGGTAAAATAGTTGGTAATCTTTGAGCAAGCATTGTCTTTCCCGAACCAGGTGGACCAATCATTAAAACATTATGCCCGCCTGATGCAGCAACCTCTAAAGCTCTTTTAACATGCTCCTGCCCTTTTACCTCAGAAAAATCAAGCTCATACTGAATATTACCGGAAAAAATTGATTCGAGATTAAATTGGACTGAATTAATTTCTTTTTCACCATTAAAAAATTCAAGAGCCTCTCTTAAATGGTTAACTGGTTTCACCTCTAAACCATTAACTATTGCTGCCTCAAGAGCATTTTGAGCAGGAAGAACAATCCCTTTAACTCCCTTTTCCTTTGCTTGTAAAGAGATAGGAAGGGTACCATCAACTTTTCTCAGTTTTCCATCTAAAGAAAGCTCTCCTAATATTAAATAATCTTTAATTAAATTGGTTTTTATTTGTCCAGTTGCCTTTAAAATTCCTAAGGCAATTGGCAAGTCAAAGGATGGTCCTTCTTTTCTAATGTCAGCTGGGGCTAAATTGACAACAATTCTCTTTAGGGGAAATTCAAGTTCAGAATTAATAATGCTAGAGCGAACTCTCTCCCTTGATTCTTGAATAGCAGTATCAGGTAAACCTACGATAATAAAGTTGGGTAAGCCTGAAGAAATATCAACCTCAACTTCGACTTGATAACTCTCAAGTCCATAAACAGCAGCGCTCCTTACTTTGGCATACATTTTTGCCCCTCCTTTGCCCGTCTCCGGCAGACTCCTATTTACTGTTTACTTGACTATTCACAATTTACATCTTAAAAATTCTATCAAACTAACTAAATGCATTTTCAATATGAATAAGCTCTTCAGGATTATCATCGAGACTTAATATCAAAGAAATAACATCAAAGCGGATATCTTTGCCTCTCCTTCCATGTTTCTGGAGATAAATTTGGGCTATTTTTTTAATTGTTTTTTGCTTTTTTAAGGTCACAGCTTCAAAGGGCTGTCCAAATTTTTTATCCTTTCTTGTTTTAACCTCACAAAATATTAACACACCTTTCTTCTCAGCAACAATATCAATTTCTCCAAGTTTTGAATGGCGAAAATTTTGAGTTAAGATTTTGTAACCTTTGCTTAATAAAAATTGAGCGGCAATCTTTTCTCCTGCTCTTCCAATAGACATATTTGACCCCGCTTAATCCTTCACCTTTTCCTTCGAGACGCCTACCTGCTAGTAGCGCGGGAGGGAGAGAGGGCAAAATCTTCTCCTTTAGCCCCGCTGTTGGCAATCCTTTAATTACTTTTGCCGTTCATTTTTACTTAAAACAAGGTCGGATTGATTACTCGATTAAAACTTTGACGATGAATTGGTGATGGACCAAAGTTTCTCAAAGCCTCAAGATGATAAGTGGTTCCATACCCTTTATTCTTAGCAAAGTCATAAAGAGGGTATTTTTGGTCTAATTCCTCCATTAAATTGTCTCTTTCTACTTTAGCAACAATCGAGGCAGCAGCTATTGAAAAACTCGTCTTATCACCTGAAATAATGCTAATTGAATTTTCGAAAGGAAGGGAGTAATAATCGCACAATATATATTCAGGAAAAGGATTTAATTTTCTTACTGCTTCACTAAGAGCTTTTATGTTAGCATTTTGTAATCCTATTTCATCTATTTCTTGAGGAGAAACATAAAAAACACTGTAACAAATTGCTCTTTTAATAATTTTTTGATAAAGGTTTTTCCTTTCAGCAATTGTAAGTTGCTTTGAATCTTTCAAGCCCGAAATTCTTAAGTCAACTGGTAAGATTACAGCAGCAGCTACCAAAGGACCAGCTAAAGCTCCCCTCCCTGCTTCGTCAACACCAGCAATTAAATTAAAACCTTTCTTTCTCAATCCTTCTTCAAAAAAGGTATTCATCAAAAAGTTATTTTAGCAATAAATGATTACAATTTCCTTCTTTGCGAAAAAATTTTAAAAGTGCTAATCTGAAGCTAATGAAGAGGGGAAGCTTAAAAGTTATATTTTCTTTTCCTATCTTTCTTGCCTTGCTTTTTCTTTCTTTCAACTTTTCCTATGCTAACTTTCAAGACCAAGATAGTATCATAATCACTGCAGTAGGAGATATAAATTTAGGAGGGAAAGTTGGTAAAATTATTGCTCAGCGTGGTGTAAACTATCCATGGGAAAAAGTTCGTCATTTATTTTCCTTAAGTGACATTAACTTTGGCAATCTTGAATGTTCAATTTCAAATCGAGGAAAGCCTCTCAAAGGGAAAAAATATACCTTTAGAGGTAACCCCCAATTTCTAAAAGGTCTTTCTCAAGCAGGTATTAATTTTCTTTCACTCGCTAACAATCATACTCAAGACTATGGCAGAATCGCTTTTCTTGACACTATGGAGAGTTTAAAAAAGGAAAAAATCATATATGCTGGGGCTGGAAAAAACAACAAGGAGGCTTACTCCTTAAAAATAATCGAGGTAAAAAAGGAAAGAATTGGTTTTCTCGCCTATTCAGGCATTCTCCCCCCTGGTTGGGAAGCAACAGCTAAAAAACCAGGTATAGCCAGTGCCAAAAATATTTCTTCAATTATTGGTTCAATAAAACAAGCTAGGGGTCAAGTCAATTACCTTATTGTTTCTCTTCACTGGGGTAAAGAAAATTCTCCCGCTCCCTTATCTTCTCAAAGAAAACTAGCCAAATTAATTATTGATGCTGGTGCCTTGATTGTTTTGGGTCATCACCCTCATGTCATTCAAGGATTTGAAAGATATAAAAGAGGATTAATTGTTTATAGCTTAGGTAATTTCATTTTTAGCCCGGGCAGTTCAAAAGGTCGATATTCAGCAATCTTACAACTCAAACTATGTTCCGGTGAGTTAAAAGAAATAAAGGTTTTTCCTATTTACATTAAAGATGCTCAACCTCAATTAATGAAAGATAAAAAGGGAAACTCTTGGCTGGTTGAGATTCAAAAAAGGTCACTTAAGCTTAGAACTAATTTTAAACTTTTTTATAAAGAAATTTTTCTTCTCCACACTATCCCTTCACTAAAAACTAGTAATTCAAAAATCAGCTTATTACCTCTTTAACCCTTGCGAGATTGTTATTTTCTGGCATAATAAATAATGATGATTTCTAAAAAAGCAACAGAGTGTCCTTCTTATCATAAATTTACTTTTCCTATCTTAATTTTAATCATCTCTTTTTTCTTCTTTCTTAGTTTCTCTTTCCTCTTTGCTAAACCCTCCTTTGCCTCAGTCTCATCTTACCTCAGTATCCTAAACCGTCCTTATCAAGCTAAACCTGATTGGGTTAAAAATCCCGCAAGCAAATACAGTTTAGAATCCACTAGGGGTGTGCTTCGCTTTAAAATATCTGAGCCGCAAAAGGCAATGAAATGGCTTTGTCTCTTTCCTGAAAACCAGCTAATTCACCCCTATATTACTCCCTTTCTAGCACTAGAATATCGAGCTAATAATCTCTCACCAGCTTCTCAAGAATACTTAATTTGCGCAGTTACTCAAAAAGGTTCAAAAGTTCTCTTACTCCACCACCAAATTTTTATCGATGGTGAGTGGCATAAAGTTGTATTTGACCTTCCGAGGCTTGGGGTTAACACTTTTATTAAAGGATTACTGATTCAAATCCAATCTTCAAACTTTGAGCCTCAATTTTTTGAAAATTATGAGATAGGCAACTTAGAATTTATCACCTCTGAAGCTCAATTGGAGATAAAAAGGCTTATTTTTCTCCCCTCTCCCCCTGAAAGCTTCAGTTTTTTCCCAAAATTAAAAACAGAAGAAGTCTGGATTGATGACTTTGATACTCTCAACTGGATAGAGAAACCTGAATGGCTCGGAAACGCTTCTGAGGATAGCTATATCACTCCAACTCTCCAAGGGACTAAGTTTGTTTGTAATGGTGTCAGTCGAGGAATGAAATGGTCTAAAAATTTTGACCAAGAAATTGACCTTTCATCTTATTGTAACCTTGCAATACGATATCGAGCAGCTGGCATTAAACCATTCCCTGACTACTTTTTGCACTTCTCTTCGCTAGAAGGAAAATCAGCTATTCCTTTAAGACTAAATGAACTTAATGATGATGGAAGATGGCATCTCAAAGTTGTCCCTCTAAAAATTTTTTTTAAAACAAATGTTCTCAATGTTCACCTTCAAACTGACGCTCCTTCTGCTTATGTTGAAATTGACTTCATTCAGTTGCTCCCTTATAAAAAAAGGTTTCCTTTTGATGAAGTTATTGACTATCAAATAGGGTGGCCTTCCAACCTTGGTTCATATTCACCGGTTCCCCTCCCCAATTGGAGAGATGGAAGAGCTGAGGTTTTCCTTGATAATTTAAACGGATGGTTTAATAGTCAAACTATTCAAGTTAATAACATCCCTTTTCGAGTCGGTTCACCTAAACATCTTCCCCATACCAGCTTACTTGAGAAAGGAAAAGCTATTGTTCCATTGACCTTCTCTGGCTCAGTAAGCGAATTTTATCTTCTTTTGGCAGCCAGATTACCCGAATATGAAGTACCTTTCTCGGTTATGAATACAGCAAAAATGGGATACGGGTTACTTTCAAGTGTCGAAACCTTTTATATCGAAATTGAATATGAAGACAAGCAAAAAGATAAAGTTTTCCCTTATCATATACCCAGTCTTGAGCCGAAGATATCAGATGGACTTGAACTTTATCTTCTTCCCGTTCCCCAAACGAAAAAAGTGAAAGCCCTACGTTTTAAAGATAACCTAAGAACTGGTGGATTTGCTATTGTTGGCTTAACAGCTAATCGAGGTAAAAGAAACTTTTCTTTAGATAAAAATACAAATAAAATTCCAACTTTGCCCAAAATAAAACCAAGAAGAAAGAAACCCTTACCGCTACCACCTGATAATTTGGTCTCCTACCAAAGTAATAGCTTTCTTTTAGCTCTCAACCCTAATAATGCTCAACCCCTTCTTTTAGGCTCTACTTACATTTCTTTAAGAAACTCAAGTTATGACCCAATATTTCAAGTTCTAAATGAAGCGAAAGAACCAATTGGCCTACCTGAATTAATTCAATATCAAAAAGATAAAACCCTTAATATTGAGTATCTCTTTAAAGAAAAAGAAATTAAAGCCACTCTCACCATCGATAAAAATGAAGATGAATTAATCTTAAAGTTGAAACTGAAAAATTTATCCCCCTCAGGTTTAAAATTAAGGCTCCTTTTCCCTGTCTTTAAAAACTGCTCAATTGCTGACCCTGTTGATGATTACTATTTTGACTCTGCTCGAATTACCTATATTTCCCAAAAACCAGTTAAGCTTTCGACCCCATATGGAGGTTCTCACCCTCTTCAATTTATGGGCTTATTCGATTCAACTGGTTCTTTTTACCTTCGAATTCTCGATGTTAAAACAATTTACAAAATTTTCAACCTTTCAAAAAGAACCAGCGGGGGGACTGATTTTTCTGTTGAATATCCCTACATTTATTTAAGTTCTGGTGAAACTTATGAATTGCCCCCTGTTGCCCTAGCTACTACCAATGGAGATTGGAAAGACACTTTTCAAAAAAATAAAGTCTGGCTTCAAAGAGTTGCTCGACCTGTTACTTTCAGAAAAAGCTGGTTTAGAAAAATCTTTCATTTCCATCAACACCGTTTTAATGAAGGTTTTTTTAAAAACGGGCGCTTCTATCCTAACTTTTTAATAAATGAAGATAAAACTACATTTGGAAGTGCTCAAATATTCCACTTTATTGATTGGTCTGAATCTAAAAACTATGGGCGAGTTGGCGATTATGGTCACTATGAAGAACGTGGTGGGTTAGGAGCTTTCCAGAAAATAATTCAGTATTTAAGAAAATTAGGGGTTCGAGTTGGACTTTACTTTGAAGGAAGATTAGTTGATTCTCGTTCCGAAGCAGGAAGTCAAAATCTTGAAAATTGGGTTCAAAAAAATAAAAATGGCGAGATGATGAGATGGCCTAATGCTCCCACTGAATTTTTCGTTTGTCCAAACTCGATAAGTTGGCGTAACTACTTGAAGAAAACAATAAGAAGAGTAGCAGCCGAAACAGGTGCCGATGCTTTTTATATCGACCAGTTTGGTTTTGGAGATACCCTTTGTTACAATGACTGGCATGGGCACATAATCCCTTACCCTACCTTAACAGGTGAAATTGCTTTCCTTAAAGAATTAAGAGAGATTACTCCTCCTTATCTTGCTCTCTATACTGAAGAGGCTCCTTCAGATATCGCTACTGCTTATTTAGATGGCTCTTTCACTTATGCTCTCTGGAATTGGAATGAAAGCTTAAGCCCTATTCCTCTCTCCCTGCTTAGATTCTCCGCTCCTAGCTTCAAAACTTTTCAGATAATTTCTTATTTGCCAGCTTCTGAAAAAAGGTTTCTTACCCTCGCAAAGTTTGCTCTTTTTAATGGAGAGGGATTATGGCTTCAAGGAAGAGCTAAGTCCTATTCAAGAGTTACCAAACAAGAGCTAAAAAGGATTTTTTCTGTGATGAACAATCATGCTGATGCATTTGGCGGAGATATTGCTTCACCGCTCGTAGATACAATGGTTAATGGGGTCAGTGCAAACTTATTTGCTAGTAAAAATAAGCGTGTTTACACCTTATATAATAGCTTATATCGAACACTTCGAGCTAATGTTTTAGAAATTCCCCATGTTAATGGAGCTACTTATCTCGATGCCTGGAATGGTAAAATTCTTACTCCAAAGATAATTGGTGGAAAAGCAATTATAAATTTGGAATTAAACCCCCGCGATATTGGCTGTGTCGTCCAAATTCTCTCACCCCCAGCTCCTTTAAAAGGAAAAAGACCCTAAAATTTACTTATTTTCCCTTTAAGGTTTAAGAACAACATTTAATTAAAAACTGAAACCTACTGGAAATCTTAAAATAAAATCAGTGGATGAAAAATATAAAGGTGTTTATCGTTAATCGACCCAACCCCTCTCATTCTCAAATTCTTAAGAACATTAGAATAGAATTAGAATTGGTTTAGTTTGCTTTAGATAATTTCGGCGTTGTAAACCTCTTTCATTTGGCGCAATGCAAAACGGTGCATTTCAGGGTCAAGGCCAGCAACGCAATCTTGAGGCACAATTATCTTGTAGCCTCTCATTGCAGCATCATTAGCTGTTGCCAAAACGCAAATATTGGTCACAGTCCCAGTTAAAACAAGAGTATTAACTTGATTTTCTTTTAAAGTAAGACCAAGACTAGTTCCAAAAAAAGCGGAATATCTCCTTTTAGGTATAACATAATCATCTAGAGAAGGAGTCAGTTCATCGATAACTTTTGCTCCCCAAGTTCCTTCTACAGCATGAACAGGCCAGCGCTCGAACTCGGTATCCTTTGGGTGATGGCTATCGCAAATATAAACAACAGGATAACCTTCTTCTCTTGCTTTGTTAATCTCCCTCTTAATGTTATCAATTATCCCCTTGGTATCTGGAACAACCAAAGCCCCCCCTTCCTTAACAAAGTCGTTGAGCATATCAATGATTAAAAGTGCTTTTTGACCCATTAAAATCACCCCCTTAAGAAGAATATAAAATAAGATCGGAAAAATTCAAGAACAAAAATAATCTCAACTAAATTTAAGCGGGAACAATGATTTTTAAACGCTTAAGAAATAAAGTGAAATGGAACCTATCCCCTTTAAATATCTCACCATCGAGATGAACATAAGTATTAGGAGATTCGACTATTACCTCTTTAGCCCGATAAAATCGAATCCTTTTTAAAAATTTTCCATGCACCCCTTTAATGACAAAAGGTAAGTAATAAAGAATTCGCCACTTAGCAATATCTTCAATAAAACAAATATCAAAGAAGCCATCAGCAAGGTTAGCTTGAGGAACAATTTTAAATCCGCCACCATATTGAGGACAATTTCCTATCGCTACAACCAACCCTTTTTCTTTCCTTTCTTTCCATCAAAAGTGAATGTGAAGTTGTGAGGAGAAGCTTCCTTAAGAACCTTAAATAATGAAAATAAATAAAGAAAAGGTCCGGTTAAACTTGGATTCTTGTTTGTTTCATAAGCTGTCTCACCATCAAGTCCTACCCCAGCTGAACTAACAAAAAAGCGTTCATTCATTTTAGCAAGGTCAATTTTTCTTATCTTACCATTTAAAATAACATCACAAGCTTTAAAAATATCAGGTGGGATACCAAGAGAGAAGCTAAAATCATTGCCTGAACCAACTGGGATAACCCCAAGAATAATCTCTTCACTGCCAGCCACTCCATTAACAACCTCGTTGACTGTCCCATCACCTCCAACTACAATGATTTTTTTAAATCCTTCTTTTAGGCTTTCTTAGCTAACTCCGTTGACTCCATAGGATGGCTAGAAAGCGCAATTGAAAAATCAATCTTCCTTTCCTGAAAATATCTTTCAATCTGAGAAAGAACTTTTCTCCCTTTGCCTTTTTCCGCTTCAGGATTAACAATGATTTTCATTACTTTGTTTCAATTAAATGAATTAATTTAATTAAGAGCTTGCCAAAGAGAAAAAGAAGAATTAGAGCAATTATTGAACCACCCTCAAGAATTGATGAGTTAGAAACGAACAAAAGCTGAGGGAATAAATTTAAAAAAGGTTTAACTAAGGGTTCAGTTATTAAGTAGAGGAGACCAGCAAAGGGGTTGGTTACCTCAATTCCCAAAAATTTTAAGGCGACTCGAAAGGCAACAACATTTAAGGTAAGAACGAAAAATAAATCAACAAAAATTTTTAGATAGAATACTTTTGACTTCTTCTCAACAATTTTTTCTTCAACCCCATACTGACCCACCGATTCTTCAACTTTTTTTTCTTTTTGATTCAAGCTATTTGTTTTTTCTTCGTTCATAAAATTTCTCCTTATCCAAATTTTTTAAAGTAATCCCATTATATCAAGGACTGCAACAAGTAAAAATTTAAATAAATCAGGAAGTTAAAGAGAAAAATACTTGCCACTTAATCAAACATCTTGTATATTTCAAATAACTATGGGATCAAAGCTTTCTACTTTAATTCAACAAATTGCCACAATGGTCATCCTAGTGGCAATACTCGTTTTTGCTTTTTGGGCATATCGAGAATCAAAAGAGTATCACGCTAGCCAAGAGATAAGCCCAAGAAAAGGCTTAAAAGCTAGTCGCCAACGGAAAAAGTCGTCTCAGTCAAAGAAGGGGTAAAAGTAGTCTCAGCTGTTCCTGAAACTACTTTTGTCCCCCTTAAAACCAGTTCTTTTTTCGGTCGATAGCGACTGAAAAACTTGTCCTTTCTAACAATAACTCCCTTTCTTTTTACAATTCGATATACAGTTATGTCTCTCCCTTCAATCCCTCTATCTTTGATTTTTTCTTGACCCAAGGGTAAGTTAGGATCATCAATATATTCAACTTTAAATGGTTTAAAATTGGTAAAGGGAGAAGTGCGATAGCTTACTTCTGTTCCAAAATCAGTCCCATAAAAAGCAAAAGTAACCGTGCTTTTAGAATACCAGGCTTTTAAAAGAACATAAGCAGGGGTATCGTTACGAAACTTTAAATCAAGGCTTCCATAAGAGAGAGTTGCATCACGACCAGGTGGATAATGGCTAATGTAAAAGCTGTGATTAGTCCGCTCGATCACAGGAAAACCAGCAAAAAAGACAGCGTTAAAAAGTGTTGTTCCTACTTGACAAGCTCCACCTCCAATAGATGGAACAAGCTCACCATTTATTATAACTGGAGCTTCTTTATAACCTTTTTCAGCTGTTCTAGGTCCTACTTTCTTGTTAACTGAAAAAACTTCACCAGGGGCAATAATTGAACCATCGAGAGCTCGAGCGAGTAAATGAATATTGTTAACCCGATTAGTTTGTCTCGGATTAAAGCTTGTTGTATAACTCGAAATTCTTTCCTTTATTCCCATCGCTCTGGCTTCTTCTGTACTTAACTTGGGAGCAACTAACTTATCATTAAGGATAATTTCACGAGGTGGTTCCATCTTCACTATTTTATAAAGTTCTTTATATGCTGCATCTAAATCAATTTCCTTGCCATCTCGACTTGGCTCAATTTCAACTCTTTCCCCTTTAACTTTAAATTCTGCATCCTTAGGTTCTATTCGAAACTCATCGGTAAATTTTGATAAGTGCTTTTTAAACTTTTCTTTATTAAAAATAGGTTTTAAAATTGGGTCTACCTCAAACTCTATCCACCTACCAATCTCTTCTGGCTCAACTTTCCATGAGTACTTGTCATATTTAAAAATTAGAGGGGAACTTAAAATCATCTTAATTTCAGTTATCATTTTTTTAGCATCTGCCTCACTCACTTTAGCTGGAAGAATATTAACGGGCAAATCAAATTGCTTTTTTTTGAGAGCAATCATCTTTTCAACTAAGGCAGCATATGCCTTTTTATAATCAACTTCAAAACCTATTTTACTTGGTAAAATTTTTATTGAGGTTCCTTTAATCTTAAGAGTAGCATTTTGAGGCGCACAATTTACTTTTTGAGCAATTCTTCTCAATCTCTTCTCGACCCGTTTTTTATCTAATTGATAAGTGACTGAAATACTTATTGGTTCTCGATAAAGAGATAATCTCCTAATTATCTTTTTCAAAATATTTCCTTCTCTTCCAATATAAAATGCTTTTTGGACTGTGTCCTTTAAATTAATTTTTAATCTAACTTCATCTGGATAAAAAAGCCAAGTTTTATTCTTGTATTTGATTTTTACTGGTTCTTTGAGAACTTTCTGATAGGATAAAGAAAGAAGGTTTTCTGCTTCTTGAGGGGTTAGCCCTCCAACTTTTAATTCTCCAACCTTTAATCCATAATGAATCTTTCCAAGATGAACGAGAAAATCAACCACAATCAAAAGAGCAAATACCAATAAAATTATCCCTGCCCAAAAAGTTATTCTTTTCAGCCAAGGAATAAAAACCTTCTTGGTTAGAAGTAGCTTTAAGGGTTTAATCCTTTTTTTCTTTGGCAATTTTTAAATGATTTCACCTCACTCCTTAATCGGCTTTCCATATTTTAATTTTCTAATCTTGGTAGCTGGTAAAGCTATTTCAGATTCACGACTAATAATTAAATTAACACCTGGTAAAGGAGAAAAAGTATCGATAACTCCACCTGGTATAGATAAAGATTGATAAAGAACTTCGGGGTCACCAAGGACAATAATTTGATAAGGTGATTCTATTACCTCACCATTAAGATAAACTTTTCCTTCAGCGTCTTTAAAAAAACTCCATAATTTTAAACGATGATTGTTGACAGCAATTGCTTCTGCTCCAGCTGATTTCAATTCATCAATTAACTCTAAAAAATCATATCCTCTTAAAGTATTTTCCTCATCAATAATGGAAACTTTTATCCCAGGTCCTTTAACCTTGGCTATCCCAGCAAGGATTTTCATAGTCTGAAGATCTTGAACTGCCTGATTAAGCACACTACGCTGAGTTGCTTCCTTTCTCTCATAGTCATAAAGTCTAACTTGAAGATTAAATATTTCTTTTCTTAAAGCATCTGTTTCTAAAGTTAATTCCCTAATTATCTGCCCTAAATCCTGTTCAGAAAGACTAGCTAGTTTTTGGGGTGTGCTTTGAACTTTAAGCTGAGTTACAACCAAAAAACCAAGGAGGATGAAAATAACCATAATCAATGTATCAGTCGATTTTAATTTTAAACTAGTAATGATAGAGTTTGTTTTCATTCCCATCTTCGACTTTGAAAAATGTACCTTCTGATGAGTGTAAGGTTTTGAAACATGCGGACACCAAAAGCAACGATTGCTGCTAAGGCTAGATCGACCCCCACCCTATCACCAAGAAAAGTGATAAATGTAGCCAACAAGCTATTGGTAAAGAAACCAGCGATAAAAAGGCGTTCATTAAAATTTTTTTCATAGAGAGAACGAATGCCTCCAACAACACTATCCAGGGCAGCCAAGATAGCTATCCCAAGATAACGACCATAAATTGGGGGCAAAGGCACCTTAAAAGTCAAACCCATAACTATTCCTAATAAAAATCCCAAAAGGACAATCCAGGACATTAACTTCCCTCCTCTAAACTTTTTGCATATTTAACATTTAAGCTTCCAGAATATCCTGGAATCCTTAAAAATTTCTTTTCTTCTATCTTCAACAAGAGACCATAATTAGGAGCATATTTTTGGCAAAGCAAAGAAGCGTCTCGATTTGTTTCCAAAGCATTTTTTAAATTTTTAAAATCTCCAATTGCTTTAATCTCGTAAGGAGAAACCAGCCTTGTTGAATTAACTAATATGGTGCTTCCAGCACATCTGATAGCGCTAGTAAAAATAAGTCTCTGATTATTTAAAGCAATCGCCTCTGCTCCACCTTCCCACAAAGCATTGACTAAAACCCTTAAGTCATAATCATGAATGATATAATTATTGGGGTCTTCTCCTGGAGGAACATTAGAATTATCTCCAATAGTTACGATTATTCCAGGACCCTCTAAACCCATTAAACCTAAAGCGAGCTTGGCTTCCTCTAAGTTACTTGAATAAGATGTAAGCACCCCTTCTTCTTTTGCTGCAATTTTCTCAATTCGAGTTAATTTCTTTCTTAAATTTTTTAATTCTCCTTTTAAGCTTTCTCTTTCCTTCTCTAAATTCCTAACTACTTTGACTAACTCTCTTTTTCTTAACTGAGGAGTGCGTGAATAAATTGATTGTTGGTTGGTAATAGCAAAAGAAATTAAAAAGCCAAGAATTAGTGAAACCATTGCTAAAGAAAAATAAAACCCTTTTTTATTTTGGGTCTTCATATAAAATCCCCTTAAAATTTTTAAATAGTATATCTAAATCGAGAGGTTTTGAAAAGGATTGAAGAGGTCTTCTCAATAGTTAATAAGGTGATAAGCAAAACTTTCTAGGTCTTTAATTTTTCCCTTTGATGAAGCTTCTAAATAGACTCTTACTAAAGGTTCCGTTCCTGAAGGACGAATTAAAATCCAGGAACCATCTTTAAGAAAAAGTTTTACTCCATCCCTCGTTTCGACTTTTTCAACCTTTAAATCATTAACTTTTACTGGTGGGGAGCTTTCTAGTTTGGATATAATTTTTTCTTTCTCCTCAAGTGGCAACTTAATGTCTAATCTCTTAGTAAAAAAGTGACCATATTCTTGATAAATATCTTCCATTAGTAAAGAGAGAGGGCGCTTATAGTAAGCAAAAATTTCGGTCAAAATTAAATCAGCTAAAATTCCATCTTTTTCAGGAATATGATTTTTTATACTTAGCCCCCCACTTTCCTCCCCTCCTATAATTACTTCATCTTTTAACATCTCCTGTGCTATATACTTAAAGCCTACTGGGGTTTCAATAACTTCAACCCCAAATGATTGGGCAATCTTATCGAGAAGATGAGTAGTTGCTACAGTTCTCACCACTTTCCCTTTCTCCCTTTTAACCTTAAGTAAATAGTAAGTGCAAAGAGAGATTGCTTGATTAGGAGTGAGGTATTTGCCTAAAGAATCAACGACCCCAAATCTATCTCCATCACCATCTAATGCTAATCCAAGGTTAGCTTGCCTTTTTAAAACGAGTCTCGTTAATTCTTTTAAATTTTCTTGAGACGGATCAGGAAGAAAATTTCCAAAATAGGCATCACGGTAATTATGAATTGGAATCACCTTTACCCCATTTTGCTCTAAGATCCTTTCTAATATTCCTTGGCCTGCTCCGAACATTGAGTCAATAATAACTTCAAGCATTGATTCTTTAATTAGATCAAAGTCAATTATCTTCTTTAAATGAATTGTATAATTGTGAAAGGGATTTATTTTCTTCCAGCTCTTTTCATTGAAATTGCCTTCCACAGGCTTTTCTTTTAATCCTTTTTTGATGTTCTTCTCAATTTCTGATGTAATGCTTGGGAAAGCGGGGCCAGCATATTCAGGGATAAATTTAATCCCATTATAAAAAGGTGGATTATGACTAGCTGTAATCATTACTCCCCCAGCTGCCCTAAGAAACTTGACAGCAAAAGCAGTTAAGGGTGTTGGTAAAAAAGTCTCTCCAATAAAAACAGGAATCTTAAAAGTTGAAAAAACTTGAGCACAAGTACGAGCAAACTCTTCAGAAAAGAAACGGGTATCATACCCAATAACCACACCCTTTTTGCTGATCTTGTGATTTAAGAGATAATTAGCAATAGCTTGAGCTACTATCCTTACATTGTTAAGAGTAAAGGTGTCACACATAAGGGCACGCCAGCCATCAGTTCCAAAGCTAATTTTCTTATCCATCGTCCTTTTAACTTAAAATAAGTCGATTAATATAAGAAACCATATCTTCCACTTTAGCTAAAGCATCGCGATTTGAGAAAGATTCTGCAAAAACTCTAATTAAAGGTTCTTCAGGGTCAGGAATAATCAAAACCCACTTATTCTGATCAAAAATCTTTATTCCATCAAGAAGCTCGATATTCTCCCCTTTAAATTTCTCAATTAAATTTCGCATTAATAAACCTTTTTTCTCCCAAGAACAATAAATAATTTTGTGAGCAAGATAATATTTGGGCAATTTTTCAACTAAAAGAGATAAAGGCTGCTTAGCTAAAGCTAAATACTCAAGGAGTTTACAAAAACTTAAAATGGCATCATAACCATAGATAAATTGAGGGAAAATAAATCCTCCACCTTGAGCACCGCCAAAAATAACATCTCGCCGCGAACAAGCTTCCATTAAACTCCTCTGGGAAACTCTAGTTCTCACTACTTTTCGATTATATTTTTGAGCAATCTGCTCAACAACAGAAGAAACACTCAAGGGAACAGCTATTTTTCCTTTTCTTTTTTCAAATTGGCAAACAAAATCAACAAAGAGGTGAAGAAGCGTGTCTGGTGAAATTTTTCTCCCTTGGTCATCAAGGACAAAAATTTTCTCGCAAGCACTATCAATTAAAATGCCAAAATCTGCCTTATAAGCTAAGATAAGATGAGTTAATTGATTATAAGCTCTTTCGAGTTCCTCTTGAGGAAGAGTTGTTTTTGCCTCATCAGTATAAGCATTTAAAGAAATTGCATTGCATTTAAGTTTACCCAAAAGATATGGCATTACTAAACAGGAGGTACCAAATGAATGGTCAATAACTACTTTTGGTTTTGATTCTTCAATTGCTTTACAATCAACAACCTTAAGTAAGGCATTAACATAAAATTCAACAGTCCTTGCTTGATATTCAATTCTTCCAATTTCATTAAAAAAAGCTCTTCTAAAATCTTCTCTAAAGTAAAATCGCTCAATTTTCCTTTGTTCTTCTTCTGAAATATCAATTCCTTGAGAATTAAAAAAATTAATTTGAAGAGATTGAGGGTCAAAGGGAGAAGTTCTAACATGAATACCGCCTGCGCTATGAGAAATTGATACATTAAATCGATTGACTGGAGCTGGGCAAATTCTTAAATCTCTAACATTTACCCCTGAAGCCGTTAAACCGGCAATGATTGACCTTTTTATCATCCTAGAAGCTAAGTTAGAGTCACGACTACAGACAATAAGAGAATTTTTCGGTAAAGACGAGCCGTAAGCCATTGCCAAGCGAAGAGCAAGCTCTGCGGTAATATCAACATTAGTTAGCCCGGAAACACCTTGCTGTCCAAAAAGAGTTTTTACTCCCCTTGGTTCCCAAACAATACTAGTGTTAATAGTTGAGCCAGCTTCAATAGTTTTAAAGGGATAAATTTTAACATCATGATTAATAATAGAGTCCTCTCCAATGATACATTCGTCACCAATTACAACTCGTTCGTTAATTCTTGTTCCCTTTCTAACATCACAGTTCCGCCCAACTATACAATTATGAAGAGAAACACGAGTGCCAATAAATGAGTTGTCCATCACAATAGCTCGGTGAACATGCGCCCCAGATTTAACAACAACATTACTTCCAATTATGGAATATTCTCCAACCTTAGCATCAGCTTCAATTCTCACATGCTGACCAATCACGGTGGGGCCCTTAATTTGAGCTTTAGAATCAATAATTGCTCCATCACCCACCCAAGTATCTCCTCGCATTTTATTTCCAGGTGGATCAAATTTAAGACGACCTAAAAGGATATCCAAGTTTGCTTTCATATACTGCTCAATATTTCCAATATCACACCAATAACCATCAACAACAATGGCATAAAGCGGCTTTCCTTCCTTCAAAAGAAGAGGAAAGAGATCTTTGCTAAAATCAAAGGGAACACCTTTGGGAATATAATTAAAAACCTCGGGTTCGAGAACATAAATACCAGTATTTACAGTATCACTAAAGACCTCTCCCCAACCTGGTTTCTCTAAAAATTTCTCAACTTTTCCTTCTTCATTAACAATAACAATCCCATACTCAAGAGGATTTTCTACCCTTTTAAGAGCAATTGTAGCTAATGCCTTCTTTTCTTTGTGAAATTTAATCACCTTCGATAAATCAATATCAGTTAAGGCATCTCCACTAACTACCAAAAAGGTTTCTTTGAGGTACTCCTCAGCATTTTTTATACTTCCGGCTGTTCCTAATGGTTCTACTTCTGTCACATAACTTATATTGACTCCAACTTCAGCTCCACTGCCAAAATAATAACTCACCATTTGAGGTAAAAATTGAAGGGTCAAAATAATGTCATTAAGACCATGGGATTTTAAAAGCTCAATGGTGTATTCAAGAACTGGTTTGTTGGCTACTGAAATCATAGGCTTTGGTTGATTACTTGTTAAAGGGCGAAGTCTTGTACCTTCTCCACCAGCCATAACCACTGTTTTCAACTTAAATCCTCCCTCGAGCTAATTTTAATTGAACAAACCCTTTTTTAATGTATCCAATTGCAGAAATTAAATAGAAAATTAAAGCTAAATAAAAAAGGAGCAATCCCAACTTTATGTTTGCAATTAAAAATATGAAAGCGATAAAAATAAATAAAGTAGCAATTTTGCCAAGCAATGAAACTTTTGTCTCTAATTTTTCCCTTTTTAACTCAACATAACCTAACATAATTATAACATCTCGACTGAATATTAAAACTAAAGCCCAAAGGGGAAGGCGTTCTTTTAGGTAAAGAGCAAAAATTGCAATCAAAATTAAAATTCTATCAATAAAAGGGTCAAAAAACTGACCAAAAGCAGTAACTTGATTAAGCTTCCTGGCTATTAAGCCATCAAGCCAATCTGTCAAAATAGCTGCTATAAACACTAGCAAAGCTAAAAGGTCACCCTTAAAAAGAAATAAATAAAGAAAAAGAGGAATAAGCAAAAGTCTGATAAAAGTGAAGAAATTAGCCATTTTCCTTCTTTCCTTTCAATTTTTACTTCTTTTTTACCACCACTTTTTAACTCGGAAGTAGACAAGCAAAAGAATACTAACAACAAACATCAAACCAAGGATAACAAAGTATCCATAAGTCCATTTAAGCTCAGGCATATATTGAAAATTCATTCCATAAATTCCAGTTATTAGGGTAAGAACAGCAAAGATAGTAGCTAAAATTGTTAACTTCTTCATCATTTCATTAAGGCGATTTGAAACAATGCTTAAGTAAATATCAATAGTCCCGCTGATGACATCCCTTAAGGTATCGATTAAATCTGTAATTCGGATGAGGTGGTCATAAATATCTTGAAAATAAATGATTGTTTCTGTCTTTATCAATGGAGAACCGTATCTTGATAAAAGATTTAGAATTTCCCTTTCTGGTGCTACCACTTTTCTAACTAATAGTAACTTATGTTTGAAATTAAAAAGCTCTTTGATGTGTCTTTCTTTAAATTCTTTAAAAATTTTGTCCCCTAAAAGATCAATAGCGTCACTTAATTGGTCAATAAAACCAAAATAATCATTGACCATGCTATTTAAAAGATAATAAAGAACCCAATCGGTTCCTTTCCCGATAAACCCATTCTCCAGGCAAAGTTGATAAGCTTGCTCAAGCTCCTCTATTTCACCTTTGTGGAGTGTAACTAAGTAATTTTCCCCTAAAAATATATCTAATTCAGTTAATTTAAGCTTATCTTCATTGGTCTTAAGGTCATTCCAGACTAAGAAAAGATAATCCTTATAATCATCAAGCTTAGGATAGTGAAAAGCTTGAGCAGAATCCTTTAAAGCTAGAGGATGAAAGTTGAAAGTTTCTTTTAAAAATTCAAAATCTTCATTGGCAGGAAAAGGAATATCCACCCAAACCAATGTGCCTTTTTGTTTTATTCTCCGAGCAACCTCTGATTGCTTTAAATCTTTTTTGACACCGATTTTTGGTTGATAACAAAGAGACCGATACATTACCAACCTCCTAAAATATTTTAACCTAAATTTTGCAATATCAAAATTTGCCTGAAAAAAGATTGCCTTTAATAGGCATCCAGAGAAAAAGATTTTTCTAAGCAAAAGTTCTAAAGCAAGTGAACAGTGTGGTCACTTTTGCGATGTCAAAAATAGAGTTGCGAGGAAAAGCACTAATAGGTGAAGTTTAGGCTGCTTCTTCCCACTCTAAAAGGGCAATACTTTCAAGAGGAACGATAATTACCCTGTTCCCATTCTTAACAATCAAGCCGTAATCATCATAATCTGTAATAATTACATTTATTTTTTCTCCATCCATTAAGGTAATGGTAACAAGCCTTTTTGAGCTAATAAGATGGCGAATATGAGAAAATAACCTTAAATTTTCAATCACGCTTGGCATCACCAATCACCTCATTATTAATATCGGAAAAAATGGAGAGAAAATTATAGCCTTTAAAGCGCTAAAATATTTCAAATTGAATCATATTGTCCTACAAGCTATAATTTATTTATCTCTTATTCAGCTCTTCATGGTTCGGGGCGTAGCGCAGTTTGGTTTAGCGCACCAGCATGGGGGGCTGGAGGTCGCCCGTTCAAATCGGGTCGCCCCGACCAGAAACAAAAAAGGACTCGAATGAGGGGGTGAGCTCTCAACGAGTCCTTTATAAACTTTAACAACCGGGTATGACAATTTTTAGCTCTTAAAAAATGAGGATCCGGAAACGATAGGGGGCACTATCCTTAGAGACCTTTGTCTCTTAAAAACCGGATCCTCTTACTTTTTAAACGAAAAAAAACTAATTTTAAAACTATCTTTAAGCTGGAGAAGTAATAAAAGTTGGCTCACTAAAATTAACGAACAACATAAACTTTAGCTCCAATAGGAGTTGATTTATAAATTTTTTCAGCTGGTCCAATTCCCAACCTGACACATCCATGAGACGCACGGCGTCCTAAGGAACGAACACCCATTCGTCTCCCGCTCCGTCCAATTGGCAACTCGTGAATGGTGTAATCTGGTCCCCAAAAAACTAAACAATAAGGCATCCAAGCATGGTACTTCTTTGACCATGCCATTCTATATTTACCACTTACACGAAATGAACCAAGAGGCGTTGGATGACTTCGGGTGCCTGTTGAAACAGGAAACTTATAAATAACATCACTGCCGTTATAAGCAGTTAAAGTTTGAGAAGAAATTGAGATAACAATCTTTTCAATTCTCACACTTTTTCCCTTGGGAGGCAGCCCTTTAGCTGGAGATGGTGGGGGAAGAACTCCTGTCTTAATCCATTGCTCTATTTCAGAAGATACAATTTCTTTACCCCCAATGATAAGAACAGAACCGAAAGAAGAACGCTTTTTATTCATCCAAGCTTGTAATGCATCAGGTATTGGGGCTTTCCCAGGAACAAGAAGTAAAGGAAAAGAGTTTTTGCCTGCTAAAACTCCTCCTGCTAAAGCACTAGACAAATCGTCACTAGCCACTACATAAACCTTGTCACTGGAAAAACCGACCCCTAAAGAGTAATCGATTATTTTAGTTGCAATTTCGTATCGGTCTTTGCCAGATAATCTCATAGGTTGAGGTAGTAATTTTTCAATTGAGGAAGATATAGTCTCTGTTTCACCTATCAAAATTGTTCTTGAGACTCCAAATTCATTAAGAGCATTTTTAGTAAAATCAGGCAGAGAGTCTTTTAAAGTTAAAAGGATAGGATACCTTTTGTTTGAAGCAAGAGGAGAAATAGCTAAAGAATTAGTGAGGCTTATTCCATTAACAAGGAGAGCAGTTCCATCTGGTATCTCACCACCTAAAAGGCTTTTTGTTTCTTCAGCAATCCTGACAGCAGTTTCAAATCGATTTTTCCCAGAAAATCTGATTACATTTAACTCCATTTTATTCAGCTCATCTTCGATGTTTTGAGAAATGACACCTTCCCCACCAATAAGATAAACATTTTTTACACCTAATCGTTGAATTTCCGTTTTAGTTACACTTGGTAAGGCATCTTTCTTAGTAAGTAAAATGGGCGCATTAAGAATTCCTCCGAGCGAAGAGGCAGGAATAGCATCAATAAGCCCTGAGGTTGAAACAAGTATTGCAAAATCCGCAGTTAACCAGCTTTCTTTGGAAATTTGAACAGCTCTTTCAAATTCATCCTTACCTGATAAACGAGAAGTTGGTAAATCAGTAGCTTGAGCAAGGGACAAAGGTAAAACAAATAAAAATGTTAAAATGAAAAAAAATATTAACTTTCCTATCTTCTCTTTTATAAACTTCATTGAAAAACTCTTTGATAAACTAATAAAATCTTTTAAGTTTGTCAACTATAGATAGTGAATGGTGCTGGTAAGATAATAAACTGAAGTTATTAAACTAAAGACGGGAGTTGAAATTTTTTAATTTTTTAATTAAATCCTTCAGCTCTTCTAGCTCTTCAAGTCAAACCTTAGAATTTTTGTTTACTTTCGAGGTGCCATTGAAGTAAAGAATTTAGTCCTGATAAACAATAAATTCGCTTATTTGCCTAGCGCTCTTTGCATGTAAACTACTATATAAGGAGCAATATCAGTAATCGAGACTATTCCGACTAATTTATCATTTTCAACAACTGGCATCCTTCGAAACTTCTTCTGCCTCATTATCTGAATAACTTCCAATATGCTGGTATCAGGTGAAGTAGTAACAGGGTTTTTAGTCATTATTTCTTTAACAGCCATCTTCTCGAAATTTTTCTTGAGAGCTCCCTTCAAAACGATATCACTATCAGTCACAATTCCAACTACCCTTTCTTTCTCATCGCAAACAACACAACAACGGATATTTTTTTGATGCATCAACTTCATTGTCTTTTCAATATTAGTTTCGGCATTTACATAAACAACTTTTTTCCTCATAACCTCACTTACTTTCAATTACTTCACCTCCAATTGAAAAATCTAAATTCTTTTGAAATTCTATCAGTTTTTTGTTTAAAGTTATAGCAATTTTTATTCACAACTTGGAATGTTTAAATAAGCTTTTCTAAAATTTTTTCTTTTAAATGTCACATCCCACTTTTAAAATATTACCTAGAATATTTAGCAAAACTCTTATCATAAAAAAAATTAGGGAGGGATAAATTTTGAGATTAAGTTATTCTTCAATTTCGACTTATCAAAATTGTCCTCTTTCGTTTAAGTTTATATACATTGACCGACTACCAATTGCTAGAACCCCAGCTTTAAGCTTCGGAAACAGTTTGCATAGTGCTTTAAGGGAATTTTACGATGTTCCTCTCCCATCCCCCCCAACCCTTGAAGAATTTTTAGGGTTCCTCAAGAAAAACTGGGAATCCCTTGGCTATCAAGATAAGGCAGAAGAAGATTCATATTTTGAGCAAGCCCAAAGAATTCTTACGCAGTTCTATCAATCAAATGTAGCTGATTTTAAGTTACCTGTTGCCTTAGAGCATCGGTTTGAGCTTAACTTTGATGGTTTTACTCTAACAGGAGTGATTGACCGAATAGATAAACTGGAAAGTGGCCGATTTGAAATAATTGACTACAAAACCACTCGACGTCTTCCACCTCGTTCAAAAGTCGATTCCGATTTACAACTTTCTATATATCATCTTGCAACTGAGGAAATATGGGGATTTCCACCCGAAAAATTAACCCTTTATTTTCTCGTTCCCAATGTCAAAATAAGTACTACCCGCTCGCAGGAAGACATTGAAGAAACAAAAAGAAAAATCAAAGATACTCTTTCGGCTATCTCTGAAAAAAAATTTGACCCCCGCGAAAATGCTCTTTGCCCTTATTGTGATTTTCAAGAAAGGTGTCCTCTCTTTAGTCAAAAATTTACTAAAGAAAAATTTGCTGATCAAAACCTTAAAATCGAAGAGGTTATCGATGAGTTTGCTGAATTAAGAAAAAGTAAAAAGGAAATTGAGAAAAGGCTTAATGAACTAACTGAAATTATTCATAACTACTGTGAAGAACATAATGCAACTAGACTCTTTTCAGATAACTTTATAATTACTCGTGGTCGAAGAGTAATTCAAAACTATAATGTCGATAAATTGAGAGAGATATTAACCCCTCTTGGGCTTTGGGAAAAAATTATAACAGTTGATAGTCAACTTTTAAAGGAACTTCTAAACAGTGAGCAGATAGAAGATGAAATAAAAAAAGCAATTGAAACTGCCAAAGAAGTCGAAGAAATATCTTATGCTCTTTATGTTCGCGAAATTCAGCAAGAACCCTAACAACGGACTGAAGTTATTAAACTGAAGACTAAAGCACTGAAGCTTGTCCTTAACCTTAAGCAACGGAGCTAGAGAGGTAGTAAAGAATAAAATAGCAAAGACAAAGGTAAAAATAGCTCTTAGTTCTTGGCTCTTAGTTAAAAGCGTGAACTAGGAGCATTGAGGGAGAGCAGTGTAATAGATTGAGTTAAGGAGAGAAAACAGAGAGAGATTTAGGAGTAATACCAAAAGACATTGGAGTTTTTCCCCTTAATTCTCCATCGCACTGAACAAAAACTGGTGGAGTAGAACGAATAAAAACTTTCTTTACTTTAAAATACTCAACATCGCTATAGGAAACATGAGACTTAGTCAAAACTCCAGTAACATATTTCATAAAATCAGAAATAGTGTTACCAGTAAAAATACATACGTCTAACCAACCATCATCAATACGGGCATCAGTGGTAATGGTATATTTGCCAGCGTAAGAGCGAGCATTTCCAATCACCACAAATGAGCCTTTTCTTGTCATTCGCTCATCTAAGGTTACTTCCATTGAAACAGGCTTATAATTAAGTAAAGCTCTAGCCCCAGCTACAACATAAGCTAAGTTTTTAAGTAAATTTTTTACTTCAGGCTTAATATCAGAAACTACTTGAGCGTCAAAGCCTATCCCTGCCATTAAAACAAAAAAAGTTTCATCGGCAGTTCCAAGGTCAATTAACCTTTTCTTTTTTTGAAGAATGACTTCAATTGAAGCCACTATGCTTTTAGGGATATTGAGTTCGGTTGCTAAAACATTAGTTGTGCCACATGGAACTATCCCTAAAGGAATATTGCTTCCCACCATTCCATTAATAACCTCAGAAACTGTTCCGTCGCCACCAACTGCTACAATTACATCAGGTTTAAAGGTTATAGCCTGACGAGCAGCTTTAACCGCATCCTTTTCGCCTTTAGTTTGATAAGTGTAAATTTCGTAACCACTTTTTTTAAATTTTTCTTTAATGGTAAGTAAATTTTTCTTTGCTTTTCCCTGTCCCGCTACCGGATTTACAATCAAAGCTGCTTTCAATCTCTCTCACCTTCCCTTAAGTATTTTAAAACTTTTTTTAAATCACATGGTAATTCATCTTGAAAAAAAAGCTTTTTACCTGTTCTTGGATGTAAAAATTCTAATCGATAAGCATGTAAAAATTGCCTTTTCATCCCAAGCTCTTTTCCTTCCTTCCTTCCCCCGTAAATGAAATCACCAACAACAGGATGGCCAATAAAGCTTAAATGAGTTCGTATTTGATGAGTTCTCCCCGTTTCCAAGTTTATCTCAAGCAAAACATATTTATCAAATCTTTCTAAAACCTTAAAATGAGTAATTGCTTCTCTCCCCCTTGGAGTAACTTTAATCTTCTTCCGGTTACGAAAGTCCCTCCCTAATGGTGCTCTAATTGTACCATAATCAGGTGAAATGTTACCGCAAACAAGAGCTAAATAAGTCCTTTTAACTTTTCTCTCTCTTAAATCTTCAACCAACCTTAAGTGAGCATAATCATTTTTAGCGATAATTAAAAGTCCTGAGGTATCTTTATCCAACCGATGGACTATCCCTGGTCTCTTAGGACCCCCAACTTGAGATAAATTTTTAGTATGAAAAAGAAGAGCATTGACAAGGGTATCCTGATAATGACCATAAGATGGATGAGTTACCATCCCAGCTGGTTTTGAAACAACTAAAATATCACTATCTTCAAAAAGAACTTTAAAAGTAATGTTTTGAGGTATAACCTGAGGCTCTTGAGGAGAAGGAATTACAACTTTGATTATTTCCCCTTTCTTTACTCGATAATTCTTGGGGCGGTGTTTACCATCAACCCAAACTAATTTTGCCTTTATTAATTTTTCAGCAAGTGAGCGAGAGTAAATTTCCTTATATCGCGTTAAATAAATATCGAGGCGTTCGCCTCCCTCTTTAACTTCACCTTTTATTAATTTTTCTTCTTTTAAGGTTTTCATCAAAACCTAAACTAGCTTCTTTTTATAAAATAAAAAGCTTAGATAAATAAGGGAAATAAGAAAAAGAATTACACTAATCACTTGTGAACCTGATAACCCTAAAACAAAATCAGGGTTTTCTCTTAAAAATTCATTAAGAAAACGAGCGAGAGAATAAAGGAAAATAAAAATAGCAAAGAGAGCTCCGTCCTCTTTAATCTTTGAGCGCACTAACCAAAGAAAAACAAAAATGGCGAAGGCATAAAAGAGCTCATAAATCTGAGTTGGATGGCGAGGTAAATTTCCTAGGGAAGGAAAGATAACGCCCCAAGGGAGAGAAGTAAAGTGCCCATAGCAACAACCATTTAAAAAGCAACCAACACGCCCAAAAGCTAATCCTAAAGGGAGAGAAAGCCCTGCAATATCAGCTACCTTTTTTACAGGTAAGTTTTTGAAATAAATGACGCCAATAACAGAGGTAAAACCACCAGCTAATCCTCCATAAAAAACTAACCCTGGCTTCCAAAAGGCTAAAGCTTCTAAGGGGTTTAAGTAAAATAATTCCCAGTTATAAGCAGCATAAAAAAGACGAGCACCAATTATTCCTCCAATTGCTGCCCAAATCACTAAATCATAAACAATATCAGGGTCAAGCCTCTTCCTTTTAGCTTCATTTCGACCAACTATTGTTGAAAATAAGAAGGCTAAAGCGAGAAAAAAACCATAAGAATAAAGAGTCACTAGACCGATTTTAATTAAAATGGGATGCATTTAAATTACCCCCTGGAGAAATCATCTTAAAATATGATAAAATAATTAAAAATAAACCAAAAACAAGAAAGCTATCAGCTAAATTAAAAACAGGCCAAAATCGAAAATCAAGAAAATCAGTTACCATTCCATCTCTTAATCGGTCAATTAAATTGCCTAAAGATCCTCCTAAAGTTAATCCTAGCCCAACTTTTAAAAGAAGATTTCTTGGCTGAGAAAGACGATAATAAAAAAGAATTAAAAGAACAACAATCAGTGTAATTAAGATAAAAACTCCATAAAAACCAGGAAAAATTCCAAAAGCAGCCCCTTTATTTTTTAAATAAGTAAGATAAAAAAACCCTGGAATAACTGGAATTGATTTGCCCAATGGAAGGTTATTTTGAACAATAATCTTAGTTATTTGATCAGCAATAACTACCAAAGCAGCAATTATTATTAATATCAAAAGGTTCACTCCAACTAGCGAAGCTTTTCTTCTTTCTTTTTACACTCAATACATAAATCAGCATATGGTAAAGCCTCTAATCTTTGAAAGCCAATTTCCCTCCCGCAGTGACTACAAATACCAAAATTTCCTTTTTCAATTTTATTTAAAGCAATTTCAACCCGTGATAATAAATCACGAACATTTCTTTCAAGAGAAAGGTCTCTTTCCCTTTCAAAAGTTGCAGTTCCACTGTCCGCATAGCTATCTTCATATGCATTTTCCCCAGCAGCTTCGGATTGAGCTACCCTCATTAATCCAATTTCAATTTCCTTTAATTCTTTTTTTAATTTTTCCCTTTCTTCTTCAAGCAACTTTTTAAAAAATTTCAACTTAGACTTGCTTAAAGCAACTTTTTTGGGTGACATTAAGAACCTCCCTTTACCTTATCAAGTTTTTCTATTACTCTTATGCATTCACTGCAAAGAGAAGGGTATTGGGGGTTTTCCCCAGTTGACTTTCTGTAATTCCAACACCTTTCACATTTATTTGTTTTAACCCTCGCCACCATTACAACTAAGCCTTTCAAGGTTTCACTGTGATAAATTATTTTATTTAAATTTTCCTCTTCAGTAAAATCGGCATCTTGAGCTAATAAGTTTACTTCAGAAACGATAAAAATGGTAGGTAAGAGAGCACAATAGTCTTGAATTAATTCCCCTTGGCTTCCCTCAGCTTTCAAAATAATACTCGCTTCTAGTGAATCCTTTATTATTCCATGGTCGCGGGCTCTTTCCAAAGCTTTTAAAACCTCACTTCTAATTGAAAGCAGTTTCTCCCACCTTTCCTCAATAACCTTATCAAGATATTTGGAATTTACAGTAGGCCACTTACTTAAATGAACACTCTTTGCTCCCTCTTTGACTTCTTCAGGCAAATGCTGCCAGATTTCTTCGCAGGTAAATGTTAATATAGGTGATAAAATTTTAGTTAAGTTTACAAGAATTTCTAACAAAGCAGTTTGAGCAGATCTTCTCTCCTTTGAGGAAGGTAAAGTAGTATAAAGGCGATCTTTTAAAACATCAAAATAAAATGCACTTAAGTCATTAGCACAAAAGAAATTAATACTCTGAAAAACAAGGTGAAAGCGATATTGGCGATAATAATTATCGACTTTATCGATAAGACGATTGATCTTAAGAAGAGCCCATTTGTCAATTTCCTCCATTTCTTGATAAAGAACTGAGTCTCTTTTAAGGTCAAAGTCATACAAATTACCTATGATAAACCGAGCAGTATTTCGAATGCGCCGATAGACCTCAACTAATCTTTGAAGTATCTCATTGGAAACAGCAACATCAGAAGAGAAATCAGAGGAAGCAACCCAAATTCTAAGAATATCAGCCCCAAGTTTTTTTATTACTTCTAATGGATCAATTACATTCCCTAAGGATTTTGACATCTTCCTTCCTTCTTCATCGACGACAAAACCGTGAGTTAAGACGGTACGGTATGGTGGAGCATTTTTACACCCAACAGAGGTCAAGAGTGACGATTGGAACCAGCCTCGATGCTGGTCACTTCCCTCAACATAAAGGTCAGCTGGCCAAGATAATTCCTTCCTCTTTTCTAAAACTGCAGCATGACTAATACCTGATTCAAACCAAACATCAAAAATATCAGTTTCCTTGGTAAACTTGTTACCACCACAATTTGTGCAACTAATTTCAAAACTTAAAATCTCATCGGCTTTCTTGCGAAACCAAGAATCAGCTCCTTCTTTCCTAAACAATTCAGCAACAACTGCTATTGTTTTTTCCGTTATTAATTCTTTACCGCAACTTTCACAGTAAAAAATGGGAAGAGGTACCCCCCAAGAGCGCTGACGAGAGATGCACCAATCTGGTCTTTCCTCAACCATAGAGGTAATTCGATTGATGCTCCATTCAGGGATCCATTCTACCTCCTTAATAGCTTGAAGTGTTTTTCGGCGAAGATTGAATTCTTTATCCATAGAAATAAACCATTGTTCAGTAGCTCTAAAGATAACTGGATTTTTACAGCGCCAACAGTGGGGGTAAGAATGGGTCACTTGCTCACTTCTAACTAACAATTCTCTCTTTTCTAAGTCATCAATAATTAAATCATTAGCCTTGTAGATATGATTTCCTTTGAACTTCCCAGCTTCTTCAGTAAAATAACCTCGATTATCAACAGGCATAGGGGAAGGGAGATTGTACTTTAAACCAATTTGGTAATCTTCTTCGCCATGACCAGGAGCAATATGAACACAACCAGTTCCTTCATCTAAAGAAACAAAATCAGCTAAAATAACTTGTGAAGACTTTTCCTCAAAAAGAACATGAGTGCAATGTAATCCTTCTAGCTCTTTACCTTTAAAATCTCTAACAACCTCGTATTTCTCAAAAAATTTATCCACAAGGTTGTAACCTAAAATAAAAATTTGGTTCTCTACTTTAATAGCTTGGTATTTTGCCTCTGGGTGAAGAGCAATAGCAACATTAGCCGGTAAGGTCCAAGGGGTTGTAGTCCAAATGAGAAAGTATGAAGAGCTCCCACTAAACAGCTCGTCTTTTAAAGGGAACTTAATAACAATTGAAGGTGATAATTTTTCACTATATTCAATTTCTGCTTCAGCTAATGCTGTCTCGCAATGATAGCACCAGTAAATTGGTTTTCTTCCTTTATAAATAAGACCTCTTTGGTAAAGTTCTCCAAAAACCTCAATATTAGTAGCCTCGTATTCAAAATCTAATGTCAAGTAAGGTTTCTTCCAATCCCCAAAAATTCCCAGCCTTTTAAATTGTTCCTTTTGCCTCTCGACAAAATGAAGGGCATATTCCTTGCACTTTTTGCGAAATTCCTCTTGATTTACCTTCCACTTCTCGATCCTAAGCTTCTTTTCAACTTCATATTCAATTGGCTGTCCATGGCAGTCCCAACCTGGTACAAAGGGAACAAAATGGCCTTTGAGGATATTGTATCGCACAATAAAGTCTTTTAAAACTTTATTAAGAGTCGTCCCAAGATGAATATCTCCATTAGCATAAGGAGGGCCATCATGCAAAATAAAAGGTTTTCCTAACTTATTTTGCTCAATGATAAGTTTATATAGGTCGATTTCTTCCCAAAATTTTAAAAATTCAAGCTCACGAAGAGCTAAATCTGCTTTCATAGGAAAATCAGTTCGAGGAAGATTAAGTGTTTCTTTGTAATTCACTTTGCCTCCAATTTAATATGACTGAAACATCATAATTTCTTTAGTGAGTATATAAAAGTGGAAAAACTTTGGGAAAAAGCTATCACAGCTAAAGAAAGTTGTCAATCCATTGCACTGATATCAAACCTTGATTTTGAAGAAAAGTTTGAAAAAAGTTAGAAGAGAATTTTTTGTAAGAATTATTTTTTCTCCTTTTCTCACCTTTTATTATTCCAATAGAATTTTTCTTGACCTTACTCTTCTTTATCCCCCATACTCTCTTGGTTCTCACCCTTTTCTTCTCTTTCTTCCTCTAATAATTCTTCTTCACCTTCCCACTCTTCAATCTCACCTTGAGATTCTTCTAGTGACTCTTCGTTAATTATTCCTTCTTCTAAAGCTACTTCCTCAGACATCTCCCCAATAATTTCTGGTACTTCTTCTGTCTCTCCTTTTTCCTCCACTGAGACTGGAACTTCTGCCTTTTCTTGAGGAAGAACTGGTAATTTCTCAGCTTCTCTACTAAGCTCTTCCGCTGATGAGGCATAACTTTCTAGCAAAGTGTGAAATCTCTCCTTAAAATCATTAGCCAGCTTTTTGAGTGAATTTATTTCTGCTTGCTGTTCTTGTTTTTGAGTAAAAGCTTCTTGAATAATTTCCTTAGCTTTCAGTTCAGCATCTCGAATAATCAACTCGGCAGCTCTTCGCGCATTATTTTGAATCTCCTCAGCAGACTTTTGAGCAGCCAACATAGTGTCTTGGAGGGTTTGCTCAAAATTTTCATATTGCGCCAGCTTTTTCTGCAACCTTTCTACTTGTTCCTTCAAATCAATATTTTCTTGAAATAGTCTTTCAAATTCAGTAGCAACCTCATCTAAGAAAGAATCAACTTCTTCCTCATTGTAGCCACGAATTCCCCGCCTAAATTCTTTTTGATGAATATCCAAAGGGGTTAACCTCATCTTTAACCTCCTCTCATAAGCTCAACAATAATCTGACAAGAAAATTGTGAAGAATTTCTAAACAAACTAGGGCAATAAAAGGGGTAAGATCTAAGCCAATGCCTCCCAATTCAACAATAGGGATATAACGGCGGAAAAAGGAAAAGATTGGATCAGTGACATCGTAAACAAAATCTAACACTTTTCCAGCTCCACCTCCTAGAGAGATAGGAACCCAAGAATGAATTACCCTTACCAATATCATTAGGTACATCAACCAAAATATAACATCGACGAATGAGATTATCAATTTCAATTTTTACCACTCTCATCCCATTTCTTTAGCTCTTTTAATTGCTTTTTTAACCCCTTTAAAAATCGCCCTTTTTAAACCCTCTTCTTCAAAAGCTTCTAAAGCAGCGATGGTTGTCCCACCTGGAGATGTCACCATGTCAATTAACAAAGCAGGATGTTTTCCTGTCTCCTTTAACATGTAACCAGCTCCAATTAAAGTTTCAACTACTAACTTAGTAGAAATTTCCCTTGGTAGACCAGCTTTTAAGCCTGCCTCAACTAAACTCTCAACAAAATAGTAAAAGTAAGCTGGTCCGCAACCACTTAAAGCCATAGCTTCATTTTGATACTTCTCATCAAGAAAAATAACCTCCCCAACTGCCTTAAAAACTCTCTCCACTACATCTTTTACTTGAGAAGAAACATTTTTGCCTAATGAAATAACAGACATCCCACGACCAATAAGAGCAGGTGTATTGGGCATAACTCGAACCAACTCAACTTCTTCCCCCAACTTCTGACAAAAATAACTAGTAGGAATACCCGCCACAATAGAAACTAAAATCTTTTTCTTAAAATCAGCCGAAGTTATTTCTTCCAAAACATCATTAAGTTGCTGAGGTTTAACTGCAAAAATAATGATGTCGCCTTTCTCAACAGCTTGGATATTGTTTTCAGCAGCTTCAACTCCGTAAGCTTTTTTAAGAAAAGAGGTTCTTTCCCTCCGAATATCACTAACCATAATTTCACTGGGATTAAAAGCTCCACTGGCTATTAATCCTTTAGTTAGTGCTTCTCCCATCTGGCCAGCACCAATGATTGAGACTTTCATCTTTTCTCCTTTTTAAAAGAACTAATCTTAACTATTCCCATTCAAAGAGAGTCAATTCTTTGATTAAAATTGGTTAAAAATTTTTTCTTGAAGTTTCCTCTTTTCTTCAGGACCAATTTCAACATTTTTTGGGGTAATGACAAATACTTTATTAGCAATAGGAGTAATGGCACCATTTAAGGCATAAACAATACCACTAGCAAAATCAACAACCCTTTTAGAAACTTCCTTATCTGTATCTTGAAGATTTATTATCACTGGAATGCCCGCTTTAAACTTATCAGCAATTGATTGAGCATCATTAAAAGTTCGAGGTTCAACAATGTGAACTTGCATAGAAACTGGCACTGGCTGGAGATTCCTTCTCTCCCGATAATACTCCCGATTAATCTTCCGAACCCGAGCAATTCCCTCTTCAACTAGCTCCTCGTCTTCTTCCTCCTCAACTAAGCCTAAAAAAGAAAGGGTTTTTTGTAAAAAATCTTTCATTTTAAACTCCTCCAAAAATTGCTCTCCCCAAACGAATCATATTAGAACCTTCCTCAATAGCAACCTCAAAATCATTACTCATTCCCAAAGAGAGATACTTTATCTCAAAATTTTCTCCCTTTATTCTTTTTGCTTTTTCAAACAATTCTCTCATTTTTCTAAAATAAGGTCTAGTTTTCTCCGGTTCAACAAAGGGTGCAATAGCCATAAGCCCCATTATTTTGAGGTTTTTGTAAAATGCCAAGCTTTTTAAAAAAGAGATTGTCTCTTCTTCTTTTACTCCATATTTGCTTTCTTCGCCTGAAATATTGACTTCTACTAATAACTCTTGCACTTTACCAACCTTCTTTGCCCTTTTATCAATCTCCTCAGCCAGTTTTAAATTATCTAAAGAGTGAATGAGGTCAATTGAGTTAACAATATACTTAACCTTATTGCGTTGAAGGTAACCTACAAAATGCCATTTTATTTTCTCCTCTTTTAAGAGGGGATACTTTTCGAGAAATTCCTGAACTCGATTTTCTCCTATCTCAGTTATCCCTTCCTCAATAGCTTCTTTAATTTTAAGAACAGGTACATTTTTAGTCACTGCGATTAGTCTTATTTCTTCTGGTTTTCGTCCTGCTTGTTTTGCCGCTTTATTAATTATCTCCCTTACCTTAAGGATATTTTCTTTTATCATTTCTCAATGAAATTTTAAAGCTACCCTTTTCTTATTAATCTTAATCAAACTCCTTAAATTCTCCTGTAACAAGATATGCAACCCTCTCACCAATATCAACTGCATGATCAGCAATTCTCTCTAAATATCGAGAAATCAAAACCATAGTAGTTGCCCAATCCAATGAATGTTCCTCGGCTGAGCAACGAGCCAACGCCTTAAAGAAATCTTTAAAAAGACCATCGATTGGTTCGTCCAGTTTGGGCAATTCTTCAGCCAACTTAAGGTCATTTTTTTCAAAGGCTTCAATACTTGCACTGACTACCTGACGAGTGTGTTCACCCATTTTAGAAATAAGCTCAACTAAAGAGTTCTCTCTTTCACTCGGTATCTTAGTTAAATGCTTTACTGCTTTAGCCATATTAAAAGCCAAGTCACCCATTCTCTCTAAATGTATTGAGATGAAAAGAACTGAATGAATTAATCTTAAATCTCTAGCAACCGGGCTTTGAGTAGCAACCAAACTAATTCCTTTTTCTTCAATCTCTATTGTTTTCTTGTCTATTAAATCGTCGTTTTGGAAAACAGCATTTGCTTTTTCTGCGTTTCCTTCAATAACTGCTTCCAAAGCTAAAGCAATTGATTTTTCAACCTGTTTCCCAACCTCCACTACCTCCTTCTTTAAATCTTTCAGCTCCTCATGAAAACTTTTTCTCATCTTTCATCCTCCATTTATCCAAATCTTCCAGTAATATAATTTTCGGTTCTCTTATCTTTTGGATTAGTAAAAATAACCTCAGTTGAATCATATTCAATTAATTTAGCCGGCCCGTTAGTATTTTCAGCAAGAAGAAAAGCTGTAAAGTCAGAAACCCGAGCTGCTTGCATCATGTTATGGGTAACAATGATTATTGTGTAGCTTTGCTTTAATTCATCTATTAAATCTTCTATTTTTTGTGTCGAGGTAGGGTCGATAGCCGAACAAGGCTCATCCATTAAAATTACTTCAGGATTAACCGCTAAAACGCGAGCAATACAAAGTCTCTGCTGTTGACCTCCAGAAAGAGAAAGGGCTGGCGTGTGAAGTTTATCTTTTACCTCTTTCCAAAGAGCAGCTTTATCCAAGCTCTTCTCAACAATCTCATCCAACCTTTTTTTATCTTTTATCCCGTGAATCCGTGGACCGTAAGCTACATTTTCATAAACTGACATTGGAAATGGATTGGGATGTTGAAAAATCATTCCTACTCTTCTTCTCAAATCAGCAACATTTACTTCACCACTATAAATATCTTCTCCATCGAGGAAAATTTTTCCTTCTATCCGAGTTTCTTCTATCAGATCGTTCATCCGATTAAGGCACCTTAAAAAAGTTGATTTACCACATCCAGATGGACCAATAAAAGCCGTTACTTTATTAGCACTTATGTCAATAGTTATGTTCTCTAACGCTTTAAAGGTTCCATACCAAAAATCTAAATTTTGAACTTTAAAAGTTACCTTAACCAATTTTTTACCTCTCCTTTTAAATTCTTCTTACAAACAATCGGGCTGTTAAATTAAATCCCAATATAAATAAAAGTAACAAAAAGGAAGTCCCAAAAGCAATGTTTAAAGAAATTCCCTCAGTTGCTAAGAGGTAAAGGTGCAAAGTCATGGTGCGACCAGGGTCAGTTGGAAAAATTGGAATGTTAATTGCCATACCAGCTGTAAACATTACGGCTGCAGTCTCTCCAAAAGCTCTTCCTATCCCAAGGATAATCCCTGTTAATATTCGGCCGCTTGCAGCAGGTAAAATAATATTTTTAATAGTTTGCCACTTAGTTGCACCTAAACCATAACTCCCCATGTAATAACTTTTAGGGACGCTTAAAATTGCCTCCTCTGTAGCTCTCATAACTATGGGTAAAATCATTAAAGCGAGAGTTAAAGCACCAGAAAGCATTGAGAATCCCATCCTTAAAACTTCAACAAAAAAAGCCATTCCAAATAAGCCAAAAACAATAGAAGGAACAGAGGCTAACGAATCAGCCCCAAATCGAATTAACTTTACTACTTTTCCTTCATGTGCGTACTCCGTAAGGTAAATTGCTCCGCCAATAGCAATTGGAGAAACAATAATCCCAGCCAGAAGGGTAAGATAAAAAGTGGCAACAATAGTGGGGAAAATGCCCCCTTTCATTCTAATTCCCTCTGGAGAAGAAAAAATAAATTTTAAGCTTAAGGCAGGAGCCCCTTTAATGAAAATATAAAGAATTAAGATGAGTAAGATGATAACAACGGCTAAAGCTGAAATCCAGAGAATCAATAAAGCAATTTGATTTGCTAATCTTCTATTCATCAGGCTCTTTTCCTTAAAGAAAAAAATCTAACAAAAGCCACTAATAACATTGAGATTAAAAGGAGAACCAACCCCATTGAAAAAAGAGCAACTTGATGGTCGCCAGACGCATAAGACATATCCAAAGCAATGATGCTAGTTAAAGTGCTTACTCCATCCTTTAATGAGGTTGGAATAACTGGAGAATTGCCAAGAACCATTAAAACAGCCATTGTTTCACCAACAGCTCTCCCCAAGCCTAAAATAATAGCTGTAATAATTCCTTGAGAAGCAGCTGGCAAAATTATCTTCCAAATAGTTTGCCAATGAGTCGCACCTAAAGCCATTGAGCTCATTTTAAATCCCTTAGGAACTGAAGAAATAGCATCTTCAGAAATTGTGGTAATAGTGGGAAGAATCATAATAGCTAAAACTATCCAGCCAGTGGCTAGAGAAAATCCTGAACCTCCAAAAATTTTACTGACAATAGGAACCAAAATAACAATGCCAAAAAAACCATATATCACAGATGGAATCCCAGCTAAAAGTTCAACAGCGGGTCGGATAATTTTTTTAGCCTTTAAGGGAGCTATTTCAGCTAAAAAAATTGCTGTAGCTAAAGCTAAAGGTGTTCCAATTAAAAGAGCACCTAGAGTAACTAAAAAACTTCCAACAATAAAGGGAAAAATCTCAAACTTTCCTTTAGAAGGAATCCAGTTTGTTCCGAAAAGAAATTCAAGTAAATCAACCTTTTGAAAGATTGGAAAACCCTTAAAGCCTACGAAAAGGAAAATCATAAAAACACCAAGGATGGCAATTAAGGCTGAAAAAAGAAATAAAAAGTAAAGTATTTTCTCTTTAATTTTTTACCCTCCTAAGGAGTAATAATTGGAACATATTCTCTGCTAACAATTTTATTTTGGACAGTTGAGCTTAAGACAAAATCGATAAAATCTTTAACCAATCCTTTTGGCTTTCCCTTAGTTAGAAAATGCAACTTTCGATAAAGTTCATATTCCCCTTTCCTGACTGCTTCTCTAGTCGGATAAACTCCATTATATTTAATAACCTTAACTTCTTTGGTAACGTAGCTCAAAGAAATGTAGCCAATTGCTCTAGGGGTACGAGAAATAATAGAACGAACCTGCCCCGTGCCTGATTGAATTACTGCTTTCCTTAAAAACTCTTCTTCCCCCATCACTAATTTAGAAAAAGCCTCCCTCGTTCCAGAAGCTTCATCTCGATTTACTACCAATATTTCTTCATCATCACCACCAAATTTTTTCCAGTTGGTAATTTTTCCAGCAAAAATAGCTTTAACTTGTTCCTTATTTAAGCTTTCAACAGGATTAGATTTATTAACAATGATAGCAATGGCATCAATAGCCACAGGGATATCTACCAGACCAAGATTTTTTTCCTCCTCTTTTAACTCTCGAGACGAGGTTCCAATGTCAACTACTCCTCTAGCGACTGCTTCAATTCCAGCACTTGAACCACCACCTTGAACATTTATTTTTATACCACCATGCTTTTTCATATAAACTTCAGCAACTCCTTGAGTTAAAGGAAGAAGAGTGGTTGAGCCAGCTATATTTAATGTATTTACCCTTCTTTCGCTCATACATCCATAATTAAAGAGCAAGAAAGATAAAAATAATAGATAAAATATTCTTCTCTTCCTCAAAGTTAAATCACTCCATATTAAATCAAAAAAATAATTGCTGCTTGTCTTCCTGTTCTGCCTTTGTCCCTTCGGTAAGAATAAAATAAATCTTTCCGACAAGATGTACAAAATTCACTTATCACAATCTTATTTTGTTGGATACCAATCATCTTAAGCTGTTCCTGACCAACTGCTTTTAAATCAAGAAAAATTTTTGATTTCTTTGATTTTAACAAGTGAGGATAACATTTCTCAAATTCTTGAGCAACATCTTTCCCAATTTCATAGCAACAAGGTCCAATTGAAGGACCAATAAAAGCATAAAGTTCTTGAGGTATAGATTTAAACAATAACTCCATTTTTTTAAAGAGCTCTTTAACAACACCTAAAAGTAAACCGCGCCAACCACCATGAGCTATCCCTACTGCCTTATTCTTTGGATCAACCAACAAAATAGGAAGGCAATCAGCAAAAAACATTGCTAGAGGAACCCTTTTAAGCTTTGTAACTATCCCATCTGTTTGACTAAGCTGATTCTCTGGATTTTCCCCTCCCTTTCCAATTAGCTCTTTCTTAACCTCCAAAATTTTTGCCCCGTGGACCTGTTCGGCACAGGTTAACTTCCTCAAAGAAAAACCAAGATTCTCACCCACAATTCTTCTGTTTTTAAGAACATTTAAAAAGGCATCACCAGAATGAAACCCGAGATTTAAACTATCAAAGGGTGGCTTGCTCACCCCACCCAAACGAGTTGTAAAATAAATCGCTACTGATACCTTCTCCTTTAACTCAGGTGAGGTAAAGACATATATGTTCTTTTTTTTAATCAATTGGAAAGAAAAAATAAAAAATCCTCCAAAAACTTCTTAAAAATTTGAACTTCAAGGATTTTAACAATTATTGAGACTAGATTGAAGAGTGCTCTTCTCTTAAGGCCAAATTGATTTAAAGAAAAATTAGAATAATTTTAGATTTAGAATAATTCTCATTACCTAATTGCTAAGAGAAAAATCTCTTTGGATTTACCTCTTTCTTTAAAACCTTTAAAAAAGCATCAACTATTTGTCGGTCAAATTGCTTCCCTACATTTGCTTTAAGCTCTTTAATTGTTTCCTTCAAAGAAAAAGCTGGCCGATAAGGTCTTTCAGAAACCATGGCATCAAAAGCATCAGCTACTCTGATAATCTTGGCTTCTATAGGAATTTCTTCATCTTTTAAACCATTGGGGTAACCAAGACTATTTACATCCTCATGGTGATGCCGCACTGCCCTCACTATCTCTTGAGAAAAGCCAACTGGTTCAATTATCTTTAAGCTAGCTATCGTGTGATTTTTAATTATTTCATACTCCTCTTTTGAAAGTTTGTCAGGCTTAAGGAGTATTTGCTCACTAATTCCAATTTTTCCAACATCATGTAAGAGAGCAGCAATTTGAATTTTAGAAATTTGTGATTTTGTTAAACTTAACTCTTCAGCGATCTTAACTGCTAAATCAGCTACCCTTAAAGAATGACCTTTAGTATATGGGTCTTTTGCCTCTACTGCCGCAATTAAAGCTTGAACTGTCTTTAAATAGTATTCTTTTAAGTCCTCATAAAGCTTAGCATTTTCAACTAAAATGCCAGCTTGATTTGCCAGCGACGCCAATAAGTTTAGCTCATCTTGACTATAACGATAATAAGGAGTATGAATACTTAAAGCACCAATTAATTTATCTTTAACAACTAAGGGAGCTATAACCAATTTATCAATTCCTTTTTCGCGATAAAACTTACTATGGGCAGGTTTAAAGCCTGAGGAGCAGGGAATTACAACTGGACTCTTCTGACTTAACAAGTATTTAAGAGGTTCGGGCTCAAGCTTAAATTTAGGAACTTCTTGAGCAAGCTTTGGGTCTAAACCATAAAAAGCATTAAGATGAAATTCATCAGTATTTTCATCAAAAAGCCATAAAGTAGAAAATTGAGCATTCATTAAATGAGTAGCTCCTTCAACAACAGCTTTTAAAACCTCCTCCAACTCAAGGGAAGAAGCAATGTACTTGCTTAACTGAAGTAAGCCAGAAAGCTCAGTCACCTTTTTCTCTAAACCCTCATGCAACTTTACATTTTCAATAGCAACTGCCACTTCGGAACCGATTAAGGTAAGAAGCTTGACATCGTGAGAAGTAAAAGATTCCCCCGAAATCTTGTCACTAATATTTAATACCCCCAGCATCTTGTTTTTCACTTTTAAGGGAACGCAAACAGCCTCCTTCACTTCCCTTCTCTCTTTACCAAAAAGGGAATCTTTTGCTCTTCCTCTCAAAATAAGTGGTTTCCCCTCTTTGCTAACCTTTCCAGAAATCCCTTCACCTAATTTAACCCTTGTCTTTTTAATTACTTCCTCACTCAAACCTTGAGCAGCAATTATCTTTAAATCTTTTTCTTCCTCATCCAAAAGCATAAGGGAGCTGGAATAAACCTCAAATAATTGATTAACATACTTAAGAGCCAAATTTGATAAACTTTCAATACTTAAAGTAGAACTAATTGCCTTACTTAATTCGGAAAGAACCGATAATCCCTTAACCTTTCGTTTAGCATCTGCAGCTTGGAGAGCCAATCTTAAAAGAATCTCAGCTGCTAAAGAAAGTAAATTAGTAGCTGAATATAGCTTTCTCCGAGACAAAATCTTTATTTTTCTTGCTCCTTCCATCAATTTTTCTTCATCAATTTTTAAATCTTTAGCTAACTGATTAACTTTTTTTACTTCAAGTGACTTAACACCAATTCCACCTGCTAAAACAACCCCAACAATAATGCCTTTTAAAAAAATAGGAGAAGCAACATGGGCCAAACCAGCACGGCAAAAATAAAATGAAGGCTTCCTTTCTTCCACAACCTTTTGGATAACCCTTTTATCAGAAAAATAACACTCTTTTTCCCTTTTGGTTGCAAGCCTTATTAACCGACAAAAATCACTTAAATTGCTAGTTTTAGTGAGAGAATTGCCATGAAGGTCAGAGATGCGGAGAGCAACCCCCATATTTTGGGCAAACTGATCTTGAAATTCCTGAATAAGCGGTAAATCTAAAATCTTAGCGATTTGAGGAACATCATTAAACTTTTCATTAAACTTTTCCTTTTCCAAATATCCCTCCAGCCCAAAGTAAATTACCCCTCCTTCTTCCCAAATTGGGAATTTTTGTAATTTCCGCTAAGATATTACTAAAAAATTGACAATAAATCTAGCTTTTTTATTTTTTAAATTAAGAACTAAAATGAATATTTGGGAAGCAATTAAAAAAAGAAGAAGTGTTCGTTCTTATCAAACTAAGCCAATCCCAGAAAAAATTATTTACCAGCTTATTGATGCTGCTCGTTGGGGACCAAGTGGAGCTAATTTACAACCTTGGAAATTTATTGCCATCACTGATCCTGAAATAAAAAAAGAGATTGGAAAATATGCCCGTTTTTTCTTTATCAAGTCTTATCATATAGCAGAAGCTCCCTTGGTTATTGCTGTTTTGGCTGATTTAAATAAGAGCAAATGGGCAGTAATTGATTCCTCTATGGCAGCTCAAAACCTTATGCTCGCTGCTCATTCCCTCGGTCTTGGAAGTTGTTTTGTTGGTTACTTTGCAGAAGAAAAAATTAAAAAAGTTTTAGCAATACCGGCTAATTTCAAAGTAGTTGGACTTATTACCGTAGGATTTCCAGCTGAAAAACCCTCCATTCCAAAAAGATTAGACGTAAAGGAAATTTTATTCTTTGATAAATTCGGTAAAATCTCTATGACCCGTAAAATTCTTGAATTCCGAAAAAGTGGACCCCTTACCATCTTTAAAAAAGTGCTTAAAGTAATCTTTAGGGTATAAAATTAAGTCTTGCTTGACCTTAACTCACTTAAAATTTATCATTTAGAGTAATGATGAAAAAGGGATTTTTTTTATTTCTGGTTTTCTTAATAATTCTAACTATTGCTTGTGCACCGAGCATTGAAGTTAAAGAAGAAACCACTTCAGGTTCACAGATAACTGGTAAACCTACAGTGATTGAATTTTATGCTGATTGGTGAGGTGCTTGTCGAGAAGTTGCTCCTACCGTGAGTAGAGTTAAGGAAAGATACAAGGATAAAGTTGATTTCCAATTTCTTAATGTTGATTTAAATGAAACAAGGGAAAAAGCAGATAAATATAGGATAAGAGCTATTCCAACTTTTGTTTTTATTAATAAATCGGGTGAAGTAACCGATACATTTGTAGGTGTTATTAAAGAAACCTTCTTAGTTAAAAAGATAGAGGAACTTTTTTAAGCGAAAATTTGGGACAAGTTACTAAAATTTAAAAAGGGGGAAAAATGGGAAAAAAAGTAAAAATTTTTACTACCTCTACCTGACCTTACTGCCACCAAGCGAAGAAGTTTCTTCAAGATAGAAATGTTGAGTTTGAAGAAATTGATGTCTCCTCAGACGCTAAAGGACGACAAGAAATGATAGAAAAAACAGGGCAAATAGTCGTCCCTGTTATCCTTGTAAATAGTGAAATTGTTATTGGTTTCGACCAAAAACGTTTAATTAGCCTTTTAGAATTAAAATGAAGTTGTATGACTTAATCATTATTGGAGGAGGGCCAGCCGGTTTAACAGCTGCTGTTTATGCTGCCCGAAAAATGATGAAAACCTTGCTGGTCTCTGAAAATATTGGTGGACAGCCCCTCAAAAGCTCAGCCATTGAAAACTACCTCGGTTATTCTTATATCAGTGGAATCGAGTTAGTTGCCAAATTTACAGAACATGTTGAGAAGTTTTCTATTGAAAAAGAATTGGCAAAGGTCAACAAAGTCACTAAATTAAATAATGATTTTAAGGTAATAGCTAAAGATAAAACCTTTAAAGGAAAGACAGTAATCATTGCTTCAGGAAAATCACCCAGATATTTGAATGTCCCTGGAGAAAAAGAATTTTTTGGTCGGGGAGTTACTTACTGTGCCACTTGCGATGCCCCCCTTTTTAGCGGAATGGATGTTGCTGTAATTGGTGGAGGTAACGCAGCTCTTGATGCAGCTTCCCAACTTGCTCTTATTGCTTCCAAGGTTCATATCATCTCTCTTAGCTCATGGACTGGTGACCCCATAACCCAGAAAAAGATAAAAGAATTTAAAAATGTCCATCCTTGGATTGGCTATCAAACTCTTCAAATTGAAGGAGATAAATTTGTTCAAGGAATTGTTATTGAGAAAATTGAATCGGGCGAGAAAAAGAAAATACCACTTCAAGGCATCTTTGTTGAAATTGGCTCCATTCCTAACTCCCAAATTGTTGAGGGACTAGTTGAGCTAAATGAGCAAAAAGAAATTATCGTCAACTGTAAATGTGAAACTAATGTTCCTGGTCTTTTTGCCGCTGGAGATGTGACTAATGTTCCAGAAAAACAAATAATTATTGCTGCTGGTGAAGGAGCTAAAGCTGTCCTAAGTGCTTCTAAATATTTATTAGAAACTTGAGGTCAAAGCTTATTTAAAAAAGAATTGTTTAAAAAAACACTGGTTATTTTCGCTAAAGAACCCCAACTAGGTTTTGTAAAAACCCGGCTTTCGCCTCTTCTTTCTCAAGAAGAAATACTTGAACTTTATCGAAGTCTTCTCCTCGATAAAATTGAGCTAGCCAAAAAATTAAAAGGAGTCCACTTTTACCTTGCCCTTTATTCCCCAAAAGAAAAAAAGAGATTAAGTGGAATTGTCTCAAAAAACTTTAAAATCATCCATCAAAAAGGAAAAGACCTTGGGGAAAGACTTAAAAATGTTTTCTTTCAACTTTTTGAAGAAAAATGCTCTTTGGTTTTTACTGACACTGATACCCCCACCTTACTCGAGAGTGAGTTAGAGCAATCTTTTGAACTCCTTAGTAAATTTGATGTAGTCATCGGGCCTTCTCAAGATGGAGGTTATTATCTCATTGGTCTGAGAACCTTTTGCCCGAGTCTCTTTGATAATATCTCTTGGGGCACTCCTTTAGTACTTAAGCAAACTTTAACTCAAGTCAAGAATTTAAAGCTAAAAGTTAAGTTGCTCTCAAGAAAGTATGACTTAGACAGACCTGAGGATTTAAAGAAAGCTCTTTTAGAAATAAATAAATCGTCTTGTAATATTAAAATTTCAGCTCCAAGAACTTTTAAATTCCTTAGTCAAATTCGCCCTTCTTTGGCTAGTCGCTTAAACCAAATCGAAATATAAAGCAGAAAATTCGAAATACGAAACGAAATTTTAAATTACAATGTCTTAAAATTATTTCCAACATCTTTGTTTAAAAAATTGAAGAATTAAAATTTGCCTCCCGGCAAAAAACTTCCTCTATAAAGAGTGAAGATTTTAAACTATAGGATTAATTTAAAGGTTTAAAGTAGCCTATGGTTTTAAAGCTTCAACAATAGTTTGACCAAACCTGTAAGCAGCTTGAGAACCAGAAGCAGTTATAATATTTCCATCTTTAACTACATCTTCAGCCACGTAAATAGCCCCTTTGTTCTTAATCTCATTTATCTTAGAAGAAAATACGGTTGCTCGCTTTCCTGCTAAAACACCAGCATTAGCTAAAGTCACTGGTGCAATGCAAATAGCCGCTAATATTTTGTTAGAATTTGCTGCTTCCTTTGCGATTGAAAGAGCACTAGAGTTAGTATAGTACTCATCAGCACCAGAGCCACCTACAAATACAATTGCTGCATAATCTTCTACTCGAACCTCATCTACCAAAATATCAGGTTTAACAGTCATACCTAGCATCCCTCTAGCAATATCGAGACTTGATGATGCAACTACTACTTCCATCCCGTTAGCTTCGAAGATTTCCCTTGGCCTTTCATACTCTTCATCACGGAAGTTGTTGGTGGCAATTATCATCAAAACCTTCATTTTTTCCGAAACCTCCTTTTGCGGTAAAGTTTCCTCAGGCGTTTCTTTAGCTTTTATTTCCTTAGTCTCCTCCTTGGAAGGATAAGGTTCCTTTTCCCCTGGAGAAAGCTTTTGCTCAGTAGAAGCGCCCTGACAACCCATAAATAATGAAACAACTAAAAAAACTACCAAAACTATCAATATTTTTTCCTTCATAACCTCACCCCTTACTATTTTATTTCATCCTTGCCATATTTGCCAATAATTTCATTTTGCGATTTTTAGGACTACTGGCCAAAGTCAGTGAAAAAATTTTTCTTGAAAAGAAAAGAGCTAAATGATATTATTGGCAACGCTTATGGTCTAGGAGAAGATTCTAAGCTAGGAGGTTGTAATGGCAAGAAGATGTGAAATTTGTGGAAAGAGACCAATGAGCGGGAGTCAAGTTAGCCACTCCCATCGAGTGACTAAAAGAAAGTTTAATCCCAACATCATAAAAGTTAGAGTTCTCGTCAACGGTTCTCCTAAGAAGATAAATATCTGCACAAAATGCCTGAAAAGTGGAAAAGTAACTCGGGTAATATAAAAAAACTATGGTTACGGGTTAATAGTTAAAGAGTTAAGGGTTTCTCCTTTCTCTAAGCTAACTATTCTTACTCCTTCATCTTCAATTAAAGCAATTGAGGCAATCTCATCTCCTTTGGGTAAAGAAGGGCTTCCTGGATTTAAAAGAATCATCTTTCCTTCTTTTTTTAGCTCTCTTACGTGAGTATGTCCGGAGATAACTAAATTAACTTGATTTTTATTTCCCCATTTTAAAATCTTTTCTTGGCTTAATAAGTGTCCATGATGAACAAGAATGTTGTAGTTCTCCAAGATTAAATGGAGGTAAGGACTTTCAATGGGATAATCAAGAGCTAGAGTGTCAACTTGGGAGTCACAATTTCCTTGAGCAAAAAAGATGGGAATTGAAGAATTGTTTAGCTCTTTCGCTAATTCTAAAGGATTATAGGTAGGCAAGATAGGATTGAAAGCTCCATGATATAAGATGTCGCCAGAGTGTAAAATCAACTGGCATCCTTGAAAAAATTTTAAGGCTTTTCCCCAAGCTGCTACATCTCCGTGGGTATCGCTAATAACACCAATTTTCATTGTTTACTCCTACCTTTCATCTTAATTTCCATAATTCAAATCAGGTGATACTGCTCACTACTTACTGTTTTTACATTACTATCTGGCATCTTCCCTTGCCAATCTGTCTAGCTTTCCTAATTTCTTTCTCTACATATTTCTTGGCTCTTTTAAAACTTTCAACCATGCTCAGCCCTTGAGCCAATCCAGCCGCTAAAGCTGAAGAAAAAGCGCATCCTGTTCCTCTTACTTCCTTACTCACTCTGGGTGAAGATAACTCAATAAATTTTTTTCCATTAAACAATAAATCAATTGCTTCTCCCTCAAAATGTCCCCCCTTTATTAAAACATATGGGCTCCCCAACTTAATAAGCTCAATTGCAGCTTCTTTTGCTTCATCTAAGCTCTTAGGGTAAATTCCAGTTACTATTTCGACTTCTTTAAAATTATAGGTAACCACATAAGATAAAGGTATAATTGATTTAATTAAAAACTCTTCACCCTCTTTTTCTAAGAGTCGAGTCCCATCTGAAGCAAAAATAACTGGATCACAAACAATTTTCTCTAACTTATACCTAATAATGGCTTTGAGAATAACCTTTCCTACGCCCACAGAGCCAAGGAGACCAATTTTTAAAGCATTTACTTGGGTGATATCTTCAATTATAGTGTTAATTTGACTCTTTATTATCTGTGGAGAAACAACTTTAATTTGGTTAACCCTTTGGCTATTTTGAGATGTTAAAGCAGTTGCTACTACATAGGGAAAGACTCCAAAGTTTAAAAGAACTAAAGAATCTAAGAGAATCCCTGCTCCTCCACTTGGGTCAAGACCTCCAAAGACTAAAACTTTTTTAATTTCTTTTTCGTTTAAATAGTTAGAAACCATTAAAATTTTACCAAAATTTGGGAAAATTTGCTCTTGATTTAGGCATTAATAAACTATTAACATTAATTTTAAAGGAAAACAAAAAAAATGGAATGCCCTTACTGTGGCTTCAAATTTAGAGCTAAAAAGAGAGAAATCTGTATTAACTGCGGAAAACCCCTTCCTCAAAAAAAGCTCAGTCTCTTTTCATTAAAACCAATTGAAGAAGCTCCACCTATTAAACCAGCAACAAGAAAACACCGCCCTTTTAAAAAATGTCCCCTTTGTAGCTACGAAAATCCAGTTCACCAGCGCTTTTGTAAAAAGTGTAACTTTGACTTCACCGCGGCTGCTATGGAAGAAACGGAAAAAAAGAAAAAATTCCTTTTTACCCTTCTAGTTGGAGTTGGTGGTGGAGGAGCTTTACTTATTATCATCCTTTGGCTATTTTGGTTTTTTATTTCCTTTCTTTTCTTTAGTTCACCTTGGGTTAAATAAAGCTAATACTCAATTCCTTTTCTTGCCTTCATCCCTTTTCGATAATCATGTTTAATTTCTTTCATTTCTGTCACCAAATCAGCCATCTCAATTATCTTTTTAGGAGCATTGCGACCAGTTAAGATTAAATTAACATCTTTTGGTCGATTGTTAATTAACTTGATAACTTCTTCCATCTCAATTAAACCTTTATCAAGAGCAAAATTGATTTCATCGAGAATTACTAAATGATACTCTCCGCTTAAAATTAAATCTTTAACTTTATCATAAGTTTTCCCAATAACCCCCTTCTTTTTTAGCTTTATCCAATCTTCAACTATGTAATTAGGACCGCTTTGAATAATTTTCACATTATTAAAATGTTTTAAAGTCTTTATCTCTCCATATAAACCTTTTTTAAGAAATTGAATTAAGAGAACCTTCTTCTTCCAACCTAAAGCTCTAATTGCCTGTCCAATGGCCGCAGTCGTTTTCCCCTTGCCGTGACCAGTGAAGACTTGAACAATTGCTTTCTTCATTAAAAACCTCATTAAACAAGTTAACTTTATTTTGAAGTAAGGCTACCTAAATTATGACCTAAAAAAACTTCTTGTTAAAAGTTCCAGCTCCCTGGAATTAGCTGTCACATTGTAAACAAAGAAATTGGCTTTACACTTTCTTCCACCATTTCTGGCTAAAATTTCCCTTAGTTCTTTCTGCAACTTACTGGCACGACCAATTTGAACTACTCTAGTAATCGAGGTTTCTTCTTTAGAGCCTAATAAGTAAACTCCTTCTTCATTTGGTACCTTCTCTACTTCATCTGGTATTAATTTAATCCAGTTCTGCTGAAAAGTCACTCTTTCACCTCCTTTCTCATTTCTTTCCCTCCCCCATTGTTCTATATTTTGTATTGTTTAAAAATGATAACACATTATTTAGTATCAATCAAGTTTTTCTAACTAAATACGGAAAGAAATTTTTTATAAGTTCAATATATAGTAGTAAAGATTAAACATAAATCACCCATGGTAAAAATCCCAAACACTAAGCACGAAATATGAAATAAGCTGAAATTCCAATGCTTCAAATTATCAAACTCATTAAAGTTTGGAATTGAGAATAATATTAGAATTGAAGTTCTACTTCTAGGTTATTAAATATTCCTAAACGAATAAGAAAACCATTAGGATAACAAGTTCAGCAATTTCTAAAATTGCACCTAGAACATCTCCTGTTAAGCCACCTATTCTTTGATAAACGAAATAAGCTAATAAAAAGAGAGGAGTAAGTGTTAAGGAGCAAAGCCATCCAACAAGAGTGGGAACTAAGAATAATAAAGGTAAAGTGAGAATGGTCGCAATAATTAATTCTTTTTTCCCGGTGGAAGAAATAATTATAAAGCCTAGACCTTCCTTCTTAGCTGGGGGGAAAACTAAGGAAAGGGGGACGATAAAAAAACGAGCAATAACAACCGATAACAACAGAGATAAGCCTAAAACTTTAGGCTTAAGAGATAAAAGAAAAGCAAGTTTCCCTGCAAGGAGTAAAAAAATAGCCGTTGCTCCAAATGCTCCTATATGTGGGTCATCTAATATCTCTAGCGTCCTAGTTTTATCTTTAACAACGATAAAGGCATCGGCGGTATCAGCTAGTCCATCAAGATGAAACCCCCAAGAAAGAGTTTCCCAAACTAAAAGAATTATGAAAGCTCGAACAGGTTGAGGTAATTCTAAAGTTAAAGAGGAGATAAGGAAAAGTATCCCACCAAAAGACCAGCCAACTAAAGGAAAAAAAGAAGAACAACCCTTTACCTCACCCTTAATTTTTAAAGGAACGATTGAAAGAAATTGAAAAGCTCCGAAGATTTTTTTCATATTAACCTTTATTTTAACCTTAAATGAATTCCACAAATAATCAAAAAAACCTGGTCAGAAAGGGAAGCTACCAATTGATTAATCCGCCCCAATGTATCTTGAAATTCTCTCCCTAAAGAAGTTTCTGGTACCAACCCCCACCCAACTTCATTGCTTACCATTATGGCAAGTTTAAAATTAACCTTAATTTTTTCGATTGCCTTTTTCACTTCCTTAAGGATTTTTTCTGGAGAAATCTTTTCCGTTAAGCGTCGAGAGACGTATAAGGTCAAACAGTCAAGACACAGTATTTCCCCTTGCTCTGGAATAAACTTCTCCAATGATCCATGGGTGGCTTCTACTGTTTCCCAATGAAAAGGGCGTTTAGCTTGATGTTTTTTAATTCTCTTCATCATCTCTTCGTCTATAGGAAGAGCAGTCGCAACAAAAAGAGTATCTCCAGACTGCTCCAGAGCTAACTTTAAAGCAAAGTCACTTTTTCCACTTCTCACTCCCCCTGTAATAAAAATTATTTCTCCCATTTCCTTAATTTCTCAACCATCTCTTCAATCTTTGAAAAATAACTTATGCCTGGCAAATTAGAGATAATTTCCTTAGCTCTTCCGGTGAAATCTCGTTTTTCTATCCCTTCGATTACCCAAACTAGTTTACCCATTTTAACTGCTTCTTTAATTGCTTCAAGATTTTTAATATTACCAAAACCCAAAGGAACATCAGTAAAAATGACTAAATCAGCTTGTTCCATCAATCTTAAATTTTCTTCAAAGACCTCTTTGGTAATGGCAGTAAAAGGAGCTTCCACAGCCATAGAGAGACCAAGTTCTCTCCCTGTTACTTCATCGGTATCAAGGGCATTTATGGCACCAACTGAAACTTGAAAACCTAAATCAACCAATTTTCTTATTAAAAAAGAACCTGTCCCGCCTCCGCAAACAACATGAATTTTTGCTTTTTCTTCACCAGTATAGCGAGGCGAAAAGGTGAGAAAAATTCGACCAGCATGGCGATGAACGAAAGTTTTAACTCCATAAATAACTTCTACCTTTTTAGAGTTTAAAACATCTTCAGCCTGACCAAAAGAGACCAATCTTCCTTCTGAAAGTAATAAAAGTTTCCCAAAGTATAAAAGAGCTAAATTTAAGTCATGGATAACGCAAAAAATTGTTACCCCTTCTTGATTAACTTGTTTTAACAATTGAAATAATTTTAGCTGGTGAGAAATGTCAAGATGGGAAGCCGGCTCATCAAGAAGTAAAAGCTCGGGTTGTTGAGCTAAAGCTTGAGCTAAGACTACCATTTGTTTTTCCCCTCCAGAAAGTTGAGGAAAAAGTCGCTTTTCTAAATGACTAATTTCCAATTTATCAAGTAAATTTGACAAATTAAAAATAAGATCCCTTCCACCCCTTCGTGAATACCTGCCCATTTTCACCACTTCGCCAACGGTGAAAGAAAAGTCAAGATTAAAATTTTGAGGAACCAGAGCGATTTCCTGGGCTAAATTCTTTCGGGTATAGCTTTTAACTGGTTTTCCTTTAAATAACACATTACCCTTCTCAGGAATAAGTATCCCATCAATTATTTTTAAAAGGGTGCTTTTCCCACTGCCATTAGGTCCAACCACCCCAATAAAATCTCCTTTATTAAAAGAAAAAGAAATATCCCTTAAAGCAGGAACTCCATTATAAGAAAAGCTCACTTCTTCGAGTTTAATAACTTCCACTAAAACTCCTCTTTTTTCGAAGAAGATAAAGAAAGAAAGGTGCACCAAAAAAACTGGTAACGACACCAACAGGCATTTCAGAAGGAGCAAAAATTACTCGAGCACATAAATCAGAAAGTCCCATTACTGAAGCACCTAGAAAAATAGATAAAATAAAAACCTTTCGATGGTCGGGCCCAAGAATCAAACGAGAAATATGAGGAACGACAAGACCAATGAAACCAATGATGCCAGCAGCAGCCACTGCAACAGCTGTTAAAGAAGAAGCAATAAAAAAAAGGATTTTCTTAACTTTTTCCACTTCGACACCGAGTTCGAGTGCTCTTTCTTCCCCCTGTAAAAAAATGTTAAGTTCATCCACGAAAAAGAAAGAAGCAAAAAGTAAAGGAAAGGCAAAAAGAGAAAGCTTAACATCGGCCCAACTTCGACCTGAAAAGCTTCCCATTAGCCAAAAAACGAGAGCATGTAAATCTTTGCCCGCTTTCACCATTAAAACTGCGATTAAAGAGGAGAAAAAAGCAGAAACAGCCACGCCACCAAGCAATAAAAGATAAATATTTACTATCCCTTTCCTTCTCGCTAAAAAGTAAACAAAAATTAAAGTAAAAAAACCACCGATGAATGCAAAAAAAGAAAGCCAAGGGATAGGTGGGAGGTGGAAGAAAAAGGCAAAAGTTGCCCCAAGAGCAGCACCAGAAGAAACTCCAGTTACATAAGGGTCAGCTAGAGGATTGAGAAAAAGTCCCTGGAGAATGGCACCAGCTAGGGAAAGAGAAGCTCCTATTAAGAAAGCTAGCAACACCCGAGGTAACCTTATTTGCCAAAAAATTGTGCTGGCAGCGGTTGATGTTGATGGTCCTTTTAATAAAGCTTTTTTCATTTCCCTAAGTGATAAAGGAGAAGGTCCTAATAAAATTGAGACTGAGAAAGATAAGAAGAAGAAAAGTAAGATTGAGATAATAAAGATAACTTTAAGCCTTGACTCGCTGCTCATTTTTTCTAGCCACACCAGCTTTCTCAAAAGTAGCCATTTCATTTAAGATTTTGAGAGAAGCCTCAATTATGGGAAAAGCTAAAACTGCTCCCGTCCCTTCACCCAAGCACATGTCAAGATGAATAAAAGGCTTCAAGCCCAATTTAGCTAAAACTATCCGATGACCTGGCTCTTGTGAAAGATGAGAAGGCAAAAGATAATCTTTAACTAGGGGACAAAGTTTATAAGCAAGTAAAGCAGCAGCACTAGAAATAAATCCATCAATCACAACAGGTACTTGCATTAAAGCGCCACCTAATATCACACCAGTTAAAGCACCAATCTCAAGCCCGCCAACTTTAGCTAAAGCTTCTATTGGTTTGTAAGGTGATGGCTGATTTAAAGCTAATGCTTTCTCAATTACTTTTACTTTTTGTTCAAATCTTTCATGACTAATACCAGTCCCCTTTCCTGTAACCAAGTGAGGAGAAAATCCAGTTAAAGCGGAAATTAAAGCACTTGAAGCAGTGGTATTGGCAATTCCCATATCACCGGTGGCGATGATGCCGGCTCCTTCCCTTACTTCCCGTTGAGCAAGCTCCATTCCAATCTCTATGGCTTTTTCAGCTTCCTGGCGACTCATTGCAGGTCCTTTGGTAAAATTAGCTGTTCCATTCCTTATTTTCTTAGATAAAATAAAAGGATGACTAACCTCTCCTTTTACCCCAACATCTACTACCACCACTTCAGCCCCGAGATATTTTGAGAGAACATTAATGGCTGCTCCACCTTGGGCAAAATTAAGAAGCATTTGAGCTGTAACATCTTGGGGATATGCACTCACCCCTTCTTCAACAACACCGTGGTCTGCAGCACAAAGAATTACGACTTTTCTCCCAAGCTCAGACGGTATCTTCCTTTTAATGCCACATATTTTTATTGAAATTTCCTCTAAATAACCTAAGCTTTTAGTTGGCTTAGTCAAGCTATCCTGCCGAAGGCGAGCCAGTTTCATTTTCTCGGTATCTAATGGTTTTATCTTCTTTAATATCTTTTTCAAACTCACCTTATTCCTTCTTTTTTAAATTATTTAATTGAGAAAGCAAAGGGATAAAGATTATTTTTAATCCTAAATTACTTAAACGCTTCAGGATGAATAGCCTTAGCGACCTCTATCAATCCTTGAGCTAATCTAGGCCCCGGTCTTGTAACTAGATTATCATCGACTACATAAACCTTACCTTTTTTAACTGCCTTAAGATTTGCGTAACCAGGTCGCTTGGTTAACTCTGCTGGATTGCCCATACTCATTTTTACTGCGATGTAAACATCGGGATCCTCTTTAACTAGTTGTTCTTCGCTAAACTGAGGGAAACCTTTTCCAGCTAAAGCTCCAACATTTATACCTCCAGCCAGATTAATCATTTCATCAATAAATGTATCAGATCCAGCAGTCATTAAAGGCTGACTGTATATTTCAAAGAACACCTTAACCTTAGGTAAACTTTTGGTTCTTTTCTCAACTGCCTTCTTTTGACTCTGAATCTTTTTAATTAATGTTTTCGCTTCTTTCTCAACTTTTAAAATCTTCCCTAGCTCTTCGAGGTCAAGAAAGAGCTGAGAAAAATTTTTAGGATCAATAACAAAAACTTGAGTTCCTAACTTTTTTAGCTTCTCAACTATTCCTTCTTGAATGCCACCAGCAGCTAAAATTAAGTCTGGTTTTAAGGCTGCAATTTTCTCGACATTGGGAGTGGCAAAGTCTCCAATCTTTTCAATTTTCTTTGCCTCTTCTGGATAATCACAAAAAGTAGTAACCCCTATTAGCTTTTCTTCAGCCTTTAAAGCAAAAATTATTTCAGTGTTAGCTGGGGCTAAAGAAATAATTTTTTGCGGTTCAGAGCTAATTATAACCTTGTTTCCCAAATCATCAATGAAAGTCATTGGATAGCTAGCTACTTTTCCTTGTTTAGCTGTTTTAAGCGCTTGCTTTATTTTAGGTTGGCAGCCAAAAGAAAAAGTTAAAATTGAAATGACTATCAAGAAAAAAATGACCAAAATTTTTCTCATTTTCCTTAAAATAATTTTTATCATTTAAACCATCCCTTCCCTTTTTAACTAAGAAATTTAAGAAATCAGGAATTTAAGTCCAATCTTAAAATCGGGCATTCAAGAAGAAAAATTGCAAGAAAAAAATCTCCAAGTTTTTCTTGGAGATTATTAACTGGTCTCATTTATCATCCTGACCACCTCACTCCTCGAAGGCACTAGGTTTCTTTCAGGCAGGTCTCCTGGCTTCCCTGTTGTCCTAATTCGCCTTCCCACCTTAACATTCAAGGCAGTGACTTTAGAGCCTATGGCTCTTATTGGGACTTTTACATTCTCAATCGAGAATGTCAGGGTTACAGTGGCGGGTCCGCGCCGGACTCCTCCCGCTCAAGAGCAAGGAGCCACCGGTCTTCCCTTTATAAACCTGAAAGATTTAAAAATTAAGCAAATTTTAACAAAAATTAAAATTTAATTCAAACAACGATACTATCTACTTCTTCCTCGATGAAGATCTTGGTTTTGCTTTCACCTTGGATTCAGAGCTTGCTTTAGCTTTTATTGAAGCTGGTTTTGATTCCACTCCCACCTTTTCTTTCCCTGAGAGCCTTTTAAGTAAATCATAAAGTTCCTCAAGTTGAAGTAAATCCATATTGTTTTTTACCCGCATCAAAAAGAGCATATATATAGCAAAAACAAGACTGATAAAAAGGACCTTTAAAAAAAGGCGGGAGAAAGGTCCAGTAGAAAAATCAATTATCATTTGATTGAAATTGGGAAGATGGGAAAAGACCAAAAAGATATTTATAGCAACGAGGCTAGCAGCCGCAACTTGGATTGTCCAAGCAGAATAAGAAATAAATCCGCTCTTCTCAGCCATCCGTAAACTTTCCACTCTCTCACCTATGACTGTAGAAAGAACTACTTTAATCCGGACTATTTCAGATTGAACCAGCCTCAAAAGTTGATAACAACCAATTCCCAAATATCCAAAGAGGACAATGAGCAAGAAAAGAGAAAGAGTAGAAGTAGCAGAAAATGGTGAAGGATAAAATGTAAGAACAACCCCTAAAATCGCCATTAAACCAAGAAGGGTAACACTATGAGTCAAGTAACGGGTATAAGTATCTTGATAATGAGAAAGGCGATCAAACCATGAATGAACCTCTCGGTCGATGATTTCTTTAGAAGCTGGTTTTAATTTGCCTAGCAATGTCTTAACCTCATCAAAAGCTTGCCAAAGTTCTTTTCTGGTTTCAATTTTTTTCTCAGGCCAAAGAAGTCTGGGGTCACAAGACGGACAAGCATCTAAATATTCCAACATAAAATGCTTTTTTCTTGGGCATCGAATAAGTTTTCCTGAAGGACGGAAAATAAGATAATAAATTAAATAAGGAATCCAAAGGCCAATTATTCCGATAATTATAATGACAAAGGGATGATAATAGTAACTTTTCATACAACGAGCTCTAGCATCAAAAAAAATCCAAACACCAATTAAGACAGAAATAATAAAATTAACTAATAAAAGATAAATCATCATCCACTCCTTTCCTAATTCTTTTAATTCTTTGAGACTTCAAAATTAAAGTATTTCCATCTTCGATAGATTTTAACACTTTCTTCAGTTAACTTTCCTGATTTTTAAAAAATTTTTTTTAACTATTTTAACAGAAAACCTTATTCTTTTTAAAACTTTCCCTTTGTTCTAATCCAACTGATTTTTTTAAAAGTTTTATTTCCTCACTTGTTAAATAACGATACTTACCAAGAGGAAGTTCTTTTAAGATTATTGGCCCAAAAGCAATTCTTTTTAACCTCACTATGGGATGACCAATTTTTTCAAACATTCTTCTGATTTGACGTTTTTTTCCTTCCTTCAAAACTACCTGGAGTTTAGTTGTTTTTTCCAGTTTTTCAATTAAATTCACCTCGCAAGGCTGAGTGACTCCGTTTTCTAGCTCGATGCCAAAACTTAACTTATCAAGCAACTTTTTGCTTGGCTTACCTTTAACTTCAACTTGATAAACCTTCTTAACCTTAAATCGTGGATGGGTTAGACGATAAGCTAAGTTCCCATCATTCGTAATTAAAAGAAGCCCTTCAGAATTTTTATCTAGCCTCCCTACTGAAAAAAGATGAACCTTTTCCTTCTCAATTACTTTCTTAATTAAAGAAAAAATAGTTTTCCGACCAAATTCATCCTTAGCAGTGACTAAATACCCTTTAGGTTTGTTCATGACAAGATAAATAAGTTTTTGAGAAAGCTCTAGTTTCTTTCCATTAATCTCAACAATATCTCGTTCCGGGTTAATTTTTTGGCCTATTACTGCTTTTTCCCCATTAACCTTTACTTTCCCTAAAGCAATTAATTCCTCAGCTTGGCGACGAGAAGCATAACCAACCCTTGAAATAAATTTTTGGATTCTTTCTAGCTTCATTTCAACCTTTTAAGTTTGCGTCATCTTGAGCTGAAGAGAATTCCTCGAGCGGAGGTAAATCCTTAATGCTTTTTAAGCCAAAAACCTCGAGAAAATATGGGGTAACACCATATAAAATTGGCTGACCTGTTCCTCCTCTTCTCCCAATTTCCTTAACTAGCCCGCGCTCAATTAAAGTATTAATCGTAGCTTCTGAATTAACCCCTCTAATAGCATTAATTTCACTCTTGGTTATCGGTTGCTTGTAAGCAATAATAGTTAAAGTTTCAATCGCTGCTTGAGTCAACCTTTTGTATTCTGTACTTAAGATAAATTCCTCAATGTAAGGAGCATAAGCAGGATGAGAATAAAAGCGGTAGCCCCCAGCCACCTCTAAAAGCTGAAAGCCTCTTTCCCTCTCCTCATATTCTTTTTTAAGCTCTTCTATTGCTTTTTTAACTACTCCAGTGGGAATTCCGACAACATCAGCAATTTTCTTAAGAGAAACAGGTTCATCAGCCACAAATAAAATTGCTTCTATGATAGCTTTGAGATTGAGATTTTCCATCCGATTACTTTTATGTCATTTTAATTTTTATTTTAATATCTTCAAAAGCTCCATTTTGCTCTAACTCAATCTTCCCTTTTCCAAAAAGTTCTAAGAGGGCGAGAAAAGCAGTTATTACTTCAATTCTTTTCCGATAATGACGAGTTAACTCTTTAAATGTTAACTTCTTCTTTCGCTTTACCTTATTAAAAATGATTTTAATTTTCTCTTCAACGCTTAAAGGTTGAGGAATTATATGGACGGATTCGATTAGCTGATGGTCATCTTTTCTTAAGAGAATTCTACCAAAATTCCTGAGGTCTTCTAATTGAACAAACTCTTTGAGGTCAGGGAGGAGCCGCAAATATCTCTCCTCAAGTTCGACTTTCCGAGGATAAAATTTACTTTGTGACTCAAGCCGAGCTCTTAACTCAAGACCAGCTCTTTTGAACTTTTTGTACTCAACTAAACGCTCTACCAGTTCTTCTTTGGTCATTGGTAAAGATAAATCCTCAGAGCTAAGTTTTTCCTTCTCATCACTAGCAAAAAGGCTAACTGCTTTAATTTCAAGAAGAGTGGCAGCAACTACCAAAAATTCAGAAGCAATTTCTAAATCCAAATCCTTCATCTTGTTTAAATAACCAATATAATCATGGGCAATTTCGGAAACAGAAATTTCATGGATATTGACTTTTTTTCGAGCAATTAAATCAAGAAGGAGATCAAAAGGTCCCTCATAAACTTTAAGTTTAACTTGATAGCGATTCATTAATGGCAGCATTTATTTCTCCAGAGAAATTAATTTCCTAACTTGAGCCAATGTCTCTGCCATTAAAGGCTTAACTGATTGAGCTCCTTTAGTCAATATCTCTTCAACTAGCCCTTTCTCCTTTTCTAACTCCTTTCGCTTACTTTGAAAAGGAGCTAGATAATCACTGATATTTTGAGCCAAGATGTCTTTGCATTCAGTACAACCTCTCAGTGCTTCTCGGCATCCCTTTTCAATTTCCTCAATAAGGGAATGACTATATATTTGGTGTAAAGAAAAAACGCTACAAACCTCAGGATGACCTGGGTCTTTGAGATAAACCCTTTGAGGGTCAGTTATCATTGACCTAACCTTTTCCTTAATAATATTGGGTGACTCATTTAAATAAATAGCATTTCCATAACTTTTGCTCATTTTTCGCCCATCAATTCCAGGCACCCTTTTGGCTCCAGATAAAAGAGCTTGGGGTTCAGGAAAGTAATTGCCGTAAAGATAATTAAAGCGACGGGCAATTTCCCGAGTAAGCTCAAGGTGGGGAACTTGATCCTCACCAACTGGAACTAGCTCACTTCGAACAACTAAAATGTCAGCAGCCATCAAAACAGGATAACCAAGAAAACCATAAGTTGCTAGTTCTCTCCCTTTAAGTTCTCTCAACTGCTCCTTATAAGTAGTGCAGCGCTCAAGCCAAGGGAGAGGAGTTATCATCCCAAAATAAAGAGCCAATTCAGCAATCTCAGGGCAAGAAGACTGGCGATAAAGAGTGCATTTTTTGGGGTCTAAGCCAAAAGCAAGCCAATCTAAAATCATATCCTCAATATATTGAGGTATCTGAAATGGCTTTTCATATTCAGTAGTTAAAGCATGCCAGTCAGCAACGAAGAAAAAACATTCATATTTTTCCTGTAAATTAATCATATTTTCTAAATTTCCGTGAAGATGACCCAAGTGAAGGGTTCCACTTGGTCGGTAACCACTTAACACTCTCTTGCTCACCTTAAACCTCCCCCAATTTACTAAATTTTAATTTTCCAACTTCTTAAACAAAAAACATCTGAAATTTTAGAATATTTTAATTCCGCATTTCATATTTTTGGTGCTTGGCATTTAGAATTTCTCACCATTACTTACTGGTTTATCTTCTCTTATTATCTTATTATTTTTGGCTTTCTCAACCCCAGCTAAAAAATTTGATTAAAAAATTTATTAAAGGACCGATAAAAAACCAAAAAAATGAAGAAAAAATAGTTAAAAGTAAAATTAAAATTAAGAAACCGTAAGGCTCAATTAACCCATATTTGTAAGCAAGTTTAGGAGGGAGAAGAGCTTTCAGCAATCTTGAGCCATCTAATGGAGGAACAGGAACCAAATTAAAGACACCTAAAACAACATTAAGGGTAAGAATATATTTAAAAATAAAAATACCAGGCAAAGAAAATTGAGAAGAAAGTCTTAAAAGGAAGCCAGCTAGGGCAGCAAGTAAGAAATTAGCTGTAGGACCAGCAATTCCAACATAAGCCATATCTCTAATTGGATCTTCAAAGTTACTCGAGGTGACAGGAACTGGTTTCGCAATACCAAAAACAAATCTTGAACCAGATAAAATTAAGATGAGAGGAAGAATGAGAGAAAAAAAAGGGTCAAGATGAACAAGAGGATTAAGGCTTAGCCTCCCACGATAACGAGGGGTTGGATCACCAAGCCAAAAAGCCACCAAAGCATGAGCAAACTCATGGAGAACAATTGATAGAATTAGAACAAGAAAGATTATAATTGACTCAAAGAGAAAGTTAGCTAAGTTATGCAATCTTTTTTTTCTTCCGCCTTTCTTAAAATTTTCTTTGCGAGTTCGATTTCCTCTTTCTTTGTTTTGATTTTTCCATCTAATTTAGCCACTAATATTTGCTTTAAAGCTTTCCCAATCTCTGGAGAAGGTTTAAAACCTAATTTTAACAAATCATTTCCATTAATCGAAAGATTTACATTCCTTAAAAAGGACAAATACCTCAATATTTTTTCTCTAATTCCTTCTTTGTCTTGAGCATAAAGGTAAAGGAGAGTTTCTGGTGAAAGAGGCTTTAAGCCAAAGAATATTTGACTATCTTTTAAGTCTTCTTCAAGTCTCTTACTAACCTTCGGAACAAGTCTTACGCCCTCTATTAAAGTTTCCCTCTCTTTTTTCCTTAGCTTCACTTCCTTTGCCCACTTTTTAATTTCTTGAGTAGAAAGATGTTGAAAGAGAAGGATTAAAAAAACAAGCCACCTCTTAGGTTTTGAATGAAAAAAATGAATTACCTCTTCATTTGCCTCAATGATTGCATTAAAATCCCTCTTTAATAAACTATTCAGTTTTATTTTGGGGTGAATAAATTTTAAAGCTCCAAGTTGCCTGAGCCTTTCCAGAGCTTCATAAGCAGTTTTTTCTGACAAAATATAAATTAACTCTTCTCTTAATCTCTCCCCCATTATTTTAAAAACCAATTCCATCTTGACCGCTTTTTTAGCCAGGTTCTCGGTTTGAGGTTCAATTTTAAAGCCATATCTTTGCTCAAACCGAACTGCTCGAAAAATTCGGGTGGGGTCTTCAATAAAGCTTAAATTGTGAAGAACCCGAATTTTTTTCTCCTCTAGATCTTTAAAGCCCCCAAAAAAGTCAAGAATTTCCCCCATTCTTGAAGTATTTAAAGCAATAGCCATCGTATTTATAGTAAAATCCCGCCGAGCTAAGTCTTCTCTAACCGAAGAGAATCTAACTTGAGGAAGAGCAGCTGGTTGTTCGTAAAATTCTGTTCGAGCTGAGGCAATATCCACCCTAAAATGATCGGGAAAAATTACTACGGCTGTTCCAAATTTTTTATGAATATTAACTCTTGCTCCAAATTTTGTTGCTACCTTTTTAGCAAAACTGATTCCATTTCCTTCAATAACCAAATCGACATCAAGATTCTGCCAATTAAGAAGGAGGTCGCGGACAATCCCTCCAACCAAATAAACATTTACCTTCAAACTCTCAGCAAGTTGACCAAGTTCTTTGATTAATTTAATAACTTGAGCAGGGAAAAGAGCCTCCATCTTTTTAATAACTGCTCTTCTCGTTAATTTACTTTTTTCAACCTCAGCCCCTTTCCCAAGATAATCAAGACCATGAAGAGCTCTTAAGACATCACTCCTTGTAACAATACCGACAACCTTACCATTTTCTATTACAGGTAAACGACCAATGTTTTTTTCCACTAACAATTTTTGAATATCGTGGAGGGGAATATCAGGTGAAACTGTAACAACATCACGCGACATAAACCCTTTGACCGGCGCATGAGAAAGGTTATGAAAAATAGCTTTATCAACATCCCTCCTTGAAATTATCCCAATAAGCTTTTTCTTTTCCATAACAGGAATTCCAGAATGTCCATAGGAAAGCATAAGTTCATTTGCTTTCTTAATGGAAACTAAAGAACTTATTGTTCTCACTGGTTTTGTCATTATATCTCGAGCAACTAAAGGTTTCTTTAATTTCTTTTCAATCTCCCCAATTATCTCCCTCTCCAAGTCAATTAAGGAATTTTTCTTAACCACCCCAGAAGCAGCTTGGGCATGTCCTCCACCATCAAATTTTTCTAATATTTCCGAAACTGATATTTCACTCACCTTGCTTCGAGCAATGATGTAAATCCTATCCCTAGTTTTTAAAAAAGTGAAAACTACATCAGCGTTTTCCAAATCTCCAACTTTATGAGTTAAAACTGAAGCACCATCAACAAATTCCGGAACTTCAGCTTGGGTGAAAAGAATGTCAAAAGCTTGAATTTTAACTTTACGAGCACCTTGAAGAAGAAAGTTAAGTAAATTATGCTGTTCCTTAGTCAAAGGCATATTTAAAAAATGGTTAATTACATTAACATTGGCTTTTTTTGACATTAAGTAAGCAAGAACTTCAACATCATCATAAGTAGTCATGGGATAAGTAAGAGAGCCAGTGTCTTCATGGATTCCCAAGGCAAAAAGAGTTGCTTCAAAAGGTGAAATCTCAATTTTTCTATCTCTAATTATTTTAACCAAAGTGGTAGTAACCGCCCCCGTGATTTCAGAAAAGTCTTTTGCTCCCACTATATCTTCTGAAGTTGGGGGATGGTGATCAAAAGTAAAAATCTCAACTTGAGGCTGATAAATAAGGTTTTCTGCTTCACCTAATCTTCCCGCAATCCTAGTATCAACAACAATTATTCTCTTGACAGCTTTCCTAATTATCCTTTTGAGGTCAAGAAACTTAAAAACATCTCCATGTAAATTTAAAAATTCACGCACATTCTTGTTTTGGGAGCCAGGTAAGATTATCCCAGCTTGGGGATAAATTTTCTTAGTAGCTACCGTCGCTGCCAAGGCATCAAAATCAACATTGACATGGGTTACAATGATTTCCATTTTTATAAACCTCAAGATAGATTATATCACGCTAGCTTTCTAAGTTAGGAGAACAGTGAAATGAAGTTACTGCCTATGATAATTTCTTAACATTAGGGGCTATAGCCAATTAAAAAAGCCCCCAGCCTAATTTTTAAGACCAGGGGCAAAATTAATCTTAAATTAAGATGAGCTTAAGAAATTTAATTAGAAATCAAGTAAGGCTTTAAAGATTTCCCTGTCTTTTTCATTAACCAAGGGAATTCGAGTAGTTTTAGCGGCAAACTCAGTCAAAGAAGCAAGATCATCACGGCTGATCAAATTAAGCTTGAATTTGCGGCAGCCAGCCATTAATTGCTTCAAGCCCTTGCTAATTCTATCAGTAAAGTAAGTGTACAAGCCAACTGCTCCCCAAGGAATACCCTTACCAACCTCATCCCCATACCTTTTTCTAAGCTCAGGGACAGTAATGAAAAAGTGCTCTGGGTCATCCCCGTAAAGCTCAGCAAATTTCTTAGGAAGTCTTCCTTCAGCTGCTAACTCAGAAAAGTAGCTTCCCTTAAAAACAGCTGTAATAGCTGGACGAGCCATAGCAATTGCCTTAACATAAGGACCATCGCCAAAATTGCTCATAGCAATGGCTTTAAAAATTTGAGTTTCATTGACAAAACCACCAGCAAAAGCAATATCTGGAATGTACTTCCCTTTTTGCTTCAAGATTTGTAAGCCCTCAAGAACTAAGGCAAGAAGCTGAATAGTTGGAATTCCCCACTCTTGCATCATTGGAACCGGGCTCATCCCTGTCCCACCACCAGAGCCGTCGATAGTTAAAAGGTCAATTTTAGCCTCAGAAGCACACCTTAAGGTAAAAGCTGTAGCAGCTGGTGAATAAGAGCCTGTCTTCATAAAGACTTTCTTGGCTCCGTTCTCCCGCAGCCATTGAATATCCTCAATGAAGCTTCTTTCTTCAGGCATTCCCACGCGGCTATGACGCTCAAAAGTCTTAAAAACTCCTGCCTTAAAAGCTTCAATAACCAGCTCATCAAAGGGGTCAGGGACAACAACATAGCCACGGCGCGCTAAAAGCTGTGCTTTCTCTAAATCTGATATCCTCACCTCGCCGCCAATACACTTAGCACCTTGTCCCCACTTTCGCTCGATGATATTGACGCCAAGCTCTTTGAGAGCATAAAGGTCAACACCGCTTCTTTGATCCTCAACATTAGTTTGGATAACTATTTCACCGTGTTTACCATCCCAATACTTACGGTAAGTGTTGACCCGGAACTCCAAGTCTTTAGAATAAACAACTTTTCCATCTTCATACCGAGAATCAGGGTCCATCCCGCAAACATTCTCACCTACCGTCATAATTGTTCCAGAAATAGCTGCGCCAATAGCCAACCCTTCCCAGTTTCTTTTAGCAACATCGGTTGAGCCAAGCCCGGCTACCATTACTGGAATTTTCAAGGGCACTCCCCCAACCGAAGTTGAGACATCAACATTAGGAAAAATAGCAATATCAGGGTTAGCTTCGATGCCCTCTGCTCCTTGGACACCAGCCATAATTTGAATTTGACTCCAATCTAAGAAAAAATCTTTATTAGCCGCTGCGGTACTTTCTCCAAAGGCTTCTGGATTAGGATAAAGAACCTCTCTTCCCCGAAAAGCCGACTTTCCGATTTCACAAAGGATGGTGCAATCCCGCTCACAAATGGGACACATCCCACTCAAGCGCGAGACATCCTTTAATCTTACGGTCGTTCCCGTTGTTGACCTAGCATTTTCAAAAATTTCTGCCATTCCTTTCCCCCTTCTCCATTAAAAATTTAAAGTTTAAAATTATTAGAGCAATTTAATAAAAGCTAAACCTTCACCTCCTTATTAAAATATTAAGTTAAAGTGCTACCTAGCAATATCCCAGAAACTTGTAAGCTCTGAGAAATCAATTAAAGTACTCATTGCCTGATTATTAACTACAATCTCCGCTTCTTCTAAAGCAGCTAGAGGATTTAAACCACCAATAATGACCATTCCAACTCGATTTATTCCCACTGGCATTTCGAGAACTGGCTGACTAGACTTGCCAATAATTAAAACCCCATAAATACCAATTTCTCTTAACCTTTCAACAACTTCTTTTACTTTTTCTAACGCTATAGCTGGTACCTCGCGAAAACTGGCGAGAATTTTGCCACTTCCGTGGCGTGCAACCTCGCGAACACTCGTCATCTTACTACGGATGAAAATTTCGAGTGGGTCAAGGGAAGAGCCTTCATAAGTTATCACTTCAGTAAATCTCAAGGGCTTACCTTCTCCCATCTGAAGGACAGCAGCAAACTTTGACTCCACTGGCACCCCTGATTTAACTAAAGCGCCATTAACGGTAACACTACAGAGGGTGCCAAAACCAATTTGTCCTTTGGGAATCTCAACATCACCAATCTTTTGCCCTGATTCAGCAACGACAACTAAATCACTCAAAGCAAGCTTTGCTTTAAAGACATCCTTCATTACTTTTAATGCTTTCGGGAAAATGGGTTTAGGAATAAACGAAAGATTTAAAATGACCTTTCCTTTCTTTGTCTTCAAGTCTAAAGAGGTGAGATAAGCAAGGGTTTCAATCTTAGCAATAACCATCCCAACTTTGTCCGCCACTAAAGCATTACTCAGTTCTTCTAAGCCTTTAGAAGTAATAACTCGTCCTTCTTTTTCTTTAACTTGAGTCAAGCCACGTTCATCCATAAGTTTAAGATGGTAACGAACAGCCCGTTCAGTTAAGTCAATTCCATAATCTTTCAAGCGGCGGGAAATAATGCTAGCACCAATAGGGTTTTTTTCTTTGCTTAAGATTTTAAGAATGGTAAAAATTTTCCGTTCAATATCAGTACTCAAATTAGCTCCTTTGCTAAATTTCTTTTCAACACCGTTGTCGAAAAAAATTTAAAAAAATTTTTTAATTTGCTATTGACAAAACTAAAATCCCTTGTTATTCTACGGTAAACGGTTACCGTATTCCTATAAAGTCTTAAACTTTATTATCGGTAAAAGGTTACCGTTATCCTAAACGAGATGATTCGAGATGTCAATATCATCAAAAAAACTTTTATAAAGAGGTTGAAATGAAAAGAATAGTCCCTAAAGAAGAAGTTTGCATCGGCTGCCGACTCTGCGAAATTTATTGTCTCGTTGAACACTCGAAATCCCGAGACATCATTAAGGCTTTCCTTAAAGAGATTCCCCGCTCCCTTCCAATGGTCACTGTGGAAGAAAAAGAAGCCACTTCTTTTGCTCTCCAGTGCCGTCACTGTGAGGATGCACCTTGCGTTGCCGCTTGTATTACTGGAGCAATGTATAAAGCAACCAATGGCACCATTCAAAACGATAAGGAACGCTGTATTGGCTGCTGGACCTGCATCTTAGTCTGCCCTTATGGTGCCATTGAGCGCGATGAGAGAGAGAAAAAAATTGCTTCTAAATGCGATTTCTGTCCAAATTTAGAAACTCCTGCATGTGTCGCTAACTGCCCCAATGAAGCTTTGACCTTAATTAAGGTGAAATGAAAATGCCTGAATATGTAATCATTGGCAATTCAGCTGCTGCCATTGGTGCAATTGAAGCCATTAGAAAAAAAGATAAGGAAGCAGGCATCACTTTAATAAGTGACGAACCATATCACACTTACTCCCGGCCTTTAATTACCTATTTCCTGGCTAATAAAGTTACTTGGCAACAAATGCTCTACCGCCCCAAAGGCTTCTACCGCCAAAACAAAATTGAAACTAAGCTAGGACAAAAAGTAACCAAAATTGAGGCTAAGAAAAAAGAAGTTGTTTTAGAAAACGGGGAGAAAATTTCCTTTAACAAACTGCTTATTGCAACTGGTGGCAAGCCTTTTATTCCGCCGATTAAAGGATTGGATAAAAAGGGTGTTTTTACCTTTACTACCTTTGATGACGCCAAAAAGACCCAAAAGTTCTTGCCAGAGGTAAAAAAAGCAGTTGTCCTTGGCGGCGGATTGATTGGTCTAAAATTAGCTGAAGCTTTGGCTCAAAAATGGATTGAGGTAACAGTAGTCGAATTAGCTGACCGTGTTTTAAGCTTAATTTTGGACGAAGCGGCTTCCCAGTTAGTTGAGCTTGTATTTATAGAAAATAAGGTTAAGTTTATTACTGGACAATCAGTTAAAGAAATCATCGGAAACGAAAAAGTCAAAGGAGTTATTCTCGATAATGGAGATAAAATCTCCTGTGAACTCGTAATTATTGCTATTGGCGTTATTCCTCGAACCAAGTTAGCTCAAGAAGCTGGAATAAGAGTCGATCGAGGGATTATAGTTGATGAATTCCAAAAAACTAATGTCAAAGACATTTATGCTGCTGGTGATGTTACAGAAGCCTATGATTTAATTTTAAAAACTCATCGCCCCATTCCTATTTTGCCTAATGCTTACCTTCAAGGGCAGGTAGCAGGGCTCAATATGGCTGGAAAATCTGCAACTTACCCGGGGAGTCTCTCAATGAACTCAGTAACTTTCTTTGGTTACCCCGTAATCTCAGTTGGCTTAACTAGTTTAACTGCTGAGAGCAGTGACAACGGCTTCCAGGTATTAACCAAAAAGAAATTCGCCCAAAGGATTTATCGCAAGCTTGTCCTAAAAGATGACTGTGTCCAAGGCTTTATTTCTGCTGGAAATGTTGACCGCTCTGGCATTATCACCAACTTAATTAAGGAAAAGGTCAAAGTGAGTAAATTTAAGAAAAAATTGATTGAAGAGCCATTAGGCTTAATTGTCCTCCCTAAGAACTTAAGAGAAAAATTTTTAAAACTGGGGTCTTAAGTGAATCGAGTTTTTAAGTTAAACAACCCCTACAACGATGATAAGGTTATCTCAGCTTGTTCTATCTTCGGAATGATAGACCAAAGTGGTCGCTGTTTTTCAGGTGAGTGCGTTACGACGGCCATTGCTAATATGCAAGTCCGTTCTAACGGTTTGGGTGGTGGCTTTGCTGTTTATGGTCTTTATCCTGAGCACGCTGACCACTATGCCTTTCATATTATGTTTCTCGATAAAAAAGCTCAAGAAGAAACGGCTAATTTCTTAACCGAAAATTTCCTGCTCACTCATGCTGAAAAAATCCCAACCCGAAAAACAGCCGGCATTGTCGACCCGCCAATTATCTGGCGCTATTTCTTAAAAGTTAATTCAAAGCCAAGGATAGAACTTGAGGGACTTTCCGAAGATGACTATGTCGTAGCTAAGGTTATGGAAATTAACACCAAGATTGATGGGGCTTTTGTCTTCTCGAGCGGGAAAAATATGGGGGTTTTTAAAGGGGTTGGCTATCCTGAAGATATTTCCCATTATTTCCGCCTTGACGAGTATAAGGGCTACCTTTGGACAGCTCACGGGAGATTTCCCACTAACACTCAAGGTTGGTGGGGTGGGGCTCATCCCTTTTCTATCCTTGACTGGACAGTTGTTCACAATGGTGAAATTTCCTCCTATGGTATTAATCAAAGGTATCTTGAGATGTTTGGTTATCGCTGCACGATGCAGACAGATACTGAGGTGATGGCTTATGCAGTAGATCTTTTGATGAGAAAACATGGCTTACCTATCGAAATCGTGGCTGATATCTTTGCTGCTCCCCTCTGGAGTGAGCTTGAACATATGGAAAAAACGGAAAAAGACTTAAGAATAAAATTGCGCCAGATTTATAGCAGTCTCCTAATTAACGGTCCTTTTACCGTCATCATTGCTCATCAGGGTGAAATGATTGGTTTAACAGACCGAATCCGCTTAAGACCGCTTACAGCTGGTGTTAAAGGAGATATGCTCTACCTTTCCTCAGAAGAAGCAGCTATTCGCCTCATCTGCCCCGATTTAGAAAAAGCTTGGATTCCCAGGGGAGGAGAGCCAATCGTGGGCCGGCTTTACCAAAAAGAGAAAAAAGAGCTGAGTCACAGGAAGAAAGAGAGAGGTTAATTGATTGAGGAGCATTAAATGAAAACGCTTCTACCCCCGGAATTTAAAATCATAAGGGATGAGGCAAAGTGTATAAAATGCCAAGTTTGTGTTAGACAATGCGGATTTGAAGTGCACACTTATGACGAAGAGGAAGATGTTGTCTTAAGTAACAATGCTAAATGTGTTGCCTGCAGCCGTTGTGTTAAATTTTGCCCCACCAGCGCTTTAAATGTAATAAAAAATCCTTTAAGTTATCGGGAAAACACTAACTGGCGCCAGGAAGTCATTCACGACATAATTAAGCAAGCAGAAACAGGTGGCGTCATTTTAACTGGGATGGGCAATGATAAGCCCTACCCCATTTATTGGGACCATCTTGTCCTTAACGCATCTCAAGTGACTAATCCCCCAATTGACCCTTTGAGAGAACCAATGGAACTGAGAACTTATCTTGGCTCTAAACCAGACCAGCTAGTTATCAAAGGAAAACATGTTAAAACCAAGATTCCACCTCAGGTTCCCATTGAAACCCCTATTCTTTTTTCAGCGATGTCATATGGCTCAATTAGTCTTAATGCCCAACTTGCCTTGGCCCGAGCCGCTAGCGAGTTTGGCACCCTCTGGAACACTGGTGAAGGCGGACTCCATAAAGAACTTTACAAATATGGTAGTACCACTATAGTTCAAGTTGCATCGGGAAGATTTGGTGTTCATCCAGATTACCTTTATGCTGCTCGTGTCCTTGAAATCAAAATTGGTCAAGGTGCAAAACCAGGAATCGGTGGCCATTTACCAGGAGAAAAAGTTAGTTCTCCTGTTTCTCGAACAAGAATGATTCCTAAAGGAACGGATGCTTTATCTCCCGCTCCTCATCATGATATTTATTCAATTGAAGATTTAGCTCAACTAGTTTACGCCTTAAAGGAAGCGACCAACTACCAGAAGCCCGTTTGCGTTAAAATTGCGGCTGTTCACAATTCAGCTGCCATTGCTTCAGGAATTGCTAGAGCTGGAGCTGATATTATCGCTCTCGATGGCTTGAGAGGTGGAACCGGGGCTGCACCTAAAATAATCAGGGATAATGTAGGCATTCCCATTGAGCTAGCGATTGCTTCAGTCGATACCCGTCTTCGCCAAGAAGGAATCCGTAACCGAGTTTCTTTAATTGCGGCTGGAGGTTTTAGGAGTAGTGCCGATGTCATTAAAGCTATTGCTCTAGGTGCTGACGCTGTTTACATTGCTACAGCAGCTCTTGTTGCTATGGGCTGCCATCTTTGCCAAAAATGCTACACCGGCATTTGCAACTGGGGAATTGCTACTCAAGACCCCTATTTATCTAAACGACTTAACCCTGATCTTGCTACCCAAAGGCTGATAAACCTCTTAAGAGGTTGGAGCTTAGAGATAAAGGAAATGCTCGGCGGAATGGGAATTAACGCTATCGAGTCTTTAAGAGGCAACCGACTTCACTTAAGAGCAGTGGGGTTAACCCAAGCAGAAATGGATGTCTTAGGTGTGAGACAAGCCGGCGCCTAAAAGCAGTGACTAGTCACTAGTAGCTTGGATTTAGCAAAAACAGACTAGATAGTAGACCCTGACTAGACCCTAAAAGGTGGAAAAAAGAATGAAACAAACAGTGAAAGTAAAACCTTCGACTAATGAGAAAATAGTAGTTGATGCCAAAGGCAAGGACACAAAGCAATTAAATGAGATTTTGCGTCAACTCGTTGCTCAAGGACATACCCATATTGAACTCAAAAATGTCTTTGGGCAACGTTATATTGGCACTGATTTGAGAAAACCAGTTCAAATTGATATTTACGGAACCCCTGGCAACGATTTAGGCTCTTTTATAGAAGGACCGCGAATTGTCGTTCATGGCAATGCCCAAGACGGGTGTGGTAACACCATGAATGATGGCAAGATTGTTATCCACGGTCACGCTGGTGACATCACTGGCTTCGCCATGCGAGGCGGGAAAATTTTCGTCCGTGATGATGTTGGCTATCGAGTTGCCATCCACATGAAGGAATACAAGGGGAAAAAACCTGTCTTGGTCATTGGAGGAACTGCTCAAGATTTCCTAGGCGAATATATAGCTGGTGGAATCCTTATCGTCCTCGGTCTTACTTTAAAGAGAGATGAAAAACACCGAGCTAACTTTATCGGCACCGGTATGCACGGAGGAGTGATTTACCTGCGAGGCAATGTTGCTCCTCACCAATTAGGCAAAGAAGTGAGCATCCTTAAGCTGACCAAAGAAGATTTAAGGGAACTCAGAGCCTATGTAGAAGAATTTGCTTCCCACTTTCACTTCGACTCTGAAGAAATTATGAGAGAAAAGTTTATTAAACTTTTGCCCTTAACCCTTCGCCCCTACGGAAAACTTTATGCTTATTAAAGGAGCAAAGATGATTAAGACAGCCGGTATCACCGAATTAAAAAAAGAGTTGGAGCAAAAAGAGCAAGAACTTGCCATCTTGCATCAAATTTCTCAAACAATTGGCTCAACTCTAAACTTGGAGAAGGTCTTAAGGCAAATTGTCTCAATTGCTTTAAAAGTAACTAAGGGAGATGCTTGTTTTCTTTACTTGTTTGACCGAAAAAAAGAAGAGTTAATCTTAAGAGCGGCTAAGAAAACACGAGCTAAAGCAATTGGAGAAATCAAGTTAAAAGTGGGTGAAGGGATAACTGGCTGGGTCGCTAAAGAAAAGAGGCCAGTCGCCATCTCAAAAAATGCCAGTCTCGACCCCCGATTTAAGTTCTTTCAAGCCTTGCCCGAAGATAAATATCAGGCTTTCCTTTCCGTTCCCATTATTCACCAGGGAGAAGTTATCGGAGTAATTAATGTTCAGCACAAAAATCCTTATCAGCACAATAAAGGAGAAGTTAACTTACTTCAAACCATCGCTCAACAAGTAGGAGGAGCAATTGAAAACGCTCGTCTTTTTGAAGAAACCAAGAGGAAAGCCCTTCAAATTGAAACACTGGCTAAAGTGAGCAAAACTATTGTTTCTAACCGCTACCTTGAAGAAATCCTTCACTTAATTGTCACCACGACTGCTGAAATGATGAACTCAAAAATTTGTTCAATTATGCTCTTGGACGAGAAGAGGAACGAACTAGTAATTAAAGCGACTCAATCGTTAAGTGACGAGTATCGAAATAAGCCTCCCTTGCCAGTCGATAAGAGTGTGAGCGGGCGGGCAGTTCGTGAAAAAAAACCAGTTGTTATTCAAGATGTTTACAAAGAAAAAGAATATTTCTATCCAAATTTGGCGGAAAAAGAAGGGGTTCACTCGCTTCTCTCAATCCCAATGATGATTAAGGAACGGGTCATTGGTATAGTCAATATCTATACCTCTCAGGAGCACCGTTTCGCCGATGAGGAAATTAAAATTCTTTCTACCATTGCCAATCAAGCTGCGGTAGCTATTGAAAATACTAAATTAATGGAAGAATCACTTGCTCTTAGAGAAGCGCTTGAAACTCGAAAAGCAGTCGAGCGAGCTAAAGGAATCCTGATGAGAGAGCGAGGCTTAAATGAAGCTGAGGCTTTTCGCCTAATTCAAAAACATAGTATGGACAACCGAAAATCAATGCGCGAAGTAGCCGAAGCAATTATTTTGACATCAGAAATCAATAAATAAAAAAGCAATAAATAAAAAAGTAGTGAGTAGCCAATAACGAGCATCGAGGAAAAATAAGCTAGGAATCATAGCTCACAAAATAAGGGCACAATGAAGTGCCAAAAAACAAAGGCGTTCTTTAAAAGAACGCCTTTGCATTTTAAATAAAGGAGATGAACAAAGATGCCATTTGAAAAATTGTTGAAAGAACTTTCGCCAAGCCTGCAAAGACTAGCCAAAAAGCTTGGTCCCTGCCCTCCTTACTTAAGCACTGATGATTTATATCAAGAGGGTTTGCTCCACCTTTGGAAGCAATGGAAGCAAGGTAAAACAGAGGGCAAAAACCAAAGTTATCTCTTGAAAGGCTGTTATTTCCACTTAAAGAACTTTTTACGCTGCCAAAATAGCAAAATCGAGCTTACTACCTTCACGCCAACTATAAATTTGACTGAAATCTTAGCAAATCAACCTGACACTTCACTTTACTCAGACGAGGAAGTTGAATATAAGTTATTAACTGAAGCAATTTTAGAAAATGGCTTGACTAAGAGAGAAAAGGAAGTATTCAGCCTCCTTCTTGAGGATTTAACTGTGAGAGAAATCGGGGAAAAGCTGGGCATTTCTCATGTCCGAGTAATTAAAGTTCGAGAAAGTATCCGCCAAAAAGTAGCTAAAGAAATTGTCGCCTAACCCGCCCCTAGTTACCAAAAGATTGACCTTTTTACTTGTATTTATATACCGCACAAAGATGTGCCTATTAAAAGACAGTGGTGTCCCGCAATTGCGGGATTTTTTCTTTTTCAGCTGTCTTTAAAAAAGATCGAAGTTAAGTAAGTGGCAAAGCCGCCTGAATCAAAGGTGATTTTTAGCCACTTTTTTGTTTGGAAAAAGGAGTGATTTAGATGAAAAGGGAAATGAGCATTCTAGCTATCTTAACCTTGATTATCCTTGCCTTTAACGCCGGAGTTGCTCTTGCAGGAGACCCAACTGGGGCTAATTTGGACGGAAAAGCAACCTATGAAAGTCTCTACGCTAACCAGAGCCTCAAAGAGGCAGTGGGAAGAAATGCCCTGGCTATTAACTTCGTTTGGGTACTACTCGTTGGGGTTCTTATTCTTTTTATGCAAGCTGGTTTTGCCATGGTCGAAGTAGGTTTCACCCGAGCGCTCAATGCTGCCCATGTAGTTATGACCAACTTTGTTATCTTCTCCATTGGCGTGCTCGGATTCTGGGCAGTAGGGTTTGCTTTAATGTTTGGTGGAGCAGGGGGTCTTGCTTCCTTAGGCGGCTTAGACCCTTTAAACGGGCTTTTTGAAATTGTCAAAGGTTGGGGCATTTTTGGTACTAAAGGATTTTTCTTAAGCGGTGACGCCTACGATGTTGGTGTTTTCCTTCTCTTTTTGTTTCAGGTTGTCTTTATGGATACCATGGCAACTATCCCAACTGGAGCCCTTGCGGAGCGCTGGAAATGGGCAGCTTTTTGTATCTATGGCTTATTTGTTTCAACCATCCTCTATCCCATTTTTGGCAATTGGGTCTGGGGCGGTGGCTGGCTCGCTAAGTTAGGGTCAAACCTAGGGCTTAGTCATGGCTACATCGATTTTGCTGGTTCCTCAGTAGTTCACGCCGTTGGCGGTTTAACTGCCCTCACTGGAGCTTATATTCTTGGCTCCCGAATTGGCAAATTCAATAAAGACGGTTCACCTAATGCCATGCCAGGCCACAATATCCCGCTAGCTATCCTTGGCACTTTCATTTTGCTCTTTGGCTGGTTTGGTTTTAATGCCGGTAGTACCCTTGCTGCTACTGATTTGAGAATTTCAGTTGTTGCTGTTAACACTATGCTTGCTTCAGCAGCTGGTTCCTTAGCTGCCATGCTCTTAGTCTGGGGGCTCTTTGGTAAACCTGACCCTTCAATGACCGCCAATGGAATGCTAGCTGGTTTAGTAGCTATTACTGCTCCTTGTGCCTTTGTCCCAGCTTGGACAGCTGTTCTCATCGGAGCCATTGGTGGATTGCTCGTAGTTGGAGGAGTTCTTTTTGTCGAACATAAACTCAAAATTGACGACCCAGTGGGGGCAATTTCAGTCCACGGGTTTAATGGTCTTTGGGGAGTCATTTCTCTAGGTATTTTTGCTGATGGAACTTATGGTACTGGTTGGAATGGTGTTGATGGAGCTGTCCGCGGTTTTCTTTTTGGCGATGCTAGCCAGCTCGCGGCTCAGCTTATCGGTGCAGGCGTTTGTCTTGTTTATACTCTCTCCTTGTCTTATCTCTTCTTCAAGGTTCAAGACAAAATAATGGGTATTCGAGTTAGTGAGCGTCAAGAGCTTCTTGGTCTCGATATTCCTGAAATGGGTTCTTTGGCTTATCACGGCTTAGTTACTTCAAAGTTTGAATCAAGGGGGGAAGCAGCATGAAATGTGTTTGCGCTTTTATTCGACCGCTTAAACTTGATGATGTTAAAAAAGCCCTTAAAGCCCTTGATGTCCCAGGCATTACCATCAGTGAAGTGAGAGGCTCAGGCCATCAAAAAGGCTACACGGAAACTTGGCGCGGAGATGAGATTAGCATCGACCTCTTACCCAAGATAAAAGTGGAGACATTTGTCCCTGATGAAAAAGTGGAAGAGGTCGTTAAAGCAATCATCCAGGCAGCTCGAACTGGTGAGATTGGTGATGGCAAAATCATCGTCACCCCGATTGAAGAAGCAATGGCAATAAGAACTGGGCTTAGGGGCGAAGAAGCTATCTGAAAAATAGCAGTTTTTTGAGGGCTCCGTTACCACGGAGCCCTCTCTTTTTACTTTATTTATTAAGAGATTCTTATAAGGCACAATGATGTACCCAAAAATAAAATAGAACAAAGAGGTTCTGCGAAAAGCAGAACTTTTCCTTTTTTAGAAGGTGAAAAATGGATAAAGAACAACTCAAGGTTGTTTCTTTGGAGAAAGAAAATCCATCAGTAAAAGCGGAAAAGTCAATCCCAACTGAATTGGAACTCTTCAAAGGAGTGGTCAAGAGCTTAGTCGAAAACTCTTTAAAGACAATGAACGAGATAGGCGAGTCCTACCCTGAATTATCCTGGGAAAAATATGAGCTTCTCTACCACTACTTGGATTATTTAAAAAGGCTCTGCGAAGGAAAAGCTTAAAAAATAAGTAAAAGGAGGGTTAAGCGTATGTCAACTGAAGTTTTGAAATTTATTAAGGAAAATAACTTGGAGGAAAAAGCGGATAAACTTTTGAGATTGGTCAAAGAAAAAAATATCCCAGTTGTCGATTTAAAATTCAACGATTTGCCAGGCTTATGGCAACACTTCTCAATGCCCTCTTCCGAATTGACTGAGATGGATGATTTAACCAAAAGCATCTTTGTTGAAGGAATCGGTTTTGACGGCTCAAGCATCCGAGGCTTTCAGAAAATTCAGGAAAGCGATATGATTTTAATCCCCGACCCTAAGACTGCTGTTTTAGACCCTGTTTGTGAAGTTCCAACCTTAAGCATCATCTGCGATATTTATGACCCCTTGACTAAAAAACCTTATACCCGAGACCCGAGATATATTGCCAAAAAAGCTGAAGCCTACCTGAAAGCAACAGGAATAGCTGATTTAAGCTACTGGGGACCGGAAATGGAGTTTTTCATCTTCGATGACATTCGCTTTGACCAAACTGAAAATGCTGGCTACTATTTTATTGACTCAACGGAAGGCGAATGGAACTCCGGGCGAGATGAGAAGCCTAACCTTGGCTACAAGCCCCGTTACAAGGAAGGTTACTTCCCTGTCCCTCCTCATGACTCCTATCAAGACTTAAGAAGTGAAGTAATTTTAAAAATGATTGAAACGGGCATTCCTATAGAAGTTCACCACCATGAGGTTGCCACTGCTGGTCAGGGAGAAATCGATATGAAATTTGACACCTTAACCAATATGGCTGATAAATGCATGATGTATAAGTACATCATCAAGAATGTCGCAAGAAAACATAGAAAAGTCGCTACTTTTATGCCCAAGCCTCTCTTTGGTGATAATGGCAGTGGTATGCACACCCACCAAAGTCTCTGGAAAAATGGAAAGAATATCTTTTATGACCCTGATGGTTATGCTCTCCTTAGCCAAACAGCTAAATATTACATTGGAGGACTTTTAAAGCACGCCGCTGCTTTAATGGCTTTTTGTGCTCCAACAACCAATTCTTATAAGAGACTTGTCCCTGGCTACGAGGCACCAGTTAATTTAACTTACTCGCACCGAAATCGGAGCGCTGCAGTTAGAATTCCTGTTTATACCGAAAATCCCAAGACAAAGAGGATAGAGTTCCGACCACCTGATAGCTCTTGCAATCCTTACCTTGCTTTTGCCGCTATGCTAATGGCAGGAATTGATGGAATTGAAAACAAAATTGACCCTGGAGAACCCCTCGATAAAAACACCTATGAGCTATCAAAGCAAGAAGCGAGAAAAGTAAAGACAGTCCCTGGTTCACTGGAAGAAGCCTTAAATGCTTTGGAAAAGGACAGGGACTTCTTGTTAAAAGGTGATGTCTTTACCCAAGATGTCCTGGATGTTTGGATTGAATATAAAAGAAAAAAGGAAATTGAGGCGGTAAAGCTCCGACCTCACCCATACGAATTTTATCTTTATTTTGATATCTAAACTCTTGGAAGCCAGTCCTTACCCTTTCCCACTTTCTCGAGAAAGTGGGAAAGGGTTTGAAGCAAGCAATCCAATCAGCTAAACTATTTCTAAAAATAATTAAGGGATAAGAATTATAAATAAAATAAATTAAAAAAGAAATGAATGAAATTCAACAAAAACTAATTACTTGGATAAAAGAAAAGGTAGAAAAAGCTGGGGCTAAAGGAGCAGTTGTTGGTTTAAGTGGAGGCGTTGACTCATCGGTCGTAGCAGTTCTTTGCAAAAAAGCTTTCCCTAAAAACACCTTAGGACTAATTATGCCTTGCCAGAGCAAGGAAAGTGATATTCAAGACGCTAAAAAGATTGCCACCAAATTTAAAATTCCTTATAAAATTGTGAGTCTTGATGAAGTTTACAACTCACTTGTTCACCAATTATTGGAAAGTAAATTACACTCCCAACCCAACAAGATTGCCTTAGGAAATATCAAGCCAAGGTTAAGAATGATAACTCTTTATTACTTTGCCAATCTTCTTAATTACCTCGTAGTAGGAACAGGCAATAAAAGTGAACTTACCCTGGGCTATTTTACCAAGTACGGAGACGGAGGAGTGGATTTACTTCCTTTAGGAAATTTAGTTAAAACTGAAGTAAAAAAATTAGCCAAAAAATTAGGAATACCTGAAGAAATTATTAAAAAGACACCCTCAGCTGGTTTATGGGAAGGACAAACAGACGAAGGTGAACTGGGCTTTACTTATGAAAAACTCGACCGCTTTCTTTTAACTGGTAAAGCATCACCTGAGCTTGTGTCAACCATTAAACAAATGGAAAAAGGAAGCTCCCACAAGAGAAAACCCCCTCTAATTCCTCCTTTTTAATAATTGGCAAGCGAAAAAGCTGTCAAACAAACATCGAGGAGTGGTAGCAAACAGAAAGAAATTCTAAGCACCAAACATAAACAAATTCAAGCTGTTTAGCTGTTTCGATTACCTAGTTAGAATTTATTAGAAAAGCTCGAGCAAGAAAGATATAATAATTTGAAGCATGATGGAAATTTAATTTTGAACAAAAGTGGCAGTTTTTCTTTTTTGAGATAGCATTTTTGATAAATTTAAAATACAAAGAAGCAGTAGAAAGTAGAAGCAAGTAAAATATGAAATACAAAGTAAGAAAAATGAAAGGGATTTTTAAATTATTTTTAAATTACAATCTCTTAAGTGTTAAAATAAAACTTTCAGGGAGGGTATTAAAATGGAAAAAGTTAAAAAAGATAAAAAATATGTTTTAAAAACAGTTGAAGAAAATAGCATCAAATTTATTGAACTTTGGTTCTCTGACATCCTTGGATTTCTTAAGAGCTTTACTATTACCCGAGAAGAACTGGATAAAGCTTTTGACGAAGGAATGGGTTTTGATGGTTCTTCAGTTGAAGGCTTCGTTCGAATAGAAGAAAGTGATACTATTGCTCTTCCTGACCCTTCAACTTTCGCTATTTTACCTTGGAAAACGGGAGAAAGAGCAGTGGCTAGAATGTTTTGTGATATTTATACCCCGGATGGCAAACCATTTGAAGGTGACCCTCGCTTTGTCTTAAAAAAGAATCTCGAGAGAGCTAAGGAAAAAGGCTTTACTTTTTACGTTGGGCCAGAACTTGAATATTTTTATTTTAAAGAATCTTCTTACCCTCAAATCCTTGATAAAGGTGGTTACTTTGACTTAATTCCTCGTGATGAAGCCATTGGTTTAAGGCAAGAAACCGTTCTTGCTCTAGAAGAAATGGGAATTGAAGTTGAATTTGCTCATCACGAAGTTGCTCCTTCTCAACACGAAATAGATCTCCGCTACGACGAAGCCTTAAGTATGGCTGATAAAGTAATGACCTACCGTTTCATAGTAAAAGAAATTGCCTTTCGAAATGGAGTTTATGCTACATTTATGCCTAAACCCCTCCTTACCGAAAATGGTTCGGGGATGCATACTCATATGTCTCTCTTTAAAGATGCCACTAATGCCTTTTTTGACCCGAAAGACAAATATCATCTCTCTAAAGAAGGTAAGAGTTTTATTGCTGGCTTAATGAAGCACACCGCTGAATTCACCGCTGTGACAAATCAATGGGTCAATTCTTACAAGCGCCTAGTCCCTGGATATGAGGCACCTGTTTACATAACTTGGGCTCAAAAAAATCGCTCTGATATGATTCGAGTACCTATGTATAAACCAGGAAAAGAAGAAGCAACCCGAATCGAGTTAAGAAGTCCTGATCCGGCTTGCAATCCTTACTTAGCTTTCTCAGTTATGCTTGCAGCTGGATTAGAAGGGATTGAAAAAAAATACGAACTTCCTGACCCAGTCGAAGAAAATGTTTACAAAATGAGCGAAGAAGAAAGGGCAAAAAGAAATATTGGTACTCTCCCTGGGAGCCTAATCGAAGCAATTAGATTAGCTGAGCAAAGTAAACTTGTTAAAAAAGCTCTCGGTAACCATGTCTTTACTCACTTTATCCAAAATAAAAAGGTGGAGTGGGACAATTATCGAAAAACTATTACCTCCTATGAGCTCGAGAAATATTTACCTGTTCTTTAATTAATTTTAATTTGCCTGTAGTAAATTTTTATACCTTTAGTTTCCCCTTTTGCATTTCTTGTTCAAAACTTCACTACTTTATGACTTTATGTTATAATTTAAGTGCGGAGAAAGGAGGAATAAGATGAAAAAAATCCTCTTTATCCTCACATTAATCTTAATCCTCCCCCTGAGTTTAGCTTGTGGAAGCCCCGAAGAAGAAGCAATTTCCCCTCAACTAATCAAAGAAGGGCAACAGCTTTATACAACTAAATGCAACAAGTGCCATGAGATAAAGCCAATTGATACTCATGTCCGCACAGGCTGGATATCCTGTGTCGAGAGGATGCAAGAAAAAGACCCGACTTGGATTTCTGATGAAGAGAGGGAAAAAATCACTGCTTATTTAAGTGCTTCTGTTAAAGAATAGTCCTCTCAATCACAATTGGTTTTCTCTAAAACCTAATATCTATTTGACCTCCCCTCTATAGCTACTTATAATTTAACAAATCTAAAATTTTTCCCTACTTAAATGATTAAAAATTTAGAATTAAACTATGGACGGAAAAAAATAAAGTTAGCTTTTCCTATTAAAAATCTTCTTGGCATAATTAAAGGAAAAGAAATTCCCCAAATTAAGAACCCAATTAAAAGTATTGCCTCCAGCTTAAACCATCCAATTGAATCTCCTCCAATAAAAAGTCTGGTCAAATCTGGAGAAAAAATAGTTATTTTAGTCTCAGATAAAACTCGCATAACTGGAGCAAATTTTTTTCTTCCTCCTCTCATTAACCAACTAAATGATGGTGGAGTAAAAGAAAAAGATATTTCAATCATTTTTACCCTTGGAGCTCACCTTAAACAAAGTGAAGAAGAAAAAAGAGAGATTGTTGGAGAAAAAGTTGCTCAAAAAATTGCTCTCTTTGACCATGATTGTCATAAAAATTTAGTTAGGTTAGGCACAACCAGCTTTGGTACCCCGGTTGAAATCAATCGAAAAGTAGTTGAGGCAGATAAAGTTATTTTAACAGGAAGTATTACTTACCATTACTATGCTGGTTTTACAGGAGGGAGAAAGAGCATAATGCCAGGGGTAGCTAGTTTTGAGTCAATCCAAGCAAACCATAGCTTAGTTCTGAATCCTTCTCAAAAAGGCTTTCACCCTCTAGCAATCACTGGCAACCTTAAAGGAAATCCGGTTCACGAAGATATGATTGAAGCTACAAGAATGATAAAACCAGCTTTCTTAATTAACACTGTTTTTAATGAGAAAGGTAAGTTAGCTGGTATTTTTTGCGGGCAATGGATAAGAGCTCATGATGCAGGCTGCCGATTTTATGATGCCCACAATAAGGTAAAAATTAAAAACAAGGCGGAATGTGTTATCGTTAGCGCAGGTGGTTATCCTAAAGACATTAACTTTGTTCAAGCCCACAAAGCTATGGATAACGCTGCTTATGCCCTTAAGGAAGGTGGGGTAATGATAGTTTTAGCTGAATGCCTTGAAGGCTACCCTTCATCAACTTATTTAGAATGGTTCTCCCTTGGCTCAAGTCTAAAAATCGAAGAAAAACTTCGGGCAAAATATTCTGTCGCTGGTCACACCGTTTATTCTGCTTTAAAGAAAGCGGAACGGTTCCAAATTATTTTAGTCTCCAAATTAAATCCTGAAGATGTCAAAAAAATGAAAATGACCCCCCTTTCTTCGCTTGAAAAAGCTCTGGAAATCGCTCGTAAAACCCTTGGTTCAAACTTCTCAACTTATGTCATGCCTGAAGGAGTAACAACATTACCCCAAATTTAAACCCGTGACTTTTCGCTCAAGGCTCGTGACTTAAATAGTTCTCAAAACTTTGCTGTTATTGCAATCGTTCCAGCACTTCAGAGCTTTACTCGGTGTCAGGCACCAGTTTTGTGAACCATCTTTTATTGTTTTGAATCAAAATATTATGTACTTGATTTATGTATTTAAATAGCATATAATTATTATGCTAAAGAAGGGTGAGAGATGAGAACAACTCTGGAGATACCTGATAGGATAATGAAAGACTTGCTTGAAGTAACTGCGATTAAGAAAAAGAGCCAAGCGGTGAGAGTGGCCCTTGAAGATTTTATTCGCCGAAGAAGAATCCAAAAGCTCCTTTCGCTCAGTGGGAAGATTGAAATCGAAGATGTCACAGAAAAGCTTGAAAGAGCCGAAATTGATGAGCAATAAAGTTATAATTGACACTTCCATTTGGGTTAATTTTTTCCGTGGCACAGATTCTAAAACTGTTAAGGAAGTTTCGAGATTAGTCAGAGAAGAAAGGGCAGTCCTGGCAGGCCTAGTTATTACTGAACTAATTCAAGGGATTAAGAAAAAAGCTGATGAAAAAATAGTCAAGAAAACAATGGCTGCTCTTCCCTACTACGAGGCTACCCGTGAAGTTTGGGAAAAAACTGGTAAAAAAATAAAGGAATTGCGCTTAAAGGGAGTGAATCTACCTTTAAGTGATGTTTTATTAGCAACAATTGCTGAGGAAAATAATTGCTCAGTATTTACCTTAGATAACCACTTTAGACAAATCGACGGCGTGTCTCTTTTTAAATCTTGAAGCAATAAACCACAATTTAACTGGGCTATTCCAATGTTCTTAAGAATTTAAGAATAGTTTGTTATTGAGCTGAGATATAACAACTGACTAACTCATTCTCCAAGAATTTGCCCAAATTCTCCAATATCTTATTGAAAACCTTATTGAAACCTACTTTCGAGCCGACAAAAAGTTGGAATTGGAAACCTGAAAATCTCTGATTTTGTACGGGTAAAATCTTCAAAAATACTTTTCAAGCTCTATTATAATTGCACTTGAGCGCTGAGAAAAGTTGCATAGTTTGTAAAAAAGAAATGGTGGTCTTGTAATTCCTTGAATTTATCCTGCGCTTGCAAAAGCCGCTTTTCACTTATGGTATATCCCTTTTTATGGCATATCCCTGCACCAGATGCTCTTTAAGAGTTTTGGTAGCCTAGATGCGAAATTGTGGAGCGCGCTTGGAGTTTACCCGATAACCAACAGAAATCCTCATATATAAAATTACTCCCACCAAATCAATGGTTTAATAAATTTAATAAATTTATAATCCAATCTTTGATTCGTCATTTCTATAATTTTATTATGTCCCACTGACATTGATTTTACAAGATCATTATACAAGTTCAGAGGTATATTTTTTCACTGATGCTTTGTTAACCGCGGAGAGATGAAGTAAACTGTATGCTCGCTACTTTTGGTTGAATGTGAGTGTACGACCTACCAAAAAATAAACTCATCTATCTCAGGATTGTGAGAAAGATTAAAAATTATTGGTGCCGAAGGCGGGAATCGAACCCGCATGAGCTTGCGCTCACCGGTTTTTGAGACCGGTGCGTCTACCAATTCCGCCACTTCGGCACAGAGTTATTATAAAACGACTTTCCGAGCAGGTAAAGAAAACTAAGTTTATTAGAAATATAGTTTTTCCAAATTCATAGCCCTCTTTTTTATTTTACTCAATATAGTGAGTAAAATTACCCAACGCGGTGAGTAATTTATCATATCTTAAGGCAAAATGTTAAGATGTTTTTCAATGTGGAGTCTCTAAAAACCGATTTTAAATAAGTTTTTTATTTCAGCTATTTAGAAAGTGAACCCGTCCCTGCCCGATGCCAAACACCGTTGTTGTTTGTCGAAGTATCTGCCAAACTTCAGGCTAAGGCCTTGGCTTATATGAAAAAATTGTTGAGAGTCTTAATACATAGGAGTACCTTTAATCTTGTATGGCAGGAAAAATAATAAGCTAGTTTTATGATATCGGAGGGGGAGTACTCTGCGAACCTTTAAGAAAGGGGTAGAGAAAAATGAAAAGAAAAATTACTGTCTCTCTCCTAATAATTCTTCTGCTTTCCTTAATTTTTTTCATGATTTACACTCCCGTCTGCACAGCTGCTATAACTTCGATTTCATTTTCATCTGCTTGTTGCAGCCCTTCAAATCCTCCTCAATATTCAACCGTTACTTTGTACGCAAAAGTTAAAAGTAATTATGGAAAACCGGGTAAGGGTGTAACGGTAAAAATTACCTGTTATTACAAAACAACAAAAAGTTATTACTCGGGAATGACCGACGCTTAAGGAGTTGTCAAAACTCCTTTCAAAATATCTAGAGCTACAAAGGGATACAAGGTATATGTTGATGTGGTAGCAACCTATGGAAAGCTGAAAGCTTCTACGAAAACTTCATTTACGCCTCGTTAACACCTCTTAACAAATTAGTTGTTTTTACCCGTTGTAGACTTCTAGTTTTTTGCATTACCAGTTGTTTTAACCAATAAATAAACATGATATTTTAATAAACTGTATTATTAGATTAGAGCTTAGGAATCTCGACAAAACAAAAATAGATTCCCTATATTATTTATTTTTGAGAGGAGGTAAATACCTTAAAAATAGCAAAACTTTTAATCTAAGTTTTTTGAAGGAGGCTCGGACAGAATGAAAAAAGGATATTTTTAATCGGTCTTTTATGTTACGTTCTTATAGTTGGACCTGTAATTGCTTGCTCGAGCGAAACAACTACCATAGAAGAAACGGTTGAGACAGAACAACCCCAAGAAACTCAACAACCTGCACAAGAGGCTCCGAAAAGTTGGCACAAAGTAATTAGTTTTTCTGGAAGTGGAGATAAACAAACGCAACCCTTCATGATAAAAGGAAGCCAATGGAGAATAAATTACCCAAGTAAGCCTCCAAATCCTAAATATGGAGCATTAGTCATAACGGTTTATAAGCCTGCTGGCTCAGATATTCCAGAAAAAGGTCCACTTTCACTTGATGGCACTGTTAGTGATAGTTCTTATTTTTATAAATCTGGAACCTTCTCCATAAGATTAACTCCGCCAACACCAACTGGACAATTTCAGTTGAGGATTTTATTAGTAAAATCAGATAGAAAGTCATAGTAGTTGTTAGGTTTAACTAAAAAAGAAAATGTTACATGAAATATGACTTGGTCTTCAAGTCTATCTAAAAT
>JACVJC010000006.1 GCA_015711795.1 Candidatus Geothermocultor quzhuomuensis
AGTTTTCTTTGGTAAAGAAAAGAAGAAAAAAGTCCATGAATCTCCTTTACAAATGACCATCCCTCTTATTATCTTAGGAATATTAGCTGTGGTAGCTGGTTGGGTTAGCCATCCCTTTGCCATTTTTCTCGGCGAGGAAGCTGCTAAGCCAAACTTTCTGGTTATGGCTTTGTCAACATTATTTGCATCAACCGGAATATTACTTGCTTGGGTTATTTACTATTGTAAGACACTTTCCTTGACAATTTTCTTACCCACTTTTGAACCTCTCTATCGCCTTTTATCTAACAAATACTTTATTGACGAAATCTATGAAGCTACTTTTATTAAATTAGCTTTTGGTCTCAGTTCTTTGTTTGCTTGGATTGACACAAAAATAGTTGATGGAATTGTCAATGGAGTAGGTCGAGCCTCAATGGGACTTTCTAGTATTTTTACCTTTTTTGATTTAAAAGGAATAGATGGGGTGGTTAATGGATTTGGGAAGGTATTTGTTGGCTTAAGCCGTTGGTTAAAATCGCTCCAAGATGGCAATGTTCAAAAGTATGCTTTTTTTATGTTAGCTATATTATCTCTTTTAATTGCTTTTTATATTTTGAAAGGAGGTTTTTAAGATGCAAGGCTTTCCCATTCTTTCTTTTATCGTTTTTACTCCCCTCATTGGAACGCTTTTAATCTTGCTCATTCCTAAAACGGAGAAACAATCTATCAAGACGATTGCTCTCTTTGCAGCAGCAATAACCCTTTTACTCTCTCTTATGCTTTATTTCCAATTTGATAAAAGTAATCCTAAAATTCAGTTTATTGAAAAGTCACCTTTTTCAGTAGGATTGGGGATAGAGTATCACCTGGGTGTTGATGGGATAAGTCTTCCCATGATTTTATTAACTGCACTTCTTACTCTTTTGGCAATTGGAGCAAGTTGGAATTTAGAAAATCGTCCCAAAGGTTTTTTTGCTTTTCTCCTTCTCTTAGAAACAGGTATGCTTGGAGTTTTTGCTTCTTTAGATTTGGTTCTTTTTTATGTTTTTTGGGAGATGGGATTAGTTCCCATGTATTTTCTTATTAGCATTTGGGGATATGAAAGGCGTGAATACGCTGCCATTAAATTCTTTATTTACACTTTAACCGGAAGTGTAGTTATGCTTTTAGGGATTTTAGCTCTTTACTTTTATTCAAGCCCTAATACTTTTAATATTGCTACTTTAACCAAATCTCATTTTCCACCTTTATTCCAAGAGATTGTCTTTATTGCTCTTTCCTTTGGTTTCGCTATTAAGGTGCCTCTTTTTCCATTTCATACCTGGCTACCTGACGCTCATGTTGAAGCTCCCACAGCGGGAAGTGTTCTTTTAGCTGGCATCCTTTTAAAGATGGGTGCTTATGGGTTTATGCGAATTTCTCTTCCCATCTTACCTCACGCTTTTTATAAATTCGCTCCTTTAATTGCTATTCCGGCTCTAATCAATATTGTTTACGGAGCTTTTGTTGCTATGGCTCAAACTGATTTAAAGAAGATGGTTGCTTATTCAAGCGTTAGTCATATGGGTTTTGTTATGTTAGGAATGGCTGCTTTAACTTCAGCAGGGATAAATGGAGCTGTTCTTCAAATGTTTAATCATGGCGTCATTACTGGGATGCTCTTTCTTTTAGTTGGTTTAATTTATGAGAGAACCCATACCCGAGAAATTCCTAAAATGGGTGGGTTATTTTCTAAGGTTCCAATCTTAGCTGGGATTATTTCTTTTGGTGCTTTTGCTTCGATGGGTCTTCCCGGTTTAAGTGGTTTTACTGGGGAGTTTCTCTGTATGATTGGTTCTTTTACTGGAGAACTGCCAATGTATAAAGTGATTACTTCAATTGCAACTATTGGTTTAGTTATCACGGCTACTTATTTTCTTCGAATGCTTCAGCGTGTTGTCTTGGGAGTCCTCCCCTCTAGCTTAGAAAAGATGGTGGATTTAAATGGAAGAGAAGTAGCCTATCTAGTGCCTTTAATTTTCTTGATTATTGTTATTGGGGCTTATCCTGCCACTATCATTAACTTAATTAATCCTGCTTCTTCGATGTGGCTAAACATAATGAAGACAAGGGTTTTAGGGGGTTAACTTGAGAATTGATTTAATTTATCCAGAAATTGTTATCTTGTCGCTTGCTCTCTTAATTCTTTTAATTAGTTTTTTACGGCCGAAAAGGCCAAATTATTTAGGGTATCTATCTTTGATTGGATTAATTGGAGCTTTCTTAACCTGTGGAAAAATTTTAGGCGAAGAAAGTTTTTTGTTTGAGGGGATGTTTCGAATAGACGCTATGTCCAGTTGGGTAAAGATGCTCTTTTTAGTTCTTTCCCTGTTGGTCACCTTGGCGTCAATAGATTTTTACTTAACCCATCCAGAAGAAGGAGGATACTATGCTTTGCTCTTATTTTCATTAGGAGGAGCAATGATTATGGCAAGCTCAACTGATTTAATTACTCTTTTTCTGGGTTTAGAGCTTTCCACTTTACCTTGCTTTATTTTAGTTTCTTTAAGAAAAAAGGCTAAATCTATTGAGGGAGCTTTAAAGTATTTTTTCTTAGCTTTAATTGCTACAGCTCTTTTCGTTTACGGAATCTCAATTTTTTATGGGCTTATTGGTAGCTCAAATTTTCTTGTTATTTCCAATGCTCTTAAAACCAGAATTATTTATTTACCTCTCGTTTTAGCAACTATTTTAGTTACGGTTGGTTTTAGTTTTAAAATGGCTTTAGTTCCCTTTCACTTTTGGGCTCCCGATGCTTACGAAGGAGCTCCTACTTTAGTAGCTGCTTTTTTAGCAGTTATCCCAAAGTGCGGAATACTAATAGCAATGGTAAGATTTTTCTCGCTAACCTTAAGCCAAATTAGGCTTGATTGGCTTATTTTATTTGTCACCTTATCTTTTTTCACGATGACTTTTGGAAATATAATGGCTTTAACCCAAGACAATGTGAAGAGAATGTTAGCATACTCAAGTGTTGCTCATAGCGGGTATTTATTAGTGGGATTGGCAGTTGGAACCAAGTTAGCTATTGAAGGAATGCTTCTTTATCTTATGGTTTATACCATAGCAAATTTAGGTGCTTTTTCAGTTATTTTTGCTTGCACTAAAGAAGAAAAGGAAGGTTTATTAAGTGATTTTTCAGGGATGGGCGAAAGAGCTCCTCTCCTCTCCTTTGCTATGACGCTCTTTCTCCTTTCTCTAGTTGGGATTCCTCCTCTAGCTGGGTTTATGGGAAAAATTCACCTCTTTGGTGCAGCAGTTGAGGCTGGATTTGCTTGGTTAGCAGTGGTGGGAGTTTTAAATAGTGTGATTTCTTTGGGTTATTATCTTAAAGTTGTTAAGGAAATGTATTTTGTGGCTGCTAGTGAAAGGGGAATAATAAAGATTTCACCTCTCTTAGCAGTTGCTTTAGGAATAGAAGTTTTAGCTGTGTTACTTATTGGTATTTATCCTGCTCCCTTCATTGAATTAGCTCAATTTTCCGCAGGGATTCTTCCTAAAGGGTTTTTTTAATTTTCTCAGCTTTTTCTCAGTTTTTAATTTTAACTTTTGATTTGTTAAAATAATTCTATTAAAAGAGGAGTGGTGTCATATAAGATTACCAGCTTTTTAGCGATTTTGAAAAACAGTGGGCTTTCAAATTTTGAAAATTATATCAATTTATTATTAAAAAGGAGTGGAGATAATGTTTTTTCAATTGCCTACGGAACAATTACCTGTAGAAGAAAAAAAGAGTGGAGGGGAGCTGAGGGGATGTGCTTTTTTGGGAATCGCTCTTCTCAGTGGCTTAATTGGTACTTTAATTGGTGGTTTGGTGGTTGCCTTGTTCGTCCCTTACCTCTTGGGATTAAACTTTTCTGATTTGTTAGCAGGGAAACTCCCCAAAATTCCCGCAGTTGGGAAAACTCTTTCTCCAAAAGAAATTAAGATTAAATCATACTATCGAGACCCCGTTGTCGCTATAGCCAAAAAGGTTCAACCTTCAGTAGTTAATATCAGAATTGAAAAAGTAATGTTGGTAGAGGATTTTTTTGGCCCTTTTTATGAAAAAGTTAAAGGAGCTGGTTCAGGGGTTATTATCCGAGAGGATGGCTATATTTTAACCAATAATCATGTAATCCAAGATGCCAATGAAATTTGGGTCACTTTGCCAAGTGGAGAAGATGTAAAAGGCAAAGTGGTGGGAAAGGATAAAGAAAACGATATTGCCATTGTTAAAGTAGAAAAGGACAGTTTACCAGCTGTTGAGGTTGGTACATCAAAGGGACTTGAAGTTGGGCAGTTAGTAGTGGCTATTGGTAATCCCTTTGGGTTTGCTCATACCGTAACGGCTGGAGTTATTAGCGCTCTTAACCGAACCGTTTCAACTCCAGATGAGGAAGGGAACATTATTACCTATACTGACTTGATTCAAACTGATGCTGCTATTAATCCTGGAAATAGTGGGGGAGCTCTTTGTGACAGTGAAGGTAAATTGATTGGGATTAACACATTGATTTACAGTAAGACTGGTGGTTACCAAGGAATTGGTTTTGCTATTCCTATTGACACTGCTATGAGTGTGGCGGACCAGCTTATGAAGACAGGAAAAGTTAGCCACCCCTTCATTGGAATTACAGGTGCTAGCGTAACAGAAGAAATCGCTTCTCAACATGGACTTCCGACGACTCAAGGAGCTTTGGTGGTTGATGTTTTGCCTGGGACACCAGCGGCAAAAGTTGGCTTGAGACGAGGAGATATTATTATAAAGCTGGATAATGCTGAGATTAAGAGCATGGATGACTTAATTAGTGAGACGCGGAAAAGGAAAGTTGGCGATATCGTTAATTTAATTTATTTAAGGGGTAAAGAAAGGAAAGAAGTTAAAGTAAGGTTAGCAGAGAAAACTGGATTTATTCGATAATCATTGAAAGCGCTGGTGAAAAAAATTTGATTAAAAGTGAGCTAGCCCGAGTTATCTTGAAAGTGGTTGAGAACTTAAGAGATGAACTTGGTTTGAGAGATTTACCCCCCATAATTTTAGAAAGACCGAAAGAAAAAGCCCATGGTGATTGGTCAACTAATTTAGCTTTTCTCCTTTCTTCGCAGGTGAAATTAACTCCTCAGGAAATTGCTACAAAGTTAGTTAGCTATTTGAGAAAAGAGCTTAATCAAGTTGATAAGATAGAGGTAGCTGGCGGTGGCTTTATTAACTTTTTCTTAAAACCGGTCTCTTTTTTGCCTTTCTTACCTCAAATTATCAAAAAAGGGGGAAGATATGGGGAGATAAATATTGGTCAGGGCATAAAAACCCAGGTTGAATTTGTCAGTGCCAATCCAGTTGGTCCGATGCACATTGGACATGGTCGATGGGCAGCGGTTGGTGATAGTCTGGCTAATATTTTAGAAAAAGCAGGCTTTCGAGTAGAGCGTGAGTTTTATATCAATGATTATGGAAGCCAAATGGATATTTTTGCTAAGTCTGTTTCTGCTCGCTACAGTGAAATCCTCGGCGAGAAGGTTACTTTCCCTGAAAATGGATATCAGGGAGCATATATTTACGAGATTGCTCAAGAGATAGTGGATAAAGATGGTAAGAAATTTCTTCAAGTTGATCCAATTAAAAGAGAGCAAATTTTTAAAGAGAGAGCTTACAAACAAGTTTTAGAGCATATAAGAAAGACTTTGGAAAAAATGGGGGTTATTTTTGATGTTTGGTTTTCTGAGAGAACTCTTCACAAGAAAGGTAAAGTTAAAGAGACAGTTAACTACCTTAAAGCTAATGGTTGTGTTTATGAAAAAGATGGAGCAGTTTGGCTGAGAACCTCTCAGTTTGGGGATGATAAAGACCGTGTTTTAATTCGGGAAAACGGTGAGCCAACTTATTTCGCTTCCGACATTGCTTACCATAAAGACAAATATGAGCGGGGTTTTCAAAAAGTTATTGACATTTGGGGAGCTGATCATCATGGGTATGTTAAGAGGATGAAAGCAGCAATGAAAGCTTTACGCTATTCCGATGATTTCCTAGAAGTTATCATTGGTCAAATGGTTAACCTCTTGCGAGGCAAAGATCCGGTCAGGATGTCTAAAAGAACAGGTGAAATGGTTACTTTAGAAGAAATCTTAGATGAAGTGGGAAAAGATGCCTTAAGGTATTTCTTTGTCTCCAAAAACACTGACTCTGCTCTTGACTTTGACATTGAGCTGGCTAAAAAGGAGTCGCAAGAGAACCCTGTTTACTATGTCCAATATGCTCATGCTCGAATTTGCTCGATTTTAAAGTTTGCGGAAGAGAGGGGGATCAAACAACCTTCTTTATCTCAGGTCAATTTAAGTTTGTTGCGTAAAGGAGAAGAGCTTGATTTAATTAAGAAATTGGTCGAATTTCCCGAAATTATCGAGGAATGTGCCTTATCAAGAGCACCTTACAAACTAACTATCTATGCTCAAGATTTAGCTGCTCTCTTTCATATTTTTTATACCCAATGCCGTGTGGTGAGTGAGGATGAGTGTTTGACAAAGGCTCGGCTTCTCTTAGTTAAAGCAACTCAGACTGTCTTGAAAGAAGTTTTACGCCTTTTAGGTGTCTCCGCTCCAGAAAAAATGTAAACTTAAAGAAATGAGGTTTGGTGTTCACATTTCCGTTACAGGAAGTTTATCTTTTGTGGCTGAAAGAGCAATTGAAAGAGGCTGCGAGGCGATTCAGATTTTTTCGAGTAATCCTCGAAGCTGGAAAGAACCTTCTTTTGATTTAATCAAAGCTCTTCAGCTCAAAGAAAAGCTTGCTCAAGCGGGAATTTATCCTTTAATTCTTCATGCTCCTTATCTCATCAGCTTAGGCTCAAGAAATTTTAACCTTCGTTTAAAATCAGCTCTTTACTTAATTGAAGGAGTTAAGAAGGCTGAAATTTTAAATGCTCCTTATTTCATTTTTCACCTTGGGAGCCATAAGAATATTAGTAAGAAGGAGGGTTTAAAGCGGGTTATTGAATCTCTCGAGTATGTTTTAAGCGAAAGTAAAAACTCCACGACCTTGCTTTTGGAAAATATGCCAAAGATGGGAGCAGTTTTGGGTTCGGACTTCAATGATTTAAAGTTAATTTTAAGGGAGTTAAACTGGGATAATCGCCTTGGTATTTGCTTTGATACCTGCCATGCTTTCTTAGCTAGTTATGACCTTTCAACCAAGAAAGGATTTTTAAGGACAATTAAGGAGATAGAAAAGACGGTTACTTTAGAGAGGATAATGGTAATCCACGCTAACGATTCTAAGTTACCTTTTGGTTCTTCTCGTGACCTCCATGCTGATATTGGCAAAGGTTATATTGGACTCGAGGGCTTCCGGTGTCTAGTGAACTTTCCTCAATTTAGTAATTTGCCATGCATTTTAGAGACGCCCAAAATGACTTTGAGCGATGACCTTCGCAACCTAGAAACCATTCGTCAACTAAAAAAAGGCGGTAGGTAGCAGAGAGCAGGGAAAGGATAGGTCAAGGTAAAGGTTGAGGAAATCAAGAATAAAATGCAAAATGAAAAACGAAAGATAGCTTTTCCTCTCCCTCGGGGAGAGGAAAAAGGTGAGGGAGAAAGAAAAAAGACAGTCCTTTGCTCGCTCCGTCGGACCTCTCCCGCTCAAAGCAGCGGGGGCAGCCGACACCCACCTGCCGTAGCCCGATGGCGATGCCAAGGGTGGGCAGGTTTTCAGTTTGTCGACTCACCTAAGATAAATGATTCAAAGTTACTTGCACTTCGCGGGAAGACACGTTGAATCAACAAAAAGTTTACCAAAAGGGGAATATTCTTATTACCAATTAAGAAACAAGGGTAGAAGACAAAGCTAAGGACGGCGGCTTAGCGAAAGGGTTCTGAGGAGGTAAGTTTAGTCAGGTAGGTTCTTGACTTTTACGCCTTACCAAAGGCAACTTTTTTATAGACGACACCAAAATTGGACTGCACCCCTTGCATAGGACAAAAAGTTAAGACATCATGCTAGTTTTGAAGGAGGTGCGGTCTTTTGGGAAAGAAAAGAAGAACTTATACTCAGGAGTTCAAACTTGAGGTTATCTCCGAAGCTCAAGCTGGTATTTCAATAGCTGAGCTTTTCAGAAGATATGAGATTTCTTCTGGTCTTATCTCTAAGTGGAAAAGACAGTTTAAAAGCTCTCAAAATAATCCTTTTCCAGGCAAGGGAAGCCGAAACACTTGATAAAGCTAAAATTGCTGAGATGGAACGGCTAATTGGCTGTCAGGCAAAGGAGATTGATTTTTTAAAAAACTTGCTAAAACGCTTAAAGGAAAGCGAAGGATAGTTTTTATGCTGATTGATGAGGAGAGAGGGCGTCTTCCGGTAAAAAGAATGTGCGGGCTGGCACAAGTAGCAAGAAGCACCTACTATAAGTGGTTTTATAAGATACCAGCAGAAGATAGAGATTTTCATAAGAGTGAGCCATTAAAAGAAATTGAAGCCATAGTGTCTGAGTTTTCGGGTTATGATTATTGAAGGGTTACAGCTTGCCTGAGAGGCGAGGCAAGCTCATTAACCACAAGAAAGTCTTGCGGATTATGAGAAGAGAAAAATCTCATAAAGAAAAGAAGGCGTCACTACATATGCACAACCGACTCAACCCACACCTTACTAATTTATCCAAACCTAGCCAAGGAGACTATATCATCTGGGATTAATCAACTATGGATTGCCGACATTACCTATATCTGCTTGAGAACTGAATTTGTATATCTTGCTTTAATTTTGAACGCTTTCTCTCGGAAAGTAGTGGGCTGGGCATTAAGGAATACTCTGGATCGGAACTTATCGCTATCGGCTTTAAGAATGGCTCTTATGCGTCGTGATTTCTCTCCTGGTCTTATCCATCACTCAGATAGAGGTTCCCATTATGCCTGCAAGGATTATGTTGATCTCCTAAAGGCTCATGGTATCCTTATCTCAATGGGTGCTATTGGCAATCCCTATGAGAATGCTTAAATCGAGAGTTTCATTGCTACATTAAAGAAGGAGGAGGTGTATCTATTCGAGTACGAGAACGTGGCTGAGGTCCTAAGTTGGATTAGCTACTTTATTGAAGACGTATACAATAGGAAGCGTTTTCATTTTGCTCTCGGATATCTGCCTCCGGCAGAATTTGAGAGCAAACTGGAAGAGAATATCTTAATTTAATGTCTTAATTTAATGTCCACTTTGAGGGGTGCACTCCAAAATTGTAATTAGCAAATAATACAATGGTACTCATCGAATGTTCTTACCTTAGTCCTTCTTGGTATTTGTCTATAAGCTTATAATAATAAGCATCTGTATCGAAAGCAAAGGTACACCTTATAAAAGAACCATCCTTGTTTCTCCACTCGACCACAAATCGGTCATCGTTTGGACCTCCAATCCATACAGTCATTCCAACATCACGAAGAACATACTACATATTACCATATGGTCCATACCAATCTTCAATGTATCGTAATCATTAAGAGTAAGGTAACGCTTATGTTGTTCAAAAGTTTGTTCTTTTGTATTGGACTGAACCCCTAAAATAATGCCAAGAGTTATGATAAAAAAGATTATTGCAATAACATAGGTGGGCCTATTGGTTTGTATAGAATGTTTGATGTTGTTCCCCCCTTTTGTAAGTTTACGTTTTCAGCACTATAGCTTTGTGCTTTGCCTCTCTTTATTGCTTGAAAAATTTTCAGTGCAATCTGATTTTTCACATTCTCAGTACTGTAATTTGGTACCTTGTCTCCCTTTGCGTGATGCTTTTTGTAGAATGGCCAAACTCGCGACTTTCATCTTTATTGAGAAAAACCCACGTCTTAATTCCTCGTAATCCTAAAATTCCCTTGGCATTTTTATTTTCTCTCTTGCTCCCTAAATTTGATTACTATGCTTTCCATCCGATAAGAATTTCAGAAATACCACGTGTAATTGTTTCCTGAAAGACTTCTATTCCTCTTCTAGAGAGGCAAAAGACCGAATAAAAAAATTAATGCCAAGCACTACTTTGTCTCAAGAAGAACTAGGTGGTGGAATTAAGTAAAGGAGCTGGATTTGAAAAAAAAGAAGCACAAATCCAAGGAAATGGATGGTCGCGTTCCACACAAAAATTTGAATAGCTTTTAGTCTTAGTAAACGAAGAGCCCTTTCCCTGCTTGTATCATTTTTCGTGTTTTTATCACCGAATTCCTTAGAAAACCAGTAAAGGCTTATTAGCAAACTTAAGATAACTGTTATTATGAAGTAAATTAACCAGAACAGTTTATTGGTTGCTAAGAAATCAATATAACTCATTCTCTTAAAATTTGACTTTTACATTATCGAGCACGAAACACTAACTATTTTATACTATCTCTTTCTATAGTTGTAATGTTGCGGAGAAATTTTTGTACTCTAAAATGGTTGGGGCTTAAGTTTTGGCATTTTACTAAACGCTGCACGTTAAGAACGTTCAGAATGTTACTAGTGTTTACACGTTTCCTCATCCCAACTCTTCCAACTATATAACTCTTAGAATCCTTACTCTTGCTTGCAAACATGTGATTTATACTTCTAATACGGCTTGTTGACAAAAATGACAAATAGTTTTACAATTTATTATCGATTAAAGAATCGCTTTACAAAAAGAAAAACGATGGCTCAAGTTACAATTTCTTCTAAATATCAAATAGTGATACCGAAAGAGATAAGAAAACAATTGCATCTCAAGAGTGGGCAAAAGATGTATGTGTTAGCTAAAGAAGGTGTAATCACTCTGATTCCCGACAAACGCCTTGAGGAATTTCGAGGTTACCTTAAGGGAATGAATACTTCGGGCATCCGGGAAGAAAAGGAACGGCTATGATCCTGGTCGACTCATTTGGTTGGATAGAGTTCTTCACCGATGGCCCTCTCGCAGATAAATATTATAAATATTTGAAAGATGAAAGCAGGGTAATCACACCCACTATTGTGCTCTACGAAGTGTATAAGAAGATCAAACACGAAAGAAGTGAGGAAGAAGCTCTCATTGCGGTTGCCCAACTTAACAAGACGAAAGTTCTCCCATTAAACGAGTCTATTGCTCTCTTTGCTGCCGATTTGAGCTTAAAGCATGCTTTACCGATGGCTGATGCAGTGGTGTATGCCACTGCATGTTTAGAAAATGCCGATGTTGTTACAAGCGATTCTCATTTCGAAGGGCTTTCCGGAGTTGTATTCCTTAAAATTTGATGGAGTGGGGTTACCCATCAAAAAGCTCTCTGCCAAGATTTAATAGGCGAATAGGCGGAGTCAAGTTTTGAATCTTGTGATTTGGCGTTGTTAGTTGCTGAAGACTACCATTTGTTAAGTTGCTAAACTTAAAAATGCTTAACGTTAAACATTCGGATTATTACCGACTCTTCTCATAATTACTTTTTTGGATTGATTTACTTTGCCCCAAAATGATACTAATTTAATTGTTCCATTCTTAAATTCTTAAGAATATTGGATTAGCTTTTCTCACTTGGTATTTTGAGGTTTATTGGATAAGATGATGCTCTGGACTCGTTCTTAATTACTCATAAGAGATTTAAAATGGGATGTTTTTGATTCTTATTCTATCCTATGTTAAACTAGGCAAAATCAAACTTAAGGAACGCTCTAAATGGAAATTTTATCGGTTTTACCCCAAACAGCAAAAATTGATAAAAAAGGGCATTTAGAGATTGGTGGTTGTGATACCGTTCGCTTAGTTGAGAAATTTGGTTCTCCCCTTTTCATTATGGACGAGGAGACAATCCGGACACAATGTCGAAGATACAAGAATGCCTTTTCTAAATTTGACCCTAATATTGAAATCATTTACGCTGGTAAAGCTTTCATTTCGTTAGCTTTTTGTCAAATATTAAAAGAAGAAAATTTATCGCTTGATGTTTCTTCAGGGGGCGAAATATACCTTGCTCATCAGGCTGGTTTTCCGATGGAGCGAACTTACTTTCATGGCAATAATAAGACTTTAGATGAGCTCGAATTGGCTTTAAGGTTAGGGGTTGGAAGAATTATCGTTGATAGTTTCGATGAGCTTAAACTTCTCAATCAATTGGGTAAAAAGCGGAAAGAAAGGGTTAAAATACTTTTAAGGATTACTCCAGGGATTGTTCCTTCAACTCATACTTATGTTCAAACAGGGCAAGTCGATTCCAAATTTGGTTTTGGGCTAGGTGAAGGGATAGCCTTTAAGGCAGCAAAACAAGCATTATCTTTGCCATTTCTTGATTTATGTGGCTTTCACACTCATATTGGCTCACAAATTTTTGCTCTCCACCCCTTTGCTAAAGCGGTTGAGGTTATTATGGATTTTTTGAAAGATGTCAAGGAGAAGATTGGCTTTGAAGCTAAAGAGTTAGACATGGGAGGAGGTTTAGGCATTAAATATCAGGCGAGTGATCAACCTTCAACCATTGAGGATTTAGCTCAAGTAATTGTCAATGGGGTCAAGAGTGAATCTCAAAGACTTGGTTTAAAGATGCCTAAAGTGATGGTTGAACCTGGTCGGTCAATTGTTGGAAATGCTTGTGTCACCCTTTATAAAATTGGAACTATTAAAGAGATTCCTGGGGTAAGAGTTTATGTATCAGTTGATGGGGGGATGTCTGATAACTTGCGTCCTATGCTGTATGGTGCAGTTTATGAGGCAATTTTAGCCAATCGAGCTAATGAAAAAAGAAACACTCGCGTAACAGTAGTCGGAAAACATTGTGAAAGTGGTGATATTTTAATTAAGGATGCTCAGATACCTAAACCCAAAATTGGAGATATTTTGTGCACGCCCGCTACAGGGGCTTATGGTTATGTTATGTCAAATAATTATAATAAACAGCCAAGGGCTGCTGTTGTTTTAGCTAGAGAGGGAAAGGCTAAATTAATAATTCGTCGGGAAACTTACGCTGACTTGATTAAACTAGAATGTTCATTGGAAGAAGCTGAAGAGTATGATTGCTCATCATAAAGGGAACAAAAAGCACAAATCTTAAGCCCTAACCACCAAACAATATTTAATGACCAAACCTTAAAAGTAACGGAAATATAGTAGCGAAGAGGGAACATAAAAATTAAATAATTAAATGTTTAAGGTTTTGAGAATTTGAATTTAGGAATTTATAAAGTTAAAAGTGGGGGTTTGGATGAAAGAAAAGATTTATTTGGGTTTGATGGGTTTGGGTACAGTTGGCTCAAGTGTTTATCGAATCATAAATGAAAAAAGAGAAAAGATTAAGCAGGAAATTGGGGTTGAAATAGTTATTAAAAGAATCTTAGAAAAAGATTTTTCCAAAGCTGATAAAGTCAGTGCACCCTTAAACTTATTAACTAAGGACCCAAACGATTTACTTAATGACCCTGAAATTGAGATTGTTATTGAACTGATTGGGGGAATGGAGCCGGCAAAAACTTTTATTTTGGAAGCTATTGAAAAGGGCAAAAATATTGTTACAGCTAATAAAGAGTTGATGGCTAACTATGGGCAAGTAATCCTTGAATCAGCAGCTCGCAATAAAGTTGATGTTTACTTTGAAGCTAGTGTCGGTGGTGGGATTCCTATTATTAAGCCCTTAAAAGAATCGCTAGCTGGTAACAAAATTAAGCGGGTAATGGGAATTGTTAATGGAACGACAAATTACATCTTATCAAGAATGAGCGATGAGGGTTGTTCCTTTGAGGAAGCTTTAAAGGAAGCTCAAAAGAAGGGATATGCTGAAGCTGATCCTACTGCTGATGTTGAAGGGCACGATGCAGCAGCTAAAATTGCAATTTTAGCTTCGATTGCTTTTAACTCAAGAGTTGTTGCTTCTCAAGTTTATACTGAAGGCATCCAAGGGATAACACCAGCTGATATCATGTATGCTAATGAATTGGGGTATGTTATTAAATTGTTAGCATTGGCTGAGGAAGAATTTAATGGGATTGATGTTCGAGTCCATCCAACTATGATTCCAAATACCCATCCTTTAGCTGCAGTTAAAGGGGTTTACAATGCAATATTTGTTGAAGGTGATGTGGTGGGGGAGGTAATGTTTTTTGGGCAAGGGGCTGGTGGAATGGCAGCAGGTAGTTCAGTCGTTGGCGATGTCGTTGAAGTAGCTCAAAACATCAAATGGGGAGCGACAGGTAAAATTGGCTGCACCTGCTTTGAAAAAAAACTTATTAAATCAATTGAGGAGATAAGAACAAGATACTATCTCTTAATGAATGTAGCTGACAAGCCAGGTGTTTTAGCTAAAATTGCCAAAGCTTTTGGGGATAATAATGTCAGCTTGGCAAGTGTTATTCAGAAAGGCTCTTATGGGGAATCGGCTGATGTTATGTTTACAACTCATTTAACCTCAGAGAAGGACTTAAGAGAAGCATTAAAGGAGATAAAGGGACTAGATGTAGTGAACAAGGTTTCTAATGTGATTAGAGTGGAGGTTTCTTAAATTGGACTGGCTTGGAATTATTGAACATTATCGAAAGTTTTTACCGGTCTCATCAAAAACCCCAGTTATTACTCTTCTTGAAGGTAATACCCCTTTAATTGAAGGGAAAAAACTTAGTCGAGAACTTGGAGCAAGAATTTTCTTTAAGTATGAAGGGCTAAATCCTACCTGTTCGTTTAAGGATCGAGGCATGACCATGGCGATCAGTAAAGCTTTGGAGGAAAAGTCGTTAGCTGTAATGTGTGCTTCTACTGGTAATACTTCAGCTTCAGCTGCTGCCTATGCCGCAAAAGCTGGTTTAAAGTGCATTGTTTTAATTCCTGAGGGAAAGATTGCTTTAGGCAAGTTGGCTCAAGCTTTAGTTCATGGTGCTTTAGTAGTTGGCATTAAGGGGAATTTTGACGTTGCTTTAGAGATTGTTCGTTATTTAACGGCTAAATTTCCAATTACCCTAGTGAATTCACTCAATCCTTACCGTTTAGAAGGGCAAAAAACAGCCGCTTTTGAGGTATGTGATAAGTTGGGAGAAGCCCCTGATTATCTTGCTATTCCTGTTGGCAATGCTGGCAATATAACTGCTTATTGGATGGGTTTTCAAGCTTATTTTAAGGCAAAGTTGATAAAAAAGCTCCCTAAGATGATTGGCTTTCAAGCAGAAGGAGCAGCCCCAATTGTTAAGGGTTTTCCCATTGCCAATCCTGAAACAATTGCCACGGCTATTAGAATTGGAAATCCAGCCCGCTGGAAAGAAGCTGTTCAGGCTACTCAAGATTCTGGGGGGTTTATTAGTATGGTGAGTGATGAAGAGATTCTTTCAGCTTACCGCTATCTTGCATCTTCTGAGGGTATCTTTGTTGAACCAGCTTCAGCTGCTTCAGTGGCAGGGGTGATTAAAAAGGTTGAAGAAGGAAAGATAGAAAAAAATTCTATTGTTGTTTGTGTTTTAACTGGTCATGGTCTCAAAGATCCTGATTTAGCTGTTAAAGTGGGTGGGAAAGTGGTTGAGAGTGAAGCAAAAATTGAAAAAGTGGAGCAGATTATTCTTAAGGAAATAGAAGTTTTAGGGGGAAATTAAGTGATAGAGGTAAAAGTACCTGCTTCAACTGCTAATTTAGGTTCTGGATTTGATGTCTTGGGGTTAGCCCTTTCTCTTTATAACATAGTTCAGATTGAAGAAAATGATGAATTTTTAATTGAGGTTGAAGGAGAAGGGAAAGATGAGATTTTTATTGACGAAAGGAACCTTGTTTACCGCTCTTTAAAGTTTCTCTTTGACAAAGTGGGACATCATCCCTCAGGACTTTTTATAAAGATTATTAATCAAATTCCCATTGCTCGAGGCTTAGGAAGCAGTGCTGCTGCTATTGTGGGTAGTCTTTTGGCTGGCAATCAACTTTTAGGTAATCCGTTCTTAAATCATCAGTTAATTTCCTTTGCTATTGAATTAGAAGGGCATCCTGATAATGTTTGTGCTTCTTTTTCCGGTGGCTTGACCATTTCTTTTAAAGTTAACGAGGCTTGGAGCCATTCCTCTTTTAAGTTGCCATCGCATATTAAAGTTTTAATTGTTGTTCCTCCTTATCGACTTGCCACCTCAAAAGCAAGAGAGGTCTTACCTCAAACTGTTTCCTTAAAAGACGTTGTTTTTAATTTAAGTCGTATCTCTTTACTCATTGCTTCTTTATTTTCAGGGAAAGATGAATTCCTGAAGTTAGGGATGGAAGACCGTATTCATCAGCCTTATCGGGCTAAGCTGATTCCAGGAATGGAGGAAATTATCTCAGGGTTTCAGGCAATCGATGGTATTTTAGGGGTTGCTTTAAGTGGGGCAGGTCCTGCTATTACTTCATTATATCTTCGAGATAGAGAAGAAAAGGTTTTAGAAAAAGCCAATATCTTCTTAAAAGGATTGAGTGGGGATTATTTTCTTTTACCTCTTGAAGTGGATAACCAAGGAGCTCAAATCATTCAAAAATAATTTGGAACAATGTTTGACAAGGTAAGATGTGCCCAGGGCTAAAGGACATTATAAACTCGAGACTCTAATGCTTCAAACTATCAAACTCGTGAGAGATTAGAATTTAGGTTATTGAGTCATTTTAAAATTATTCAGAAATTCCAATTTCAAATTTTGAAATTTGTTCCTAATCAAGCTGCATTGTTAACGAGAAAAAAGACTTGAATTTATAAGTTTATAAGTAGTTTTTAGAAATCTATTGTGAGTTAGATCAAAAATGTCATAGGGAGGAATTAAAATAAGGAGGTATAAAAAATGAGAATTGGAATGGTGGCGCCAATTTGGGAAAGAGTTCCTCCGGAGAAATATGGGGGAATAGAGTTAGTTGTTTATCTTTTGGTGGAGGAACTAGTTAGGAGAGGGCATCAAGTCACTCTTTTTGCTAGTGGTGACTCGATAACCAGCGCCGAATTAGTCTCCGTTTATGATAAAGCTCAAAGACACCTCATAGGCAACCCCGTCCCTGATCTAAACCATGTTTCGACTGCTTTTTTAAGAGCGGATGATTTTGAGATTATTCACAATCACGCGGGATATTCAGGAGTTACCTTAGCAAATTTTGTCAAAACTCCTGTTTTAACTACTTTGCATGGAATATTCACTGAAATAAATATCCCTTTTTTTAAGAGATTTAAGGATGCTGTTTATTACAACTCGATAAGTGACGAACAAAGAAAAGGTTTACCTGAGCTTAACTATATTGGAACTGTTTATAATGCCATTGATATTTCTTCTTATCAGTATAGCGCTGAAAAGAAAGACTTTTTTCTTTGGTTATCTCGGGTTAGTCCTTTGAAGGGAACTCATCTGGCTGTAGAGATTGCTAAGAAAGCAAAAATTAACTTAATAATGGCTGGGAAAATCGACCCTGGCAATGATATGGAATATTATGAGGAGAAGGTTAAGCCTTATATCGATGGGGAGCAAATAAAATTTTTGGGTGAAGTAAGTGAAGAGGAAAAAAGAAGATTGATGAAGGAAGCAAGAGCTTTTATTTTCCCAATTACTTGGCCAGAGCCATTTGGCTTAGTTATGATTGAGGCGATGGCTTGTGGAACACCAGTTATTGCTACTTACCTTGGCGCTGTTCCTGAAGTTGTGGTTGATGGGAAAACGGGATTTATTGTTAATCACCCAGAAGAAATAGTTGAAAAAATTAAACAAATTTCAGCGATTAACCCTGCTGACTGCCGAAAACATGTTGAAGAAAATTATAGTGTCGAGAGAATGACTAGTGATTATGAAAATTTATATCAGAAAATTTTATCGATTGAAAGGGGATTGTGATTAATTTTAAAGGGGGTTGAGGGTTTTGTTTGGAACTAAGAGGGTATTTTCTCCCGAGGGCGAAGAGTTTAAAGTAGAAACAAGAGCTTCTAATCGTATTTTAAAGGTTTTGAATAAGGGTGTTCCTTTTTCCCTTGGAAACATTGAAGAAGGAAAGCTCATTATTAAAGAAGGAGATTATTTCCTTTTTACTAATTTAAGAGGAGATATCCCAAAATCTAATATGGTTGGTTATGGATTTTACTTTAAAGATACGCGCTTTTTAAATTATTTCACTTTGAAAATAAATGGGGAGAGACCAATTGTTCTTCTATCGACATCTGAACGTGACTATATTGAACATTTAGAATTAACCAATTCTGATCTTGAATTAAGTGACAAAAGCCACATTCCTCAGGATACTTTGAACATCCGAAGGTTGAGAGTGATTAAAGATGGCCTTTATGAGAGAATTAGGATAAAAAATTACAACCCAGTTCTAGTTAAGTTAAGTTTGGAGTTTGGTTTTGGAGCTGATTTTGCTGATATTTTCGAGATGAGAGGACTCAAAAGAAAAAAGAGGGGTAAAATTTTAAAGCCAAAAATTTCTGACAAGTGTCTTCGTCTTGCTTATCTTGGTTTAGATGGAATCTTTCGCCGAACAGAAGTTCATTTGGGTCGAGAGCCTAATAAAATAAATTTTTTTCAAGAGAAAGTTTCTTTAATTTATGAGGTAGAAATTGAGCCTCATGGACGCATCATCTTTGACTTTTTCATTGAACCAGTGATTGGAGAAGATAGAAAAGAACAACTTGATTTTAATAAAGCTGTTAGTATTTTAAGGAAATCATACGATGAATGGGAAAGAAAATGTACTCAAATTTTTACTGACAATGAACTTTTTAACACTGTTATCAAGCGAGCTCAAAATGATTTGAGAGAACTCGTTGCTTTAAATGGTCGAGGGGAAATTATTTATGGGGGTGTGCCATGGTTTTCGGCCCCCTTTGGTCGTGACAGTTTAATCACTTCGCTTCAAACTCTTTCTCTTAACCCTAATTTATCAAAAGAAACCTTAAAAAGTTTAAGTTTTTATCAAGGAAAGAAAGTCGACCCGTGGCGGGATGAAGAACCAGGTAAGATATTTCATGAAATAAGACAGGGTGAGCTCGCTCAATTGGATGAGATTCCTCATACCCCCTATTATGGCTCAATTGATTCTACCCCCTTATTTTTAGTTCTTTTTTCTGAATATCTTAATTGGACTGGGGATTTAAGATTTATTTATGAAGAAAGGGAAAGTATAAACGCTGCTCTTAACTGGATTGATAGGTTTGGCGATGTTGATGGTGATTTATTCATTGAATATGAGAGGAAATCAAGTAAAGGTTTAACTAACCAGGGTTGGAAAGATTCTTGGGATGCTGTTGTTCACCAAAACGGACGGTTTCCCGTTCCTCCCATTGCTTTAGTTGAGGTGCAGGGCTATGTTTATCTGGCTAAAAGTGGATTAAGCAAAGTTTATCGCATCCTAGGTGAGAGTGAAAAAAGCCAGAGGCTTGAGAAAGAAGCAGAGGAGTTGAAGAAAAAATTTAATCAGCTCTTCTGGCTTGAGGAAGAAAGCTATTTTGCTTTGGCTTTGGATGGGGAGAAGCAACCAGTTAAAGCAATAACGTCTAATCCTGGTCAAGGCTTATGGGCTGAAATTATCGAAAAAGAAAAAGCAGAAAAAGTAGTTAAACGCCTTCTCCAGCCTGATATGTTTTCAGGATGGGGAATTAGAACTTTAAGTAAGTCAGCAAAAGGTTATAACCCAATGAGTTACCATAATGGTTCTGTTTGGCCACATGATAACTCAATGATAATCGCGGGAATGAAAAAGTATCAATTTGGTGAAGAGGCCAATCTAGTTGGAAGTGCCCTTTTTGATGCTGCAATTCATCATCCTTATTTCCGTTTACCTGAGCTTTTTTGTGGATTTACCAGACGAGGGAATAATTATCCTGTAACCTATCCAGTTGCTTGTACTCCCCAAGCATGGGCAGCTGGAAGCATTTTTCTAATTCTTCAGTCGATCTTAGGTTTTCAGCCTGATGCTCTCAACAACATTCTTTATCTTAATCAACCTCAATTACCTAGTTGGTTAAATAGGGTCGAGATTTCTAACTTGAGAGTAGGTCGTGGCAATTTAAGAATGCTCTTTATTCGAGAAGGAAAATTTACCCGATTTGAAGTTTCTGATAGTGAGGGAGGTATTGAAGTAAAAATTTTAGAATAATTTAGAATAATTTTATTTTTTAAAGGGAGTTGGGCAGAGAAAAAATTACTCTTAAGGTTTCAATTTACTATAGTGATGTATTAGACTAAAAGAAGACACAAGGAGAAAATTAAAGATGAAGAAGCGTTGGGCTGTTATTTTATTAATTATTTTTTTAATCCTTTTTTTGCTTACTGGCTACTTCTTTTTAATCATCTGGTTTATATCTCCAGGCAAGTTTATTTCGCCTCTTGAAAGGGAAGGAGTCGCTTTAATTAAATTGGAAGGGACTATTATTGCTTCTGGTGAAGGAGATTTACTTAGTGGTAAAGGGGTTTCTCCTGAAAAGATAATTGAACAAATTAAAAAGGCTGAGGAAGATAGCCGAGCTAAGGCTATTCTCTTAAGGATAAATAGCCCAGGTGGAACTGCCGCTGCTTCTCAAGAAATTTATAAAGAAGTTAAAAGAGCAAAGAAACCTGTGGTTGTTTCTGTAGCTGATATTGGAGCTTCTGGAGCTTACTGGGTAGCTTGCGGAGCTGATAAGATTGTTGCTTCTCCTGCTTCTGATATTGGGAGCATTGGAGTAATTTTAACCATTCCCAATTTGCAAGAACTCTTTAAAAAGGTTGGCATTGAGTATGTGGTGATAACTCAGGGGAAGTATAAAGACATTGGTAATCCAGCTCGTCCAATGACGGAAGAAGAAAAAGAAATTTTAAGAAAACAAGCAGAAGTTATTTATGAACAATTTATTAGTGATGTGGCTGAAGGAAGGAAGCTTTCCCGAGCTGAGGTAAAGAAACTAGCAACAGGGCTTGCTTTTTTAGGGACTGAAGCAAAAAAATATGGTCTTATTGATGAGTTAGGTAATTTTCGGGATGCAATAAAATTAGCTGGTAAAATGGGGAAGATAAAAGGTGAGCCTGAAATCATCGAGTATGAAGTGCCATCATTATATGAAAGTTTAAAAGAGCTTTTCCGAGGTAGCTTCTTTATTCCTCAGCTGAATCCTATTATCTTGCCATTACTCAAGTAAATTGGTGTGGTGCAGGAGAGAAACAAGGAGCTGTCAGGAGTAGGTTCAAAGGATTGAAGAAATGAATTTCAATGGTGGGCTAAAGAGCCAAGGCTAATTATTCTCAAAAGTGAAATTTTATGGTAAAATAAAAAAACACTTCAAGTAGACTTCATTTTAGTTTTTATCCGCCTTCGCAGAGGATTAAGGCTTGTGTTTGTGGAGGGAGATGAAAGGGATACCCTTTGAAAAATTAATAAAGAAGGGTGTTAAAATAAATGTTTTAGTGGATTTCGCTTTGAAGGGCTAAGAAGTAGAGCATGAATTATACCCATCGAGTATCATATCTTTTTTGCCTTAGGTGGAAGCAAAGTGTCTAAAGGAAACTCAATTCTTATTGCTCATATTTCAGACCCTCATGCTGGGTCTCAATATTTTGTCTCGAATTTAATGAGTCGAACAATTCAGGAGTTAAATGAGCTAGAACTTGATGCGGTTTTAGTTACAGGCGATTTAACTGACGAAGGTTTTCGTCAAGAGTTCAAGACAGCTAAAGCTTTTTTAGATCTCTTGAAATGCCCGAATTTAATGGTTGTTCCGGGAAACCATGATTCTCGACATGTTGGTTATCTTCATTTTGAAGAAATGTTTGGCTTGAGGAACAAATGCATGGATTTTGAAGGATTAACCATTGTTGGTCTTGATTCCAGCCAGCCAGACTTGGATGATGGAAGGATTGGGAGGGAAAGATATAACTGGATTCGAGAGGTTTTTAGTTTTAAGGATAATTTTAAAATTGTTGCTCTTCACCATCATTTAATTCCAGTTCCTGGAACAGGACGGGAGAGGAATATTATTTATGATGCTGGTGATTTACTCGAAGTCCTTGTGAGATGTGGGGTAAATTTGGTTTTGTGTGGTCATAAACATGTGCCATATGTTTGGCGCCTTGAAGATTTACATATAATTAATGCTGGGACAGTCTCTTCTTTGAGGCTAAGGGGCTTTACCAAACCTTGTTACAATCTTATTGAATTAAGTGAGAAAAAGATGAGGGTTTATCGGAAATATCCTTTTGGAGTAAAGGAAGCGGTTTTAGAATTCCCGATAAAGAAAAGTCTCTCTTGTGACTTAAAAAAACCAATTCTTCGGGAGGTTGATTAAGATCGAAAAGGCTATTGCCTTAATTGATGGAGAACATTATATCTCAGTGATCAAAGCGGCTCTTGAGGGGATAGAGAAGAACTTGGGTTACGAAATTTTAGCTGCCGTTTTGATTGGGGGAACCGAAAAGTTATTGAGGGAGGATGACTTAAATGTCTTAGGCATTCCAATAATTCTTAATGCTGACCCTCTTCGGGGAATTCGGGAAGCAATTCAAAATTATCGTCCTAAGATAGTCATTGATTTAAGCGATGAACCTATCTTGGGTTATCGGGAAAGATTCCAACTTGCTAGTCTCGTTTTAGCTTGGGGAGTTTCTTACTTAGGAGCTGATTTTCGCTTTGACCCTCCTCGATACTATCAGTTAGCTAAGAAACCTTCTATCTCAATTATTGGCACGGGGAAAAGGGTGGGAAAAACGGCAATTTCCGCTTATACTGCTCGTCTTTTTAAAAAAATGGGGTTAGAGCCAATAGTTGTAGCCATGGGACGTGGCGGACCTGAAAAGCCAGAGATTTTGGAGGGAGATAAGATTAAAATCAATCCTCAATTTCTTCTTCAAGCTAGCCAGGAGGGGAAGCATGCTGCTTCTGACTACTTCGAAGACGCATTGATGAGTCAAGTGAAAACCATTGGCTGCCGAAGATGCGGAGGAGGAATTGCTGGTTCTCCTTTCATTACTAATGTTTTGTTAGGAGCTGAACTTGCTAATAAGCTAGAAGGGAAAATAATTATTTTTGAGGGAAGTGGTGCTTCAATACCACCGGTGAAAACTGACCGAACCGTAATGGTTATTGGAGCCAATCAACCTATTGAATATATCGCAAGTTACATGGGTCCTTATCGGCTAATCCTATCTCATTTAGTAATTTTAGCCATGTGTGAGGAGCCTATGGCCAATAGTGAGAAGATAAAGTCTTTTGAAGACCGGATAAAGAAAATTAACAGCAGGTTAAAGGTAATAAGAACGATTTTCCGTCCTTACCCTCTTGAATCCTTAGAAGGCGAAAAGGTTTTTTTAGCTACGACTTCTTCTTCACTGGCTCGGGAGAAGATAAGAAGTTACCTTGAGGAGACTTTCAATTGTCAAGTCGTTGGTATTAGTAATAATCTTTCCAATCGCAAAATTCTCTCAGAGGAGCTTAAAGTTTATGAGGGGAAATACACCGTGCTTCTTACTGAGCTTAAAGCAGCAGCTGTTGATATAGTTACTAAAGTTGGCTTAGATTTAGGGGTCAGAGTAGTTTATGGTGATAATGTTCCAATTTGGGTTGGAGGGGATGATGATTTAGATGCTTCTCTTCTTTCTTTAGCCCAAGAAGCAGTAAAATCCTTTAGCCAAAGGAGATAATGTGGAGGATAAATTTAAAATTAAGCGTATAATCATTAGTGGTGAGAAAAGTGGGCTTCCTTATTCTAAAGGTTTAATGGCTTCTTCAATTATGGCTACCGGCTTACCGCCTAGTCAGTCATATGAGGTAGCCAAACGAATTGAAAATTATCTAAGGGAAAATAAAATTTATTCTGTCACTATTGACGAATTGCGGAAGATTGCTTACAATTTTCTTTTAACTGAAGTTGGGAAGGATTTTGCAGAAAAATATTTAAAGTGGCAGGCGCTAGTAGACCTAGAAAAACCTCTTATCATTTTAATCGGTGGAACTACAGGAGTAGGAAAATCAACAATCGCAACGGAAGTTGCTCATCGCTTAGGAATTACTAGGATAGTTTCTACTGATGCCATTCGAGAAGTTATGCGAGCCATTTTCTCAAAAGAATTAATGCCTGCTCTTTATGAATCTTCATTTAATGCTTACAAGCTTTTAAGGACACCTCTCCCTTCAAATATGGACCCTTTAATTGTTGGCTTTGGGGAGCAAACATCAGCGGTTGTAGTGGGAGTTAAGGCAATCATTGAAAGAGCAATTAAGGAAAGCTTAAATATGGTTATTGAAGGAATTCATATTGTTCCAGGCTTTATTGATTTTTACAAGGATTATAGTGAACGCTCTATCATTGTTCCCTTAATTATCACGGTTGAAGAGGAGAACCTTCACCGAAGTCATTTTTATGTTCGAGAGATGGAAACTGAAGGCTTTAGACCCTTTGAAAAGTATCATCGAAATTTTGATAGTATTCGTAAACTAGGTAGGTATATAAGTAATTTGGCTAAGGAAAACAACATTTCTATCATTCCAAGCCACAATTTAGATACAACAGTTGCTTCTGTCTTGGAAGTTATTATTAATCATGTATTTTCTGTACCTGAAGTAATAGAGAAAACTAAAACTGTCTTTAGTAAGTGAGAAAGGAGTGAGAAGTGAAGATTTTTATTGATACAGCTAATCTTGAAAATATCAAGGAGATTAATTCTTGGGGAATCTTAAGTGGGGTGACAACCAATCCTACCTTAGCTGCTAAGGAGGGGAAAGAGTTTAGGTTATTAATTAAAGAGATTGCCCAAGTTGTTGATGGGCCAATTAGTGCTGAAGCAGTGGCCATGGAAAGGGATGAAATTGTTGAGGAAGCAAGGAGCCTTTCTCAAATTGCCCCTAACATCGTCATTAAGATTCCAATAATGCCTGAAGGTTTAGCAGCAACTAGGATTTTAAGTAGAGAAGGAATAAAGGTTAATATGACTTTAGTTTTCTCTGTTAATCAGGCTCTTTTAGCCGCTCAAGTTGGAGCTTCCTATGTAAGCCCTTTTGTTGGACGAATCGATGATATTAGCTACGATGGTATTTCAACTATCTCTGATATTGCTTTAGTCTACGGGAATTACGGAATTGAAACGCAAATCATCGCAGCTAGCATTCGTCACCCTTTACATGTAGTCGAAGCAGCCTTAGCTGGTGCTGATATTGCTACTGTCCCTTATGATGTCTTAAAGATGATGGTCAAGCATCCTTTAACTGACCGCGGTATTGAGAATTTCTTAAGAGATTGGGAAAAAATTAAAAATTTGAAGTAGTGAGGTGAAGATTTTTGGAAAGGACACAAACTTTAGAGAAAGGACAACTTGAAGAAAGAAAATTAAGCGAGCTCCTTCCCTTAGCTGAAGAAATGGGTATTCCCAATGCAAAAAAGATGAAGAAGGGGGAACTTATTGAAGCAATTTTAAATGAGCAAAGTTTAAGAAATGAAGTGGCAGCAAAAAGGGAGCTAAATGAAGTGGCTAAGGTTCCTGAAGAAGTTTTATCCAAGAAAGGGATACTTGATATTTTACCTGAAGGATACGGTTTCTTAAGAGTAAAAGGCTATCTTCCAAGTGAAGGTGATATTTATGTCTCGATGTCGCAGATAAGAAGGTTTAATCTTCGAAAGGGAGACGAAGTTATGGGTCAGGTTCGTCCACCAAAAGATAATGAAAAATACTTTGCTTTATTGAGAATCGAGGAAGTTAATGGTGATGAACCAGAAAAGGCTCGTTTGAGAACTCAGTTTGAGAATTTAACCCCTATCTATCCACGGGATCGATTTCGACTAGAAGTTATGGGATCTGAGGATATTGCCCCCAGAATAATGGATTTAATTGCTCCCATCGGGAAAGGTCAAAGGGGCTTGGTCGTTTCTCCTCCTAAAGCTGGGAAGACTACTCTTTTAAAACAAATAGCCAATAGTATAACTCGAAACAACCCTGAGGTTTGCTTAATTGTCCTTTTAGTTGATGAAAGACCAGAGGAGGTTACCGACTGGGAAAGAAGTGTTCAAGGTGAAGTGGTTAGTTCAACCTTTGACCAACCCTCAGAAAATCACATTCAAGTAGCTGAGCTTGTTTTAGAAAGAACTAAGCGGTTAGTGGAGCACAAGAAAGATGTGGTTATCTTATTAGACAGTATTACCCGATTAGCTCGAGCCTACAACTTAACAGTCCCTCCAAGTGGTCGCATCTTATCGGGTGGTGTTGATTCCACTGCTTTATATCCCCCAAAAAGATTTTTTGGAGCTGCTCGGAATATTGAAAATGGGGGGAGTGTAACTATTTTAGCGACTGCTCTTATTGATACTGGTAGCCGAATGGATGAAGTTATTTACGAAGAATTTAAAGGGACAGGAAACATGGAGGTTCATCTTGATAGAAAATTAGCTGACAAGAGAATCTTTCCAGCTATTGATATTGAAAAATCTGGAACTAGAAAGGAAGAACTCCTAATGGATAACGAGGAAGCCCAAATGGTTTGGAAGTTAAGGCGTGTCCTTCATGCATTAGACCCAGCCCAAGCCTTAGAGCTTTTGATTGACAAACTCAAAGAAACTAAGACGAACCAAGAGTTTCTAACCCAAGTTCAGCGTTCTGCTTTACCCGAGAATTATTAAAGGAAAAGATAAGTGCTTTATAACAACTAACAGCTGTTTTACAGGAGGTGTAAGTCTTGAAAAAAGGTATCCATCCAGATTATGTTGAAGCAACGGTAACTTGTGCCTGTGGGGAAACCTTTAAAACTCGTTCAACTAAACCCGTCATTAAAGTGGAGATTTGCTCGAAGTGCCATCCTTTTTTTACGGGAAAACAAAAGTTGGTTGACACAGCTGGAAGGGTTCAACGTTTCCAGAAAAAATATGGTTTACTTTCTGAGAGTGAAGAAAGCGAGGATTCGGAAAAGATAGCGGAGAAAGGGAAAGAAATTGAAGAAGCTTCAAAGGACTTATTTCAAGAGTAAATTTGAGCGCAGCAAAGGTAGTTAAATCTGGTAGTCAGATTTTCATTCCAACTTATTCAGGTGAAGAAATGCAAATTGGTGGCTCAGCGGTTTTAGAAGGTGTAATGATGCGAGGGGAAAAACACTGGGTAGTTTCTGTTCGCCAATCCGATAAAAAAATTGTCACCCAAGAAAAGCAAATCAATTCCTTTCTTGACCCTTACTCCATTTTTAGGTTTCCAATTTTTCGAGGAATTAAAGTTCTCGTAGATACGCTTATTTTAAGTTATCAAGCTTTGAGTTTCTCGGCTGAGGTTGTAGGAGGGGAAGGAATTACTATCTCAAAAAGGGACATGTTTTTTAGCTTTTTAATCGCTTTTTTGCTTATTACTTTTCTTTTCATTGTTCTCCCAACTTCAATTCTTCGCTTTGGGGAGAACTATTTTGGATTCTTGAAAAATGTTTTTATTCTCAACTTAATTGAGGGGCTATTAAGAGTTGGATTATTCCTTATTTACCTTGGGGGAATATCTTTAATTGAAGATATAAGGAGAGTTTTTGAATATCATGGGGCAGAACATATGGTTATTCACACTCACGAAGCTGGTGATGAACTGACACCTGAATCAGCTTCCCGGCATAGCCCCCTTCACCTTGGTTGTGGAACGAGCTTCATTCTTATTGTTTTATTTTTGATGATTTTTGTTTTTTCTTTTTTAGGTAGACCCTCACTTTTCTATCGAATCTTTCTTAGAATAGTTTTATTACCTTTATTAGCAGGGATTTCTTATGAGGTAATTAAGATATCCCGAAAATATGAGAGAAGTTTTATTGTCAAGGCGATAACCTTCCCTGGCTTGATGCTTCAAAAAGTGACGACCCGAAAGCCCTCAAAGGACCAGCTTGAAGTGGCTATTCATTCCTTGAAGCAGCTTCTAGCCTTGGAACTTAAATCTAGCTTAGGTGAAGGAAATGCTCAACTTGGAAAAGCTTAAAGAAATTGAAAATAAATATGAAGAGGTATTAAAGAAACTAGCTGACCCTCAAATTATTTCTAATCCTAAAGAGTATCAAAGATATGCCCAACTCCATTCCCAAATGTCGGATTTGATTGAAGCAATTAAAAGATATAAAAATTTCCTTAAGGAAATTGATGAGGTTGAAGAAATGATTGCTAGGGAAAAAGAAGCAGAAATGGAAAAATTTCTCCGAGAGGAACTGGAGACCTTAAGGAGGGAGAAAGAAAGAGCTGAGAGCGATTTAAAAGAAAGGTTAATTGGGCGGGATACAAGAGATGAAAAAGATGTCATTATGGAAATAAGGGCTGGGGCTGGTGGCGAGGAAGCAAGTCTTTTTGGGGCAGACCTTTTTAGGATGTATGGAAAGTATGCAGAAAAACAAGGTTGGAAAACTGAAGTGATGAGTGTAAGCCCTTCTGATATGGGTGGATTTAAAGAAATTATTTTTGAGGTCAAAGGGAAAGGAGCATATAGTAAATTAAAATTTGAATCAGGTGTCCATAGAGTTCAAAGAATCCCTGTGACTGAATCGGGGGGAAGAATTCATACTTCAACTTCAACAGTGGCTGTTTTACCTGAACCTGAAGAAATTGAGGTAGAGATAGACCCTAAAGATTTAAAGATTGAAACCTTTAGGGCAAGCGGTCCCGGAGGGCAGCATGTCAATGTAACTGATTCAGCCGTTAGGATTACTCATCTTCCGACTGGGATTGTTGCTCAGTGTCAGGAGGAACGTTCCCAAATACAAAATCGAGAAAAAGCAATGAAAATTTTGCTTGCTCGTCTTTATGAAAAATTTCAGCGTGAGCAGGAAGAAGAGATTGCTCAAGCGAGAAGGAGTCAGGTGGGAAGGGGAGAGAGAAGTGAAAAAATTAGAACTTACAATTTTCCTCAAAACCGGGTAACTGACCACCGAATTGGCTTAACCCTTTACAATTTAGAGAGGGTTTTGGAAGGCGAAATCGATGAAATAATTGAGGCTTTAGCCTCGGCTGATAAAGCTGAAAAGCTAAAAAGCTTGTGATAGCGCCGAAGCTTTGAAGGCTTGGAAGCAAAGCTAGTAAACAGTGAGCAAGGAGTGTACGGGGAGAAGGTCTTCCTTTGGAAATGGATTAAGGGGAGGGTAAAGTCAAAGACAAAAAATCAAATATTAAGATGACCCACTTGCTACCTGCCGCTAAGCTAAATCAGTAATTATCAGTTAATCGAGACTGAGAGAACAAACTTGGATTTAAATTGCCAATTTATTTAAGGAATAGGCTTTGGCAGGTGGGAGATTTGAGCATAGCTGATGGCGAGCAGGTAAAAATCCAATTATTTTTCCATTTTGATATGTATTTTTAATTTTTGGATTTGTTTAGCTTACTTGAAGGGGAAAGATGAAGGTAAGGGAAGTATTAAACTGGTCAGCACGAGAGCTCGAGAAGGCGGAGATTTTTAATTCTTGGGAAGAGGCTCAAAATTTGCTTAAGGATGTCTTGGGCCTTTCTCAAATTGACCTTTGGGCAAAAGATTTAAACCCAAAGATAGAATGGGAAAAGATGAGGACTTTAAAGAGTCTTCTTTCACTCCGCCAAAGAGGAATCCCTTTACCATTTTTAACACAAAAAGCATATTTTCGCTTTTTGAAGTTGAAAGTTAAGCCAGGTGTATTTATTCCTCGATCCGAGACTGAGATTTTAGTTGATGTGGTTATAAGCTTACTTTCTTCAAAACTTGAACCCAAAATCCTTGATTTAGGAACTGGTTCAGGGGCAATTGCTTTGAGTCTTGCCTCAGAAATTAAAGGAGCTTTTGTTTACGCCACTGATGTTAGCCAAGATGCTTTAAGGGTTGCTTTCTCCAATGCTAGCAGGCTTGGGCTTTCCGATAAGGTGTGTTTGATTGAAAGTGATCTTTTTGAAAATTTGGCTGACTTAAAGGGTAAGTTAGACTGCATTGTCTCTAACCCTCCTTATATTCCAAGTTGGCAGATTGATTTTCTTCCTCGAGAAGTGAAAGAGTTTGAACCATTATCTTCACTTGATGGTGGTTATGACGGCCTTACTTTTTACCGAAAAATTATTAAACAAGCTCCTGATTTTTTAAAATCTGGGGGATTAATTGCTTTTGAAGTAGGATTAGGTCAAGCTCCTTTGGTCATTAATCTTCTTTCTGAAAAGATTTTTAAGAAAAAAAAGATTTTTAAGGACTACTCAGGGCGAGAAAGAATTGTAACTACTTTTTTAAGATGAAAAAAATTTCAATTAAACCTCATAAATTTTCACCTAAGATTATTTTAAAAGCAAAAGAGATATTAAAAGAAGGTGGTTTAGTTGCTTTCCCTACCGAAACGGTTTATGGATTGGCGTCAAGAGCTGACAATAAAAAAGCTGTTGAAAAAATTTTTTTGATTAAGGGAAGAGATTTCAATAAACCATTGACTCTTTTTATCTCTAGTCTTAAGGATTTGAATCTTTTGGTTAAAAAGGTTCCGCCTTGGGCAGAAAAAATAATTGAGCATTTTTGGCCAGGACCATTGACATTAGTTTTTGAAAAAAGCGAAGAAGTTCCATCTTTCGTGACTCGGGGGAAGAAAACGGTTGGTATTCGCTATCCTGACCACCCATTTTGCTTTGCCCTCACTAGTTATTGCCCTTTTTTTCTTGCAGTAACCAGCGCAAATATTTCTAGCAGGAAAAGTCCTTTCTCAGCTCAAGGAGTTGAAAAGGAGATAGGCAATAAAATTGACCTTTTAATTGATGGTGGCAAAACTTCTTTAAAAGTTGAATCGACTGTACTTGATTTGACCCAATATCCACCTTTGGTTTTGAGGGAAGGTGCTCTTTCAGTCGAAGAAATTGAGAGAGTTACCCCTTTACAGGAACTCTAGCCTAGAAAGTAAGGTGGTAAAGAGAAAACTTTTTCAAAAATTATTTTTAAATAGCTTATCTCTTAAATAAAAAATTGGTATCATCAAAGGAAAGGGAGAAGCGAAACGGGGTGGCTCCTTTTGAGAATTGCAATCGGTTCTGACCATGCTGGTTTTTCTCTTAAAGAGGAATTAAAAGAGTTTTTAATTAAAAAAGGTTACCAAGTAAAAGATGTGGGAGCTTTTAGCGATGATTCTGTCGACTATCCTGAATTTTCAGAGAAAGTAGCTGTTCTTGTTAGTCAAAAAAAGGCAGATAGGGGAATTGTTATTTGTGGCACAGGGATTGGGGTTTCTATTGTTGCCAATAAAGTTCCAGGAGTGAGAGCAGCCTTGTGCCAAAATGTTTTTACTGCTCGCTATAGTAGGAGGCACAACGATTCTAATGTTCTTGCTTTGGGAGCGCGGGTGGTGGAGTTGACCCAAGCCAAAAAAATTATTATTACTTGGTTAACTACATCCTTTGAAGGTGGTCGCCATGAAAGGCGAGTGAAACAGATAAAAAAGATTGAAGATAAGTATTTGAAGTGCTAAAAAAGAAGGCTGGAGATGGAGGAAGAGGCGATTAAAGAAACAAAAATGGGGAAAAGTTTAAAAGATTTTGACCCTGAAATAGCTTCCTTAATTGAAGAAGAATTAAATCGGCAAAGGCAAACTTTAGTTTTAATTGCTTCAGAAAATTATGTGAGCCAAGCAGTTCTTGAGGCTCAAGGTTCTGTTTTAACTAACAAATATGCTGAAGGATATCCAGGGAAGCGCTACTATGGCGGCTGTGAGTTTGTTGATGAGATTGAAAAGATTGCTCAAATAAGGGCAAAAAGACTTTTTGGAGCCGAATATGTCAATGTCCAACCTCATTCAGGAGCTCAAGCTAATATGGCAGCTTATTTTGCTCTTCTTGAGGTTGGCGATAAAGTTATGGGGCTTGATTTAATCCAGGGTGGGCATCTTACCCATGGGAGTCCAGTGAACTTCTCGGGCAAACTTTATTCTTTTATTCCATACGGGGTGAGTCCTAAAACAGAACTTCTTGATTATGATTTAATTAGGGATTTAGCTAAGAAACATCGACCAAAGCTCATATTAACGGGGGCTACTGCCTATCCGAGGATAATTGATTTTAAGGCTTTTAGAGAGATCGCCGATGAAGTGGGAGCTTACTTTATGGCTGATATTGCTCATATTGCAGGGTTAGTTGCTGCTGGTATCCATTTATCCCCAGTTCCCTTTGCTGATGTGGTTACTTCAACAACCCATAAAACTTTGCGGGGACCGCGGAGCGGTTTTATTCTCTCTAAGGAAAGATACGCTCAAGCAATTGATAAAGCTGTTTTCCCTGGAATTCAAGGTGGGCCTTTGGTTCATATAATTGCAGCTAAAGCTGTTGCTTTTAAAGAAGCGATGTCTCCTGAGTTTAAGGAGTATCAGAATCAAGTAGTTAAAAATGCTCGAGTTTTAGCTGAAACTTTGTCTAATGAAGGATTTCGAATTGTAACTGGTGGAACTGACACCCATCTTTTTTTAGTTGATTTAACTGACAAAGGAATAACAGGCAAAGAGGCTCAAGAAGCTTTAGGTGAGATGGGGATTGTAGTTAACAAAAATACCATTCCTTCGGAGAAGAGAAGCCCTTTTGTCACTAGTGGCTTGAGAATTGGGACACCTGCTGTCACCTCGCGGGGGATGAAAGAGAAGGAAATGGAAAAGATTGGGCGGATGATTGCTCGTGGGCTAAATAATTTAGGCAATGAGGAAACTTATCGCTTTATTCAATTTGAGGTAAGAGAGTTGGCTGAAGCCTTCCCCTTATACCAGAGCCTTACTTAATTAACTGTCAATGTTTTGAAATTTTGTTATTTCAATTAGAGGTTTATTCGAAGTTTAAAAATGGGACTTTTGAGCATTTTAGTTATTTTAGTTTTAGCTTTTTTCTTTTCTCTCTTTTTTTTAGCTCTCTTTCTTTTCCCCTTTACTTATACTTTATTTTCTTTTTTAACTGTTTTTACTATTCCTTCCCAACTCTGGCGCTTGGCAAAAAGTGAAAAGATTCGTCAAAATCACGCTCTTGAACATGCAACTATTAATGTTTTATCAGAGAAGTATGGATTTAAACATTTAGCTGGTCTTTCCTTTGAGGACGGCTTTTTCATTGGGGGCATTTTCGACCCTTCTCTAGTTGAGTTAGCAGCTCGAGAAAGTTTAGCAAGGCTAAGAGGGGGTGAAAAGTCCCTTGTTATTCATCGCGAGTGTGGCACTAGCGCGGGAGTTGGTAATTTGATATCTGCTCTTGTCTTTATCTTTCTCCTCCTCTTAACTGGGCGTTTTTACTTTTTCTACATTATTATTTCTATTCTTTTAGCTTCCATCCTCGGCTCTTTTTTTGGCAAGTATGCTCAGAAGTATTTAACTACTTCTTCTAATTTAGAGGGAATTGAAATTAAGAGAGTAATCTTTAGGATGCCACAAAAATTAGGTTTTTTCCCTCTTCATACTCCTCAAATTTTTGTAGAAACAACCTTTTCCAAGTAAAGAGACTAGGACAATCTTTCTCCTCCAGGAGGGGATTAAAGAGGATAAACAAAATTTTCTTAAAAACTCTTGAATTAAAGAGCTTATTTTTTATTTTAGTCATATGGCTTTATTAATCAATCAATTAATTTTGTAATAGACCGAGACTTTTATTAGACCAAAAAGGAGACTTTTTTCTTCCTTTTTGACGAAGTTAAATTGAGAAAATAAGGGGTCAGAACCTTCATAAGCAAATTCTAAGGCTTCTTTGCTTTCAATTAATTTCAACAATGCAAAAAGAGCTTTTCCAATGAAAGTTTTGGTGTATGAAAAGTCAACTATAAGAGCACAACCTCGGATTTTTAAAATTCGATGAAGTTCTGAAACTGCTTTTAATCTCACTTCTTTAAGCATTTCATGAAGGGTAAAAGCGGCTAAAACAGACTCGAAAGATTCATCTGAAAAAGGCATTTGAGCCGCGTCACCAAGGATAAATTTTACTCTGGAAGTAAATTTCTTTTTCCTTGCTTCTTCAACCATTGGGCCTGATAAATCAAGACCAACTAGCTCAAAATATTCGGGGCAACCTTTATCAAGTGCTTTCAAGTTAGAGCCAGTTCCGCAACCAATCTCAAGAATCTTTGAGCCTTTCCTTAAGTTTTCACATTTTAAAAATGAAACCATTTGTTTACGTAGTTTTGATTCTCCTCCAAAGGGAAAGAGGAGAAACTTTACACCACGGTCATAATAAGGGGCTAAAAGATTAAAATCATGACTCAGAGAATTTTTTCTCATAAAACAATTTTGACTTAACTTTTAGTCATTTTCCAACTTTGGAAATGAAAAAAATAGGTAAATTGTAAGGGCAAGAGGCACTAGGGAAGCCAAACTCACAGCTGTTGGTGCCCCGAAGTAATGAGCTAAAGATCCAGCCAGGAGGCTACCAATTGGAGTTAAACCCATAAACATCCAAACAAAGAAAGACATTACTCTTCCTCGAATCTTTTGAGGAGTGATGGATTGAAGGATGGTGTTTAAAGTGGAAATCACCATCAGGAAAGAAAAACCTGCTGTTATCATAACCAGTATGGAGAGAAAATAGTTTTGGGAAAGGGCAAAGAAGAGGAGAGAAATGGAAAATATAAGAATTCCATATTTGATAAGTTTAGAACGGCGGACAAAGCAAGAAATATAAGCGACCATTAGTGAGCCAGCTAGGGCACCAAATCCGTTTGCTCCCATCAAATTGCCAAAGACTTTAGGACCACCGTGGAGAATGTCACGAGCAAAAATGGGCATCAAAACAGAATAAAAAGAAAGACCGAAGACGCTTAAGATGCCCACTCCTAGTAAAAGATAAAGAACAATTCGGTTTCGCCAAGCATAAAGAAAACCTTCTTTAAACTCTTCCCAACCTGAAAGCTTGATTTCTTTTGCCTGATGTTGGTGATGAATGAATAAAAGAGAGGCAATAACTGCTAAAAAGCTGATGCTGTTGAGATAAAAGCAAGCAGCGACACCAAAAGTGGCAATGACAAAGCCAGCTAAAGTTGGTCCGAGGAGACGAGCTGCATGGAATTGAGCTGAGTTCAGAGCAATGGCATTTAAGAGGTCTTTCCGAGGCACGATTTCTGAAATAAGTGCTTGCCAAGTTGGAAAACTGAAAGCAAAAGCTATCCCAGCCAAGAAAGCTAGAATTATGATAGAGAAAATGGTATGGATTTTGAATGTAACCAAGATAGCTAAGATAAAAGCTAGGATCATAGCAGTAACTTGGGTAGCTATTATTAACCATCTCTTGTTAAAGCGGTCAGCGTAAATTCCAGCTGTGAAAGAGAGAAAAAAAACAGGAATTGAGGATGCAAAGTTAACTAAACCGAGGTATAAAGAGGAGTTAGTTATCTCAAGGACAAGCCAGCCTAAAGCAACTGTTTGAAGCCATGTCCCGATATTAGAAAGCCCAGCTCCAATCCAAAAAAGGAAAAAATCTCGGTGGTACAAGGAAGCAAAAGTTCTTTTAAATCTGGAAAGTTCTGGACTAACTTCTCTCGTTTCAGCAATGCTATTAGCTTCAATGGTTTCTCTTTCCAACTTTTTTCTTGCCATAAGTTGTTATTATATCAAATACTCTGAGGCAATTAGGAAGATTTAAAAATAATTTGTAAGTTAATACTTGACAAATATGAATATATGTTGATATAATCAAATTGCACCTTAGTGTAGCTGAGGGGGGCAATAATGGTTAAGGTAAAAATTCAGATTTTTGATCCGCCAATGTGCTGTCCCACTGGAATGTGTGGTCCAACTATTGATCCCACTTTGATTGAAATCCACGAAGCCATCGGGCAGGTAGAAAAGGAATATAACGGGAAAGTCAAAGTGACGCGCCACCTTTTTGGGAAAGATGTGCAGCCATTTTTATCTAATAAAAAGGTTTTAAGTCTAATCCGTGAAAATGGCCCAAGCACTCTGCCAATTACCACGGTCGATGGTGATATTATTAAGAGTGGCTCTTATCCTTCATATGAAGAATTGAAAAACTTGGTAGAGACACAGTTAAATACAGGAGGTAGACGATGAAAGAACTTTGTTCGTTCTTCAAAGTTTTGTCCGACGAGACAAGGTGTAAAATTTTTACTCTTCTTCTTTCCCGGGAGATGTGCGTCTGCGAGATTGTAAGTGAGCTCGGTCTTTCTCAGTCACTCATCTCTCACCATCTGTATCACTTAAAAGCGGCTGGTCTTGTTAAAGACAGGCGAGAAGGCGTTTGGATCCACTACTCAATTAATCACGAGAAACTCAATGAATATAAGCTGAAATTCTTACAAGGATTGCAGAAGGCTGCTTCAACTCAAATCCCCTGTAAATTTGCCTGCTGTGATATGGAGGTGGCGGCCGGTGCAAAACAGGTCAGCTAAGTTCATCTTCTTCTCGGGAAAAGGAGGCGTCGGGAAAACCTCAATGGCTTCTGCCACTGCTGTTTACTATGCAGATCAGGGAAATAAGACCCTCATTGTAACAACAGATCCAGCTTCAAACTTGGCAGATGTCTTTGGGCAGGAGATTGGTCATAAGATTACCAAAATTAGTGGAATAGAAAACCTCTGGGCGATGGAGATAGATGCGGACAAGGCGACAGCGGAATACAAGGAAAATGCTCTGGAACCTTTGAGAGAGCTCTTTCCAGAGGAGATGCTCAAAGTTTTCGAGGAGCAACTTAACTCCCCCTGCACCGAGGAGATGGCTGCCTTTGACAAGTTTATCGAGTTTATGCATAATCCCGAGTTTGATGTAGTTATTTTTGACACAGCTCCGACCGGTCACACCTTGCGGCTACTGGAACTGCCTGCCGATTGGAGCAGACATATTGAAGCAAGCAAGGAGGGAAGTGGCCAGACCTGCATGGGGCCTGTGACCATGCTGGAGGAATCCAAGGCAAAGTACGACGAGGCGATAAAACTAATGAAAGATCAAAGTCGGACTAGATTTGTTTTTGTCGTTCAACCGGAAGCGACACCGATTGCTGAGACCAAGAGGTCGGCCACAGAACTTGAAGAAAAGATCGGTATCAGGGGAACCGAACTGATAATCAACGGGATTCTTCCTGAGAATGAGTGCATCGATCCGTTTTTTAAAAAGCGCTACGAGATGCAGATGAAATATGTTGAACAAATTAGAAACGAGATTCCACTACCGACGAAGTTAATGTACTTAAGAGAGCGTGATCTTAGAGGAATTGCGATTTTAAGGGAAGTTGCTCAGGAACTTCATCAAGAGGTAGAAGCTGAGGCGGTGGCGCAAGGTGATTGATGTCAAAAGTATGTTCATTCCCGAAAATGGTCAGATTCGTTCAGTCTTTTTCGCTGGTAAAGGAGGAGTCGGCAAGACGACTATCTCTTGTGTCACGGCGGTCAAGCTGGCTGAAGAAGGCTACAGAACCTTTCTCTTAAGCACCGACCCGGCATCTCACCTGGGAGAGGTGTTTGAGCAGGAGATTGGCAGCACCCCGACCGAGATAGAAGGAGTGGAGAATCTCTGGGCAGCCCGTATTGATCAGGAGAAGGCTGTGGTGGAATATAAAGAGCGTATCCTGGGCGATGCCAGAGGAAAGTACACCGAGGATGTCTTAGCAATGATGGAAGAGCAGCTCGATTCCCCTTGCACCGAGGAGATGGCAGCTTTTGATAAGTTTATTGAGTATGCTTCCTCCTCAGATTATGAAATCATTGTTTTTGATACTGCCCCAACCGGTCATACATTGCGTCTTCTCGAGCTTCCAGTAGACTGGAGCAAGCAACTTGAGTTTCAGGCTGGTGGAACAGTAATTGCAGATGAATTAAACAAACAGGCTCAGAATAGATTCAGGCAAGTTATTGAGCGAATGCGCGACCCTGAGAAGACGACTTTTGCCTTCGTGGTCTACCCTGAGCATACCCCCATTATTGAGGCCTGGCGAGCCGGCGAAGAGCTCAAAGAAATTGGGGTTTCGACAAAATTGGTGGTAGCAAATTTTGTCTTGCCCGAAGAGCGCTGCACGACAGATTTCTTCAAGAAACGATATGAGATGCAGCAGGAGCACCTAAAGGAATTAGGTAAGAAGTTTAAGGCCCCAGTTTTGACAATGCCTCTTCTTGATGGCGAGATAGTGGGTCTTTACAATCTTAAAAAAGCTGCTCGCATTCTTTTTGACGAGGAGTGATAGGAATGGATCAGAATATTGTTATTTCTTTTTCACCACAAGATATTATAAGATTGACAATGATTGTAGTGGATGAAGACAAGGAGGAAGCACTTCTCTTCTTGAGAGAGCTAGAAAAAAAGGTAAAAGCTGCTCAAGAAAGTCATTGTAAGCCAAAAATATGATAAAGCTGAAAAGGAGAGTTTGTTTTGGGAAATAATAAAGAAAAACATGTCGTTCAGATCTTCGGTGTTGAGGCTGGGGCAGGGGGCTGAGGCCCTGTCTGTGAGCCCGCGGACTGCGGGCCGGCTCAAACTATGGCTGATCAAGCGGCGGCTGTTGAAACCGAGCTAAAGAGAAGCTTTGGCGACCAGATTGAGGTGCGCTATATCGATATCTTTATGTCTGCTGAAATTAATTCTTACCCTAACGTCATAGCTGCGGTAATGGCTGGCCAGGCTCCTCTTCCCATTACCTGCATTGACGGACAACCAAAAATAGCTGGGGGAATTTCCGTTCCAATGATTAAAAAGGAACTTGAGTCATTGGGTCTCAAGCCATCTTCTTAATAAAAAAACCATTCCATTTCTGAGAACAGGAGGAGACAGCAAATGCCAGAATACGACTTCAGATGCGGAAATTGCGGGGAAAAGGTAACTATTCGAGCAACCATTAGCGAAAGGGAAAAAGGCCTTAACTGCCCACATTGTGGTACTAAAGATTTGCACCAGATTTTTAGTGGTATTACCTTTATTGGTTCTTCTACTGGGTCGGATTTTTCATCTTTCCCACCAGGCTGCATCCCCGGCGGCGGCTGCTGCCCGTCTTGAGGCTCTGTGAAAAGATAAACTAAATCTTGATAGACCAGGTAAGTTTGGATAATCAATCTTGTAGAAAGAGGTGATTTTATGCATGTAGAAACGGCACGCAGAGAGAAACTTTCCATCGTTGAGAAACTTTTGCCGGTCTGGATTATCTTAGCCATGGCGGTCGGTATGGGCGTTGGCAAGCTCATCAATGCCTCGAATGTCGAGCTTCTTCCGCCAATTGTGGCTATCATCTCTATTTTTAAAGGCACTTTTCAGTTTGATTTGGGTCACAGCATCTCACTGGGCATCCCCATTGGCCTCTTTTTAATGATCTACCCGGCTATGGTGAAGATTCATATGGAAGATGCTAAGAAGGCGTTGACCAGTGGCCGGGCGGCTGGTGTTGTTGTCTTCTTTAACTATGCTATTAATCCCTTTCTGCTGTGGCTTTTTGGCTGGATTTTTCTACGCAATCATCCTGATCTCTGGACTGGACTAATTCTTTTGGGTGTGGCACCGTGTATCGCTATGGTCTTAGTTTGGACCGACCTTGCCAAGGGAAACAACGCTATGGCTTTAACCCTGATGGCCTGGAACTCCTTGATTCAGATGATCACCACTCCCCTATTTATCTTTTTGATTATTGGTTCTCGGGTTAAGCTTGACATAAGTCTGATTGCCGAAAGTGTCATCCTCTTTCTTGGCTTGCCTCTCTTGGTCGGCGTGCTAACCCGAGGGAGCGCCATCAAGCGAAAGGGAGAGGAATGGTTCGAGAAGAGATTTGTGCCGGTCATAAACAATATTCAGCTCATCGCTCTGCTTTTTACATTGGTCATTATGTTTTCACTTAAGGGCGATGTAATAATAGCCAAGCCGGAACTCATCTATCTAATGGCAGTTCCTTTGATCTTGTTTTTCGTCACCCTCTTTATGCTGACCTTCTTTGTGGCAAGGCAGGTCAAGCTCAATTATGAGGATTCGGTAGCTGTTGCTTTCAACTCTACAGGCAGAAACTTTGAATTATCAATTGCGATTGCTCTGACTGCGTTTGTGGCAAGGCCGATGGTCGGTGTCTCAACGGTGGTAGGTCCCTTGATAGAGGTTCCAGTGATGCTGGGTCTGGTCTATTTTGCCAAGCGGGTGAGTACCAGCTTGTTTGCTGTTAGAAAGGAGCCCGAAGCGATGTTTGAGAGAGTGCTTTTTGCTACAGATTTCTCTGATTGTTCCTGGGCAGCTTTTAAGTGCCTTGAGGAGCTCAAAGTGGCCAAAGAGGTAATCCTAACACACATAGTCGACACAAACATTGCCAGTGAGGGCAAAACAGAATTCTTACTTGAAAGCGCCAGAACAGATATGGACGAGAAAAGAGAACTCCTTAAGAAACAGGGTTTTTCAGTCAAAACTGTTGTGAGGCTTGGAGTGGTGACCAGAGAAATTCTGAAAGTGGCGGAGGAAGAGAGGGCATCTCTAATCATGGTTGGCGCCCGAGGAGCCGGCCTTTTGAGAGAACTTGTTTTAGGTAGTACTCCTTCAGAGCTCATCCGCTATGGGCGCTTCCCTGTTCTAATCCTTCGTCATCAGGTTGTAGAGCGGATGGGTGAAAGAAAATGTGAGGGCGTTTGTGAGAATTTCTTAAAGAAGGTTGTAGTGCCGACAGATTTTTCCCAGTATGCAAATCGGGTTCTTGGGCATATAGTCGAGAGAAAATCCGAGTTGCCGGTAGAAGAAGTTGTCCTGGTCAATGTGGTTGATAGAGGTGAAGACGCGCAGGCAATTGAGGCTCATAAAGAAGAGGCAAAAGCTGAGCTGGCAGCCTTGGCTGAAAAACTCGAGAAAGAAGGTTTCAAAACCAGCGTTCATGTCCATGTAGGAAGTCCTTCAAAAGAAATTATTAGAGTGGCCGAAGAGGAAGATGTCTCTCTTATTATGATAGGAGCAAAAGGAAAGGGGCTATGGAAGGAAATCCTTTTGGGGAGCACGTCAGAGCAGGTAGCACGGCATGCAGACCGTCCAGTACTTGTATTTAAGCCATTAGAAAGTTTTGCTTAAGAGGATCCAATGCTCAAAAAGCAATATGACCGTGTGGAAGAACGAGAAAAAGTATTCGAATTAATGGATCTAAACACCAAGCATGTTCTTGATCTTGGCACTTGTGGCTGCGATTGTATGACGATGATTTTGGCCAAAAATGGTTTTAGAGTGACACCAGTCGATAACTCTGAGGAGAAGTTAGCTGAAGCTAAGGAATTTGCACAGCAGGAAGGACTTTCCGAAAGCATAGATTTTCGGCATGAAGACGCAGCTAATCTTTCTTTTGCCGATGGTTCGTTTGAAGCTGTTGTGGCTTATAATCTTTTGCATCATTGTGACGATGTTGACGGAGTCGTTTCAGAGATGTTTCGAGTTTGCAAACCAGACGGAAAAATAATCATTGCTGAACTTAATGCTGATGGGAGAAGGGAGGCAGAACATCGGAGGGACCGGCGATTTCTCAAGAAAGTCCAGAAATTGATAGAAAAACAGGGCCGAGAATTTGAAGTATTTGATCTTGATTTCACTCGAGTATGGATCGTCAGGAGGTGAGATTGTGGTAACCGAAAATGAGATAAGAGAAGCGTTGCGAGAGGTGATCGATCCTGAAGTAGGAATTAATCTGGTTGATATGAATTTAATAAAGGACATCAAGGTTGATGGCGAGAGGGTAAAAGTCAAGATGACTTTAACTATCCCGACATGCCCGTTGTCAAGTTACCTAACAAATCAAGTTAAGGAAAAAGTTGAGAGCCTCCCAGGAGTGAAGAGCGCCGAAGTCGAGCTAGTGGATTTGTGAGGAGGTTAGAATGTGTTTGGGCATCCCAGCGAAAGTAATAGAAATTAATGGGTATATGGCAGAGGTGGAAATCGGCGGCACGCGCCGGGAGGCCAGTCTCCAACTGGTACCAGATGCCAAGGTTGGAGATTTTGTGCTTATCCATACTGGCTATGCAATTCAGAAGATCGATGAAAAAGAAGCTGAAGAAACCCTTGAGCTCCTAAAACAACTGGGCGAAAGCAATGGCAGCGGGGAGTAAGGGGATAATACCAAAGCTTGCCACAATTCTAGGCAGGTATTTAATTCTCTGGGTTTTCTTCTCCATGGCCTTAGGCACCTTGGTTGGTTATTCTTTACCCAGGGTTTCCCAAAGGCTTGAGCCAATTGTTCCTGCTTTATTATTTATGATGATCTTTCCGGGAATGACCAAGTTAGAGTTAGAACATCTTTTTGAAGTGGTAAAGGATTATAAAAAGATAGCAGTTTCCTTTGTCACAACGTTTATTATCACCCCCCTCATAGTCGGTCTTTTTGCCTATATTTTCTTGCGGAACTATCCGGCTTTTGCCGTTGGTTTTATTCTTCTCGGAATTGCGCCTTGCATCGGGATGGTTTTGGCCTGGATCAATCTGGCGGGCGGAGATAATGCGCTGGCAGCTGTTCTTGTTTCTGTCAATTCTACCCTCCAGTTCTTTACCATCCCTTTCTGGGTCTATGTGTTAGCTCATGTCTATGTCAAAGTTCCTGTTTTGTTAGTTGTGCGCAGCGTGGCTTTATTCGTTCTTTTACCAATGATGGCTGGTCTTCTTACCCGTCGCTATTTTCTGGTGAAGCTTGAGACTGAAAGGCACGAGCGAGTGACTACACTGCTTTCGATCATTGAAAAGCTGGCTATTCTGTTTGCAGTTGTGGTGATTCTTGCTCTGCAGGGCAGAACACTAATTGCTAAACCATGGATATTTCTTCTAATGGCATTACCTCTGCTTATTTATTATTATTTTGTGTATTTTGTTGGTTTGGGAGTGAGCAGGCTTTTTAGATTCGACTATCCTACCTCTGTGGCTATCGCATTCAACGCCAACAGCACAAACTTCGAAATTGCCATCGCTATAGCTTTCGTCAGCTTTTCAAGCGCCACCGCTTTAGCCACCGTGGTCGGTCCAATTCTCGAACTACCGATCCTGGTTAGTTTGATCCATCTAAGTCAGCGACTGCGACCAGCCTGGGAGAGGAGGCTGAAGGATAGCATGCTATAGTTACATTGAGAATAATTTCTCAATGTTAAGGAGTTTCGGGTGCTTGAGGTTAAAGATTTAACTGTTGAGGTTGACAGAAAGACTATCCTACACAACGTGAATCTGGCTATCGACGCTGGAGAAACTCATGCTCTGCTTGGCCCGAACGGCAGCGGAAAGACGACTCTTCTTATGGCCATTATGGGAATGCCCCGTTATCGTATTAAAAAGGGTCAGGTCCTTTTTCAAGGCAAAGACATCACCAAACTTTCCATTGATGAACGAGCCCGTTTAGGGATAGGACTGGCTTTTCAGAGACCGCCAGCAGTCAGAGGGGTTAAGACTCGTCAGATTGTTGAGCTATGTCTGGGAGAAAAAAACGCAAAAAAGGTGGAAGAGCTGGCACGAAAGCTCAATCTTGCTGCGATGCTTGAGCGAGACGTCAATCAAGGTTTCTCAGGTGGAGAAATAAAACGTTCGGAGATGCTTCAGCTCCTTGCCCAGAACCCGTCCTTTGCCATGTTTGATGAGCCGGAATCCGGTGTCGATCTGGACAATATTGCCGTGGTTGGCGAAGCGATTAACGAGATTTTGCAGAAAGAGCGGATACGTGAGAAAAAGAAGGCTGGGCTAATAGTAACCCACACCGGACACATTCTTGATTACGTGAACGCTGACAGAGGGCATGTTCTGATGGAAGGAACAATTGTCTGCGAGGGAAATCCGCGGGATCTTTTCGCTGATATTCGAGCTCACGGCTATGAGGAGTGTGTCAAATGTCGAAGGTGCTAAATAAAACCCTGGCTAAAAATAAAATAGAATGGCGCAGGAAAGCGGAGGCTGTGAAGAGCAAGCCTGCCACCTTCGGTCCGGATATAGACCTCTCCAAATTTGCTACCCCTACTGAGAAGGAGAAGGTTGAATCACTTGAATCCCTTTCCAAGCAGGCTAAAGAGGCGGCTCTTTACGTCGGGATCGATGCTGATGAATCCTTTAGAGCTGGCAGCTACTTTCAAATAGACCACTCAGTTATTTACGAGCGTGTTCAGCAGGCCTATCAGGGGCAATTGGAGATTATGTCAACTTCTGAGGCCCTTGAGAGATATGATTGGGTGGCGGACTTGTGGTGGCAGGCAGTTCACGTTGATCAGGACAAGTACACTGCTCTGGCTGAACTCAAGCATACTCACGGCTACTTTATTCGGGTGTTTAAAGGCCAAAAGATTGAGCGGCCCATTCAGGCCTGTCTTTTTCTGGCAGAGAACAATATCAGCCAGAATGTCCACAATTTAATTGTCATTGAAGACGATGCCGAGGCGCAAATTATTACTGGCTGCACCCTTCACCCGCGGGTTGAAGAAGGACTGCACGTGGGAATCAGTGAGTTCTTCCTGGGTAAAAATGCTTCTCTGATGTTCACTATGATCCACAACTGGGCCGAGAATTTCGATGTTCGTCCGCGAACCGGCGCCGTCTTAGAAGACAACGCCACCTTTGTCTCAAACTACATTCTGCTCCGCCCGGTCAAATCCATCCAGATGTTTCCGGCTGCTTTTCTTAAGGGTAAAGATTCGCGGGCTCGCTTTAATACCATTCTCTATGGAATGAAGGACTCTTATATTGATGTTGGTTCAAAAGCTGTCTTAAGCAACAAGGAGACAAAAGCAGAAGCAATCGCTCGGGCAGTGGCATGCGACCAGTCGCAGATCTACGCCAGAGGTCAGCTCATCGGCCAGGTCAACGAGAGCCGGGCCCATCTCGATTGCCGCGGCATTCTCTTTTCAAGCGAAGCCCAAATTCGCGCCATCCCTGAGCTTTTTGCCGAAAAAGCCCCGTTGAGTGAACTCTCCCATGAGGCAGCTATCAGCCCTATTGCCGAAGAGGAAGTCGAGTATCTTATGGCCAGGGGGCTATCCAAGGAAGAAGCAGTCTCCACAATTACCCGTGGTTTCTTAGATATCGATATACCCGGCCTTCCTCCGATCCTTAAAGGCTATATCCAGCGAGTCCTGGATGCTGCCACCAAGGAAGCTCTTTAATCAACAGCGAACTTGCTCAAGGTCTTAATGAGGTCTTAGCTCTTTTAGTTTAATCATTACTTCTTTTCTATTTTTGGGTGGCTCATTTGACAAATCAATAACGATAATTTCACCTGCGTCTACTACTGATTTGACTATGAGTTGAGTTTGCCTTTCAGTAGCTCGTTTCTTTTCAAGACTTGAGAGGTGTTCTTTGAGAAATTTTGGAAAGAGCTCTTCTTATTTTAGCTATTACTTTCCTTTAAGCACATTGAAGTGATTATAGGATAAACCCCTTTTTAGCTGAGTAAGAAATTAATTATTAATAAGCTTTTATGTTGGCTAGTAAATTAAGAAGATTAGCAAAAAATTAGGTTAAATGGAGAAAAATTCGGCTTTATTTAGCTTCATTTTGACCGTTTTTTCTTAATTTTGAACCGATTATTCTCATTTTCTTACCGCTTAAGCCCGTTTTTGAAATCCATTTTTAAAATTTTAGTTTATTGAACAGTGATTTTATTTATTTGATAATATCGTCAGTGAGTTTAAAGAGGAGAAATAGCTTAAGGAGAAAAAATGGTTATTCTTCACTTAAGAAAGGCTAAGTATTATTTGAAAAAGCTGCTGGCTTTAACGCTGGTTATTTTTCTCAACTTGAGTTTTGTCAGAGTGGCAGCAAAACCAATGACCTTAACCACAATTACCATTGATGGCAATTTTTCTGACTGGGCGGCTGTTAAGAGTGATCCTGACAATCTTTTGGCTGATACCGTTGGTGATAACGACCCGGATTCGAACTCGCAACAAAATCCTAATTGGACATCTGACCGCGATTTAACTCATTTTGCTTTTACTTGGGACAATACTTACCTTTATTTTTATTTCAGAGTTTCCGTTTTTCAGGCAAGACAAACTAGCTTTTTGGTTTACATCGATAAGGATTATAGTAATACTTTGACCAACTCCGATTATCTTATTGATTATCAGTTCAATGGGAGTTCATTCCAGAATGTTGGCTCAGGTCTTTATTATTACAGCGCTATTAATCCATCGGGAGACCAAGTCACAGGAGATGGTGAATGTGAGCCTGGAGCAAGAGGCGCTGAAATTTTAAAGCCTTTATCTTCTGGCGATGGAGCTGGTGGTGGCGAGGGAAATCTGGAGAAAGAGACAAGGATTGCTTGGTCAGCTCTAGGCCTTCCTCCAGGGACACCCTTGCGGTTTCATATCTCAACTGCTCTAAATTCGTCTCAACTTCCAAATCAAGTTGTTGACAACGCTGGTCCCAAATCAACTTTATATGCTGGTGTTTCCGTTGAGCCTAATCGCTCTGCTTCGGCGCCAAAAGGAACAGTAGTTACATATACTCATACTGTTCAAAACACTGGCAACTCGACTGATACTATTAACCTTTCGGCTACTTCTAGCAAGGGCTGGCAAGTTGGGATTTACGATGCTTCTGGCGATACCACTATTTCCTCTGTTACTTTAGCCCCTAATGAGAGCACGGTTATAACGGTTAAAGTAACTATTCCATCTAATGCGCAAAATGGAGAATCTGATGTTACAACTGTTCGAGGTACCTCAACCGTTGATTCAAGTAAAAGTGATACGGCAACAGATACAACGACTGTGGGCTCCATTACTATAACGCCTGATAATAGTGGCTCGATGACAACTGGAACAGCTATTTCCTATTACCACACAGTGGCTAACAATACTAGTGCTACCGAGACAGTTCAGCTTTCCGCTACTTCATCTCAGGGCTGGGATGTTGTTTTTAAAGACGCCTCAGGAAGTACCACAATTACCTCTGTTGTTATCGGACCAAACTCTTCAGTTGGTATTATTGCTCAAATTTTTGTTCCCTCAGGGGCTTCAATAGGCGACCAGGATGTCACTACTGTCCGTGCAAAGTCAGAAAACGACCCATCTAATCAAGATGAAGCTAAAGACATAACAACAGTTAAGAAAAGAGTTTTAATTGACCCTGATAATGAAGGAGCAACTGGAGCAGGGACAACTATTTCATATCAACATACCATAACTAACAGCTGGAATACAACTGACACCATTAATTTGACTTATACAAACAGTCATAACTGGACTGTTAAGATTTATGATTCAGGGGGAATTAACGAGATTTCTTCAGTCACTCTCGGACCAAATGGTGAATCGACTGACATAATTGTTCGAGTTAGCGTCCCTATTGAAGTCCCGATAGGGACTGTTAACTCTACGACTATTGCAGCAATCTCCGCATCTAATCCTAACTATTTTGATATAGCTGTTGACCTGACCCGAGTCCAGCAGCTCATTACTTACAAGGATGCGGCTCGTACCCAAGTGTGTACTTTCTTTCGGTTAAAGAATGGGTCGAAAGTCTATGCGCGAGCTACAAACCTTATAAGAAACCAAGTTTACAAATTCCGATGGATTGACGCAAGTGGTAACGATGTAAGGTTGAGTGGGGAAATGCAACCAAATGCCGATGGCATCCTTGATGACGATTACACAATGAGTGGAACCGAGACGGTTGGAAACTGGACATTGGTTTTATACAGAAAATCGGGAAACAACTTTATTGAGGTTACTAGAACAAACTTTATTGTTACTTATGATGCTCAAATTATCAGTCTAATGGCGACTGATGCCCCCAACCTTAACCAGGATATTTTTGTCGACAGCACGGTCACAAATAACTGTGAGCAAACCATTACTAATTCAATTATTAATTATGTCATTTGGTGGGATAGCAATGGTAATGAGGAATTTGATGCAGGTGATACTTATATAGGCTCTGATGGAAATCCTTATACTTGGGATGGAACAAGCACCGTTTCTACCCATGAAACAACGGGAGTCAATGTACCAACAGGTGGAACTTGGAGCGACCCGGGTTGGACTATTTCAAATTCGAACTTTCCCTATCAGGGAACTTATAAGATTACTGCTACCTGGAAAACTCAGTCAGGGCTTCTTATTGATGAGAAAACAACAAGCTTCTTTTCTATACCGACCCTTGGCTATCCTTTACTTTTTGCTCTAATTGGCATGGGCTCTTATCTCCTTTATCGAAAAAGAGAAGAGGTAGACTTCTTATTTAAAAGGGTGGTGTCATGAACTGGCAACTTCTGTTATCGTTTGCTATTTTTTATACTGTTATTACCTTTACACTGTGGAAGAAGCGGCTTTGGCTTCTTTATTACACCGAAGCTGTTTTTGGGATGACTTTATTCCTCGTCTTCTTCTGCCGAGATTTAGGGCTGGAAAAAGCTTTAGAAAGATCAGAGATCTTCTATGCCCATTATTTTACTTCAATTTTAAAAATCCCCACTCAAGTCGTGAGTTTTAACTCAATTATCCATGCTGAGCGCTACGGATGGTCTATTCTTTCAATTGGTCTGGAGTGTTCTGCTCTTTTAGAAATGGCTGTTTTTTTTGGTTTGGTTATTTTCTACCCCGGCTTCAACTGGCACCAAAAGGGGATTTACTTACCAATAGGTATTTTAGGAACCTATATTATTAACTTAATAAGAGTTATGGTTATTGTTGGTATGGTCTTTTTTCTGGGTAAAAGCTATGTCTTTATTGCCCACGCAATAATTGGAAGATTCCTTTTTTTTACCTTGATTGTTTACCTTTACTGGTTGCTCATAACTAAACCTTCGCTTAAAAAAATCAGAGCGGAGGTGGAGGCAAGATGATGGAAGGACTTTGGGCTTTCTTAATCTTTTGGAGTGTTTGGATTCTCATCCCGATTCTGGTTGATGGGGTAGATTCTCTTTATAGAATTATTTTAGTCTTAGCTAAAGGACGAAAGAGGGAAGAATTTAAAGTTTCTGAAGAAGACTTGCCCAATGTTTCAGTGATAATTCCGGCACGCAATGAGGCAAAGGTGATTGACCGCTGCCTTAATTCTTTGAAGATTCAAGATTATCCTCATGATAAGCTCGAAGTGATTGTAGTTGATGATGGGAGCACTGATGGAACTTCGAGTATTGTTAATGGGCATATTAACGGGAATGATAGGAACAACAAAAATGGCTACATCAATGGCAATGGCGTTAGGATTAATGGCAAGTTTATTCCGATTGGCGATTTTGGTGGTGTTATAAAGTTACTTGTTAAGAAAGGGGAAGGAAAAGCAGCAGCTTTAAATGCTGGAATAAGTTTAGCTCACGGAGAAATTATAATTAATATCGATAGCGATGTTGTGCTTGTGCCTAATGCGATTAGAAAGATGGCAGAAGCTTTTTTGAAAGATAAAACTTTAGGGGCGGCAACTGGCAACATTGAAATTAATTGGGAAATCATTGAAGAGCGTGACCGGCATGGAAATTTGGTACTTGATAGAAACGGCGAGATTAAACTTAAGAAACTTACTTCAATGGAGATGTTTTTAGCTAAATGCCAGTTCTTGGAGTATCTAAATGCTTTTAGATTAGGCAGGCAAGCTCAAGACATTACTAAAAGTATGTTCACTTTAGCAGGAGCTTTTTCTGCTTTTCGCCGGTATGTTCTCCTTAAGTCTTCACTTTACCAAGCAAAGACTGTTTCAGAGGATGCTGATTTAACCTTAGATATTCACCGCCAAAAAGTACGAATTGGTTATGTTGCTGAAGCAAAGGCTTACCTTGAACCAGTAACTGACTGGGATAAACTTTATGCTCAAAGGATTAGGTGGGACCGAGGCAAGATGGAAGTTTGTGGCCTTCATGGGGATATAGTTGGTAACTTGAAATTTGGCAACCTTGGCTGGCTGGGCCTTCCTAAAATGCTTCTTATCGATCACACCATGGCTTTTCCTAGGCTTATTTGGACATTTCTTTTACCCCTCTTTTTCCTCTTTGGTTATTCTCCTATAGTAATCTTTTATTCTTTGGTGGCTATGTATCTTTTCTACATGACTATTGATTTTTTAACCACGGCTTTCGCTTATTATTTAGTTGATAATGATACTAAAAAAGTTATTGGATCTTCGTTTTTTTATTGCTTCTGGTTACCTCTTTACCGGTTTATCCTTTTTTATTTCCGAGTATCTGGCTATCTTGTTGTCTTTAAAGATCCTCCAACCTGGAGCGTTTCTGGACCCATTAACGGTTTTCGAAATGGTCTTAATAATTATAAGAGGAGAATGGGCGAGACAACTGCTTTCTTCCTAGCAACTTTAATGGTTGTTTTTTCCCTTTTGGCTGAGGGGGTAAGGAAAAGTCCCTTTGTTGTTTGGGACAAACTTAAAGGGTCATTTGTAATGTTTATGGCAATTATGGTTTTCTTAATGGATTCAAAATTGGCTGAAAGCTATAGGAGAAAAGTTCATGTTAACTTGACGGTGCTAAAAAGAAGATTAGCCCAAGCAACTGTCTTTTTCATCAGCTTTTGGGGAGGGGTGTAATCCGAAGAGAACTCATTAGAGATGTAGCTTTAAGCAGATTAGGAAGAAAGTTTGAGAAAGTAAGGAGTCAATATGGAAATTGAAAGATACAAGTTAGGCTTAATTGAGTTAATAAAAGGAAACAGGAGCAAAATTTTCCTTGCTCTTCTTGTCACAGTCTCAGCTACAGTGATATATTTCAGGCTGATAATCCAACTTCAACGGGGACCTGGTTGGGATACTTTTGCTTTTCTCTTAAATGGTTTGGAATTTGCTGGTAAGGGAAAGAACTATTTTGAAATTTATCGTCCCCCTTTGCTTTCAGCTCTTTGTGCCATTTTTTTCCGATTTGGCTTTGACCATGAATTTGTAATTTTCTTGATTGACAGTTTTCTTACAATGCTAGGGATAATTGGGGCATACTATCTTTTTCGTCTCCGATTTTCTCCTTCGATAAGCTTTTTAGGCGGCTTATTATTTCTCTCTTTTCCTGATATGATGGAAAACTTGACTCAGGGCATCACTGATATTATTTCAATATCCTTGTCTGTTTGGACAATTTATTTTGTCATACGTGCTGTTGAAGATGATAGCAGGTACTTTCAAATTGCAGTACCACTCTGGATTCTAACTTTTATGGCTCGGTTCACTGGCGGCTTGATGATTTTGCCTGTTTTATTTTACATAGTGATAAGGCCTAAAGCGGAAAAGTATTTGCTAAATATTTTTCGTGGTAGTTTATGGTCTCTCCTGATTTTGGTGCCTTACTTTGTTTACTACTGGTTTCGTCTTGGGAGCCCCCTTATTCAACTCGGCGAACCTTTTAAGGCTGTTGGAGCAACTACAAGATTAGGTATGTTATCGGACCCAATAGAGCCTTCTACTTATTTTGCTACCCATTTTCTAGACTTTCTCTCAGTATTGCCTTCCAAATATCTCTTTCTTGCATTAGTAATTTTAGGTTTGATAGGCTATGCGGGGCATCTCTTCAAATTAAGGAAACAAAAGCTTTCCCTATTTGGCTTTTTCTTCTTGTTGCTAACTGGTCTCCTCCTTAGTCTGCTCTTCTTTGTCAAGATAATGAACTTTATGATAGTAAACATCCTCTGGTTTATATATTTAGGCATTGTGTTTCCAATGTTTTTTGACTTTGATAGGAAAGCGGCTATTGGTTTAGTCTTTCTATTCTGGTTTGTAATTTTCTTTAACACTCATAGCCATATGCTTGTTAAAGTTACTCGGTATTACATTACAATGATTCCCTCGATAATTTTTTTCATCATTTATAGCCTCGATTGGGTCAAAACTTTACTTCCAGAGAAGAAAATTAGTGCTCAGTTTGCCTTTACTTTGTTAGTTGGCGCTTCAGTAATTATGGTTGGTGTTTCAATATATTTTTCCTATCAATGGCTTAAAGCAATGAAAGATTGGCGTATCCCAGGTGTTCAAATGGCTGCAGAGTGGTTTAACCGTTTTGAAAAGAAGGAGAACTTGAAGATTGTTGGAGATTACTTTGTGGCTTGGAGATGGTATCTAAGGCGAGAGGTGATCCCAATGCCTCCTCTTAAAGGTGGTTCTCGTGCATTCAACCACGAGTTAGAAAAAATGAATGCTGACTATTACTTTACAATTTCAGACCCTGGTCCACTAAATTCTTATAAGCTCTTGAAAGACTTCAAGACAGCGCGAGTATACAAGAAATCAGCTTCTCGACCGCCTGGCAGCCAAGATGTCTTTCTCATCGGACGAGATGTGGACCATTATATCGATGATATACTTGGGTTTAAGAAGTACTATGTAACAAAAGAAAACTCACCATATCCCGATGCTTATAGTGATGTTTCTTATACATATATCGATGAATATTCTCTTGATAAGTTAAAAAGTTATGACGCTGTCCTTCTTTACAATTTTCGCTGGCACGACCTAAGAAAAGCTGAAGAACTGTTAAAGCAATATGTTAGTGAGGGCAGATCAGTAATTATCGATGGCTCTAGGAACATGGTGGGCCTAAAGTATAATTTAGACAATGCAGTCCTTTTTGACATCATAATCAAGCGCAAATCAACTCCTAAAAATTCTAAAGTGAACATTAATGACGGTTTTCTTGCAAACAAAGTCGATACCCATAATTTTTCTCCTTTTTTAACTGAGACAGGAGAAGCCTGGTTTGGTACAACCTATGAGGATGTAAATAAACAGTTTAGGGTCCTAGCTACTCTCAACGATGATGTACTTGTAGCAGTTCAAAGGGTTGGCAAAGGGAAGATTATTTGGGTTGGCTTCAATTTATTCTTCCATTCCTTTTATTATCGAAATAAAGATGAAAAACAGCTTGTCAAGAATATATTTGCTTTAATTTCAATGAATAAAGCAAGCATCGGGTCACGTTTAGAGGAGGAAAGCGATGGAAAGAGCCTCTAAAAGTAAGGTTAGTATAGTGATTCCCTGTTTCAACGAGGAGAAAGGGTTACCTTCGCTTATCTCTAAACTAGAATCTGTGAAAAACTGTTTGCTGGAAAGTTTTGAGGTAGAGCTTGTTTTCGTAGATGATGGAAGCACAGATGCTACCTATAAATTACTTGATGAAAAATATCAAAATGTAAAGGGTGTGCAAATGGTGAAACATATTCAAAATCGAGGGATTGGCGCTGCTTTAAGGACTGGTTTTTCAAAAACAAGTGGGGATATTATTGTAACAGTTGATAGTGATTGTACTTATGACCCTGAAGAAATTCCTTACCTTCTTTCTTATTTAAAAGACGGCGTTGATGTGGTGGTGGGTTCACCTTATCATCCTAAAGGTAAGTGTCTTGGAGTCCCTGGTTATAGATTTTTATTGAGCAAATGGCTTTCCTTAATTTATTCTTTTTTACTTAAATCAGACATTCATACTTACACTGGGTTGTTTAGAGCTTACCGTCGGAGCGTTCTTGACGAACTTCATTTTGTTTCTGATGGGTTTGTTGCCTTAGCTGAGATTTTAATCAAGATTATTTTAGGAGGCAAGAAAGTGGTTGAATATCCAACTACCCTTTGTGTTCGGCAGTATGGGGAATCTAAACTAAAGATTTTAAAAACTATTTTTGAACATTTAAAACTTATTAGCGTTTTAATTCTTAAAAAGAAAACTTTGAAGGAGTGATTAAAGTGAAAGTTTTAATTACTGGAGTAGCTGGTTTCATTGGCTCTAATTTATTAGATGCTTTATTAGAAAGGAAATATGAAGTTTTTGGAATCGATAATTTGTCAGTTGGCTCAATTGAGAATATTGAGCACAATTTAGCGAACCCAAATTTTAAATTTATTCAAGGTGATGTGAGGGAGATGAATGTATTTGAAAGTATTGATAAAGATGTTAGTCAAATTGTTCACTTGGCTTCTCTTAAAATCCCCAAGGAGGGACATGCGGAAGAGACTTTGCTCAATAATACTCAGGGAATGCATTCTGTTTTAGAATTTGCGCGCAAATACGGCGCAAGCGTCATTTTTGCTTCAACATCAGATGTTTACGGTAAAAGCAATCAATTTCCTTTTAAAGAGGATGAAAATTTGGTATTGGGCTCAACTGACATTTCCAGGTGGAGTTATGCTTCATCGAAGATTTTCGACGAACATCTTTGTTTTGCTTATCAATCTACATTTGGTGTTCCCGTTACTGTTTTAAGGTATTTTAATTCTTATGGGCCAAGACACAATCTAACTTGGAGAGGTGGTCCCCAGTCCCTTTTCATTGAGGCTATTTTAAAAGGCAGAGAAATAGTAATTCATGGCGATGGGAGCCAGCGAAGATGCTTTACTTATGTTTCGGATATTGTAGATGGAACAATTTTAGCTATGGAAAGGGAAGAAGCTAAAGGAGAGATCTTTAATATTGGAAATGACCAAACCGAGATATCAATTAAGGATTTGGCTTACCTAATTAAAGATCTTTCTGGCCAGAAAGGCGATTTAAAAATAAGGTATCTTCCTCATGAAAAACTTTTTGGAAAATTTGATGAAGTTAAGAGACGAATTCCAGACTTAAGTAAGGCAAAAAAAATATTAGGATTCACTCCAAAAATAAGCTTAGTAGAAGGCTTAAAAAGAACGATCGAGTGGCAAAAAAATTACTACTTAAAGAAGGATAAAGTTTTACATATGAGTAAGGGATAAAATAAATAATTTACCTTCTTGATTTTCTTATATTGATAAGCGAGAAATCTTATTCTAGTGAGGATAAGCTTTAATTTTTTACTTTTTTTGACGATAATAAAGATGAGGGCAGGAAGGAGATGGGAACGATGACAGAGATAATTATAGCTTTGCTAATTGCTTATCTATTTTTCTTGCACTTCTTCTTTGCTTTGTTCAATTTTGCACCCAACCTGTTTCCCATAACTCAGTGCTAGCACAACCGTCGAGCGGGAGAATTTATATTGTTAATCAAGGTGTTTTGGAGGAGAAGACTTTAGATACCAAAGGTTCAGTTGCGAAGGTAAAACTAATAAGATCCAGCTCACAAATCCTAAATAAATCCAAAATCCTAATGCTTTAAATCCCAAACCTTAAGGTTAACTAGGTTAGATTTAAAACAATCAATTACTACTTTTACCATTTAGTTAGTGTTTTGCATTTCAGATTTTCTTTGCTGCTCGCCTTATAACCTTTGCTCTTAAATCTTTCAATCTTCACCCCCATTTTGCTTCAGACTTCTGCGCTTCAGCACCTTCGGCGTGATTTATGTCTTACCTATGTTATACTTTCTTTAAATGTTAAAGGTTTCTTTAGGAGATAAAGTTAAACTAAAAAAGCCTCACCCTTGCGGAGAAAATGCTTGGAAGGTTACCAGAGTTGGGATGGACATTGGTTTGAAATGTTTGAGATGTAGTCGGCAGGTTAGGCTTTTGCGTAGGGATTTTGAACGACGGTTCCGAGGCTACCTGGAAAAGGAAAAGTGAACAGAGAAAACTAACAACTGAGGTAAAGATGCAAGTTGGAATTATTGGTTTACCTAATGCAGGAAAATCAACCCTTTTTAATGCTTTAACACTTGCTCACGCACCTGTTGCCTCTTATCCTTTTACCACAGTTGATCCAAATGTTGGGATAGCGGAAGTTCCAGATGAACGATTACATAAAATTGCTCAAATCACTCACCCGGAAAAAATTGTTCCAGCAGCTATTAAATTTCTTGATGTTGCTGGTTTAGTTCGGGGAGCTAGTAAAGGCGAGGGACTTGGTAATCAATTTTTAAGCCAAATTAGGGGAGTCGATGCCCTAATTCATGTGGTTCGATGTTTTAAAAATGAGGGTATTCCTCATGTTGATGGTGAGATTCATCCTCTTTACGACATTGAGACCATTAATATTGAACTAATCCTGGCTGATTTGGAGGTTTTAAACCGACGGATAGTCAAGATAGAAAAAAAAGCCCAAGCTGGAGAAAAGGAGTATAAGGAAGAGTTAGCTGTTTTGCTTAAGGTAAAAGAAGAGTTGGATAAAGGAATTCCCCTTCGCTCAATTGACTTAAAAGAAGAAGAGAGAGGAAAACTTATTTCTATTGACCTCCTTACCTTAAAGCCTTTGATTTATGTTCTCAATGTTTCCGAAGACGAGATTGGAAAAGAAGAAACTCTTTATCGAGAGGTTTTAGAAAGGGCTAAGAGGGAAAGAGCCTCTTCAGTAGTGGTTTCAGCCAAGCTAGAGGCGGAGCTAGCAGAACTTAGTGAGGAAGAGAGGAAAGACTTTATCAAAGAGATGGGCTTGGGTGAATCCCGTTTACCTCAAGTAATTAAGGTAAGTTCTGACCTTTTAAATTTAATTTCTTTCTTTACTACTGAGTCAGACGAATGTCGAGCTTGGCTAATTCCTAAGGGAACTAAAGCAGCTCAAGCAGCTGGAAAAATTCATTCTGATATGGAAAAGGGCTTTATTAAGGCTGAGGTGGTTCACTATAAAGATTTAATCGAAGCCGGTTCATTTCATGCAGCTAGGGAAAGTGGTCACTTTTTAATAGAAGGGAGAGAATATGTTGTTCAAGATGGCGATATTATTACCTTTAAATTCTCTGTTTAACCTTCAAATCGACTGAAGTTACAAGACTAAAGTCTGATTCAACACAAGGACTGAAGAATTAAGACCATAAACTAGAAGACTAAAACTAAAGTTCTTTTGAAAATAAGATGATTTTGCTTCACTCTTCAGAGTTTTAGTGTTTTTTGACTGACGCCTTTTGGTGAACAGTTTTTTGCCTCATTGGGTAGTGAAAACTTCTTTTAAGGTCGAAAAAATTTTTCCCAAAAGGGAGAGAAGTTTGCCTGAGAGGACAATTCCCTTGCTCCATTAACTCCTGTTATCTTGAAAAAAATGGGTTAGGAGGGGTTGCCATGAAAAGAATTTTTTTAGCGGTCTTTTTAGTTTTTTTCCTTCTTTCTCTTACTTCTTTTACTTGGGCTGAAGAAAGTTCCTTTTTAATTTGGCCCGTTAAGGGAAAAGTTATCCTTCGTTTTGGTGAAAAATATAATCTCGATGGGAATGAAAAGACTCATTATGGAATAGATATTCAAGCCCAATCAGGGGAAATAGTAGTGGCTGCAGCTTCAGGGGTAGTTTCTTTTGCTGGCTTTACCCCAGCTGGTGGAGATGATAGTTCAGTTAAAAATACGGTTTCAATCGAACATTTAAATGGCCTAAAGACTACTTATCTTCAACTTGACCAGATAGTAGTTACTAAAGGTCAGGAGGTTACTCAAGGTGAGAAAATTGGTGTCATTGCTCTCTCAGGAGATAAATCTTCTAGCTATTCTCATCTTCACCTTGGTTTGAGGAGGGGAACTACCTATTTAAACCCAGAAGATTACTTACCACCTTTAGTTAATGAACCTTTAGAGGGAACAAAGGAGCAATCAGAACCCGTTGAAAAATTTGGAGAAACCCTTTTCCCAAAAGAATCAGCTTCGATTGTTAATGATGGAGAAGAAAAAATGCCCTTTGAATTAAGGCTTGAGCCCGAAACTTTAAGTATTTCTTCGGAAGAAAAAGGAGAAAGTTTAATTGATGGTTTAGCTCCTCTATTGGATAGTCAAGTTAAAGATTCCTTTAATTTAAAAGCTCCTTCTCCTAATTCCTTATTAGATAACAATTATTTCAATTATTTGGCTAGTGCAGTTAGTTTTTCACCTTTTGTCTCTGAAAAGGAGGAAGAGCCAAAGAAAATAATAAATCAGGATTTAAAAGGGGGGCAAAACTTTAAGGTTTTAAAAGAAAGTGAGGGCAAAAGAGTTTCTTCTTCAAAAGAATCAAGTTTCCATTGGGAGGGTTTAAATAAAGCTCAGCCTTTTAAGGATAGAAATTCTTTTAAACCTCAAAAAGCTTTAATTTTAAAACCAAATTTAATTTCTTCTTTACCTTCCCCTTTAACTGATATCAAAGATTTTCAAAAGAGAACCGTCTTTAAATTTAATCTCCAAACTTTTCAGCCAAAGGAGAAGATGAGGCTGAAAGAAGCAAAAAAGTCAAGGAAATCAGTTTTTGGTATCAACCTTGTTGAGGAAAGCTTTCTTTTTCTTGGTTCATTTATTGTATTATTGTTAACCTTTTCTCTTTTTCTACTCTCTAAAGTTAAAATCCCACACCATTTTAAGTTCATTTAATCGAGATGAGGTTAAGATTTAATTTTGAGGGAAATCTTGCTTCATGTTTTTCCCCTTGATATAATACCTTCACTTTGAATCCCTGCTCCCAGGAAGGCTAACTTAAAGTCAGGATGGGAGCTGTTTGCCTGTGACACAGGCAAAAGACTGAAGGGAGGTGAAAAGGTTGCCTTTATATGAATTGATGTTTATTCTCAACCCTTCTCAGGAGAAAGAAGCGATTAAAAAAATCATAGAAAGAATTACTTCTTTAATTTCTAAAGCTAAGGGTAAGATTGAGAAGGTTGATGAGTGGGGGAAGAGGAAGTTAGCTTACCCTATTGAAAAACATGGAGAAGGTTATTATGTTGTGATAAACTTTAAATTGGAACCCAAAAAGGTTAGTGATATTAATCGAGCTTTAAGATTATCAAGTGATATTTTGAGACATATTATTGTCCGAACCGATGTTAAGGAGGGGGCTTAGATGGATATTAATAAAGTTGTTTTGATTGGAAGATTAACTAAGGACCCTGAGCTAAGATTTACACCGGACGGGACACCAGTAACAACCCTAAGGTTAGCAGTAAATCGTCGTCCTAATAGGGAAGGGAAGACTGAAACAGATTTTTTCGATGTCATTGTTTGGCGTCGAGCAGCTGAGTTGTGTTCACAGTATATAAAAAAGGGATATCGAATCGCCTTGGAAGGAAGGCTTCGAACGAGGTCTTGGCAAACCTCCGACGGTCAAAATAGATCAAAGGTTGAAGTAGAGGCAACTAATGTTCAATTTCTTGACCGCCCTCGTCAAGCTAATCAAATGGTGGAGGAGGAATTAGTTGAAGGGGGAGAAATTTTAGATGAAAATGCCGAAGACACAGATGATATTCCATTTTAGGGAGAATAAAAAATGAATGGCGAGTTATTTAAAAGGAGAAAAAAATATTGTTATTTTTGTAAGGAAGGTATTGATTTCGTTGACTATAAAGATGATAACTTTCTTAGAAGGTTCCTTTCTGATCGAGGGAAAATTAGATCTCGTCGAGCAACAGGTAATTGCGCTCGTCATCAAAGGCTTGTGGCGACAGCAATTAAAAGAGCTCGAGAAATGGGTCTCTTGCCTTATACGATGACTAGGTAAGGTGAATGATAAACCAATCAGGAAAATTGAAGAAACCATATTAACTTTTTTCCTCTTTCTTTTAAGCTTTTTTTTCTTTTCTTATTTTCCTTTTTTCTTTTTCTTATCCCTTCCCTTTCTTCCTCTTTTAATTTTTCATTTTTATCTTCGTCATGGGTTACCTTATACTCTTTTACTCGCTTTTTTTCTCCTTTTTTCTTTAACCATTTTTCTCTCATTTTTTCAGGGATTATTTATTTGGTTAATTTTGATTTGGTTTGGGATAATTCAAAATTGGTTAATTCAAAGAAAGATTACTCCTTTAAAGCTAATCTTTATTAACACCTTATTTATATTTTTTTTATTCATTGGGGCTGGTTTAACTGCTTACTATTTTTTTGGGACTAATCCAATTACCTTTGAAAGGAAAGCAATTGAAAATTTTCTTGATGAGCAGAAAAAAATAGCTTTTTCATCTGGATTGACGGAAGAAAAAGTAGTAGATGAATTTCGCTTTTTAGAGAAAGCCTTGAGAAGCTCAGTTTATCTTTGGCCAAGTGGTATATTTTTTTATAGTGTTTTGATTAGCTTTTTAAATTTTATTGTTACCCGATTGACTTTAAAAGATAAAAAATTGGAATTCTTAGACCTTCCTTCCTTTAAAAATTGGCATTTTCCTTGGTATCTTGTTTGGGGATATATCTTAGGGCTAACAGGTGTTTTTTTCTACCGATTTGCTCGCAACTTTGAGCAAATAATTTTTATTGGAAGTATTAATCTTTTAGTCAGCTTTGGCTTATTATTTTTTATTCAAGGACTTTCAATTTTATGGTATTTTTTTGATAAGTACAAATTACCATGGTGGGCGAAGGCTGTGTTATGTTCAGTTGCTATTTTGTTACAATTGGTATTTCAAGTCTTAACCTGGGTTGGGGTTTTCGATACTTGGTTTAATTATCGAAAGTTAAAGGAGGCTTATTGAAAGTGGTTCTTTATTATATTATTATTGTTATTTTCTTCATTGTCATCGCTTTTTTAGTTTTTTTATTAATTAAAAGCAAGACCTCCCCAAAAGAATTCCTTGAAGAGGCTCATGTTGATCGATATGTTTTGGTCGATCGTGAAACTGATTTATACAATCGAAGATTTTTCTTGAAGAAAATAGAGGAAGAAGTTGACCGCGGGAAAAGATATGGTGCTGGTTTTTCCCTAGCTTTACTTCATTTACCTTTTGAGGTAACTTCTCTTGATGATGTAAATTTAAATAAAATTTTACGCAAAATTGGCTCAATTATCACTAAAGATACACGCTTTTCGGATGTGGTTGCCCGTTATGGGAGGGAAAAAATAGGAGTTTTCTTTCCTATGACTTTAAGGAGAAGCGTTGATGTTCCAACTGAAAGAATTAAAGAGAAAATTACAGCTTTTTTGAATGAGGAAGGATTTAGCCAAGAAGAAGTTTATTTTACTATTTATTCATTTCCTGAGGATGCTTCCAAGATAGAAAAATTTATTAGAGAAATTTCTGAAACTCTCACTTATTGATACTGGTTCGAGATATAATGAGGGAATGAAAGTCAAAGTTATCCTTTTAGAAAATTTAATTAAGTTAGGGGAAAAGGGAAAAGTAGTTGAGGTGTCTCGAGGTTACGCTTTTAATTATTTAATTCCTAAAGGCTTAGCTCAATTAGCTAATTCAGTTTCTTTAAAAGAATTAAGGGAAAAGGAAGAGTCTGAGAAGAGAAGAGAAGAACATTTAAAGAAAGAAGCTGAGGAAATAGCTGAAAGGTTAAGAGGAAAGGAAGTAACAATTAAAGCTAAAATTGGTAGCGAAGGTAAGCTTTTTGGTTCAATTACTTCAAAAGATATTTCAGAAGCAATTAAAAATGATTTGGGCATTGAAGTTGAAAAGAAAAAAATATTACTTGAGGAACCAATAAAGCAAGCTGGTTCCTATCCTATTCCGATAAAGTTGTTTCATCAAGTTGAGACTGAGGTTAAATTAAGGGTGGAAGAAGAAAGTGGTTGAGAAAAAAACATTAGAGTCATTTTTAGTCGATAGAGTTCCCCCTCACAATTTAGAGGCAGAGATTTCACTTTTAGGCTCGATGCTCATTTCACCAGAGGTGATTCATGATGTTTTAGAAGTCGTGGATGCTTCAAGTTTTTATCGGGAATCTCATCGACGAATTTTCGAAGCCATATTTGACCTTTACGCTAAGGGGGAGCCTGTTGATCCTATAACTGTTTCCGAAATTTTAAAGGCGAGAGGTTTTTTAGAAGAAGTTGGAGGGAAACCCTACCTTTTGACTTTGGTTTCAAGTGTTCCAACAGCAGCCAATGCTACCTACTATGCTAAGATAGTTGACCGAAATGCTGTTTTACGTTCATTAATTAAAGTTGCCACCGAGATTGCTCAATTAGGTTACGATGCTCCTGAAGATGTCGAGTGGGCATTAGACCAAGCTGAAACCTTCATCTTCAATATTGCTAAAAAAAGAATCTCGGAAAAGTTTGTTCCCCTTAAAGAACTTGTTACTGAAGCTTTTGAAGAAATTGAGAAGCTTTACGAAACTAGGTCACTTGTTACTGGTATTTCCACTGGCTTTGAAAAACTGGATGAGCTTACTTCAGGCTTACATCCTTCGGATTTAATCGTTATTGCTGCCCGTCCCTCGATGGGCAAAACTTCTTTAGCTTTAAACATTGCTCAACATGTCGGGATTAATGAAAGAATACCAGTAGGGATCTTTTCTCTAGAAATGTCAAGGCATCAGCTGGTTCAAAGAATGCTTTGTTCCGAGGCAAGAGTGGATGCTAAAGCTTTAAGAACCGGCAATTTAAAAGATGACACTTGGCCTCGGCTAGCTAATGCGGTTGGTCGCTTGGCTGATGCACCCATTTTCATAGATGATACTCCTAACATCAACATTATTGAGTTAAGAGCAAAAGCAAGAAGGTTGATGGCAAAGGAGAAAATTGGCTTGCTTATAATTGACTATCTTCAATTAATGCAAGGTCGCGAAAGAATGGAAAACCGTCAGCAGGAAATTTCAGAGATTTCTCGAGCTCTTAAAATTTTAGGTAGAGAATTAAATGTCCCAGTTATTGCAGTTTCTCAACTTTCCCGAGCTGTTGAGCAAAGAGCCGAGAAGAAACCTCAGCTTTCTGACTTAAGGGAGTCTGGAGCAATTGAGCAAGATGCAGATTTAGTTATCTTTATTTATCGAGAAGATTATTACAACCGAGATTCTGAAAAGAAGGGAATTGCTGAAATTAATGTAGCTAAACATCGTAATGGTCCCACAGGAGAAATTTCTCTTGCTTTTATAGAGCACTACACCAAATTTGAAAATCTTTATGAGGAGTAAAGTAACTCTTTTACCTATTTAAAGCTGCTTTAAAAGTTGGGTGGTTGTCATTGATTCAACTCTGAAGGAAATAGGTTCTCTTTTAGCAGAAGAAAAGAAACCAACCTTTTTACCTGAAGAAGTTTTTGAAGAATTTCTTCCTGATGATCATCCCTTTTTGCTTGAAAGTCGAATGAGGAATGAGAAGATAGGGCGCTATTCCTTTATCTCTAGTGAGCCTTTTTTAGTTTTGAAAGGTAAAGGCAGGAAACTTCAGGTTCTTGAAAGGGGAAAGTTAAAAGAAAGAAAAGGAAATCCTCTTTATCTCCTTAAGAGTTTACTTAAGAACTATCAACTTCAGGGCCATTCTGGCTTACCTTTTTTAGGTGGGGCAGTTGGTTATTTCTCTTATGATCTTAAATCCCATCTGGAAAAATTACCTTCAATTGCTCAAGACGATTTAGACCTTCCTGAAATATATTTAGGCTTTTATGACCACGGGTTAATTTTTGACCATTTTGAAAATTCTCTCTATCTCGTTTCGTTAACTCGAGAAGCAATGAGGAGGTTAAAGGAGAAAATAAAAAGAGTTGGAAACAGAAAAAGAAAAAAAAGAAAAAAGTTTTATAAGAAAAATTTTTTTCAATCCAATTTTACCAAGAAAGGTTACTTGGAAGCGGTTAAGAGAGCCATTGAATATATTTTTGCTGGTGATATTTATCAAGTCAACCTTTCTCAACGCTTTCATAGCTTACTCTCAGTCGATGGTTTTACTCTTTATCAGATTCTACAAAGAATAAACCCTTCTCCCTTCGCTGCTTATCTCAAATTTGACCAATTTGAGGTTGTTAGTTCTTCTCCTGAGAGATTTTTAAGGTTGAAGGAAGGCTGGGTTGAGACACGTCCGATAAAAGGCACTCGCCCTCGTGGTGGAAGCCCTGAAGAGGACGAGAAATTAGCTCAGGAGCTTTCCTTGAGTCCAAAGGACCGAGCGGAGAACTTAATGATTGTTGATTTAGAGCGAAACGATTTAGGAAAAGTTTGTGAGTATGGAAGTGTTAAGGTGACGGAACTTTTTTCCCTAGAAAAATACGCTACTGTTTTTCATCTTGTTTCAACGGTTGAAGGAAGACTGAGAGAAGGGAATGATGCTGTTGATTTGTTGATGGCTACTTTCCCAGGTGGTTCTATCACCGGTGCTCCTAAAATTAGAGCAATGGAAATAATTGAGGAGCTTGAACCAACTAAAAGAGGAATCTACACCGGCTCTATTGGTTATATCTCTTTTTGCGGAGATATGGATTTAAACATTGCCATTAGGACTTTTTTGGTTAAAGAAGGAACAGCTTACTTCCAAGTTGGTGGAGGTATAGTAGCTGATTCTGACCCTGAAGCTGAATATCAGGAAACTTTGGATAAAGCAAAAGCCTTAATAGAAGCAGTTAATCAATCTTTTTAATCAGGGGTAGAAGGGAATTGAGCGAGAAATGAGCGATTTGGCTTTTGTTAATGGTCAAATAGTTCCTTTAAACGAAGCAAAAATTTCCATTTTGGACCGCGGTTTTCAATATGGAGACGGCTTATTTGAAACTATTCGAGTTTATCATGGAAAGCCCTTCCTTATCCAAAAGCATTTGGAGAGGTTGGAGAAAGGAGCAAAAGAGATTGGAATTAAGTTCCCTCCATGGCGAAAAATTGAGAAGGCAATAGAAGAAATTTTAAATTCAAGAGGTGAAAAGATTTTAAAGATTATTTTAACGAGAGGGATTGGAAAAAGAAGTGCTATGTTTAAAGATTTTAAAGAGCCCTCTTTAATTGTTTATACTGAGGACTACCTCCCTTTACCTGAGAATTTTTATCTAGAAGGAGTTAAGGCGCTCCTTCTTCCGGAAAATCGTTCTTTTTTTAGACACCTCAAATCACTTAACTTTTTACCTAATTTACTTTCAAGAGAAGAAAGCTGTCAGCAAGGTTTTTATGAAGTCATTTACTATGACCAGGGTGGATTTATTACCGAAGGAACGATAACTAACATTTTCTTTGTTAAGTATGGTACGCTTTATACCCCTTCACTTGACTTAAAAATTCTCCCTGGTGTCACCAGGAGTTTTGTTTTTAATCTTGCTTTATCCCTTGGCTTTAAGGTGAAAGAAACTCATATAAGGAAGGAGGGATTAGCTCAATTTGAAGAAGCTTTCCTGACTAATTCGATAATTGAAATCCTCCCTCTAAGCTCAATCAATGAAAATTGCTTTAAGATTGGGAAATTAACTCTTAATTTAATTAATGCTTATCGAAATGCTGTTCTCAATCTTTAAAGTTAAGGGATAATTTAGTTTGTTATTCGGCCCCCAAGCTTTTCTCTGAGATAAAAGAGATATATAATTGATTGGGTTTTTAAAAGGCTTTTCGTAAAGTTAATTTGGTGGTTTTTATGAAGAAATATGATGTTATTATTGTGGGAGCAGGACCAGCTGGTATTTTTTCCGCTCTCGAGCTGGTCAAGAAGGGCAGCTTAAGAATTCTTATCTTAGAAAAGGGAAAAGATTTAGAGGGAAGAAATTGTCCAGCCCGAGAAGGTAAATGTATTTTTTGTCGCCCTTGTTCTATTACTTGTGGCTGGGGTGGGGCTGGGGCTTTTAGTGACGGCAAGTTAACCTTCTCTCTGGAAGTTGGTGGCTGGCTAAGTGAGTATTTCTCTCGAGAGGAACTTACTTCTTACATTAATTATGTAGACCAAATTTATCAAGAGTTTGGTGCCCCAAATATCGAGTATGGTTTGAATGAAGAAAAAATTAAAGAAATTCAACAACAAGCTGTTTTAGCTAATTTAACCCTGATTCCAATTCGAATGAAGCATTTAGGGACAGAAAACTGTGCCAAAGTTTTGAAAAATTTAAAAGATTTTCTCAAAGAGAAAGTAGATATCTTATTTTCCACCGAAGTTCAGGAAATTTTAGTTAAAGGTGGCAAAGTTCAAGGTGTTATAACAGCCAAAGGCGAGTTCAACTCTGATGTTGTCATTATTGCTCCTGGTAGAGAGGGAGCAGATTGGCTTTTTAAGGAGGCAAAAAGGCTTTCTTTATCTTTACAGAAAAATGCGGTTGACATTGGGCTCAGAGTCGAGGTGCCAGCAATAGTGATGGAACCTCTTACTTCCTACCTTTATGAGGCGAAGTTTATTTATTATTCAAAATCTTTTGAAGACAAGGTGAGAACTTTTTGTATGAATCCCTATGGAGTAGTTTCAAGAGAGGTTTATGAAGATGTTATTACAGTTAACGGTCATTCTTACGCTGATAAAAAGACAGATAATACTAATTTTGCTCTTCTTGTCTCAACTAATTTTACTGAACCCTTTAAGGAGCCAATAGCCTACGGTAAATATATTGCTAGGTTGGCCAATCTCCTTGGTGACGGGATTATCCTTCAGCGGCTTGGAGACTTAGAACTTGGTCGTCGCTCAACCAGTGAAAGAGTTAAAAGAAGCACAGTTATTCCGACTTTGCAGGAAGCTACCCCAGGCGATTTATCCTTTGTTTTGCCTTATCGTTATCTTTCCGATATTTTGGAGATGCTTCAAGCGATGGACAAAGTTACTCCTGGAGTTTATTCTAAAAATAGTTTGCTTTATGGGGTTGAGGTCAAGTTTTATTCTTCACGATTGAAACTCACAAAGGAACTGGAAACTGAAGTTAAAAATCTTTATGCGATTGGGGATGGAGCTGGAATTACTCGGAGTTTAGTCCAGTCTTCAGTTTCAGGGGTGGTTGCCGCTCGCTCTATACTTAATCGCTTACCAGTAGAAGTAGCTTAAAATAGAGGTTGAGATGTCAGGGATTGTAATTGTCGGGACACAGTGGGGAGATGAAGGAAAAGGCAAGATTGTCGATTTACTCGCTAACCAGATGGACATTGTTGCTCGATACAATGGAGGAAATAATGCCGGGCACACAGTTGTTAATGGGGAAGAAGCTTTTAAATTTCATCTCCTTCCATCAGGAATAATTTATCCTCATATTATTCCAGTTATTGGTTCAGGTGTTGTTGTCGACCCTGAAGTTTTAATTTATGAAATGGATGGCTTGGAAGCTAGAGGCATTAGCACCAAGAAGCTCAAAGTTTCTTCTAATGCTCATCTCATTATGCCTTACCATAAGATTCTGGATGGTTTGGCTGAAAAGAAGCTAGGTAAGTATGCTATTGGGACTACTCGGAGGGGAATTGGTCCTACTTATGCTGATAAAGCTGCTCGTTCTGGGATAAGGGTTCAAGACCTTTTAGATATGAAAATATTTAAGGTTAAATTGGAACATGCATTAAGAGAAAAAAACCGCATTTTGACCAAAGTCTATAGTCAAAAACCAGTTGATTTAAATGAGATAATTGAAAAATATGCTTCTTATGCTGAGAGGCTAAAGGAACATATTGCTGATACCTCTTTGCTGGTAAATCAAGCTTTAAGCGAAGGCAAGAATGTTCTTTTTGAGGGAGCTCAAGGAACTTTTCTCGATGTTGATTATGGAACTTATCCCTTTGTTACCTCTTCTTCACCAATCGCAGGGGGAGCTTGTACTGGTCTTGGTGTTGGACCTAAAAAAATAAATTATGTTTTAGGGGTGACTAAAGCTTATGTTACTCGAGTTGGTTCGGGACCCTTCCCAACAGAGCAAAAAAATGAGATTGGCGAGAAAATGGCGGAAATTGGTGTGGAATATGGAACGACAACTGGCCGAAAGAGAAGGTGCGGTTGGCTTGATATTGTTCTACTTCGCTATGCAGCTATGATTAATAGCCTTGACTCCATTGCTTTAACTAAGCTCGATGTTCTTTCTCAATTCGAGTCCATTAAGATTTGTGTTGCTTATGAGTATGAAGGGAAAGTTTATGAGACTTATCCACCTCATCAAACTATTTTTCATAAGGCAACCCCTATTTATGAAGAAATGAAGGGTTGGAAAGAAGATATTACTCAAGTTAAAGATTATCAACGCTTACCTAGAGCAGCTAGGAATTTTATTAAAGCTATTGAAAAATGGGTGGGGGTTCCAGTTGAGATAATTGCCGTTGGACCCAGGAGAAGTGAAACGATTTTCCCTCATGGAAGGGATTTTCTCCCTCTTTCATCTTCTTCCATCTTTAAGGAGAAAGTAACTTAATTCTTTCTTGACCAAAATCTCTTTCTTAAGCTATTCTTTGAAAGGGTTTTCTTTTTGGGGGAATAGATGAAAGTATTGGTTGTTGGTTCAGGTGGACGTGAGCACGCCTTGACCTGGAAAATTAGCCAAAGCCCTCTTGTTGACAAGATTTATTGTCTGCCAGGTAATGGAGGGATGGCTCAACTCGCTGAGTGCTTTGATCTTGACCCTTTGGACATTAAGTCAGTAGCTGATTTTGCTCAAGAAAAAAAGATTGATTTGACAGTAGTTGGCCCTGAGGCTCCTTTGGTTGAAGGGATAGCTGATGAGTTTGAGAAGCGAAACTTGAAGATCTTTGGTCCTAAAAAAAGAGGAGCAATGATGGAAGGGAGCAAGAGCTTTGCTAAAGATTTAATGAATAAATATGGAGTCCCCACAGCAAAAGCTGTTAAATTTAACCGATATGAGGAGGCTTTAGAATATGTTAAAAAAAGTGATTTTCCTCTAGTCGTTAAAGCTGATGGCTTAGCAGGAGGCAAGGGGGCAGTTGTTTCCTTTGATTTAGGAACGGCTCTCCAGGCTTTAGAGGACTGTTTTATTGTGAAAAAGTTTGGAAAAGCAGGTGAAGTTGTTAACATTGAAGAGTATTTGGAAGGTGAAGAAGTTACGATTTTAGCTTTTACTGATGGGGAGTCAGTTTTACCATTAACACCAGCTCAGGATTATAAAAGAGCTTTTGATAATGATGAGGGTTTAAATACTGGTGGAATGGGTAGTTATTCCCCTGTCCCTCAACTTTCTCAAAAGGCTTTTCAGGAAATCATGGAGAAAATTTTTTACCCTACTATTGAGGGGATGAAAAAAGAAAACCTTTCTTATCAAGGTATTTTGTATGGCGGACTCATTTTAACTAAGGAAGGACCTAAAGTTTTAGAATATAACTGTCGCTTTGGTGACCCTGAATCTCAAGCTATCTTACCTCTTCTCAAGAGCGACTTGGTCGAGATAATGATGGCAGTAATTGATGGTGGATTAAGCGATTATCAAATTTCCTTTTATCCTGAGAAGTGTATTACAGTGGTTATTGCTTCTCAAGGTTATCCTTTAAGTTATCAAACAGGCTTCCCAATTGAAGGGCTGGAGGAGGTTTCTCAAATTGAAGGGGTTCAAGTTTTCCATGCCGGGACTAAGTTGCAAAACGGTAAGTTTGTTACGGCTGGTGGGAGAGCTCTCAATATTAGCGCCATTGGGTCTTCTTTTAAAGAAGCGAGGGAGAAAGCTTATCAAGCTGTTGAAAAAATTTATTTTCAAGGTATGCATTACCGAAAAGATATAGGCTTAAGAGTCGAAAAAATGGAGGTAAGTAAGTGAAAGAACCTAAAGTAGCTATTGTTATGGGCAGTTCTTCTGACGAACCAGTAATGAAAGAAGCAACCATTATTTTAAGAAAGTTTGGCATTCCTTACGAGGAAAAAATTATCTCAGCTCATCGTAATCCAAAAGCTCTTTTTCGATATACTGAGGAGCTTGAGAAGAGGGGAATTGAAGTGGTAATTGCCGGAGCAGGAAAAGCAGCTCATCTTCCTGGTATTATTGCAGCCATTACTCCTCTTCCAGTAATTGGTGTTCCTATGGAAACTAAAGATTTAGGGGGAATGGATTCCCTTTTTTCTATCGTTCAAATGCCCAATGGAGTGCCAGTTGCTACAGTTGGAATTGGCTTAGCTCGCAACAGTGCTATTTTAGCTGCTCAGATCCTTTCCTTGAAATATCCAGAAATTAGGAAGAAGTTAAAAGAGTATAAAGAGGAACTAGCTCAAGGAGGCGGGTAACAGGAAGCAGATAACAGGTAGTAAGAGAAACTCCTAACTGCTTACTGTTAACTAGAAGAGCTAGGGGCAAAGAATTGGGAGTGGGGAAGTGATTAAGAAATATACCCTTCCTCGGATGGGAGAAGTTTGGTCAGAAGAGAACAAATTTCAAAAATGGCTTCAAGTTGAGCTAGCATCTGTTGAAGCCCGGTCAAAACTAGGGAAAGTACCAGTTGAGGCACTTGAGGAAATCAAGCAAAAGGCTTCTTTTAATCTTGCTCGAATTGAAGAGATTGAAAAAGAAGTTGAGCATGATGTTATTGCTTTTCTAACTGTAGTTGGAGAAAATGTTGGGGAAGCTGCTCGCTATCTCCATTATGGAATGACCTCTTCAGATGTGGTTGACACGGCTCTTTCTCTTTTAATGAAGGAAGCAAGTGAAATTTTAATCCAAGATATAAAGGAACTTATTGATATTTTAAAGAAAAGGGCAGTTGAATTTAAAAATACTTTGATGATGGGAAGAACTCATGGGGTTCATGCTGAGCCTATTACTTTTGGTTTAAAACTTGCCCTTTGGGCTTTTGAGATGAGAAGAAATTTAACTAGGCTAGAAAGGGCTAAGGAGACCATCTCTTACGGCAAAATTTCAGGGGTGGTTGGGACTTACGCTGAAGTTAACCCTTTTGTTGAAAAGTATGTTTGCGAGAAATTGGGTTTAAAACCAGCTGAAGTTTCTTCTCAAATCCTTCAGAGGGATAGGCATGCTGAATTTTTGACGGTACTAGCTATTACAGCTTCTTCTCTAGAAAAGTTTGCTACTGAAATTAGGCACCTTCAAAGAACTGAAGTCTTAGAGGTTGAGGAACCTTTTAAGAAAGGGCAAAAAGGTTCATCAGCCATGCCACACAAGAAAAATCCTATTATTTGCGAGAGAATTTGCGGTTTAGCTAGGTTGATTAGGTCAAATGCATTCGCCGGGATGGAAAATATTGCTCTCTGGCATGAGCGGGATATTTCCCATTCTTCGGTTGAGCGAATTGTCATACCTGATTCAACCATTGCTCTTGATTATATTCTTAATAAATTTAAAGATGTTATTGTCAATTTAAAGGTTAACAAGGAAAAGATGAGGCAAAACCTTGAGCTTTCTAAAGGGCTTGTCTTTTCTCAAAAAGTTCTTTTAGCTTTGATTGAAAAGGGGCTTTCCCGGGAGGAGGCTTACCAAATCGTTCAGAGAAATGCTTTTAAAAGTTGGGAAGAAGAGAGTAGTTTTAAAGAGAATCTTATAATCGATGGTCAAGTTGGAAAATTGCTGACTAAAGACGAGATAGAAAACATCTTTGACTACGGTCAGTTCATTAAAAATCTAGGGGTAGTCTTTGAGCGCCTCGAAAAAATTTAAAAACCAGTCTAACCTTTCTCACTTTTGTGAGATAGGGGATATATGTCCTAATACAAGAAAGTGGAAAATACTTGGAGAAGGCTAAAAGATATGGATTTTTTTGAAGTTATCTTTCAAAGAAGGAGTATTAGAAAGTTTCTTGAGGAGCCAGTTAAAGATGAAGATTGGAAAAAGATGATTGAAGCAGCTCGGCTTGCACCTAGTGCTCATAACTATCAACCTTGGCACTTTATAGTGGTTAAAAATCGGGATGTGATTAAAAAAATGGCATCAATCATTCATCAAAAAATCGATCAGATTAAAACTCATCCTGAGCTCCAGGAGAAAAAAGATCGCATCGAACATTACCGCTACTTCTTTACTTTTTTTGAAAATGCTCCTTTAGTCATTGCTGTCTTGGGTAAGCAGGAAAAATATATTGTCCAAGAGACGATGAGGGTTTATGATGCCATGCTAGCAAGCCATATTCAAAGTGATTCCAATGAACAAAGTGTGGCCGCTGCAGTTGAAAACCTCTTGTTAGCAGCGACTGCTTTAGGTTATGGAGGTTGCTGGATGACTGGACCGCTCATTGCCTTAAGGGAGCTTGAAGAAATTCTTAAGGTTGAGCCGCCTTGGTATTTAACAGCTATTGTTCCTATTGGTCGCCCTCTTAAAGTTCCGAGGGCAAGACCAAGAAAGAGCCTTGAAGAGATTGTTACAGTTATTGAATGAAGTAGAGCAGTAAGCAGACTGAAGAATTAAGTAGTAATGATTGAGAGATTAAGGAAGAGATTTTCAACTTCAGCCCTTTACTTTTCAGAGCTAAAAAGCTTAAGCCTTGTGTGGAGGGGAAATGGCAAAGGTTAAAGTTTTTATCACTTTAAAAGAAGGAATCTTAGATCCCCAAGGGCAGACAGTTGCTAAGGCTTTAGAGAACTTGGGCTATCAAGGTGTTCAAGATGTAAGAATTGGCAAATACATCGTAATTGAAATGGATGAAGAAAAAGAGGAAGAAATTGAAAAGCAAGTAAAGTCGATGTGCGACCGCCTTTTAGCTAATCCCGTTATTGAAGACTATTTTTTTGAAATAGAAGATTAAAATGAAATTTGGCGTTATTGTTTTCCCTGGTTCTAACTGCGATATGGATTGCTATTATGCTGTTCAGTTTCTGGGTGAAAATGTCTCCTATGTTTGGCATCAAGAGACTAACCTCTTTTCTTATGATTGTTTGATTTTGCCAGGAGGATTTTCCTACGGCGATTATTTAAGAACAGGCTCAATTGCTCACCTCTCGCCCGTTATGGAAGCGGTTAAAAAATTTGCTTTAGAAGGTGGCTTAGTCATTGGGATTTGCAATGGCTTTCAAATTTTGCTTGAAAGTGGTCTTTTACCTGGTGCAATGCTTAGAAACAAAAGTTTAAAATTTATTTGTCGCTATGTTTACCTCCGTGTGGAAAATCCCGAAACTCCTTTCACCAAACTAGCCAAAAAGGGGCAAATTTTAAAAATTCCCATCGCTCACTATGAAGGAAATTACTACGCTCCTCCTGAAGTCGTTACTCAATTAAAAGCAAATAACCAGATTGTTTTGAGATATTGCGATGAAAAAGGAAATATAACTGAGGAAGCTAATCCTAATGGTTCCATTGAAAATATTGCTGGAATTATCAATGAAAGGGGTAATATCTTTGGGCTAATGCCTCACCCTGAGCGGTCAGTCGAACCCCTTTTAGGATCTTCCGACGGCAAAATAATCTTAAAATCTATTATTGAGTCAGTAAAAGCTAAGATTTAACTTTGAGTTTTTCTTTTGCGTAATTCTTTTGTCAAATTCTTGCTTCGATATTAAATTCTCTTTTTCTCCTCTCTCTGCTACAGGCTTTGGGGAGAGGATAAAAAGTGAGGGTTAAAAAGGGAAAAGACAATCTTGCCAGTGCATAGAGAACCTTTTTTGATTGGGGATATTAAGTTATTAGACCCTTTTGGCATTTAAAAAACCACACAATGACGATAACCAGTTTAAGTTGAAAAATTCATCGAACAATCTTCATAGATTATTCTCAAATTCTTAAGAATGTTAGAACACTTGAGTTCACTTCGTTTTACATCTTTATTAAATTTTAAAATGAGTAGCAAATTATTTCAGCTACCTTTTCCTGTTAAATGCTTGAGGAAAAGAGAGATTAAGAACTTATTTTTATCTTAATCAGACCTTTTATCTTTAATTAAAATTCGATAGTTTCCATCTCTTGTGGTTATTTTTAAATTATCGAGATGTTCTAAAATTGCTATGGTTGCTCTCCGACCAAGCTTGAGGACATTTTTTGCTTCTAAAATATCAATTTTTCCATATAGGTTTAGGTATTCTTCAATTTCCTTCTTCATCTTGTTTAAGGATTCAGTGAAAAGAAAACTCCCATCGTTAAGGCAAGTAATCATTCCAATTTCCAAAAGATAGTGGAGAACCTTTTTAACTTCCTTTAAAGGTAAATCGGGGAGGATTTTTTCAATCTCACTTGACCATAAAGGCTTTCGACCCAAAGACTGGAATTTTTGGATTAATTTCTCTTGAATAAGCTTTTGAGTCGAAGTTAGCTCTACTTTCATGTTGACCAACCGTGCACTTATCCCATTTATTATTATCTTTCTTTCTTTGGCAAGCGCGTTAAGAGCATAATCGAACAACTTTGGTGAGAGGTAAGGAGAGATTTGAGTCCTGAGCTCTTCCTTAGTAAAGATAGAGTGGAGAGAATTTTTTTGGCAAAGAGCAGTCATCTTATTCAAGATTAATTCCTTAAGGTTTTCAAAAGCGATTTTGTGAACTACCGTTTTGTCGCTTAAGGTTAAAAGATTCCCAGCAGATGTCAATTTTTCTATAATCTCAAGGGTTCTCTTGGGGCTAAATCCTGCCTTTTGGCTAATTTCTTTTAAGGTAAAAGGTCGGAGGAGACTTTTTTTAGTTAATTCTTCAATAATACCTTCTTCGTTGCTTCTTTCTAGCTTCTCCAACCTTTGGGAGGTTCCTCTTTCTCGCTGGCGGTACTTTTTTGGTTGGATTTCTAGGATAATGCCACCGCCAATAGTAGCTGGGGGGCTTAAGCTTCTTATGATGAAACGGTCAAAAGGAAGCGAGACAATTTTTTCTTCCAGTCGGATTTGAGCAAAAGCACTTTCGCCAGGCAAGATTCTCTCTCTTTCAATTAAGATTACTCGCCCTAAAGCTTCGGTTGCTCCATGATAAATTTTGACTTTCTCACGGTTAAAAAGGGGCTTTTCATTATTAGGAAGGTAAAAGAGGCGAGCGTTAAAGAAAAAGTGGGGAATAAAATCGTTTGGCTTTCCTAAAGTCATCCCACGCTTTATTTCCTCAATTTTCACCCCTGAAAGATTTATCCCAACCCTTTGTCCAGCAATTGCTTTATCAACTTCCTCTCGGTGAACCTGAAGAGACCTCACTCTAGCTACCTGACTTTTGGGGTAAATTTGGATTTCCTCGCCTTTCCTTATTTCTCCTGAGGCAATGGTTCCTGTAACAATGGTTCCCAAGCCTGAATAAGTGAAGAATCGATCAATTGAAAGCCTAAATGGTTTTTCCCTTTTTTTTTGGGCTGTTTGGTTCGCTATTTTATCAAGCTCTTCTATTAATTGGCTCCTCCCTTCCTTAGTGAGAAAAGAGAAATAAATAATTGGAGGGTCTTCGAGAAAGGTTTTATTAACAAGTTTTTTAACCTCATCGGTGACCAAGTAAAGCAATTCTTGCTTGACAATATCAATCTTGGTTATGACAACTAGCCCATTTTTAACTCCTAAAAGCTTTAAAATGTTTAAGTGTTCAACTGTTTGAGGCATTACTCCGTCATCAGCTGCGACGACGAGAATAGCTATATCAATTGACCAGATCCCTTTAAGCATATTATGGATAAGCCTTTCGTGACCAGGAACATCGATAAACTCGAGGTTTATTCCTGAGGGAAGTTTAAGGAAGGCAAAACCAGGCTCAATTGACATTTCTCTTTTCTTTTCCTCAGGAAGCCTATCTGTATCAATTCCAGTCAAAGCTTTAACTAAAGAAGTTTTGCCATGGTCAACATGACCTACTACTCCAACAACTAGACTCTTCATTTTCCTTCTCTTTTTAATATTGCATCTGACCTTAGTATTTATGAAAGTCAGGCAAGTAGAATATAGACCACCTTGCCTTTTATGGGGCTTAGTAACCTGGAAATGCTTTACTTAAACCCTCTCGATTTTCTAATCTCAAGCTTGCTAGGGGCAGGCTTGGAGGTGGCAGGGGGAATCGAACCTCCTCCTCGCTTTTTAAGGCGAAGCCAACGGGTTTGCAGCCCGCGGGGTGCCCAGCACCACTGCCACCAATAATAGATATTGCTTATTCATTTAATAAGAATATTTTATTAATAAAGGATTATATTTCATTTTTATCTTCTTTTCAAGAGGAAAATGGCTGGATTAGGAAAAAACTTACCTTTAATTATGATTATGAGGCTATCTAGCTAGAGATAAAAAGGTTATGTGTAAAGGAGCAGGCATTCTCGAACGATTTTAGCGGCCGTTATCGAAGTAATATTTCCATAATCGTGTGGCGGAGATACTTCAACTAGGTCAAAGCCAATAACTTTCATTCCCCTAAGTTGTTTGAGAGCCTTAATGAGCTCAAGGTAAGTAAAACCTCCTGGTTCAGGATTCCCAGTTCCGGGGGCAACACTGGGGTCAAGAACATCAATATCAATTGATAGATAAATTGGTTTTTCTTTAATAGTTGAGATTACTTCTGGGGGAATCTTTAGACTTTGGCTAGAGTAGTGTTGAGAGTATTTTAACGAGTTAAACTCTTCCTTATCACCCGAACGAATGCCAAGTTGAATGAAGGATTTGGGCGAATCGAGAACTTCGATAATTCTTCTAGCAACAGTAGCGTGAGAATATTTCTTATTCTGGTAAGATTCCCGCAAGTCAAGATGGGCATCGATTTGAATAACGGCAAGTTCAGGGTAGTGTGATTTTAAACCTCTCACCGACGCTAGAGAGAGAGTATGTTCACCTCCCAAGAGAGTCACTAATTTACCTTGAGCATTTTCTTCTATTACTTTTTCAATTTCTAAAAGAGCGTTAACTAAAGAGAGTTCTTCTAAATTGATATTTCCTAAATCAACTAAATTAATCTCTTCTAAGCTTTTTTGAAGTTGAGGGCTGTAATTTTCAAGACTATCAGAAACCTGGCGGATTTTGTCAGGAGCAAATTTTGTTCCCTCTCGGAAAGTTTCAGTTTTGTCAAGAGGTACTCCAATGATTAAAGCTCGAGAGCTTGTTACTTGAGTAGTTTGAGCAGCCAGAAAAGGTGGATTTGGTGGGATTAATTCCATCGATAGCTACCCTCTTATCATATCTTGAATAAATTTGGGCAACGAGAAAGCAGAAAGATGAATTTGAGGAGAATAGTAGTTTGTTTTAAGGTTTAGCTTATTCATAGTTTTTTCAATTGCTTCTTGCTTTAAGTTAACTGGATTCCAAAATTTAGAGGCAATGGTGTAGCTCCAGAGGACACCAGGATAAGTAGGTACAAAGCAAAGATAAACATGGACAAGGGGAAAGAAAGATTTAAGACCGAAGTAAGCTAACTTGAGAACATTTTCTTGAAAAATTGGTGAGCCACTTTGAGTAACAAAGATTCCTTTATCTTTTAAAGCATTAAAAGCATCTCGATAAAATTCCTTAGAAAATAATTTCTCAGCAGGTCCAATTGGGTCAGTTGAATCAACAAGGATAACATCAAACTTTTCTTCTGGTTTTTTAATAAAGTTAACGCCGTCACCAAAAATTATCTTAGAGCGTTTATCTTTAAAAGCATTTCCTGAGACTGATGGGAGAAATTTTTGACAAACTTCAACTACTTCTTGGTCTAATTCAACTAAACTTACAGAATCAACTGGATGATAAAGAGTTCTTCTGAGAGCTCCTCCATCTCCTCCTCCGACTATGAGGACAGATTTTGGGTGAGGATGAGTGAAAAGTGGAACATGAACTAGCATTTCATGATAGATAAATTCATCTTTTTCACTAGTTTGAACCGCACCATCAAGAATAAGCATTTTCCCGAACTCTAGGTTTTCGATGATTTCAATCTTTTGGAACTTTGAGTTTCCTTTGAAAAGAACCTTTTCAACTTTATAGCGATGTTCAAAAGAGAGGCAAGCTGGCTCACTGAACCAGGAATAATTTTTATTCACCTTATTACTCCTTTTTAAATATCTTTATCTACTCTTTATCTACCCATAGGACAACTGCAGCTGTAGCGCAGCCAATTCTTTTCACTTTATGTTCAGATGAAATTATCTTGATTTTCTCTAGTTTTAAGCCTCTTTTTTTAAATCCTTCTCCAATCATTTTCTTAACGATTTCTTCAGCTACTTTGCTCGAACCACGATGAGCGTATTCATAAATAAGACCATAGCTATTGGTTGAAAAACCAACTCCGACTGCTGCAGAAACAATTTCGCCAGGAAGGCTACTAGTGATGTAAGAGTAAACGGCAGGAATTAAGGTGCCTTCTTCAAATTGAGGGAGTTTTTTAACCATTGTTTTGGCTGGTATAACACTACTTACTTTAATTAAATTGTAATTGCCAATCTTTGCCTCGAGAAGAGCATTATCGAAGGCGTTTAAAAAGGTATTTCCTTCTGCAGCTCCCTTAACAAAAGAAATTGAGTTAGGTTTAATCCACATCTCTCCACCTTTCCTTGGTGTAAATTAAAGCTTCTCTATCGACATAGAGATCTTTGCCGGAAACATCTTCATTGGGAATGATTGAAGTATCTTCCAAAGTTTCTATTCTGAACATTGAGGAGCGATACCAATTAATTTTTGGTTTTCTCTTGAGAGGAGGGAGATCATTTCTAATGCTTTCCAAAAGATAATCCCAGTTGAGGTAAGTGTTAAAATCGCGAATTATGTCAGTGACGGCAACTTTAAAATTACCGACGAGAATCTTTTCAAATTCTTGCCATTTTTTCAAGGAGGATTCAATTAAAGTTAAACCAAAATAGCCAGCACTTCCAGCTCCCTTTAAAGCTGTTAACCCCCGACCGATAAAAACTTCTAAACCAGCAATTGTTTCAGGGGGGTCGGTAAGGAAAGTATCAAAATTACTAACTAAGTTTTCAGGTAGTTTGTTTTTTAAATCATGATGATAAGTTTCAATTTCAAAGCCTTCGCTTCTTGCGACTGAATTTATAAAATCAATTAGTCTTTGATCAACTTCTAAAACCACCACTCTCTTGGGAAATGTAGAAAGAGAAGCTGCAATGCTAACCAAATCATCATCACCTAAAATGATTAAATCTTTTCCCTGAATATCTCCTCGGTCAGCCATTAAAGCAATCCTTGAGATAGTTGATTCTTCTGTTACATAGCCTTGGTCATACTGGATAATTGGTTCAGGTCTATCTTTGACAATTTTTTTAAATCTTTCCAATAAATCTTTTAATTTCTCTGTGGAAATTCCTCTCCCTTGGCAAAATGGGCAAGTAAAGCTTTCAGGTGGGGTGATTTTTTCTCTTTGGCAGAATTCCATTCCTTTCTTGGTGAGGGAAATATAACTATTTGAGAGCTTAAGCAAACCGTTTTTTTCTAGCTCTTTTACTGCTTGAACAACAACATTAAAGGGTAAGTTAGATAAATCTAAAACTCCCCAAAAGTTTCTTGTCCTTAAAATGCTGGCAAGTATTTTTTGGATATCACATTTGTTTACTTTAATTCGAGTTATGGAAGTGACTTTATCAATTATCTTTTCCATCTCTAGTTAAGAAAAAACTAAGTTAAATCAGGAGTGCTTTGTTTAATAGCATTAGTTGAATTAAAGCTAAGGTGAAATCTTACATTTTCTCTCTTTGGGTGTCAAGTAAATGCACCTTTTGCTCGTTCACTGTTATTTTTGTTAAAATTAAGGCATAATTTTTAATAAAGTTTTTACTGAAAATTTTACCAAAAAGGGAGTCAAAGTGTTGAAAGCAGAGAAACCAGGAGAACTTTACAGAGACGGTGAAGTAATTGTTCAAGAGGGTGAAGATGGAAATGACATGTTTCTAATTCAATCTGGCAAGGTGCGAGTTGTCAAAGGGAAAGGGGATAAAGAAATTGTTTTGGCAACTTTAGGGCCAAGAGATTTTTTTGGTGAGATGGCTTTGTTTGGCGAGAGGAAAAGGACAGCGACTGTAGTAGCAGTTGGTGATACTTATGTTTTAAGGCTAGATGCGGGACTCTTTTTAGCAAAGGTGCGGCAAGAACCAACTTTTGCCCTAAGGATTATTGAAACTTTAGTTGAGCGGTTAAAAGAAGTTAATGAGAAGATTCAACAAATGAGCATCGATTTGAGCCATAAAAATAAGGAAAATAACCTTTAGAAAAGAGGGATTAAAATGGATATTGAAGATATTATGGGTCTTGGTGGAACAAAAAAAATTAATGAGCCCGACAAGGTGAGTGAAGTGTCAAGTTTCTCAGCAAGTCAACCAAGTTCACCAATGGGTGAAGCAATCCCAACTGAAAAACTTCAAAGAGTTCAATATACGATTGATGACCTTTTAAAGAAGGCGATTGAACTTAATGCTTCAGATTTACACTTAAAAGCAGGAAGTCCGCCTGGCTTTCGTATTCGGGGTGAGCTTATTCCAATGGAAGGTGCTGATAAACTATCTTCTCAAGATGTTAGAGATTTAGTTTTTCCCATTTTAACTCAAGAGAAAAGAGCGATGTTCGAGAAAGAGAAAGAACTTGATTTTGCTTACAGTGTTCCAGGAGTATCACGTTTTCGAGTTAATCTTTTTTTAGGAAGAGGAGCTTTTGGGGCAGTCTTTAGAGCCATTCCTTACAAAATTAAGACAATTGATGAGCTTGGTCTCCCTGAAGTTTTGAAAGAGTTAGCCTTAAAACCTAGGGGATTAGTTCTTGTTACTGGTCCAACTGGGAGTGGCAAGTCAACAACCTTAGCAGCAATGGTTGATTATATAAACACCAATCGCCGCTGTCACATTATGACTATCGAAGATCCAATAGAGTTTCTTCATCAAGATAAGCTAGCTTATGTTAACCAAAGAGAGGTATATGAAGATACTCACTCTTTTAACGCTGCTTTGAAGAGAGTTTTAAGGCAGGACCCCGATGTTATTCTCATTGGTGAGATGAGAGACTTGGAAACAATTAGTGCAGCCGTTACGGCAGCTGAAACTGGCCATATGGTTTTTGCTACTCTTCATACAACTAGTGCTGCTCAAACCGTTGACCGAATTATTGATGTCTTCCCTCCCCACCAACAACAGCAAATTAGAATGCAACTTTCTAATGTAATTGAGGGAGTTCTTTGCCAAACAATTCTTCCTAGGAAAGATAAGCAAGGTTTGACAGTCGCTATGGAGATTATGATTGCTGTTCCAGCTATTCGGAATTTAATTCGTGAGGGAAAAACTCACATGATGGATAATGTTATTCAATCAAGCAAGGCGCAGGGAATGCAAACTTTAGACCAATGTTTAAGAGATTTAGTTCTCAAGGGAATAGTTTCAGTTGAAGATGCTTTATCTAAGTCATCACAACCAGAAAACTTGCGAATGATGATTGGTCGAGGCGGAATGATTTAAGCTTAAAATTATTGCTTTTTATTGTTTATTTGAGTCACTTCCCTTTTTGTTTGACTCCTAATAAGGCCTGTAGTAAAATTTCTCTGCTTTGTCTCCAGATAAAGTAGCCAAGAAGGATTAAATTAACTAAAATGTTTTTGTCCAGTTATTTTCGGTTCAGCTGAGAATATCAACTTGATTAGGAACTTATCTACTTTGAAAAGTTAATAAAGGGAAATAGGGGCCCGTAGCTCAGTAGGAAGAGCACCGGACTTTTAATCCGGGTGTCGAAGGTTCGATTCCTTCCGGGCTCACCAAAAGCAAAAAAGGATATAAATAAAGAATTTTGGTTTAGTAAATTGTAAATATTAAAATATAATAAGGTTTGAGACGTGCCCCCATCGTCTAGAGGCCTAGGACACAGCCCTTTCAAGGCTGCGGCAGGGATTCGAATTCCCTTGGGGGCACCATTTTAGTATTTAGCCTGCTGGCTTTTGGATGATGCAAAAGAGAGAGTTGGTGAGTTTAAAAAACTGGAGATTTGTAATAAAGCTTTCAGGTTAGCTTTAGTTTATTTCTAAATTAAAAAACTAAAGTCAGTGAGGAGTGAAAGGATGGGCGATTAGCTCAGTGGGAGAGCACGTGCCTTA